>WRKT01000004.1 GCA_009777995.1 Treponema sp. | reverse complement strand
ATTATCGTACTTACAGGGACAGACCTTTCGGCAGGCAGGGTGATGGGCCTTACTGCCTGCATTTGTGCTTCCCTTTTGCAGATGCCTGTTGAGCAGTTCAGTGTAAAGATGTTTCCGAATATGCTGGCCCCTCCAATCATTTTGGTACTGTTTCTTTCAATGGCTGTGGGCGGAGCCTTCGGTGTTTTTAATGGTTTCTGTACTGCAAAGTTCAGACTGCATCCGTTTATTGTCACCTTATCGACCCAGTTGATTGTATTCGGGCTTGTGCTTATTTATGTTCAATTGGGGACAAACGGCGGAGGTCCCATTTCGGGTCTTACCCAGGAATATCAGGATGTGGTCAAGTACGCTGTGGATTTCGGCGGGGATTCAATTCCTGTTTATGTATTTTACGCAATAGTAGCAGCAGGCATAATGTGGTTTATATGGAATAAGACCACTTTGGGTAAGAACATGTATGCGGTTGGGGCCAACGCCGAGGCAGCCAATGTTTCAGGTATCTCGGTAATGAAGACGACCATTCTGGTTTTTATGATGGGAGGTATTCTCTACGGTTTCTCCGGTTTCATTGAGGCAGCAAGGGTAGGGTCTAACGGTCCGACCACCGGGGTGAATGCGGAGCTGGATGCAATTGCAGCCTGCGTTATTGGGGGGGTTAGCTTTACAGGAGGTACAGGGAAAATCAGCGGCATAATTACCGGTGTTATTCTGCTGCAGATTATCAGTGTTGCCCTGCAATGGCTAGGCATTTCCGGAAGTATGCAGTATATTATCAAAGGCCTTATCATTTTAATTGCAGTGGCTATAGATATGCGAAAATATCTTGCAAAACGTTAACTGATAAACCGCCATTTGGCGGTTTTTTTTTAGACATTTTCAGGGGTTAATACTCAAAGGATGGGAGGAATGTTAGAAGGACGGCACTATGTTGAACCGTTGAACTTTACAACGGAGGAGATGGAATATCTTTTTGCTTTAGCAGGAGAAATTGAAAAAGACCCGCTTTTATTTAGGGATGCTTGCAGGGGGAAGGTTCTTGCCACACTTTTCTTTGAACCAAGCACCAGAACCCGCCTTTCGTTTGAAGCTGCAATGCTTCGTATCGGAGGAAACGTTCTCGGTTTTGCAGAGCCGGGTTCCAGCTCGGCAGCCAAGGGTGAAAGCCTTGTGGATACCATAAGGACAGTGGCATGTTATTCAGATATAATCGTTATGCGCAACCCAAAGGAAGGGGCGGCCCTGCTTGCTTCCCGTTATTCGGATGTGCCAATTATAAATGCAGGAGATGGCGGGCATCACCACCCGACACAGACACTTACAGATCTTCTGACAATAAGACAGATACGCGGAAAGATTGGAAATATCAAAGTGGGTTTCTGCGGAGACCTTAAGTTTGGGCGCACTGTTCACTCACTTGTAGAAGCGCTGACAAGGTATGAAGGCATAAGCATGGTTTTCATTTCGCCGGTTGAGCTAAATATTCCCGGTTATATTAAAACAGGAAAGCTTGATTCAAATAGAATTTCTTACGAAGAAACTGACAGCTTAGAGAAGGTTATTGCAGACCTTGATGTTCTTTATATGACAAGGGTTCAAAGGGAGCGTTTTTTCAACGAGGAAGATTATATCCGTCTTAAAGACAGTTATATTCTAAATACAGAAAAAATGTCCGGGGCAAAAAAGGATATGATGGTTTTACATCCTCTTCCGCGTGTGAACGAAATAGATATAGAAGTGGATGAAGACGAAAGGGCTCTTTATTTTAAGCAGGCTAAATACGGCATGTATGTACGAATGGCTCTGCTTTCTTCGATAATGGGAGGGGTAAATGCTTAATATAGAAAAGATACGAAACGGGATTGTAATTGATCATATTAAATCCGGTCAGGGCATACGTATTTTTAATTGGCTGCGCCTAGATAAGGCACCATATATGGTTGCCTTTGTTGTAAATGCACATTCTCAAAACATGGGCCGTAAGGATATCATTAAAGTTGATAACGCACTTTCAATTAATTTTGATCTTTTAGGTTTAATTGACCCGAATATCACTGTTAATGTCATAGAAGATGAAATAATTACGAGAAAAATAAAACTTAAGCTGCCTGATACAGTTGAAAATGTAATTCTATGCAAGAATCCGCGTTGTATTACTTCCACTGAAAAATATGTTCCTCACATTTTTAGGCTAGAAAATTCAGAAAAAAGGTCTTACCGCTGCGAGTATTGTGATGATATACGTCAGGCAGGGGACTTTAAATAAACCGGAGGTAAAAATGAATAACAATCCTGTAGCTTCTTATCTTTCACGCTCCCTATCTACCGAAGGAATTGACAAGGTCGATATGGGTTTTCTTGGCCTTATCTGCAATCTTTATGAGATATCCAAAACTACACCGGAGGTTGCTGCTTCCATTGTGAAAGAGCTGGAAAGCCAGAGGAGACAGGTAAAATTGATTGCAAGTGAAAATTACTGCTCGCTTGCAACGCAGTTTGCAATGGGAAATCTGCTGACAGATAAGTATGCAGAGGGGATTCCAAATTATCGTTTTTATGCAGGAACTGAAAATGTAGATGCAGTTGAAACACTCGCTATGAAGGAGGCCTGCTCTCTTTTTGACGCGGAATATGCAAATGTCCAGCCACATTGCGGTGCAGATGCAAACCTTTTAGCTTATTGGGGCATACTTTCAACGAGGATTGAAGCGCCAATTCTTGCAAAGCTTGGTGAAACGAATTTATATAAGCTAAGTGATGCACAGTGGAAGGAATTAAAAGATGAGCTTGGTAATCAACGAATGCTTGGTCTTGATTATTATTCGGGCGGGCATCTGACACATGGTTATCGTTATAATATCTCTGCAAGAATGTTCGATGTTCATACATATTCAGTTTCAAAAGAGACCGGGCTCTTGGATTATGATGAAATTAAAAAGCAGGCTGAACAAGTTAGGCCTCTGATCCTTTTGGCAGGTTATTCTGCATATCCGCGCAAGATAGACTTTAAGAGGATGAGGCAGATTGCCGATTCCGTCGGTGCAGTGTTCATGGTGGACATGGCCCATTTCGCAGGCCTTGTCGCAGGCAAGGTCTTTACGGATGAGTTTAATCCGGGGCCCTTTGCCCATGTAATGACCTCCACCACCCATAAGACCCTCAGAGGCCCGAGGGGCGGCCTTCTTTTATCCACCGGGGAGTTTGCCGAGGCAATGGGAAAGGGCTGTCCCCTTGTTATGGGAGGCCCCCTGCCCCATGTGATGGCCGCGAAGGCCGTTGCCTTCAAGGAAGCAGGTAAGCAGGAGTTCAGGGATTATGCGGGAAGGATTGTAGAGAATTGTAAGACTCTCGCCGAAACCTGCAGGGCGAACGGTGTTGATGTTCTTACCGGCGGAACCGACAACCATCTCTTTTTAGGCAATGTGAGTACTTCATTTGGACTTACGGGCAGGCAGGCAGAGGGAGCTTTCCACGACTGTTCGATTACACTTAACCGTAACAGCCTCCCCTTTGATCCCAATGGCGCCTGGTATACTTCAGGTTTCAGGGCAGGTACTGCTGCAGTCACCACCCTGGGCATGGGAAAGGCCGAGATGGAAGAGCTTGGGAGTATTATGGCCCTGGTGCTTAAAAACACAAGCAGGGCGCATAAAAGCAAGGACTCTTCCGAGATGAGCAAGGTGAAGTATGTGATTGACGAAAAGGCGAAGGCCGAGGCTCTTGAAAGAGTTAAGACCCTTCAGGAACGCTTCCCCGTATACCCTGAGTTGGATCTTGAGTTTTTAAAAGCCGCTTTTACTAAGGGTTCGTAGGAGTACCGGCGGAGGTGTCTGCTGCATTGTCGGTTGTGACGCCTTCTTGGTTTTCCATGCTTCTTGCCACTGCTGCCTTGCGGGAGCCAAGGAGTATGGAAATGGGTTCAAGTACGGAGAAACTCTCACATACGATCTTTGTAATAGCCATCATTGGGACTGCAAGGATCATGCCCGCGAAACCCCAAAGATAGCCCCAGACCATTAGGGAAATTAGTACCGCTAATGGAGATAGTCCAAGCCTGTCTCCCATCACCTTAGGTTCAATAAAGTTGCCGATTATCATATTTGCACCAAGCATGATAATACCTGTTGCAACTATGGGCCCCGGAGCAGGGAAGAACTGAACCAAGGCAAAAGCAGTTGCGCCAACACCTGCGGCAATACTCCCGATGTTGGGGATGAAATTGAGAACAAACTGGATAATACCCCAGATTACAGCAAGCTCAACACCGATAATTCGAAGGCCGATGGTGACGACTATACCTGTAACCAGTGAAATGATGAACTTCATGGAAAGGTAGCGTGATATTTGCGTCATTATATCACTGCTTAGTTTTTTAATCCGTGTGGCTCTTGGTCCTTCGAAGGCGGCATTAAGTTTATCCCTGAAAAATGCCGCTTCCAGCAGAAAGAATACAAGGAAGAGTACCACAAGGAAAGCATCAGATAAGAATGATAAAAAGCCATTTGTAAAAGAAAGGGTCATAAGCCTTACCCTGTCCCTTATTCCAACCTGACCCCAGATATTGTCAAAAAAGGAAAGGTATTCGTCGTAGGGCAATTCAAAGAAGAGTGCGACATAGACGTAAATTTCTGTCAGCCTTGCCTCATACCTTGGGTAAAGGTTAAGCAAGGTTCTGCCTGAGTTATACAGGATCATTCCAACGACAAATAAGGTACCAATAATTAGAATAACTACTATAAATATCGAGACAATTCTGGGAATTCGGAACTTTGCGAGTAACTTTACTATTGGGCTTGTTACCAGAGCCAAAAGAAAAGCAATTGTAAAGGGTACCACAATAGATGCTGTGATTCTGAGGACGGCCGCAAAAAGAATTAAGGCAATTACCGCAAGGAGGAAGAACATCACACGGCCTGAGTTGAAAGTCTGGAATCTGTCTTTCATATTCGGATTATCTCACAATTTTTTAGTAAAGTCATTAAAATATTACACTTTTAATAGCCGATATTGCTTCATCATAATCGCCAACTAAAATGTTCCTGAATATATCTTTTAATGCAGGACCTATGTCAGGCCTGTTTTGGAATTGCTGTAAATCGTCTACGATTTTATTTGTGGTACCTGCATCGTAAGTTTTAAGTGCATTTTCAAGTTTTTCAAGTTCAGCCTTAATTGCCGTAGTGTCAAACTCGTCCGCCTCCTTTCCGATGCCCACTCGTTTAGTTATTGTATCCATAATATCTGAAAGAAGTGTCTTCAAGTCGCTTATAAGTTTCTGATGCTCTGCCTCTATAAAGATTGTATCATTGCGATCTCCTGCCATCTCAAGTGCCCTTGCCGATTCAGAGAGTTCCTTTGCGCCAATATTTGCTGATGCGCTTTTAAGTGCATGGACATGAGTTGTGTATAGGGGCAGGTCGCCTGTATCGAGGCATTCCTCGAGTTCATCGATCTTCCTAAGGCCGTCATCATGGTAAATCTGAAGGATATCCAGATAATTCTTTAGGGACCCTCCTGACAATGATATTCCTTTTTGGACATCAATTCCGTTTATTTCTAGTTTTTCGTCATGTGCGGCTTCGTATGTTTTCTGCGTATAACCTAATTGCTTCTCCTTCGGTATCCATGCCTCCAGCACTGTGTTCATCTGGACTGTGTCGATGGGTTTCGATAAAAAGTCATTGAAACCGTTCTCTAAAAACAGCTCTTTGGTTCCGATAACAGCATTTGCGGTTAGAGCAACAATGGGCAGTTTTTTATAGTACTCGTCTTTCTCCCCCATTGCTCTGAGATATTGGGTGGTTTCCATGCCGTCCATTCCCGGCATCTTATGATCCATAAAGACTAGATCATATTGTGTGTTTCTTAATGCATCTATTGCTTCAATTCCGCTCTTACAAAGGTCTATCTGCATATTATAAGGCAATAGAAGACCTTCGGCGACTTTTAGATTTGTACTTATATCGTCAACGATTAGAACCCTTGCTTCCGGAGCAGTGAACCTTACTATGGGCTGATTATATTCATTATAGGAGAAGCTTGTAATCCCGTTTAAGATGTCTGCAATCGAGATTGTATGGACAGGCATTGAAAGTATATTTAAGTTACGATTTGGAACTGCTTCTCCAAATTCCGTAAAGACTACTATTTTTGCATCCTTGCAGAACTCTGAAAGGACATTTTTATTCTTTTCAAATAGGTGATACGAGATAAAGATGAAATTGTACTTTTCGTTTTTTATATAACTGTTGAAATCATTGTCATTTGATGCAAGTGTGCTCTTTATGCCAAGATTATTTACACTGTAAACAATGGACTGTGCATAAAGGTCTCTTCTCTCGTAAATCATGACATTTTTTTCTTCGGGATTTGTGACATTAGCTATTGGTTCAGGTGATATAACTCTCTGCGGCAGTTTTACTATAAAGGTACTTCCTCTTCCATAGTCGGACTGTACTGAAATATCTCCATTCATTGCCTGTACAATATTTTTTGTTATTGCAAGTCCAAGGCCTGTTCCTTCGATATTTGTGTTTTTCTCCAAATCCAGTTGGGTATAATCGCGGAAAAGACTGTTGAGATCGTCCTTCCTTATTCCCCTTCCGGTATCTTCCACCAGCATTACAAGCTGTATAGAATCATCGTTTTCGCTCTCTTCAACTTTATTACAGTATACATTAAGGGTGATATGACCTCTTTCTGTATATTTAACGGCATTGCCCAAAATATTAAGAAGTATCTGACGAATCCTTGTTTCATCGCCGTTTAAGGTGTCGGGTATCTTACTGTCAATATTAACAATAAAGCGCAGGCGTGAGTCTACTGCCCTCATTCTTATTATACTTATTACATCATTTATAAGTGAAGAAAACTGATATTCTTTTGAGATTATTTCAAGTTTGCCTGTTTCTATCTTGGAGAAATCCAGAATGTCATTGATGATTGAAAGTAAGTTAGCCCCTGCCTGTTTGACAGTTAAAATATGCTCACGGGCAGGCTCAAGTTCTTCTGAGCGTAGGGCAAGCTCTGTCATTCCTATAATCGCATTCATTGGTGTGCGTATCTCGTGACTCATTTTCGCAAGAAAGTCTGTTTTCGCGCGGCTTGCCTGCTCCGCAACCTGCTTTGCAGTAATTAATTCGGTCATATCTATTGAATTTTGAAGATGTGCGATTCTTCCGTCAGGCCAAGGTATATAACGATCGATGTTATGGTATATGCGGCCTGTTAACGAGTTATGCTCTTCCCATTCGATAATTCTGTCAGGTTCTATATCAAGCTGATAGCAGGGACAGAAAGGGCAGATCCTGTCAAGATCTTTCTGTAATAACTTATAACAAATCTGCCCTGTTACGTCTCCGACTATACCAAAGTGCTTTTTCATGAAATTGTTCATAAACAAGATTTCCCCTGTTCCGGGAACAGTTGCGTAGATCATTGAGTTCATATTATTTAGGATATTTTCGATGATATTTGTAAACTCTGTCATTTCCGAAACATCATCTATGCCAACTATAATATCGCTTATTTGATCGTTTTCATCTTTAATGGCGGTGGTTCGTATATGATAAGTGCGGTTTTCGTGCTGCGAGATTAGACTCTGGGGTCCTTCGGCAAAACTTTTACTGATAACCTCTGATACAACCGGATACATGCTTATAAGTTTAGTATCTCCAAACTTTTTCCCAAGGAATTGCGCAGGTGAAAGGTTGAACATTCTTCTGTACATTCCGTCAAATAAAATAATTCCTTCAACACGGTTTATACATAAAATAATGCCCGGATAATTTGCAACAACGGCTTCAAGTCTTGCTGCAGTGCTTAGAATTTCCTTGCTTAGGTCATTCTGTATTACGGTATTTGCAATAAGCCTGCTTGCCGAGCGTAAAATAGAGACCTCGTTTTCGCTGAACACCCTCTCATTATGGCAGTCGTCAAAGCCGGTAAAGCCCCAAAAATTTTCATCTATAAATATAGGCACCACCAAAATTGATTTAATTTCCTGAGGCAATAAAGCCGTCCTGCTTCTTTCAGGCATTTCACAGACAATGCCGTTTATACACATGCCCTCTGAAAGACTTTCTTCCCATTCAGGGATGAAATCCCTATAGGACTTGTTGATGGCAAAGGTCTGCTCCTGCTGCGGCTCCACACTTTCTGACCACTCATAAATTTGAGTGCAGTAAAGAATGTCATTTTGCATATAGTTCTTCCAAATATAAATGCGATCGACATCTACTGCCTTACTTAGCAGGTTCATAGCATGGTATAAATTGTCTTTAATTCCCATTTCAAGCAGGATTGCTGAGACACGATTGACAGTATCAAGAAGCTTTCTCTGTTGTTCTACCTCTGCCATAAGATGCTTATGCTCTCTCATGTCCCTTATATAACCTGCAAGGTAATATTCGTCATTATGGCTGAGCCGAATAAGTGTAACTTCAGCAGGGAAAAGAGCACCGTCTTTGGGGATACGGTGGGTCCACTCGAAAACGACCCGCCCTTCAGCAAAGGCCTTTTTCATTAGATATATCGACTTTTCGTCTGAGCGCTGTCCGTCGTGTTGGTATATGGGTGAGCAGCTATGAAACTTCTTTGTCAGTTCCTGCTTATTATCGAAGCCGAAAAAGTTTAAGGTTGCATCATTGCAATCTATCATTTCAAAATCGCTGTTCAATAATTGACAGTATAGGGGAGTTGCATTAAACATAAGTTTAATGTTTTTCTCTGCCTCTTCAAGTAAATTACCTTGTCTTTGAATGGTTTTTCTTTTTTGGGTATTCTTAATAATTAAGACAATGAGGAAAGCAGATACAAGCAGGAGTAATATCGAAGATAATGCTAATATTTCAATCATTTTTTCCTTCTATAATGATCATGTCAATCAGCTCGACAGCCTTCTCGTATTCGCCAAATAAAATATTGTCAGCAATGTCGCTGACAGCAGCATTGATATTTTCAGGCAAAACGAGCTCGCGTAGATTGTCTACGACTGTATTGATTATGCCTGCATTCAAGGCCTGTATTGCAGATTTAAGGGTTCCTAGATCCTGCGCTAATACTTCAAAATTAATGGATTCCTTACCTCCATGCTCCCTATTCTTATAAGTCATTGTTACTGTTTTTATTCTGCTTAGAAGCAGCTCAAGATTCATCATGAATATGCCGTTGTTATTTTCGATATAATGAAGGTCTTCTTGCTCTCCTGCTTTCTCTAAAGCCTTCGCCTCTTCCGATAATGAGCTTGCACCTATATTTGCCGATGCACTTTTTAAGGCATGAAGGTGGATTGTATACAATGGGAGATTGTCCGTTTCAAGGCATTCTTTAATTTCTTTTAACTTTTCAAGACCATCTTTATAGTATACATCCAAGGTATCTAAATAAAGCTGTGTAGTACCCCCTGAAAGCATTGTGCCTTTTTTTACATCAATCCCCTCAATTTCAATGTGTATTTTAGCACCTTCTCCGGTATCTGCATCTGTTATTATTGCCTCTATAACCGAACCCTTCTGTTTTTCTTTGGGAAGCCATTTTTCTAGAATTGCGTTTATCTTAATTGTGTCAATTGGTTTAGAAAGGAAGTCGTTGAAGCCGCTTTCAAGAAACATCTCTCTTGTGCCGATTACTGCATTTGCAGTAAGAGCAACAATGGGAACATTTTTATTATGCTCATTATTTTCTTCCATAGCCCTTATAACATGGGTTGTTTCTACTCCATCCATGCCCGGCATCTTATGATCCATGAATATTAGATCATAACACTCGGTTTTTACCAGTTCGATTGCATCTATGCCGCTCTTACATAGGTCAATTTTCATCCCGTAGGGAAGAAGCAGGCCCTCGGCGACTTTAAGATTTGTATTAATATCATCCACCACAAGAATCCGTGCTTCCGGGGCAGTAAATCTTACAAAGAGTTCATTGCTTTCACTGTAAGAGAAGCTGCTTGATACTCCGTTAAGGATGTCTGCAATGGACATTGAATGGACAGGCATTGCAAGTGCACTCAGTTTCTTGTCAGGGATAGCCTCGCCAAATTCCGTTAAGACAACTACCTTGATTTTTGGATTGTTGGATAATATTGTACTAACATTCTTTTTATACATGGCATACGAAAGGAAAATGAAAGCATAATTTTTGATTGACATTTTTTCGGATAGCTCAGAGTCAGATGAGACAAGGGTATAATTTACTCCAAGATTTTTTATACTGTAGACAATTGAGTCTGCATAGATTTCACGGCGCTCGTAGATAATAATATCTTTATTTTCAGGTTTTTCGACTGAGGCCAGAATCTTACCCGAGGTAATTCTCTGCGGCAATCTTACAGTAAACGTACTGCCCTTTCTATACTCTGAAATAACATTGATTTCTCCTTTCATTGCAAGTACTATATTCTTTGTTATTGCAAGGCCGAGTCCTGTCCCTTCGATATTTTTATTCCTTTCATGATCAAATTGCGAATAATCTACGAAAAGGTTTTTCTGGTCTTCCTGTTTAATGCCAAGACCTGTATCTTTAACTTCAAGAAAGAGGTCTATATTATTTCCGTTCGTTTTTTTACCGTATACCGAAAAACAGACATATCCGTTGTCGGTATATTTGACAGCATTGCTTAGGAGATTTAGCAGAACCTGGCGGATCCTGATTTCATCGCCGAAAAGTTCGTTCGGTATTTTGCTGTCTATGTTTACCACAAAGCGCAGGTTGGAATCTACGAGCCTCATCCTGATTATGCTTATTACATCGTTAACTAAAGATGAAAAATGATAATCCCCCGGGATAATTTCAAGCCTTCCTGTCTCAATTTTGGAGAAGTCAAGTATGTCGTTAATAATCGATAAAAGATTTGCACCTGCCTGCTTAACAGTAACGATCTGCTCCCTTGCCGTCTTAAACTCTTCAGCCCTTAGTGCAAGCTCTGTCATGCCTATGATCGCATTCATTGGCGTGCGAATTTCATGACTCATCTTCGCAAGGAAATCACTTTTAGCCCTGTTTGCAGCATTTGCAGCTTCAAGTGCCGACTGTAAATTCTGTGCCATATCTCTGCGCATTAATGCATTGGCAATCAGCCTTCCTGCCGATCTTAAGATGAACTCCTCGTTTTCCGAGAATTTCCTCTCTCTGCGGCAATCGTCAAATCCGAAAAAGCCCCACCAATGCTCTTGCAAAAACACAGGCACAACCAGGAATGAAATAATACCCCTTGAGCCAAGAATAGCCCTTTCTTCCTGAGACCTGTTCCGAGCAAGACTGTTTATAGATTCTCCTTTTATTAGGGTATTCGCCCAATCGTTAAGGCCGTTTTTATAGGCGATTTCCATGGGATGACCTATTCCGCTCTCGGACTCCCTTTCCTTGGGCCACTCGTATAGGCAGGTACAGTGAAGTTCGTTCTTAACTATATTGTTTTTCCAGATAAATACCCTGTCTACATCCACTGTCTCTGCCAGTGATTCCATTGCCGTAAATAAGTTTTTCTCAAATTTGTCCAGCTCAGGCTCAAGGAGCAGGGCAGATACATTGTTAACAGTACTCATGTAATTATTGCGGCGTTCTATACTCGCTATCATACGCTTATGCTCGCGCAGATCTCTTGTATAGGCAGCAAGGACAAAATCATTCTTATACTTTACCCGGACAAAAGTGGCCTCTGAGGGAATCTGCTCACCTGTTTCGGGTATTTGATGCACCCATTCAAAAGAAGCATATCCAAGGTTAAACGCTTCTTCCATAAGCGCTCTTCCCTTCTCTATGGATTTCTGACCGTCAGGCTGGAACTCAGGTGAATGGGATGTGAACCTTTCAATATATTCCTGTTTATCACTTAACCCAAAAAACTTTACAGCAGCCTCATTGCAATCAAAAATGATATGATCCCTATTCATTAAATGACAGGCAAGGGGGGTTGCATCCAGCATGAGTCTTGTTTGTTCTTCCACCTCTTTCAGTAGAATGTGCTGCTTTACTATTAGTTTGTTTTTCCTGATATAAATTGTAAAGAAAAGTATTAAGAGAAAAAAGAAAAGTACTAAAATGTAAAGAGGCAAATACATCGAGAATATAATATACTATTTTAAAAAATACGCCAATTGCCCTTATTTCTCTCCCGGAACAGGGATGGGATATAAGCCTGTAAAGCAGCCAAGGCAGTACCTGCCCTCCGAACGGCTTTCTGCCATGTCGCCAAGAGACTCAAGAAGGCCTTCTACCGATATGAATTCCAGTGAGTCTGCACCCAGTGAAGTGCAAAGCTCATCGTGGCTCGAAAGATTGCTAATCAGATCTTTTCTGTGTGGGGTATCGATGCCGAAATAGCAGGGGAAGCGCACCGGCGGTGAGCAGATTCTCATGTGGACTTCCTTTGCACCTGCTGCTCTTATAATCGCTAAAAGCCTCCTGCTCGTGGTTCCCCGGACTATGGAATCGTCGATTATAACCACCCTCTTGCCCCGCACTTCAGATGCTATGACATTATGCTTTACCGCTACCATCTCCTCCCGCCTCCTCATGGATGGGGCGATGAAGCTTCGGCCTGCAAACTTGCTTTTTACAATTCCAAGGCCAAATGGCGTCCCTGTGATACGCCCATAACCTATTGCCGCAGGAATACCTGAATCAGGAACCCCGATAACGAGGTCTGCCTGTACCGCAGATTCCTTCCCGAGGATTTCCCCTGCCTTTACCCTGGCGCCATAGACATCAACGCTGTCTATGACACTGTCAGGCCTTGCAAAGTAGACATATTCGAACGAACAGTGGGTCCTTGAGGTTTTTTCGCTGAAGATAAAGGAAAGTACCTGACCCTTGCTTATAATTACTATTTCCCCGGGCTCTATGTCCCTTATAAACTTTCCTCCGACTGCATCAATCGCGCAGGATTCACTTGCAAGAATCCAGCCCTCTTCTAACTGTCCCAGGCATAGGGGGCGTATCCCGTTGGGATCGCGTGCGCCAACAAGGGCCTCCTCTGTTAGGACTAGCAGAGCATAAGAGCCCTTGATGAACTGAATGGTGTCCGTTAGGGATTTATCAAGCCCCTTTTTATAATTTTTCGCTATTAGATTGATGATTACCTCACTGTCGCTTGATGAGGTAAAACTGATTCCTGCATCCTCAAGCAGTTCTCGCACTACATCGGCATTTGTCAGGGTTCCGTTATGAGCAACCGCTATGGAGCCCAGTTTGAAGCGGCTTACAAAGGGTTGTGCATTTTCGAGAATACTGGATCCCGATGTAGAGTAGCGCACATGGCCAATGGCAGAGGAACCTTTTAGCTGCTCAATAAGCTCCTCGTTAAAAACCTCGCTTACAAGTCCCATACCTCGGCGATTCTCCATTACTTCTTCCTTAACCACTGCCATCCCTGCACTTTCCTGGCCCCTATGCTGTAATGACAGAAGACCGTAATAAATTATGGAAGCCGCATTCTTCTTGGGATCGTCAAGATAGACTCCAAAAACCCCGCACTCATCACGAAGCTTATCTTCGTGACGAAGTTTATCATCATTCATATTTTTTACCCCGCCCATATATCTGCCTGTTCAATTAGTTTCAATGTGTCCCCGATATCACCAAGCATATTGATATGCCCCATTTTTCGTTTCTCCTTTGTCTCTGTCTTACCGTAAAGATGCAGTTTGCCCCTCGGTAAAAGCGGCAAGTACGGGTCTAAAACCTCCGAGAATAAATGCTCCCCGAGTATGTTCACCATTACTACAGGGGTATGCAAACTTGTATCCCCAAGAGGCAGTCCGCAAATAGCCCTGATATGCTGCTCAAACTGGCTTGTAATGCATGCATCGATTGTATAATGCCCCGAATTATGAGGCCTTGGTGCAAGCTCGTTTATATAGACATCATCCCCTGCAACAAACATTTCAATTGCCAATATCCCGATTGTATTAAGGTTTTCTGCAATTTGCAGAGCGTAGCTGATGGCCTTCTGCACCACCGAATCCGAGATGCTTGCAGGGACTATGCTCTTATGCAGGATATTATCAACATGGATATTCTCAGGTATCGGGAAAACGGCTGTTTCTCCGCTTGTACTTCGGGCAATTAATACCGATATTTCCTTGTCAAAAGGCACCCACCTCTCAATTATGCATTCGTGCTTTTCTGCAAGTTTTTTTGCCGCTTCGAAGTCTTCCCTGCTTTTAATTATAAGCTGCCCCTTGCCATCGTAGCCGCCCGTGGTGGTTTTAAGCACAGAAGGATAAAAGAAGTGTTTTTCCAAAGCTTTTATGCTGTTTAAAAGAAAAAACTCTGTAACAGGAATGCCCATATCGCTTATCGTTTTCTTTTCCATATAACGGTGCTGCGTAATTTTTAATACATCGCTTCCCTGTGGTAAGTATGCATTGTTTTCCAGATAGAAAAGAGCATCATAATCGATATTTTCAAATTCGTAAGTTATTACATCGCTTATTTCTGCGAGTTTTTTTATTGCTGCCATATCATCATAGCCTGCCGTAATCTCTATGTCAGCGACCTGTCCGCAGGGGCAGTTCGCTGTCGGGTCTAGCACTGCTACATCATAGCCCATTGCCTTCGCTGCAAGACACATCATCCTGCCAAGTTGGCCCCCGCCAATAATACCGATGGTCTTACCGGGCAATATCATTATAATTCACTTTCCAGAATTTGCTTTTCGATATTCTGCCTTCTCTCTTGCAGCCTTTCGTAAACCCCACTGTCGGAAGTTGCTACGATCTGTGCTGCAAGCAGTCCCGCATTGGTAGCCCCTGCATTGCCGATTGCAACAGTCGCAACGGGAACACCGCCGGGCATCTGTACGATGGAAAGCAGGGAATCAAGACCGTTAAGGGCCTTTGACTGCACAGGAACCCCGATTACAGGCAGATTTGTCTTTGATGCAACCATCCCGGGCAGATGAGCAGCTCCCCCTGCACCCGCAATAATGACTTTAAGGCCCCTTTCCGCTGCTTTTTCTGCATAAGAGAACATTAAATCCGGGGTTCTGTGAGCAGAGACCACCTTTTTTTCGTAGGATATTTGCAGTTCATCAAGAATAAGGCATGCGTTTTGCATTGTGTCCCAGTCAGATGTACTCCCCATTATTACTCCAACCAAAACCGCTGATTTCATGAGTTTAAGCTTAACATAATTATCATTATATCAACAAGGGATAAAACACTTGGCACTGCCGGAACGTTTTATATATAGTACGTTTATATACGCAGACCAATGGAGATAACTTGAAAAGCCAGGACATAAAGAAATTTGGAACCTTGGATACCCTGCGTTTTGCATTTGAGGCATCAATGCCCTGCACTGCACTGCGCCTGTTTCTTGCCCTGATACAGGCTCTCCTTCCCACAGCAGTCATGGCCCTTGCAACCGCAAACTTTGTAGACACAGCCATTGCCGTATTAAACGGCAGCCTCCCTTTTAACCGTATCTACCTGCCTCTTATACTGCTCCTTATAACCCTGGGTATTATCACTACGATCGGTGCGGTGGATCAGCTTGTCATTTCGCGCATAAGCCTAAGTTTACAGCGCAAGATTAAGCCTCGCTTTGTTAAAATACATGCTGCCTTGGACTATATGCATATTGAAAGAGCCGAAAGTTGGGAGTTAATTTCAAGAGTTTCAAGGGATCCCGTTAAATCAATAATTGACGGTTTTAACGGCATCACCGCGATGGTACATATAATCGTAAGCGTTATTTCAGTGCTTGTGCTTATCATGAGCAGGGTCTGGTGGGCAGCTCTCATAATTTCTGCCTTCTCGGTGCCCCTGTTTTGGCTTTCCATACTAGCAGGCAGAAAAAATTATAAGGCCCATGTAGATGCCGAGAAGTTCAATCGCCGCACCGAATACCTGGATGAAGTTCTCACAGGGCGCGATGCTTCTGAAGAGCGCAGCCTTTTTGGTTATACGGACTATGTAAGCAAGCTCTGGTATGAGCAGTACGAGGCAGGAAGAAAATTAAGGTTAAAAGTTCTTGCTAAAATGTTTGTAATATTAAAAAGCTCAAGCATGCTACTTTTCCTTGTATCATTGTTAATCGCTCTGACACTTATTCCCTCTGTCATTGCAGGTGCCTTAAGTGCGGGAATGTATATGGGGATAATTGCTGCAGTTTTCAGCTTAATTAATAATCTTGGTTGGATGATGTCAGATTCCCTTGAGCAGGTTTCAAAGGTAAGAGAATACATGAAGGACCTGACTGCATTTCATAACCTAAGCAGCTCTCCCGAGAACCTTGACCTGCCTCTAAGCGATGTGCCGGAATTTAATTCTCTGGAATTCCGCAATGTCCGTTTCAAGTATCCCGGCGGACAGTCAAATGTGCTGGACGGAATGTCCTTTACCCTCAAGAGGGGCCGTAGTTATGCCTTTGTCGGCAGTAACGGTGCAGGGAAAACCACTGTCACAAGGCTGCTTACAGGGCTTTATTCCGATTATGAGGGGCAAATTTTAATTAACGGCAAGGAGTTAAGGGAATACCCTGCCGGATCAATAAAGACGCTTTTTTCTGTAGTGTATCAAGATTTCGCAAGATACTATGTATCGCTTAAGGAAAATATCACTCTTGGTGATATTACAGGGAATAATACCGATGAGCAAATTCGCAAGACGGCTTCTCTTGCAGGGCTTGATGAAATTATAGCTGAACTTAAAAACGGGATTGAAAGCCCCTTGGGAAAAATCAAGGAAGAAGGTCAGGACCTTTCAGGCGGTCAATGGCAGCGCATTGCAATTGCACGCTCCTTGCTGAGCCGCTCTCCCGTGAAAATCCTCGATGAACCCACTGCCGCACTTGACCCGATAAGCGAGAGCCGGCTCTATGAGGAGTTTGGGAAATTGATGGCCGGCAAGACCGGCATATTTATTAGTCATCGCCTTGGTTCCACAAAACTTGCAGATGAAATCTTGGTCATTAGCGAAGGCAAGGTGACAGAGCGAGGCACCCACAACGAGCTTCTCGCTTTAAACGGACAGTATGCCCGGATGTTTGAGTCCCAAAGGAGCTGGTATTTATGAAAGGCAGTTCTTTCTTTGGGGTAGCCTTAAGGCTTATACCAATGCAGTTCAGAGCTGCACCCCTGCATAATCTAACCCTGGTTTTAATGCAAGTTTTCCATGCCCTAATCTGGGCCCTGAATATTGCAGCAATCCGAAATCTCTTTGATGCCATTGCAGGGGCTCAAGCCGGGTATATTGATTTTATGGGCTGCCTAACCCCCTTATTAATACTTGCCGGCATTACCTTTGCCCAACAGCTCATGAACGGGCTTGTTAACTTCTATAATAGTGTTGCTGCGGGAAAGACCGAAGGAAAAATCAGAACCATCTTACAAAAGAAACTTGGTGGCCTTGATCCTGTCCTATTCGAAGCCCCTGCCTTTCTTGACGATTTAAATAAGGCAAAGGAAGGAGTGAAGGTTTTTACAAATTTCTGTGTGATGATAATTGCTTTCATTTTTTTCTATGGATTGTATTTTATTTTCATCGGATCATACCTTTTCTTCTTAAAACCAATTCTATTGCTTACCCTGATGATGTCTTTCATCCCTGCTCTCTTCGCGCAAATTGTCAGAGGAAGGGTATTCACAAAACTCGAAGAGCAGAATGCGCCCCTGCGCCGCGAAAATGAATACTATCAAAGAAGTCTCTGCGACCGTGAATACTTTAAGGAAACCAGAACCCTTGGAGCATTTAGGTTTTTTTATAACCTATACTCCGAAACCCTCCTCCTCCTTACCGGAAAGATATGGCAGGCTGAGCGAAAAACCGCACTTTTACAGCTGCTCCTTAACATCTCATCCTTTTTCGGGATGGCCGGTTCCTCATATCTCCTCTTCCTTGCATTGATGTCAGGTGAAATTAGCATTGGTGCCTTTACCGCAGTATTTGCTTCTCTTGGGATGATTTTCTCCATTATGCAGGAGGTGGTTACCCGAGATCTTGGAGTAATGAATAGGGATATAGGTAAGCTAAAGAATTTAATAATGGTGATGGATATGCCGGAGAGGGCAGGCATGGAGCATAATAAGAGTGATGATTTAATCGACTTCTCCCTTGGCATTGTCGCAGAAGATTTAAGCTTTAGGTACCCCGGAAGAGAAGAAGACGCCGTTAAGGACGTTTCCCTGTCAATTGCTCAGGGCCAAACCCTTGCCATAGTCGGTGAAAATGGCGCAGGTAAAACTACCCTTGTACGCTTGCTTACGGGGCTTTACCACCCAAGATCAGGCAGAGTAATAATCGGCGGTCTCGATTCCCGGGGTATGGCAGGCCCCGGCCTTTTCAAGGGAATCTCCGCAGTGTTTCAAAAATATCAACGTTATAAAATGACCCTTAAGGAAAATGTCTTTTTAAGCGATACCGGGCCGGCCCCCGATAACACCGTGATCTTGAACGCTGTAAACGAGGCCGGGCTCGAACTCGAAGACGGCCGGTTGAAGCTTGATACCATGCTCTCACCCGAGTTCGACGGCATAGACCTCTCAGGCGGTCAGTGGCAGAGGCTTGCAATAGCCCGCCGGCTATACCGTTCCAACGGCTTCATCGTGCTGGATGAGCCCACAGCAGCGATTGACCCTATCGAAGAGACCAGAATCTACAGACAGTTCAGGCAACTCGCCGAAGGCAAATCCGCCCTCCTTGTTACTCACCGTCTCGGCTCGGCAAGACTCGCCCACAGCATCATCGTGATGGACGGAGGGCGCATCACCGACAGAGGCACCCACGAGGAACTCCTGTCCCGACCCGGAAAATACGCCAATATGTGGAAGGCCCAGGCCCGGTGGTACGACAGGGAGGAGCAGGGGCCCTGAGTCAGGGCTCTCGACCCTTAAGCTTTTGATTTGATAATCTTCGACTTTTATGCTAGAATTCAAGATAGTGTACACTAGGGAAATTCAAGCGCCCCGTCCTACTCCGGTGGAAAACGGTATGCCCCTTCAGGGAACTTGGACCAGGGCATTTGAAGAAGTAGATCTACTTGATATTCACAGGCCTTATCCTGTTCCCATGCCAAGGGGAATAAGAGATTTTAGGATAAAGGAATGGGAGACCTTTATCATACAGGATGACCGGTTTTTCCTTCAGGCCAGATTGTGCAATCTGAAGTTTTTCCGGGATGCCCATGTTTTCATGTACGATCGTGAAACAAATGAGCGGATTGAGTTCAGGAAGTTAATTCCCGGCGGAGGCTGGCGGTTGCCGCGAGGCCTTCACAATGCATCCGTTGACAGCCGCTCTTACGGGTTTTTCTTTCGGATACACTCCTGGCTTGATACAGAGAGCATAGTGCTGGAGCTTAACATTAAGAGGACCCGAAGGAGGCCTGCTTTAACAGCCCATGCAAAATTCGACCTTTCCCTTGGTGCGGCGGGAAAGGCGCTGCCAATGGCAGTAAACCTTTTGTTTTCAGAGCGTCGCAGTATGTACGCTTATAAGGTGATGACCGCTGTAAGCGGAGACCTTATTTCAGGCGGGAAGCATTTTCACCTTCATCCGGCTAAGACTTCAGGGTTATTCAGCGACTTCAAAGGCTTCTATCCCTATAGAATGCGCTCAACTTGGTGTGCAGGACTTGGTTTTGACGAGAAAAACAGGCGTTTCGGCTTTGCCTTGGGTGAAAACCAGGCGAAAGAGGCCTTTAAGAATAATGAAAACGCTCTTTGGATAGACGGTAAGCTTACACTGCTTCCGCCTGTCAAGATTACACGGGGCCCTGAAGAGGATTGGATTATTCAGGATATGGAGGGAATGGTGGATTTAGTGTTTACTCCCGGAGAACCTAGCCGAAATATTGAGAATTTCCTCTTTTTCTCTTCCGATAATGAAAGAGCACCCGGATATTTTAACGGTCATTTTCTAAGTTCAGAAGGGGAGGAACTTACGATGAGAAATGTTTGGGGTACATGCGAAAAACTCTATTTGCGGGTATAAAATGGCGAAAGAAGACAAAGCAGTATATGCTCCCGGTGAGCTGGGCCGGGTAAGAAGTAAACTTGGCGATATGGACAGAGACGAAGCAAAGCGCATGGCTCAAAAACTTGGCGGTGAAGTGGGCTATGAGCGCAGCGACGATCAGGATAAGTCAAGGCGCGAAGGCGGAAATGTACGGAAGGATAAGGTAAATGTCCAAATAAAAGGCCGCCCAAGGCGATCTGTTGAGCTTCAGGCCGATGTTGATGAAGCCGAGGAATCCTCCTCTAAAAATAAGCAATCCTCGCAGAGACAGGCAAATCCCGCCGATGATCCTGCAATTCCAATTAAGGTAAGCTATTGGGAGCGGGTAAAAATGGACAGATGCGCGGGAAATTCCGAGTTTGAGATAAAATCTTCAGGGCAGGTACTTTTATCCATACTTTCACCCTTCTCTACCGTCACCGATTATGTAAGTTCAGCTTTTATCAACCGCAGAATGAACGAATATTATAAGAAAATTGAAGTTTTGGTTACTTCAACTCGAAATATGCTCCCGCGAAATAATACGAAAAGAAGCGAGAAACTGAAAAAAGGCGCACCATTAGCCCATCATATCCTTGATGTAATAAGGTATTGGGATATTGAGAAAATATCCGGGAATCTTGCAAAGCTTCAGGCGAGTTCCAAGGGAGTCAGGGTAAGCGAATGTGCAGATATGCTTAAGGCAATCTATAAACCTCTTTTCATACTCGAGAAACTCGATCTCGAGGTCCATATCAGGGGAGCTTATAAGGTCCTGTATAAGGTACTGTTTGCAGAAAATCAACTGGATGTTCAAAGCCATCAGGATCAGATACGGGCAGCCCTTACTGCCTATTCCGGAGTCAGAAGGGAGGTTCATTATCTTCTCTATCCCCTCCTAATGAAGTCTGTTTCAGGCAGCTATCTTCCATACGATGCACTTTTTATAGAACGCAAAAAGAGGATACTCGCCTTCCTTAATGCCACCGAGGCGGAGCAGATGAATCCTGCAAACTTTGCAGCACAGGGTAATATTGAAGATCTAAAGGATGATTCAGAAAAGGAAGAAGAAGTCGTCAATCTTGACGAGAAAGAAAAAGAGGAAGAGATTTCTGATGAAGAAAGGGAAAGAAGGAGTGTAGTAGAGTCTGAAAAGAAGGCCCTTGACAGAGGCCTTCAAATGCTCGAGACCCTTTTCCCTCAGGCAGGCTGGGATAAGCTTTCTGAGTATCCTGATCTATATCCATACTTTGTGGACCTATACGACCTTAGAAGGGGCGTTGTTTATATTTCTCCAAGAGACCCGATGCCGCAGATATTAATCTTTATGCGAACACTTGAAGAAATGTTCTTCGGTCTGCGCCATGCAGTTTTTACTTCTACCCCAATTCCCGGCTCGAACCTGGAAAGTGTTGATGTCATTCTCGGGGGGATAATGAATGACTGGCGCTACTATAGGGAAATGTGTTTCGAAAAGGAATACCTGCCCCGTATGGCCGAATATATTAGAATCTTAGAAGGATCCCCCGGGGAGCGCAGCTCGAATTATACGAAGAAGCTTGTTTCTGAGCTCCACTGGGTCAAGCGCCTATATCTTTTGCCCTATTATAAGTTTGATAGTTTTGTTGCTTCACCTTTTCAGAAAAAGGATGTTATCCAGATTTATTCTCAAGTAAAGTCCCTAAGGAAGTGCCTTGCGGCGATTGCCACAGGCGTTGACAGGGGCATTAAGGCAGGCGGTGCAGAAGCAAATGCCCTCTGTGACGGTATTGAGAACCCCTGGGCTCCCTATACCTTCCAGGTCTCTAATCCGGTCTCTGTCCGTCTCGATGTACTCCTACCAGGCAAGCAGAAAAACAATGCATCTCTATTGTACTTCTGCCTTGCGGTTGCCTCTGTATTGGATTATCTAATGAACAACGAAAATAGCTGGGCTTATTCAAGTAATCGAAATAGTCCCCTTTTCCGAAGTGTAGATGACGAAGGACTAATACCGCTTACAGGTGTTGATAAGCGGATAAATGCCGATGAAGTTTTCAAGCATGTTCAGAGACAGAAGCAGAAGCAGAAATCCGGCTAATTAACCAGGGCCCTTGTGAACTCATCAAGGGCCCCTCTTGAATCAAAGCTCCCCTGGAAGAAACTAGGGCTTCCTCCGCCCTTGCCCCTGTGTTTTTCAAAGGCTTCTTTTAAGAATTCACGCAAGTCAAAATCCTTCTCTGAAGCGAAACCGGCAAATTTTAATTCTGTTTCGGAAATTAAAATTAGGGTTGCCATTGTTTTCTTTTGGGCAATTTTCCCGATGTTTAATATGGTATTACTGTCTTCAACCGGATAATATTCAATGATGATAGCAGGCCTCTTTGAATCCCCTGCAATTGCCGCATTAGCTTTTACGATAAGGGCCTCTGCCTTCTCCGCAGTTTCCCTCTCTTCATAAGCCTTGAGCCGTTTTTCTCCCCTATTCATTTTCTCTATAAGCTCAAGAACCCCCTTCCCAATTTCCATCACAGGAATGCTCAATGCCCTCGAAATAATGCCCGCATTTTCCCTCAACTTCCTTGAGTCAAGCAATACCCGTCTTCCTGCAATAAAGGTGATTCTTGTCATCCCCTTATACTTTTCTGCTCCAAGAATGCGGAGCATTCCAACCTCTGCCGTGGATTTCACATGGGTTCCGCAGCAGGCAATAATATCACAGTCTTCGATCTCGAGTACCCTTATCACTTCTTCTCCTATGGGGGGAACCCTACGAAGAGGAAAGGTAGTAATGTCTTCCGGCGGGCAGAGGTGCAGGGTTACCCGGCGATTTTCTTCGATAATATCTGCAATAGCATCTTCAACTGAATTCAGGGTTTCAATACTTAATTCTTTGGCATCCACGTCAATCGTACAGGTTTCTTCACCCATGTGCATCGAGACCGTCCTTGCACCTGTCATGCGAAAGAGGGTGCCCGAAAGTATATGCTGCCCTGTATGAAGCTGCGAATGATCCCTGCGGCGCCTTGAATCAAGGAGGAGCTCGGCCGAACCCGGCTTAAGGCTCCCCGAGTCTTCGGTAGAAATCAAATGAAGCATTTCATCATCATGTTCAATCACATTCAAGAGCCGTACACCGTTTATACTTCCAAGATCGCTTAATTGCCCTCCGCCTTCGGGGTAGAAAATCGATTTATCAAGCAAAACTGCTATTGCATCCTCATTTTTTGACTTATATTCTCTAAGCTCCAGAATCTCGGCATTAAATGGAGTATCTGTCGAATGATCATAGCAAAGCTTCTTTGTCTTAATTTTCCCTTCCATAAGGTACATTACCGGTTTATGGATTGATTGTACATAATTCGATATAATCACCTTAATGCTTAATAAGTTAACCGACGAACTTGCAATCTGCGGCTTTAATGCCGTTATGGCTCTTGCAGAACATAACCCCGATCAAATTAACCGCTTCTTCCTAAGGGAAGACAGGATGCAATTTTTTACGAAAACCTGTAAAGCCCTTGCAGAGAGAAAAAGGCCTTATAAAATTTGCGAAGATGAAGAGCTGGAGAGGATATGTAAGACTTCCCATCATCAGGGTGTTGTTGCGATGATCATTTTACCGAAGATCGAACCACTTAATACAGAAGACCTTGAAGATTGGTCAAATGATGCAAGTGCAGGCCTATTGCTTCATTCCATCGGAAACGATCATAACCTTGGAGCCATCATACGCTCTGCCGCCTTCTTTGACGTAAGGTATATAATCCTGTCTGAAATAGATACAGAGGCAAGGCTGACAACAAGCGCCTATCGCATTGCAGAGGGCGGAATGGAGCATGTACAAATAAGAAGCGTTCGCAACATTGAAGCCTTCCTTCGCGATGCAGGCCGTAAACTCCTCACCCTCGGCACTGACATAAGGGCCCGCCGTAAGGTAGGAGACCTCCCGAAAATCTTACAGGAGAGGCAGAAAGTAACCGGCGGAGGGAGACCCGGAATAGTCCTCGTCCTTGGAAACGAGGAAACAGGCCTCCCCGAAGAGATAAAAACAGGATGCCAAGTTCTTCTCCGCATTCCCGGGACAGGCCTAATGGAAAGTCTAAATGTGGCACAGGCTGCCACCCTTTTCATGCATCGGATTTTCGAGCTATAATTTCGATTGTAGGACGATTAACTCAGCGGGAGAGTGCTACCTTCACACGGTAGAAGTCACTGGTTCAAATCCGGTATCGTCCATTAACCGGACAGACTATAGATTATTTCTTCCTTTGCCCCGTCCCTGCTCTTAAGAATGTCAACCTTTTTTGTTTCAATGTCCAGGGGCAGGGCTTCATCGATTGCTGCAGAGAGGAGTATCCTGGTCTTATAACGGTCTGCAAGGCGGGAGAGAAGCTTTGCCCTTTGGACCGCCGAGCCAATTGCAAAATAACCCGAGAGGGCAGACCAGGTAAAAACGCAGCTCCCCGTATCAATTCCGAAATTCCAGAATGCACATTCCTTATGCCTTATAATTTCCGACACAAGACCTGCAGCCTTCCTTGTAAAGCCTGTTATGTCAAGTTTTTCCTGCACAAGGGGTGAACCGAAACAGGCAAGAACTATGTCCCCGTCTGCACCGACAATGGTTCCGCCTGCCCTTTTGAATATTTCCGATACCTTTTTCTGAAACTCAAACAGTGATATTGTCGGATTTGTCAGGTTTTTTGATGCAGGCATTGGTGATTGCTTAACTGCTATCATCACCGCCTTGGCAGTTATGGCATCTGAGGGCAGGGGCCTGCCCCTGCGAATGATGTTCCTTAGATTTGCCCTTGATACAGAAGGCCCAAAGCTCTGGTAGAAATTCCTGCGATAGCGGCCCCTCGCTGCAAGTGCCCATGCAAAAGAAACAATTACACCAACTCCGCCCGCAGCAGCAGGAATTCCCGGGTCCAGCCAGAAACCGGTAAAGATAAAGCTGATGCAAAGAGTTATGCAAAAAATTATACAAAGAAAGGCGCCTAGAAAAACCGTGCTTATTAGGCCCTTGTTTTTTACTGCATAAGAGATGATGAAGGCAGAAATAAGTGAAACTATCATTAATATACCTGTATTTCCCGGATTTATTGCCCTGCTAAAAATTAAACTGTTTGCAAGCAGGGCAGAAGCTTCAACATCAATGCCGCTTCCAAGTATGCAAAAAGAAGCAAGTAAAACGGAAGAAAGAGCATTTCTTAGTCCCAAAAGCTCTTCATATCCCGCCTTAATTGCGATAAATAAATCGTCTTCTTCGATTTCATGGCCCGGGTCATCCGGGTTATATCGGTTATCTCGATCATAAAGAAATTCTTCAAGACTCTCAAAATACCTGTTTCTTATTTCAATCCACAAGGCCCTTTTTTCTTCAATGCCCCCTTGGAAAGAAGAAAGAGGCTCATCCCTTAGCTCAATTGCGAAATCATGGAGAATCCCGGGGCGATTTTCCCCGTATACATTGTCAAACATGCCCAGAGCTTCCGCTTCAAGGAGGAGTCTCCTTAAGTTTCGGTCTGCCTCATCATAGGCAAGGAATTCCCCAATGCCCATCCTTGTAAAATCTCTATCTCTTCCCGGAAGCTCAAAGAGTATACTGCCCTGCCTGTCCCTCGGAATAATATACTCGAAGTCATCGAGCCTCGCTTTCAAGGCACTGTAGACTATATGCTCAAACCTGTGCTCATCGCTCGAGAGCACGGGCGCAACCCGTCTTATTACCCCGTCTCTGTCCGGAATCGCCCTTGAGTATTCATCGCTTACAGCAAGTGTCCCCGGCCTGCCGCCTTCGACTGTTCCGATCAATTCGACAAGCAAATCCCCCGGCCTCCTTGCCTGCCCGAAGAGGGCTGCCGCATCCTCCATCGCTAGAATGCCTTCGAGATCGCGGTATACTAATGTAGAAACTAGCCTGTCCATGCTTAATTCAGAGAGCTCAACCAGCTCTCTGACATAGCGCTCCGAATCTGCAGGCGCTATCAACCCCATTCTGATCCCGTCAAATAAATTTCTTATATTTCCTGTTAAAATCGAAAATTCCCGGTTAAACCGATGCAGAATCTCATCTTCTCCTATGCTTCCTCCTACGGAAAGCCCGAGTATCGGAACCTGGATTATCAGTGTTTGAGCGCCGAGTTCAGTCAATGTATATAGAACAGATGATAGCAGGAGCGGTTCAAGAATATTATCAGCCTGTGTATGCCCCGGAATTGATGTGCCTGTGCTGTCTATAATCAGGATCTCACCTGAAATAGGGGGAGAGGGCCTTAATCTCATAAGGAAATCGTAGAGTGAACCGAGGACAGGACCGCTAAACACTATGGAAAGCAGGGCTGCAGCCATTGCGGAGGATAAAAAAGAAATGAAAAAACGTAAAAAAAATGTTTTTTTTGCAAATTTTGCGATCATATTCTTGCTATTCCTTTATTTTTCGGCAACTGTGTATTATAATGTATAGCGAGGAGTTCGAATGAAAAAGATATACATAATTATTCCGCTGGTTCTAATTTTGGGAGGAATTTTGGCGGCCTGTGCCACGCCGCCGATTGATGATATGAATAGCGCTCATGAAGCCGTTATGCGAGCTGAAAATGACCCTAATGTGGTTGCATACGCGAATAATACCCTGGTTCTTGCCAGAGACGCCCTTGCCAGAATGCAGGCCGAATCCAATGCAAGACGCTATGACACCGCAAGAAGCTTAGCGGCTGAAACCATCAGCCTGGCAGAAAGGGCCATTGCCGACGGAAGGGCAGGCTCTGCAAGGGCAAGGGATGAGGCAGAGGCTATGGTCCGCAGTCTTGGACAGGCCCTCGATGATACCACCCGTGCAATTAACGGGGCAAGGACAGTTCCGGGCATTCGCCTCGATTTTAACGCCCTTACAAGGGAAATGGATGTTGCGCGCGGTGCCTACGGCGATGTACAACAGAGCTTTGCGGCAAATAACTTCAGGGATGTTATTTCCAGGGGCCAGATCATACGCTCAATGCTCGCCGATATTAACGGAAGAATCTCGGAAGCAATGAGGGCGGCAGGAAGAAAGTAAACTTCCCCTCCTAAAGTGAAAGCCCCGCATGTCGGGGCTTTTTTTTGTATTATTTTTTGAAACAGATGTGTTTTCTATTAACTAACCCCTTTTAAAATTTGATTACCCGGGTAAAAAGATATAAAGTTTTTGTATCTAAAAATTAGGAGCATATCATGACAAGAACCCACGTTTTTATTGAATGGAATGCCCGTCTTACCCATGGTGTTCAACTTATCGATGACCAGCATGAAAAATTGGTCCACCTGACCAATACCCTGCATCTGGCATGTCTCCAGGACAAGGAAACTGCAATGCGCTGCTTCGTAGAAGTAGCAAGGGAGGCGGTAAACTATGTACATTACCACTTTACAACAGAGGAACATATGATGCGTTTTCTTATGTATCCGAACTATTATGCCCATAGAAAGGAGCATGAACTGTTCATTAAGGAAATCCTGCGTCAGACCCAAAGATTTGCCGAGCATAAAAGCCTTGTTCCAAATCGATTTGTTCAGTTTTTAAAAGATTGGATACTTTCCCATATTGCAGTATGTGATAAGTCCCTTGCAGAGCATATTTTGCATCTGGAAGACACTGAAAGACTGCAATTATTGTTTACAAGGCCTGCCTAAAGTATTGTATTCCCCGAGACCTTCTCCATCTGTTTTATTAGAGCAGACATGTCTTTAGGGATCGGGGCCTTTAGGCTTAACCCCGTGGGACCTTCCAAGCTCTGCGAGCGGCCTTGCGGGCGGCCCTCGGGGTAGCCGGGCAGAAAAAGCTCGTAGGCATGAAGGCCAAGTCTGGAAATTAAGGGCCTTTCTTCCTTGGGATTTCCCTGCCAGCCCTTCTTAAAAGCTGAGAGCTTTACCGGCCTTCCGTTCCCGTAAAGATCATCGCCCACTACAGTGTGACCAAGGCTTGCAAGATGCACCCTTATCTGGTGGGTCCTGCCTGTCTCGGGCATGGCCTCAAGGATGCTATAATTCCCTGCACTCCCAAGAAGGCGAAATGTCGTAATGGATTCCTTGCCTCGGAATTTATCGATTATGGTCATGTGCTTCTTATTTCCGTTGGGAACTAGGGGAAGATCGCAGACGATTTCCTTTTGGCTCGGCCTCCCGTTTACCGCAGCGATATATCGCTTCTTTACCTTCCTCTTCTCAAAGGCCGATGAAAGGGCCTTATGGGTCCAATCATTTTTTGCAAAGATAACCAGCCCCGATGTTTCCTTGTCTATACGATGAACCGTATAGAGTTTTGGGATTTTGATAAACTCGGCTGCAAGCCTGTCCAGCCTCTCAATAGAAGGATCCCAGCGATCAGGGCTTACAGAAATACCTGAACTCTTATTAAAGACAGCGATATTCTCATCTTCATGGATTAGAGTAAAAAGGGGTCTTTTCATTTTATCTTTCTTGAGCCGGGCTTAACCAAGGGAAGGCCCTCTCTGCACAGTTCGCAGTCATCCGGCGCCCAAGTCTTTGCTTCAAGGCGGCATGCAGGGTAGAAGGGGAGGTCAATTTCAAGGCCGGGGGCCCTGCGGTCTACAATACAGGCAAGGCCTGCGATCTTCGCCCCTGCTTCTTCAAGGGCCTTTATACATTCCCCCGATGACTTTGCCGTGGTAACAACGTCCTCTGCCACGAGTATACTCATATCCTGTTTTATCTCAAAACCCCTGCGCAGAGTCATAACCCCGGAATCGTCCCTTTCAGTGAATAATGCAGGTAATCCCAACTGCCGGCCCAGCTCATAAGCCACGATAATGCCCCCGATAGCAGGCCCGACAACAGCATCTATCCTAATCTTCCCCGCACTCATGTCCGCTTTAAGCTGCGCAATAAGGCCCGAAAGGGCGGCCGCCGCCCTTTCGGGCCTTGACAGGAGCAGGGCGCACTGGAAATATTGGTCTCCGTGCCTCCCCGAAGAGAGGAGAAAATGGCCCTCGAGAAGGGCCCCTGATTTTTTTAAAAGAGTGATAGTATCGGTTGTATGATCCATGGGAGGAATATAGCATAAGACCTCTGTTTGTGGTATATCTAAAGTTCCTGTATAATTAAATGGAGGTTGTAAAATGAATATAAGAGAATATCTCCACACCATTCCTGAACTTAATATAACAAAGCGTCTTCAGATGATGACAAAGAGCCAACTTGAGCTTTACGCTGAATCATTGCATACCTTTACTGAAAAATTCCCCTCTGAGGAAGGCGAAGTTAAGGCCGCAATGGAAAAACGTGACATCAAAACAGTCATTATTCACCTTACTAGTCTGCGGGACATGCTTGCAGGAATTCATGCAGAAGAGCTCGCAAACGATTGCTGGAAGCATATTAACAGCTTTGATGAGGAAAGGCCTGAAAAAATCGAAGCCTATGTCTCTTATTTTCTTTCGACCCTGACTTCTCTTTCCATTGATATACAACTTGCATTTTTCAAGGCCGAAGAAGATGAAAAAAACTCAGGGCAATCGGCAGGTAAAACGAATGAAGTAAACCCCGAGAGCAGTGAGATTAAGAGCATACTTGCAGTTGATGACGATACCTATTGCCTTGACACATTCAAAGCAGCTCTAAAGGAAGTTCCCTGCAAGATTATCGCAGTCACTTCCGGTTTGGGGGCCCTTGGAGTTTTAAGTAAGATAAGGCCCGAACTGTTTGTTCTTGATATTGAAATGCCGGGCATGGACGGGATTAAGCTTGCGCAGGAGATTAGGGCACAGGGGCACGATGCTCCAATTATTTTTATTACAGGAAAGTCTACAAAGGAATATGTTCAAAAATGTATGCAGGCGGGTGCAGCAGATTTCATCGTAAAACCAATTGTACCGCAAGATGCTGCAAATAGAATTAAAAAGTTTTTATAGAGGAATAGAGGAGTACCTTGAAATTACTCTTACGCTTTAAAGCAGATTCGAGTCTATTTTTACAATACCTTGTTGTTATCGTAATTGCCATTTTTATGGTAGTAACAAGCTTCTTTTTTACTTCTCGTATTGCATCAAGGAATATTACAAGCTATGGCGAAGAAGTGATAATGTTCTCTGCCGAAACCCTGACTGCATATCTAAGGGCTCACCAGGCCACTTTTGAAATTGTTGCATCTTCCATCGAGGAACTTTATGCAAGGGGAACCGATCCGGAAAGGGCAAGCGCAGAACTTGCACGTCTTGCCTCATTAATTTTAAGGAACGATGAAAAGTATAATGGTTTTCTTTATATTTATGCGATAATTGACGGCGAGTTTGTCCATTCGTATCCCGGCGAAGTTGATTGGGAGTATAGTCCGAGTACACGCCCCTGGTATATCGGGGCATACGAAAATAACGGGCAGGTATTTTTCACAGACCCGTATATCAGCCTTGATAATAATGACCTTGTTATGTCTCTTTCAAGAATGTTATTCGATGCCAATGGCGTAAATTTTGGAGTGCTTGCATTTGACATTCAATTTGAACTTATAAGTGATTATGTTAGTGATATACATTTGTTAAACATAGGATACGGGGCCTTGCTTGATTCAGAGCTGCGAGTAATCGTACATATCGACGAATCGATCTTTGGTTTAACCCTTGATGTATTAGGGTTCGGTGAGCTTGCATCACGCCTGCGGGGAGGCTATGAGTTTGATGCATATAGGACAGTTTCCTTTACCGGCATAGACAGCATATTTTTCAGCCGAAAGCTTTTTAACGATTGGCATATTTATATCGGCGTTCCTGTTCAGGAGTTTTATCAGGATGCCAATGCGATGATCTATGTTCTAACAGGGACCGGATTTGTGTCAACTTTTTTGTTATGCGGCATTCTCACCTTTATGTATGCAGCAAAAAAACGCTCTGATGAGGCTTCGAGATTAAAGTCTTCATTCCTTGCAAATATGAGCCACGAGATACGCACCCCAATGAACTCAATACTTGGCATGTCAGATCTATTGCTGAATTCAAGGCTGCCCGAAAGGGAGATGAGATATGTCAATGATATACACTCTTCTGCACATTCATTATTATCGATAATTAACGATATCCTTGATATGTCAAAAGTAGAGGCAGGTAAACTTGAGCTTAGCCCCGTGCATTATGACTTCCATGCCCTTGTTGACAATGTTGTGTCAATGTTCATGCTCGCTGCAAAACGGAAGGGCCTTGAGTTCAGGTTTGAATACTTTGGAGAAATGCCCGAAGCACAATACGGTGATGATATAAAACTGCGGCAGGTGCTAATAAATATCTGCGGGAATGCGGTTAAGTTTACTGAAAGCGGATATATCGAGTTTAAGGCGAGTATTTTAGCCGACAGGGAAATCATTATTTTTGAAATAAAAGATTCAGGCATCGGCATCAGAAAGGAAGATATACCAAAACTCTTTCAAACCTTCGAGCAATCAAAAACTGAAAAAAACAGGTATATCGCAGGAACAGGGCTTGGGCTTGCAATAAGCAAGAAGTTTATCGAGATGATGGGCGGCAGCATTGGTGTAACAAGTGAGTACGGAAAGGGCAGTGTCTTTACGATTACGGTTCCGCTTGTTGAAGGTAAGGCAAGCGAGATAAGACAGAACGATAGCTTTGATAAAGAGCATTCAATAAGCGCACCCGATGCAAGGATTTTAGTTGTTGATGATAATGATTTTAACTTAAGGGTTGCTGTTGGTCTTCTTGGCCTGCTTGGGGTTAATGCCGATACGGCATTGTCAGGCAAAGAGGCAATTAAGATGATAGCTGAAAAGGAATACGACATAGTATTCATGGATCATATGATGCCCGAGATGGACGGTATTGAAACAGCTGCAGAAATCAGAAAGATAAAGGGCAGGGGTGAAAAACTCATAATAATTGCACTTACTGCAAATGCAGTACAGGGAGCAAGGGAGATGTTCCTAACAAGCGGGCTGAACGGATTTGTGTCAAAGCCGATAGAGATACCTGATCTTGTAAAAATACTTATTGAATGGCTGCCTGCAGAGAAAGTAATTCATGCATCGGAAGTTAGCACTGAAGCAATTAAAGACAGCGAAGAAGACTTGGATGACTTCTTCTTAAGCCTGCGTGATATAAAAGAAATTAACGCAGAGATTGGTCTGCATCGAATGAGCGGTCATAAGGTGATGTACCGTGATTATCTATTATTGTTTTATGAAAAATTAAAAGAAAGTGCAGATAAAATGCAGCAATTTATTAATGCCGAAGAAATAGAAAATTTTTCAATTTCCGTACATGCAATGAAATCTTCACTTGCAAGTATTGGAGCTGCGAGCCTTGCGAATGTATCATTAAGGCTTGAAACAGGATCGAAAGAGAAGGACAGCGAATTCTGTAAGGCTGAGTTCCCGGGATACTTTGAGAGGTTGATGCGCCTTCATGAACAGCTAAGCGTTGTTTTCCCTGCCGATTCCGGCAATTTTATTAAAGAAAAAGGTTCTATTCCTAATCTAAGAGAAGAGCTGGAAAAGGCAATAGGGGCTGTTGAAAGTTATGACAGTGATGCAGGCATAGAAATTCTTGCAAGTCTTACTGCACTTGATTTTGATGAAGAAATTAACAATTTGCTTTTAGAAGCTCTTAAGTGTCTTAAAAAGTATGAATACGATAAAACAAATGATTGCCTTGTCCTTTTACAAACCAAACTCGGCTCTTAATAGTTTTATGTTTAAATGAATGCCCGGCCTCATCGCCTCTTTATTAATTACACCGTGCTCATAGCGGTTGCCGCTTGGGGTTACCGTATTAATACTTCCAATGGAGACTGTGCAGGCAGAGCGGAGCCACGCCCTGTTTGTTTTAATTACATCTCCCGAATATCCCCTGTCGTATCCGTTAAGACGCCAGAGGCCCGATCGGCCCATCGCGGAGTCAGGGCGGTCTTCGGGAATGCGGTTAGTAATAAGGGGACTGCTTGGATCGCCCGGGTATTCGATAAAGGTTTGAAAACGTGCATTGTCTTTATCGTGCCCCATTGTGCGTATTTCAAAATCGGAGGGGAGCCAGAGCAGGTCATTATATGCCGAAGCAATATTAGTATGACGCCATTGGCCCTTATCCGGCCCTACAGAAAGGCCATCCATTCCGTTGGCAATGAAGAACATGTCCCAGTTCCCCCAGATACGGCTGGCGGCGCCAAGCCCGTCAAACATATTGTCGGAACCGGTAAAGTGCCCCCTGGTCGTATCGCTTTGCTGAAACTGGCCCGACACATAAAACCTGCCGAAAAAATTAGAGCCCGTCTGAAAAAATGATGATTGCCATTCTCCGGGCAATTCGGAAGGTGTGGCTATGAATCGCCTTACGTCAATTCTGTTTAAGAGCCTTTCAGCATCGTGCCGGAGATTAGCCCTTGCAATGCTTGCGCTATAGTTTCCTTCCAGTGTATAGTCGCCCTGCTCTCCTCCTGTATTGCCGTAATCATCCCTTATAGTATTATTATGATTCACCGAAATTTCCGTTCGATAATAGCTCCCGTCTTTTCTTAGTCTGAGGAAGCGTTCGTCTATGCGCGAGGGATCCCTTGAGTCATAACGATTTCCGTTAAAGACTGAGAGCCTATAGGGCTCATACATCCAAAGGGTGAGTACATCTCTCTCATTGTCTGCTGCCCTGTAAACCAATTGCCACCATTGGTTCGAGAGACTCCTTGAATGATCGCTCATCCTGCCCGGTATAGTATCAAAAAGCTTAATTAAAATTGCACCGCTATAGTCTCGGTCACGGTAGATACGATCAGGTACCACATAATGCGAAAAATCTTCTGCTGTTAGAGCATGAAAGACAGGCCCGTTATGCGGCAGTCCTGTCGGCCAGTTCCGCATGGGCATGCGCAGCATTGGATCAAGGAGCGGATCATTGAGTATTGTTAATAAGCTTGATAAAACTTCGATGTCAACAGTGCCGTCAAGTTTAAAGAGCGGCTTTTCGGATACTCGCAGAATATTATGGGAATCGTAATAATCGAATTCTCCTTGAGTGCAGGAGCTAAAAATAATGCCTGATAAAATTAAAAATAAAATTACAATTCTTCTCATTGTTTTATAGTACACCCCTCCGGTATTAATTAAAGATCCAATATCATTTCAAATTGGCTTCCGGTAAGATTAATATTTTTTGCCTTTAGGAAACCGTTCATCGATTCGCATGAAGCATCAGTATTGATTATTTTTATCGAAGCATTTTTATTCAATCCAAGAATCTTGTCCAATAATAATGACCCAATCCCCCTGCGCCTAAATTCTCTGTCTATGGCAATTTGGGCAATATCACCTGAAACAGTAAAGAGTATGCAATAGCCCACAAGCTTATCCCCTGCAAATGCTCCGAGGCAGGTAAAGACGCCCCCTATCCTTTCAATCGATTCAAAACTGTTCTGCCAAGAAGGATGAAAATCCCAAAACCGGGAAACATCACGGAGGGAGCTCAGATCAATTTCCCTTACGTTGTGCTGTAGATTTTCTTTATCATAATCGTTAATTATTTCTTCCTTTTTCTGCACATAAAAATTAAGTTCCCTTGTCATTTCAAAACCTGCATTCTTATAGATCGGCAAGGCCTTTTCATTATGCTGCATTACTTCAAGCAGGTATTGCTTATAGCCCGCCTTTTTTAAGTACGGAATAGAGTGTTCAAATACCTTGCTCGCCATTTTCTTGCGCCTATGCTCGATAACCGTGCCCGTTCCCGTATCGTATACAGTATCTGCCCCGTTGAAGGACCCCGTCCCGTTCAAGGTAAAGGAAAGCAGTTCCTCCCCTTCGAACATTCCAAAGGAAAGCTCCGCGTTATACCCCCGCCTCTTAAGCATCGCCTTAAGCTGCTCTTCATTGACTTGAACCTCAGCATAATCACTAAAGGCACTGCTAAACGCCCGAAAGAGGGTTTCAAAGTCCGTCTTTTCAAGGGATTTCACTTCCATGGGCCTATTTTAGCATTTTTCGGGTCTTACCTGCAACTGTCAGGGCCCACTTCCCAAGTGTCATCATATATGCGTCATATATGACGCATATATGATGACAGGAGCATTACTAATTCATGCATTAATATATGAATATTGAATAAAAATGGAAGTATTTCATAGTATTGAGTAAAGAGGGCATTATGTATTATGCACAGTTTCAAAATGTAAACGAAGAGTTATTTAGGTTTAATACGCGTGTTTATTGTGATCCATCACTTAATCAAGCAAGAATAAGGATAAAAGAATTTCTACCTAATCACCCAAGAGATTTATCTGAAGATAATGATTTCAATTTTGTCTTTTATTCTTGGGGAGGGTCGGATGGCTTGCTTAATATCTTTAAAGAACGCTTTATAGATAATATATGTACAGACAATCATATTTGGTTTAATAAAGATGAAAATATTTTTTGTACAAAAAATCAACCTGGAATTAATGACTTTCCTAAGCATATTCAAGGCTTAAACCATGATTATATAACACCATATTTAGCAGATATTTTAAGAATCATTTTTAGAAATTGAATGATAATACGGTACATAATTAATGATAAACTGCACTGATAAAATATATTAAACCTGATCTGTTAGCGAAGCAATATAACACATTAAGCTTAAGTTTTTAGTTTTTTTCTATGGTTCTAAAAGTATTAATAACGCACATACTTGAATTTATTATTATGACATAATATCGTACACTGAAGGAGTTGAAATATGAGTGATTGGAAGGAATATCAAAGGAAGGACTCAAAAGGCAATATCCATGATGAAGAATTTAGAGAAAAGCCTAAACCTCCACCCTACAGTGGAGGAGATGTTTCTCCGGGTGCAGGGGTAATAGGTGTAATTTCTTTTATTATTGGGATAATTTTGGGAATAGTCGTAGGTTATTCTACAGGCAATTTCTTTTATGGAATTGTTTCCGGTATTGCATCAATTATTATTTTAAGTTTAGTAATAACAATTATAAGAGTAGCTTATCCTTGGATATTAGGAGCTATTGTTGGTGTAATAGTAGGCTTCGCCACCGGTAATATTGTAATTGGAGTAATTACCGGGCTTATATTAGGTGGAATAGTAATGGCAATTGCATCCAATTTTGATAGCGAATTTTACTAGAATTCTGATTGCCTAAAATCATTGATTACCTGAGAAGGGCTTTTCTTTTCCTTATTTGCAAAAATAACCTTATCAATATAGCTATAAAAAACACAATAAATAATAATATCCACAGTTCATACCCTTGAAGGAAAAGGAAATATACTATACTGATAGGCGAGGTTATTTTATCAACCTTAATTTGCTTAGGAGGCATTATTATGTCAGAGAAGTACAGATCGATTGTAAAAGTGGATTCTTTCCAGTATGCACACAGGTTTATGAACTGGAATAGAGAGGCAAAGCATCTTCACGGGCATTCAGGGTACTTGACCATTGAGCTGGAAGACGAAGTTGACCCTGTAACCGGATATGCTCATGCGTGTAAAGACGGCATGAAAATTGCATGGGAGGTATGTGACCATTTTCATCATGCAACGCTCTTTCAAGAGGGCGATCCGCTCCTTGATGCGGTTCTTGACGTATACAGAAAAGAGGGCATTGTTAACGACCCTGACCACTGTGTGCCTTTAAAAAAGATAGACCACCCCCTTGCTTGGTCATACCCCGAGTACAGAATAGTCGTAACTAAAAAAGTTTCTACTTGCGAAAACCTTTGCGAGCTCTTCTATGAACTTCTAAAGGACAAAATGCCTATTAAGAAAATTGAGATGCGATCTTCGCCCATAAATGCTGCATCCAAAGAGTTTTAGTAGAAGGAAATATAATTCATAAATTTATTAGAATGCTCGTTGACACATGATAGCAGAAATGCTATCATGTGAGCATGAGTAAACGAGAGAAACTCATTCAAAGAATTTTTAAGGGTAATTCAGATGTAAGTCCCGACGAGGCTATGAAAATCCTTGAAATGCTTGGTTTCCGGGCAGCAACAACTAGTGGTTCTCATAAAACATACAGGAAGCAAGATCGCCCGTCTGTAACAATAATTCTTACTCAGAATCCATTAAAATCGTACATGTTGAATAAACTACAAGATGCATTAAAGTGTGAGGGATATACCTATGACTAAGAAGAATTTTGATTATTATCTTAAACTACCCTATACTGTAGTTATTGAGTGGTCTGATGCTGATGAGTGTTTCTTGGGCAGTATTGTCGAGCTTGAGCGTAATATGACTTGTGGGCAGACTCGAGAAGAAGTATTAGCAAATTTAAAAGAAGCAATTGTTTCTTACATTTCAACTAGCTTGGAAAACAACATGGACATTCCGGAACCATTAAAAATTAAAGATTTTAAAGGAAATATAACTTATCGTACCAGCAAAGAGCGTCATTACAAACTTGCTAAGCAAGCTAAGCTTTCCGGTAAAAGTATAAATACGTTTATCGATGAAACAATCGCTGAAAAGCTGGCCCTTAGTCAGTGAGGCCCCCCATGAAGGTTCTTGTAATCGGATCGGGGGGTAGGGAGCATGCCCTTGTCTGGAAGCTTGCCTGCTCGGGAAAGGTCGGCAAGGTTTATGCGGCTCCGGGAAACGGGGGAACTGCTGCAGAAGATAAGTGTGAAAATCTTGTCATGAACGGCATTGACCCGGCTTCTGAGGAAGGGCAAAAGATGCTCTTCGAATTTGCTCAAAAGGAAAATATTGACCTTACAGTTGTGGGGCCCGAGGCGCCTTTGGATGCTGGCATTGCCGACAAATTCCGGACTGCAGGGCTCGCAATTGTTGGGCCGGGGAAGAGTGCTGCCCTGCTTGAGAGCAGTAAGGTTTATTCCAAGTCCTTTATGGAAAAGTACGGGGTAAGGGCTGCCGGCTCGAAGAATTTTACAGATCTGAGCCGGGCCTTGGAGCATACCAAAAAGCATTTCGGAAAAGACCCTACAAAGCCCCTTGTTATAAAGGCCGATGGTCTTGCGGCGGGTAAGGGTGTTGTTATTACCGCGAATGCCGGTGAGGCAATGCAGACCATCAGGGCCTTTATGAAAGACAAGTTGCTTGGAGAAGCGGGGAAAAAAGTCATAATTGAAGATTATCTTGCAGGGGTCGAAATCTCTGTAATGGCTGCGGTAAGCGTCAGCCCGGGTAAAAAAGGTGTAATTAAACCTTTCATTGCTGCTAGAGATCATAAACGCCTGCTTGACGGCGATATGGGGCCGAATACCGGGGGCATGGGTGCCATTGCTCCTGTGCCGGATTTCAGCCCGGCCCTTGAAAAGGACTTCCATGACTCAATCCTTTTTCCTACCCTAAAAGGGATGGAAAAGGAAAAAATGGATTATCGCGGTTTTATCTTTTTCGGCCTTATGGTACAGGATAATCGCACTTTTCTTCTTGAGTATAATGTTCGCCTTGGAGACCCTGAGGCACAGGCCCTGCTTCCACTAATGGATTCAGACCTTGCAGACCTCTGCACCGCCATTTTGAACGGGAAATTATCAGACTATACCATTAAATGGAAGGAAGGCGCTGTCTGCGCACCTGTGATTGCAGCGGGGGGCTATCCCGGTACTTATCGTAAAGGAGACCCGATTGCAATTAATCCTACGGGCTTAAACAGCACAGGGGCAATAATTTTCGCGGCAGGTGCGAGCAGGGGAAGCGGCGGTGTTGAGGGCTCAGGACTTAGAACTAACGGCGGAAGGGTACTCGCGGTTTCAGGTTATGGGCTAGATGCCGAAGATGCCCGAAAGAGAGCATATAAGGCCATCAATTGCATAAGCTTTGATGACATGCAGTATAGGGCCGATATTGGTTTGCCAAGTGGTGGAAATAGTGACTGACCCCTTGATTTTTCAGCTTCTTCTACTATTAGTGCTTATACTAATAAGCGGATTTTTTTCTCTTGCAGAAATTGCTCTTATAGCGCTTAACAAGAACAAGCTCGAGAAAAAAGCTGTCTCAGGCCCGAGGAAAAAAGACATCCGTCAGGCGAAACGGATACTTTCAATTACGGGCGAGCCGTCGAAGTTCATTGCAACAATACAGATCGGAAGCATTTTAGCAGGTTTCCTTGCAAGCGCCTTTGCTGCAAATAATATTTCTGTCAGGCTCAGTGCCTCCCTCCTCTCCCTCGGGCTTCCCCTTCACCAAGGAACCATTGCAAATATATCCATGGTACTAATTACGATAATCCTTTCCTTCATTCAAATGGTACTTGGAGAGTTAGTACCAAAACGGATAGCTCTTAAAAAAGCTGACGTAATAGCTTATGCAATATCCGGTATTATACTCTCTTGTTCCCGTCTCTTTGCCCCCCTTGTCTGGCTCCTTGCAAAAACCACAAATGCCATTCTCAGGCTCATCCGTATCGGCCCTGAAGCTACTCCCGATGAGATAACCGAAGAGGAAATCCGCCTTATGATAGACCTTGGCAGCTCAAGGGGAACCATTAAGGACGGCGAAAAGGAGATCCTCCACAATGTCTTTGAGTTTGATAATAAAACAGCAGCAGAGGTAATGACACATCGCAAAGATACTGTATTGCTTGGTATGGATGAAAGCGAGAAAGAATGGGAGCAAAAGATTATCGATAATAAGCATAGTTTCTTTCCTGTATGCGGAAAGGATTCGGATGATATTATCGGGGTACTTAATACAAGGGATTATTTTTGTCTTTCGGAGCGCAATAGAGAGAATGTGATGACCCAAGCAGTTACGCCTGCTCAGCTTATTCCAACATCTGTAAGGACTGACATGCTCTTAAGAAAAATGAAAAAGAGCAGGAACCACTTTGCGGTAGTCCTCGATGAGCATGGCGGCATGATGGGAGTTATAACAGTAAAGGATCTTCTGGAAGAGCTTGTGGGCAAACTCGATGACGATCTTTCGCATCCCCCTGAGCAGCCATTAATTGAAAGGATTAGCGTTAATACCTGGCGCTTAAACGGTGCAATTTCCCTCGATAGGGCAGCAAGGGAACTTGAGCTTCCCCTGCCTGTAGAACGCTATGATACTTTCTCGGGGTTTGTATTCAGCCTTCTCGGGAGAATCCCTGAAGATGGCGAGAAGCCTGAGCTGCAGGAGCAGGGGTTAAAAATTAATATTCTTGAAATTCGCGAGCGGCGTTTGGAAAAGGCCCTTGTAACTAAAATTGAAAACATGGAGTAATTTATGTCCGAAAAAATAATAGATTTACAAAAGGCCCTTGATGATGCTCTTTCCCTTGCACGTCAACATATAGATAAAGGCAATGTTGCAACCTATATCCCTGAACTTGCCCACGGAAACCCGAAACATCTTGGTGCCTGCATTATGAGTACAGATGGTGAACGCTATTATGCAGGCGATTCGAAGCAGCTATTTACAATGCAGAGCATTTCAAAAACAATCACATTAATACTTGCATTGAAACTTGCAGGAGAAGATGAAGTGTTTTCGAGGATTGGTGTTGAGCCGACAGGGGATGCCTTTAATTCGATTGTTCGCCTCGAGACAAAAACTCAATTCCCCCTAAATCCAATGATTAATGCAGGGGCAATAGTTGCGGCAGGTTGCTGCTTCGAGCAAAAAGGTGATCGGGTTTATGAGGAGTTTCTTGATTTAGCACGGAAGCTCTGCGGAAATAAAGATATATCAATGGATGAAAAGGTTTATATTTCTGAAAAGACTGTCGGTATGCGTAATAGGGCGATGGCTTATTTCCTTCAGGGAGAGGGTGTATTAAAGTGCAAGGCAGAAGATGCCTTAGACCTATACTTTAGAATGTGCTCTGCCTTGGTAAATGTCTGCGATCTTTCACATTATGCCCTTATTCTTGCGAATAACGGCAAATGCCCTAAAACAGGTGAAGTCCTTGTGGAAGAAAGTGTTGTGCGAATTGTTAAAACCTTAATGGTCACATGCGGTATGTATGACGGCTCGGGAGAGTTTGCAATAAAGGTTGGAATGCCCGGCAAGAGCGGGGTCGGCGGTGGCATCTTGGCAACAGCAGAAAATAAGATGGGCATTGCCACTTTCGGGCCTTCGCTTGACCGAAAGGGAAATAGTGTCGGCGGCCTTATCATTCTTGAAGAACTATCTAAGAAGCTGGGTCTGCATTTATTTTCAGGCAATGTGTTTTATCGATAAGCATCTTCGCAGCATCGACAATTGCCTTATGCTCTTCTATGCGAATCCTTGCAGAAAGGCTTTCGGGAGTATCATCACCCATAACAGGGACCTTCCTCTGCAGCAGAATGGCCCCTGAGTCTATCCCTGCATCCACAAAATGAACAGTGCAGCCTGACTCCGTTTCGCCTGCCTCGAGTACGGCCCTGTGAACATGCTCCCCGTACATGCCCTGCCCCCCATACTTTGGAAGCAGGGCAGGGTGAAGGTTTATCATTTTACTTGAGTACTCTTTAATTATGTCTCCTGCAAGTATCGAAAGAAAACCTGCATGGATTATTATGTCGATTCCCATTTCGCGGCAGAGCAGCAAAATGCGCTCGGAATGTTCCCTGCGCCTCTCCTCCCGGCTTAAACCCCGGCCGGGCTTTTCGATGAAGGCCCGAATGCCTGCCGCCCTTGCACGCTCTAAGGCATAGGCGCCTTCTCTGTCTGAAAGGACAGCGGTGATCTCAATGCCCGCGTCTATCAGGGCCTGCAAGTTCGAGCCGTTACCTGAAACAAGGACGAGAATCTTAGGCAAAGCGAAGACCTTCGCTGCCTCCTCCCTTAGGCGCAACCTTTTCCACGAAGCCTATCTCCCGTGCAGGGAAGCCATGCTCTGCTAAAAGAGCAATGCAGTTTGCCGCATCCCCCGGTGTAATTGCAAGTATAAAACCTATGCCCATATTGAAGGTATTAAACAAGGTCTTGTTTATATCTCTGCTCCCGCTTGCGGTCTTTATCCCTTCTGCAATGCGGTTAAAAACCGGAGGAATCTCCCAAGAGCCGGCTTTTATTACTGCAGACAAATTTGAACCGGAAGGGAATACCCTTGGGATATTCTCGTAAAAGCCGCCGCCGGTAATATGAGCCATGCCGTGTATGTCAATTTTTTCCATCAATGCAAGAACAGGCTTTACATAGAGCCTGGTGGGTTCCAGCAGAACTTGGCCTATGGGCCTTCCGCCAAAATCCTCGTTCAAGTCCGGTATTACCTTTCGTATAAGGCTGAAACCATTGGAATGAACGCCCGAAGAAGCAAGGCCGATGAGCAGATCACCTTCGCGGACCTTACTGCCATCAATTATCTTCTTACGATCGACTATACCGACAGTAAAGCCCGAAAGGTCGTATAGATCGTCGGGCATAACCCCGGGATGCTCTGCAGTCTCTCCTCCAAGCAGGGCAGTCCCGGACTCCTTGCAGCCTGCGGCTACACCCTTTACCAGCTCTGCTGCAATATCCGCATAGAGCTTTCCGCATGCGATATAATCCAGGAAGAAGAGGGGCTTAGCACCTTGGCAAAGAATGTCGTTGACACACATGGCTACGCAATCAATCCCAACTGTATCGTATTTTTTTAGTTTAAAAGCAATTTCCAATTTGGTGCCGACACTGTCTGTCCCTGAAACAAGCACCGGCTCTTCCATTGTTGTAAGAAACTCTTTTAAGGAGTATAACCCTGCAAAGCTCCCAAGTCCGCCAAGTACTGCCTTCGAGGCAGTTTCTGCTGCAAGGGACTTATACTTCTGTACCGCCCTATAGCCTTCTTCAATATTGACACCTGCTTCTTTGTAATTCATATTAAAATAATATCATGGGCGAAGGACATTGAAAACTAAACTATTGGTTTTTTTGCTAATAATATTTATTAATTTCCCTCTATACTCCATTTCTTTTTCTGATGATGAAGACCCGGTGCGCCTTGCCTCTCGCATAACAGAGCAGATGACAGACGAGCAGGCCCTTGCCCAGACCTTCATGCTTGGCTGGGTAGGAGCCGAGCCTTCCCCTGTCATCTTGGACTGGATTCGGGAGCGGCAGATTGGCGGAGTGAAAATTTTCGGCTGGAATACAGACGATACCCGAAGACTTGCGCGCACCGTCGGAGAACTTCAGAGTCATGCCCTTGATGGCCCCTTCGGCATACCCCTGCTTATTGCTACGGATCAGGAGGGGGGTATTGTGAGGCATGTTAAGGGTGATACAAGCGAAACACCCGGGAATATGGCAATAGGCGCTTCGGGAAGGCCCATAGATGCATATTGGTCGGGTTACTATATAGGAAAAGAAATTGCTCTTTTAGGGATAAATATGAATTTCGCTCCCACCGTGGATCTGTATACTAACCCCGATTCCGTCCTAATAAGCACCCGCTCCTTTGGTTCCGATCCTGTTCAGGCTGCCATCCTTGGAAGTGCCTTTGCAAAAGGCCAGCTCGATGCAGGGCTCATTCCCACCGCAAAGCATTTCCCCGGCCACGGAGACACGGCCCTCGATTCCCATGGAGTTCTGCCAAGGATCAACCTTTCCTTTGAGGAACTCATGGAGAGGGAGCTTATTCCATATAAGATGATGATAAACGAAGGGATCCCCGCAATAATGAGCGCCCATCTTGCCTTCCCGAATACTGAGGCAGGTCCGGTTCCTGCCTCCCTTTCGCCCTGGTTTCTCACTGAAGTGTTAAGGAAGGAAATGGGCTTTGAGGGGCTAATCATCACTGACGATCTTTTGATGAACGGGGCCCTTATACATGCAAGATCTCTTCCGCAGGCTGCAAAGATGGCCCTGCTTGCGGGGAATGATGTAATAATGATATCGAGTACGCCTGCCCTAAACGATTTGGTATGGACAAGTCTTTTGGATTCAATGAGGAATGAGCCGGAGTTTCGGGACAGGGTTAGGGATGCATGCCGAAGGATACTCACAATGAAGCTGATTCATCTTAGGGGGGAAGGGTCAGTCCCCTATATTCCGGATTTAGATCTTGTTGATGCGGGTATAGCCGATCCAAGGGGCACCGAGTTCTTCCTCGGCCTTGCAGCCCGCAGTGTCACTCTTATTAATAATAGTGATGCCCTCCCCTTGAACTCTGAAACTGCAGGTAGGGTTCTTCTTGCGGGGAATTTTTCAGACTTTTTTACTGTCGGAAGAAGGGCCTTTCCGACTGCTATCACCTATTGGTACTCCCCTCTCAGGCCTCTTACAACCCTCTTAAATCATGCCCGAAATGTTGATACCGTGATTTTCTGTCTGTTTGACAGGGCAGGGATGCGAATTCTAAACCAATTGCAAATGCAGCTTTATCACACTGATATAAAAATCATCGTGCTTTCTGTTTCCAGCCCGGCCCTTCTCGATGATCTATATCGTGTGGACGCATCACTTTCCGTTTATAGTTATGCTCACGAGTCATTTATTGCAGGATTTTCTGCGATGCTTGGGAGAATCCCCGCAAGCGGGAGGGTTCCCTTCCCATATAGCCCTGAAAGGCCGCCAAGGCAGGCTGTCCTTGGAAATTAGGTCGATGTCTGCATCTAAATGGCGAAAGGTCTCGGGCGAAGGGTACCCCGCGGCCGAGAGTTATCTCCGGCATTTTGAGAGATTCTGTGTAAGTGCATCGGCCCGTTTCATTAAAAAGCGTGATCATGTATGGTATCTTGCAGGCCCCGGAGGGGATGTATCATCCTTACTTATCCATAGCCGTTATTCTCTTTACCCTGTTTTTGGTGATAATACTTTGATTCCGTGCCCGTCTTTCCTTAAGCGCTTTTTGATTAAGGTCCCGGTTCACTCGGTCCAGGGCATAGGAAGGGATGTTGAGCGTCTTGAGGCCCTGATGGAGGATCAGGGTTATTTTGCTTCGGAGCGTATTCACTATAATCTTATGAGCCTGGATACTGCCCCTGCAAGGCAGGCTCTTGGAGCAGGCCCTCCTTCTTTGGTCCTGCGTCCCCCGAATCCTGCCGATAAGGAGGAACTATTTGCCCTTCATTCTGCATACGAGAAGGAAGAAGTTCTTCCTCCCGATGCTAGTTTTAATCCTGCCTCCTCCCTCCATAATCTTGAGCGCATACTTGGCTCGGAAAGGATGCTTCTTGCCGAGCTTGAGGGGAAAATTGTCGGGAAATTGAATACAAATGCGGTTTCATTTACCAGATTCCAGATCGGCGGAGTTTATGTACGCCCTGAGTATAGGGGTCTTGGTATTGCAACAAGGATGATTGCCGCCTTTTCTTCAGAGCTTCTTGCCTCGGGGTTTGGTATTACGCTTTTTAGCAAATCTCATAATAAGGCGGCTAAAAAAGCCTACTTAAAGGCAGGTTTTTCTGTTTTGACCGATTATCGAATCAGTTATTTTTGATATACTTATAATATGGAATACATCTACGAGACCCATCTTCATACTGTTCAGGGTTCCGGATGCGGATCATCAAGGGGAAGGGACTATATCCAAAGATACCTTGATATTGGCTTCACCGGTATTATTGTTACGGACCATTTTTATAACGGTTATACTGCCGTTAATCGCAGCCTTTCCTGGGAAAAATGGGTGCACCAATTCTGTAAGGGCTTTGAAGACGCAAGGGAAGAGGGGGCTCGAAGGGGTCTTGATGTATTTTTCGGCTGGGAGGAGACCTTCCGTGGCGGCGATGATTATCTTATCTATGGGCTCGATAGAAACTGGCTTTTAGAGCATCCGCAAGTGCGTTTTTGGACAAGGGAGGAGCAGTTTGAGCAGGTAAGGCAGAGCGGAGGCTGTATTGTTCATGCCCATCCTTTCAGGCAGTATCCCCATATAAACAGGATCTGCCTTTCAAGCGCAATTGACGGGGTAGAGGCCGGGAATAGGGCCCATCATCAATCTTTTGATGCACTTGCATACTCTTATGCGAAGAAATTGGGATTTCCCGTTCTTGCAGGGTCGGATATTCATTATGTGGATGGTATAATAGATATTGATTCTGTATTTGGAGTGATTCTGGATAAAAAAATGGAATCAATTGCGGATTATGTAGATGCGATAAAGAAAAATTCCATTGCCGGCTTAAGGGTTACTGAGGGGCGTTTTAAGCTTCACGGGAACGAGAGAATTGATATGCCCGTGGACATCCTGGACATTCATGACCTGGGCATTAGTAAATTGGCATTGACCGGTGGTAATTAATCAAGTATAATAAAATAATACAAAAGACATTATAAAAGTACAATTAGCCGTAAATAATGGAGGATGGAGCCTGTGAGTGGAAAAAGAATAGTTCTGGCGATAGACGACAATATGATGCAGCTTGATATGTTTGGAAAAATGTTGGGTGATAAATACGATGTACGTACAGCCAATTCTGCTTCTCATGCACTCAATTACCTTAATTCTGATAAGGCTGATATCATCTTGCTTGATATTGAAATGCCCAATATTTCCGGTTTTGATTTTCTTCTCGATATTAGAAAAATCCCCAGTTATATGGACGTGCCGATAATAATTGTCAGCGGCACTGTAGGACCGGGCTTTACCGATCAGGCTAAGGCTGCAAGTGCTTATACAGTGCTTCATAAACCGGTCAAAACAGACGATTTAATTGCTACTATAGAAGAGGCTTTGGCTGTAAAGGCCTAAAGAGGAAAAGGGGAATAAAATGAGTAGTACAGGGAAACAAGCCCCGGTTATTAAGATTGACGAGGATAAATGTATCAACTGTTATGCCTGCATAACAGCATGCCCCGTAAAATACTGTAATGACGGATCAGGAAAGGTATTGAATGTTAACCATGACCTTTGTATCGGCTGCGGACACTGCATTTCTGTCTGCACCCATAAGGCGAGGCATGGAATTGATGATACGGAACTTTTCTTTGATGATCTTAGGCGCGGGGAGAAGATGGTTGTCATTGTGGCCCCTGCAATTGCTTCGGTATTTCCGGGGAATTACCTTAAGCTGAACGGCTACCTGAAATCACTTGGGGTTGAGGAATGCTTCGATGTAAGTTTTGGAGCAGAGCTTACGGTTGTTTCCTATGTTAATTATATCAAGGAAAAAAAGCCGAAGTTAGTAATTGCCCAGCCCTGTCCTGCGATAGTTAGCTTTATCGAAATCTATCGTCCGGACCTAATCCCATATCTTGCACCTGCAGACAGTCCGATGCTTCACTCTGTCAAAATGGTTAGGGAGTATTATCCGCAGTATAGGAACCATAAAATTGCTGTTATATCTCCATGTATTGCAAAGAAAAGGGAATTCGAAGAAACGGGCTGCGGGGACTATAATGTCACCATGCTGGGCCTTAAATTGTTATTTGAAAAGCAGGGGTTAGACCTTTCAAGATTTCCTGCAGTCGAATATGTGGGCCCCGGCGCTGAAAGAGCGGTAATGTTTTCCTCCCCCGGCGGCTTGCTTGAAACTGCCGAGCGTTTCGTGCCCGGCATTAGAAGAGATACCCGCAAGATTGAGGGAGTTCATACGATCTATCATTATTTATCAGGGCTTGCAAAGGATCTGAAAAGACCTGAAATAGAGTTCCCCCTCCTTATTGACTGCCTTAACTGTGAAGTGGGCTGTAACGGCGGCCCCGGCACAGGAAACGGCCATAAATCCACTGACGAGCTTGAGAGTCCTATTCGTAAGCGTTCGAGGGAGCTTGAAAAGCAGCTGAATCCGAAGCATAACGAAAGGCTTTATAAGAGGTATCACAGTATGCTTAACCGCTTCTGGAAGCCGGGTCTTTATAATCGTTCTTATAGGGATCTTAGCGGAAACAATACCCTAAAGCGTCCGAATGAGAGGGAGCTGCAGGAAGTTTATAAGGCTTTAAAAAAGAATACTGAAGCAGATATTTACGATTGTACTGCCTGCGGCTACCAGAGCTGCAGGAGAATGGCAACTGCCATTCATAACGGTCTGAATAAACCTTCTAATTGCGCACATTATAATGTGGCATTGCTTGCTGACGAGAAAAAGACCATCGTTTATATCAACCACCAATTAAAAACCCATATCAGCCGTGCACTTGATGTTATTGAGAATATCAATACCCTTGTGGAAAAGCTGAATGGCCGCATAAATACCCAGGCAGAGTCGGTAGAGGAATCTTCGGCTGTTACGGGTAAGATTGTCAGCTCTCTTAAAGGTACTTCCGACCTTTCACGGCAGAAGCGCGAATCCATTATGGAATTGATTGAAAATGCAGCAAAGGGTCAGGATGCAATGAAAGAGACCATTCTTGCTGTCCAGGATATTTCCGAATCTGTTGACGGTATTGCTTCTGCAATTAAGATTATCAGTGTGATAGCAGCTAATACTAACCTGCTCGCGATGAATGCTGCCATTGAAGCGGCCCATGCAGGCGAGGCGGGAAGAGGTTTTGCTGTTGTTGCCGATGAGATTCGCCGTCTTTCGGAAAGTACAAGGGAGAATTCTCGAAGTATTTCCCAGACCCTTTCGAGCATTATTTCCGGGATCAATACCACTTCTAAGAGAACAGGTGATACGGGCAACCTAATCAACGATATGTCCGGGGAGATCAATAGTTTTGCGGGCACAATGACAGAGTTGATCGATACCTTGAGTGAATTATCTGCCGAAAGTTCAGGAATCACCAATTCACTGGAAGTTTTAAGGGAAACAAGCGGTGCGGTTAAGGGTGATTACTCTGAAATGTTGTCTTTGACCGACAAGTTGAGGTATGATATTAACTTCCTTGCAGCGATGTCGGCAGACATAGTCCGTGCAATCGAGGAGAATGACCAGGAAATAATTTCCAGGCTTGTTGCCATGGAAGAAGATCATAATAGGAATGCCCCAAGATAGTGAGGAGTTAAGAATGGCAGAAAGAAAAAAGGTTCTTGCAGTAGATGATAATCCTGTGCAGCTTACTTTATTTAAGAATATTCTAAGTAATAAGTATGATCTTTTTACGGCAAATTCTGCAACGAATGCACTAAAATTTATGAATGAAAGTGAAGTTGATATCATACTTTTGGATATTGAGATGCCAAATATTAACGGGTTTCAATTTCTTACCGAAATTAGGACCATTCCAAGCTATATGTTAGTGCCGATAATCATTGTTAGCGGTAAAACAGGGCAGGAATTCTTTGCTGAAGCCAGGAAATCAAGCGCCGCTGACGTTCTTGGCAAGCCGGTTGTGCCCGAATCTCTGATAGAATCGATAGAAAAGGTTCTTAATAAGCCCGAATAATTGCTTTTTGCGGACGTCATATAATGGTATTATCCAAGCTTCCCAAGCTTGTGACGCGGGTTCGATTCCCGTCGTCCGCTTTTTATTTTTTTATTCTAAAAAAATAAAAAGCGGCTTACGGCAGATATTATTTCATAATATCTGCCTCCAGTCCGCTAAATTTTCTTTATTTACAAAACGATAATATTTTACTATAATATAATACATAGAAACGTAAAGAGAGGTGTAGTAATGCCTGAAAAAAAAGTTGTTCAATGGCAGCAATCATATTCAGTTGGTATAAAATTAATTGATGAGCAGCACATGGAACTTATCAAACTAACAAATAGACTCTTTAATAACTGCCTTGCAGGCCGAGAAAGGTCAAGGGCGACCTTTCTAAGTACAATCCACGATGCTGTTGATTATGTTGGGTATCACTTCAGCACCGAAGAAAAGGTAATGGAAAGGGTTAATTACCCTGATTATATGAATCATAAGAAGGAACATTCCACATTTGTACGGGAAGTTTTCAATAAAGTTGAAGAATTTAAGGCAGGAAAGGTGCTTGCACCCCTAACCTTCGTATATTTCCTTAGGGACTGGGTTCTGCATCATATAGCAGTGAATGATAAAAAGATGGGTGATTATCTGATTGCCCTGCAGAGAAGCGGAGAATTACAAAAAATAACGTTGAAGGTCAAAAAAGACGAAAGTACGGACCGGATGCAGATAGGCTGATGGAGGGCCGCGGCTTAAAGGAGTCGATTCTCTGTGAATGTACTAAAGCCCGGCTTCTCTCGCAGGATACTGCGGCTCTCGAATTTGCTTGGAAGGGCCCGCCTCCCCTTGGGGGACAATTTTTTCTAATAAAACCCGAAAGAACCTCTGTCTTTCTTGCCCGCCCGATAAGCGTTGCAGGTTTCCGGAAGGGCCTTCTGCGCTTCCTTATTGCAGGGAGGGGCCGGGGCAGTAATGAGCTTATTGACATGAAACAGGGCGAAAAGGCTTTATTGATTGGTCCCCTCGGGAATTCTTGGCCAATTGGGGAGCTAAATGCAAAAAAAAGCCCTATTGCCCTTATTGGCGGTGGAATCGGCATTGCTCCCCTCTTGATAACTGCTTCAGAATTGAAAATTCCCTTCGATTTTTATGCCGGCTTTAGATCCCGGCCCTTCGGACTTGAAAAAATCAAGGCGCGTTCATTAATAATTGCCACTGAAGACGGCTCGGAAGGAAAAAAGGGCCGCATTTTAGACTTTTTTAAGCCGGAAGACTATGGCGTTGTATTTGCCTGCGGGCCGGAGCCCATGCTGAAAAGCCTTGCAGGCATCTGCAAGGCTGCCAAAGTCCCTGCATACCTTAGTGTGGAGACGCACATGGCCTGCGGTGTAGGTGCCTGCCTTGCCTGTAAGGTAAAAACCACCGTCGGGAACCTGAACTGCTGCACAGACGGCCCGATTTTCAAGGCAGAGGAGCTTGTGTTTGATGAGTAGCTCGAAGACTAAAGCCCCCGACCTTTCTGTAATAATCGCAGGAGTAAAGCTGCGAAACCCCGTAATAGCCGCATCAGGCACCTTTGGATATGGCCGTGAGTACGAGGGACTTCTCGACATTGCAGGCCTTGGAGGCATCTGCACCAAGGGCCTTACCCTAAATCCGAGGGCAGGGAATTCGGGGCCGAGGATTCACGAAACCCCCTCCGGAATGATGAACTCAATCGGCTTGGAAAACCCCGGCATCTCAGCCTTTATCGAAAAAGAGCTGCCCCGTCTAAAGAAACTCGGGCCTGCCATAATTGCAAACCTTTCGGGCTCTACCACCGAAGAGTATGTGAAAGGCAGCCGCCTCCTTGATGCCTCTGATGTCGATATGATTGAGCTAAATATCTCCTGCCCGAACGTGAAAGCAGGCGGAATGGCATTTGGTCTTAACCCAAAGACCGCCGCCTCCATAACCCGGCTTGTCCGCAAGGCAGCACCTAAAAAGCCTATAATGGTAAAGCTCTCCCCCAATGCCCCCGATGTAACCGCCGTGGGCCTTGCCTGTGTGGAGGCAGGGGCCGATGCCTTATCTCTTGTGAACACTTTTAAAGCAATCGCAATAGACGTTAATAACCGAAAACTTGTTTTCGAGAATATCAGCGCAGGCCTCTCAGGCCCCGCGATAAGGCCCATTGCCCTGCGGATGGTCTTTGAATTATCCGAGGCCCTTTCCGCCCGCAAAAGCCCTGTCCCCATCGTGGGGATGGGCGGCATAGCCTGCGCCTCAGATGCCCTTGAGTTCCTCCTAGCAGGGGCCCTTGCCGTACAGGTAGGCTCTGCCACTTTTGCCCACCCCGGTTTAATGAGCGAAGTCATCGCAGGGATCGGGGAGTATATGTCGGAGAGAGGGTTTTCGAAGGTTCGTGAGTTGAGGATAAGGTGTTAAAGTTAGACGGTTAAAAGGCTACCTGTGGATCTTGGAGAGTGGAGGCATTGCGATTAATTTACTTTTGCAAGCTTCTCTAAAACCATATCGCAAATTATATCTTCCGGCTTTTTATTTAAAGCCCTTGCCTCCTTTGCAAGGTACTCAGCAGTAGCGCTGTCTACACGTACCATAGGAATACGTATTCGAGCTTTTGAAGGGTCAACTTTGGGCGGATTTTTTGTATAATACTCGTCAAGGGCGAATGCTTCTTCTTCTGTCATTCTTTCCAATTTTAGCATATATTTACCATAATATTTTTTATTTGGCTCATCAAGTAGCGGAGCTCAAGGTAATTTTCTACCTGATACCCGGGGTTAAGTCGGGTGTTCTTCCGAGTTGATTTCCGCTTTATAGTACGCATATATCTGTTCAACTGAAGAAGAAATAGCATGAATAACTTCATCATTATACTTTGATAAAAGAACTGAGACAGAGGGTGGAATTGCTTCAATTGGTCTAAAAAGCTCAAATGGTTCTATATTAAAGGTTTTGGAGATTTTTACTATACTTGAAAGGGAAATCCATTTTTTCCCGTTCTCAATATCACTTAGAAAATTGATAGAAATGTCCAATTTCTCTGCTAGTTCTGCCTGTGTCCACTTCCGATGATTCCGATATCGCTTGATATTGGTTCTGACTATTGTTCTAAGTTGATCTTCTGTCATTTATCAACCTCTTAGAGAAATTTCTATTATATTTTTGGCATTATACATTTGACCAACATCAAACAGCATGATATAATATTCGCTAATAGCCTAATTCTATTTTGTTTGTCTTCAGAATATGTGTGTAATATGGAGTTATTTTATGAAAACTTTGAAAAATTATGGATTATTGATAAGTGTGCTCTTTAGTGTGCTTGTTCTTGGGATGGTCCTTATCGGCTGTTCTAGTGATCCGGATGATACTTCCTATCCTGGCAGTGAAACACGGACAGAGTTCACCTATACCCACAGTTCAAGCCGTTTTAACTATACTCTGGTTACCGGCACCCGGGGCCGCACCTTGGCAGGTGATACCTATACGCTTACAGAAATTAATGAAGGCATAGAGAGAACCAGCTCAGGGAATGTCGTCAATGTAAGTATTACAGGCTCATCCTTAACACTTCAGCCTTCGAGCTCGGGTTCTCCTGCATTCACCGTCATTGTATTGGGAAACAGGATACACAGCATCAGCGGCACCATTACCTTTACCGACGGCAGTACCGAAAGGGGTCCCGGTAACCTAAACCCTTCAACCGGCGGGGGTGGTTCGACCGGTCAGACGGGCCCCACAAATTATACCGTAACCTTTGATGTAAACGACGGAGACACAGACCCGCCGCCAAACCAGACCGTGACTTCAGGCGGCAAAGTGACCCCGGTTGCTGAGCCCACAAAACAAGACTGGAATTTTCTATATTGGGCAAATGCAGCCAATAATAACGAATGGAACTTTGCCACTGATACGGTAACCGGCAATATCACCCTGAAGGCTATATGGACAGAAGACCCTGTCTTTATCGTAAGCTTTAATACCGGTACGGGCGGCAGTACGGTTTCTAGCTATAATGTAAAAAAAGACGAAAATGCGCATGACCCGGGGGTAATACCTACTACTACCGCAACTTCCTCGACCTTGCCCACGACAGCAGGGCTGTATAGGGGAAAGGGAGCTCCTGATGTTGAGATGGCTCAAGTCTTTGTCGAATGGCGGGCTCCGGGTGGAACTTCGGTATTTGATTTTGTTAATACCCCCATTACCGACAACATCACTCTGACTGCCCATTGGGAGCCGGCCCCCCGCATTGGAAGTGTAACCACTGTACCTCAAGCGGTTAGCCATGCAAACAATAACCCGGGCGTCGAATTCACCTTGTTTCTTAGTGCTGGTGCTTCTTTAACATCGAGTCAAAGCCTTACTGGGAATGCGAGACTCACCATCATCGGCTTGAATGCTGTGACCATACGGAGAACACAAACAGGTAGTATTAGTGCCTTCTTTGATATTGGTGGAAGTGGTACAAGTCTTACTTTGGGGAATCACATCACTTTGGAGAGCAGTTCAAATTCCGCTCCTGTAATTTATCTACGCAACAGCGGTCATCTGATCATGCTTACCGGCTCTAAAATCACCAACTATACTAATAATTCGACTGGTTTCTCTGGAGCTGCGGTTGATCTACCTGCGAATACCAGTTTTACTCTGAACGGCGGCGAAATCATCGGAAATCATAGCAACAGTTCATCTGGTGGCGGCGTGTATGTACATACTAATGCTATTTTCACTATGACTGCGGGCAAGATTGAGAACAATACTTTTGGTACTAGTGATACGCCAATGGATGTTCGGTTTGCAAATTTTAATGCAGCAAACCACACCAAGACAGACGGTACTATCGGCGCTTCGAACCAGACAGAGTTTGAAGGCACCGGCCCGGGGACTTGATCAGAGAAAGCTACAAACGATTGCCCTCGGTGCTTCGACCGCCCGGGGGCGAGATACCCGAGGATTTCGCACCCGGGCAGGTTTCCACAGATGAGCTATTCTTTACGTGTTGCTTGCGACTAGTTGTTAACAACGGCCACAGAGCGGGGGGTTAGGTTTTTCGAATTTTCTTCACCCCTCCCCTGTGGCCTCTAGCTTTTTCACTTAATAAAATTTGTAATTTCTCAATATTTTTTAAAAATTTCAAAGTAAAAACTCATTTTTCCACCGTATATAGATGAACCGTAAATTTTCGGTTACACTATTAAATGAGGAGAGGGAAATGTCAGATACAAACACACAAGAAAACCCTTGTTCTGAACCCTCAACCGAGGCTGAAAAGGGCCGAGGTTCCCTTCCGGATTACCCCAGAGGTATTACCTTCGAGCAAGTCTGGGCGGCACTGATGGAAGATAGAGAACGACAGAGAGAAAGCCAAGAAAATTTTGACCGGCGGATGAAGATACTACAGGAGCAAATGGGCGGCCTTAACAATAGTTTCGGTGAAATGGTGGAACATCTGGTTGCACCAAGTATTGTAGAGAAATTTAATGAACTCGGTTTTGATTTCCATAGATATGGGCCGAATGTCAGGATAAAAAAGCCCGGAACGAAGGATGATATAACCGAAATTGATATCCTTCTTGAAAATGGCGAAACCGTAATTGCCGTTGAAGTAAAGGCAAAGGTAAGACAGAAGGATGTTGAAAAACACGTTGAGCGGATGCAGATTTTACGCTTAGACGCTGACTTACGCAACGACAGACGCAGGCATCTTGGTGCAATAGCCGTGGCAATAATCGATGACGCACTTCGCAGATATATCCTAAGGCAAGGCTTCTACCTGATAGAACAAACCGGCGATACCGTGCGGATAAATACACCTGAGGACTTTAGCCCCAGAGAGTGGTGAGCATACTTCTACAATGAGATAAACTGACGGTTAAACACCTTTTGCAGTTTCTCAATAGTCCCAAGTGTAGGGTTTGTTTTTCGAGGATTTTCTATGCGCTGGTAAAATGTCCAGTTTACGTTCATGCGTTCAGCTACATCTTTTTGTGATAACCCAAGGCGTTCACGTTCTCTTTTTAGGGTAATTGCAAAGGCAATTTTTAAATCAGGTTCGATATAGAATACATCCTTCCTTTTACTCTCCGATGGTTCAGGAATGGTCATTCTCCTGGAATCAAGACTATACAACATAGCAGAGAGCGCCTCTTTTGCCATTAACTTGGCATCCTCCAGAGTGTCCCCCTCTGTTATACAAGAAGGTATGTCTATAAATTCAACAGTATAACCGCCTTCAAGTGCCTCTTCGAATTTCGCAGGATATGCTATCATTTAAAACCTCCTAATTTTAGTAGTTTTTGCTCCGTGCCTTTTTTTAGATCTTTATTGTGAACAGGAATTGATACAGTAGAATTGCCTTTAATTACGATATGATGAGACCCGGTTACATGATCTAGCTTCCAGCCATTTTTCAAGAATAATTTCAACATTTCTTTTCCTGTCATAGGTATATCCTAGAATACTACTAAAAAGTAGTATTGTCAACTTCCTAATGAAAGATAGAGAACGGCAGAGAGAACCGACTAAAGGGGATTTCGCACCCGGGCAGGTTTGACACAGATGAGCTGTTTACTGCCTGCGGCTCTTGACCAAAACATCGCATTTTACTATCATAATGATCCGGAGCGTGGGGACTTTAGCCGCGAGGCCGAAACCAGGAGGAATTTGAATGAGCGCCAGTATCAGGCTTAAAAGATTTGGGACAAAGAAACGGCCATATTATCGTATTGTGGTGATGGACTCCAAGGCGCCGAGAGACGGGAAGACCATCGAAGAGTTGGGGTACTATCACCCTATCGAAGCTGAGGAAAAGCAAATAGTATTTGATGCAGAAAAGATGCGTGCCTGGGTGGATAAGGGTGCGGCTGTCAGCAATACTGTTCGCGGTATTTTAAACAGAAAGAACTTCTCCTTAAGCTAAGGCATAATTGGGGGGAGAAATGGAAAAAGATTTAATAGAATATATTGCAAAATCTCTTGTTGATGACCCTTCTGCGGTGAATATTGCCGTAGTGGAGGGCGAAAAGTCCACGATTTTAGAGCTTAGAGTTGCTCCGGGTGATATCGGTAAGGTAATCGGCAAGCATGGCCGTATTGCCAAGGCCATGAGGACAGTTCTGCAGGCTGCTACTGCAAAGAGCGGCAGACATACGGTGCTGGAGATTCTAGACTAATTAACCGGAAATTTACCCTTGGAATTGTTGGCTCTCCGTTTGGGCTTAAGGGTTTTGTAAAGGTTAAGTCCCTTTCGGGCGAAACTAATCATTTTCATAAATTAAAAAAAATTACTCTAAGAAAGGGCGGGAAAGAGGAAGTTCGCGAGGTTGCTGAAATTCAGGAACAGGGAAATGAACAGCTTCTTATGCGTTTTAAGGGTATTGAAGACCCTGAAGCAGCAAAAAGCCTTAACGGAGCTGAGATAATTGCTGAGAGGGAGTTTGCTGCGCCTTTAAAAAATGGCGAATACTATATCGAAGACCTTAAGGGCCTTAAAATCGTCGCCGCAGATGGAGCGATTCTTGGAAATATCATCGATATTATCGAAGGCGGCGGAGGATTCTTAGCGGAATTGAAACTTTTATCGGGGGATCTGCGTCTTGTGCCTTTTCGAAGGGAATTTCTTGGAGAAATTGACCAAGTTAGCGGCAAAGTAGAGCTGCTTGAACCCTGGATTCTGGAGTAATCATGCTTTATACTGTTTTAACCCTATTCCCGGGGATTAGCGATGCATATTTTTCAAATTCTATAATGGCAAAGGCACTTGAAAAGGGCCTGATTGGGTATAAGGCGATAAATATCCGTGATTTTGCAACGGATAAGCACCATAGCTGTGATGATGCGCCCTATGGCGGAGGTGCGGGCATGCTTATGCTCGCTGAGCCCCTGGGAAGGGCTCTGGAGGCTGCGGGTGCAGTCGCAGGCAGGAAAAATCGCCCCGAGAGGCGGGTCATCTATCTATCGCCTTCGGGGAAGCCTCTGGATCAGGCCCTTGCAAGGGAGCTTTCGGAAGAGAAGGAGCTCATTCTTATCTGCGGTCGCTATGAGGGCATTGATCAGCGTATCATCGATATCTATGTTGATGATGAAATTTCTGTAGGTGATTATGTGCTTTCATCAGGGGAAGTAGCTGCCCTTGTTTTAATCGATGCGACATATCGTCTTATGGAGCAGGTTATTAAGGCAGAGTCGCTTGAAGAGGAGAGCTTTGACTCACCCTTATTGGAGTATCCCCAGTATACAAGGCCCGTAGAATATGCTAGTCTTATGGTGCCGGAAGTTTTACTTTCAGGGCATCATGAAAAAATACGGCGTTGGCGTTTGGAGAAAAGGGTCGAGAAGACCCTTGATCTTAGACCGGATTTAATTCGGCTTGGGGAAGAGCGCTCACTTTTTAATGAAGAGGTCCGTAAAATTATACAGGAGAAACGAGATGAACGAGCTCAGAGCAATTGAAGCATCCCAGATGAAGGAAGAAGTTGATAATTTCAAGATTGGAGATACCGTCAAGGTTCATTTCAAGATTGTTGAGGGCAAGAACGAGAGGATTCAGATCTACGAGGGTGTTGTTATTGCCTTTAAGAATTCCAAAGTGGGTAAAACCTTCATGGTCAGAAAAATTTCCTACGGTGTCGGCGTTGAAAGGGTCTTCCCCCTTCATTCGCCCCGAGTAACCAAGGTTGAAGTTGTTCGTCCGGGTAAGGTTCGCAGGGCAAAGCTCTACTATATAAGGGACAAGATCGGGAAAGGCGCCAAGATTAAGGAGCTTATTGTATCGAGAAAGGCGAAGGCTTCTGTAAGTGCGGCTGCATCGGCCGTGCCGCCTCCCGCTGCTCCGGCGGCTGAGCCGGCAGACTCCGAAAAGTAAAACCTTGCAAGGGGCAAAAATTCCGCCGGCTTTTTCTGCCGCTTCTGCCTCCGATATTTCTGTAAAGCTAAAAGTACCCGAAAAACCGCTCGGTTTTACACCCGCTCCTGTACCCGGCCCTGTGCAGAGCTCTGCTCAGGGAGCACCGGCGAGCCCTCCTTCGGGCTATCAATCTGCATCAATACTCTTTCAAAATATTGCTTCTGCCCTTGGCTTACCGAAAGATAACCTGAGCTTAGCCCTGGTTATTTTCACCCGATTTTTTTCTCTGCCTCCCGATCCTGCATTAATCGGGAGTTTGAGGCGCGAATTGCTGTCTTTAAGGGGGGCATCTCCTGCATTGGGTCCCGAGGCTGAAGCACAGGCATTGGCAGCGGTAATTGCCTCGGATAAGGGCCTTAGTCTAAGCCCAAATGCCCTTGAGCGTTATGCCCAATATCTTTTGCCCCCTGTTCCTGTCGACATTGACGAGAACCCTGACCAAGGAAAAGACAATCCTCAAAATCGAAATGAAAACCCTGTGCCGGAGGATGTTCGTAGGGTTGCAGAAGAGCAGGCACAGGGCAATGAGTTCTTAAAAATTCTAAACAGTATTCGAGGGAAAAATAGGCAGTATTGGATGGTACTCCCCTTCAGAATTAATATTTCCGGTGTTGAGCTTAATATTATTATTAGGCTTTTAAGGGGAGAGTATATTTCCAAGGCAGGAAATGAGTTTTTGGTTGTTGATATTACCGGCCCGAAAAGGAGATGGCGTTGTTTATTGAATAAGGCAGGTGATAAAATCAAAACAGATATTCGTGTTTTCCCTGAATATGAGGGAGCGGCTCTTGATGATTTTAAGAAAAAGGCGGAAAAATTCCTTGGAGAAGGAGTTTTCATTCATACCGGAGTAGAAATTTCATCCTGGATGGACGATTTATGTCCTGAACACTTGCCTTCCATAGACGAAAGGGTATAATTAAGTTGAAGAAAGCGTCTGCTGTAGTATACAATGAAGCAGAGGGAGCGCCCAAGCTTCTGGCTAAGGGTAAGGGCCGCGAAGCTGAGAAAATAATAGCCATAGCAAAAGAGCATGGGATAGAGGTTGTGGAAGATTCAACCCTCGCAGGCCTGCTTGATGCCGGAGTGAGACCCGGGGATTTTATTCCCCCCTGGTGCTGGGAGGCTGTTGCAAAAATTTTGGCCTTTGTAATTCTTGAGGAAAAGAGATGAAGAAACTGAAGAGAACAGTTATGACAGGGGAACTTGTTGAGGGCTCTGTCTACTCCGAGGATGTCTACATTGATGGAGATAATCTTTTTGTTCCTGCAGGGGTTGCGATAAGGGGAAAAGACATTAAACGGCTTGTTTCCCTTGGTATTGGTGCAGTTGAGACAGCAGGAGATATTGTCACAGGTTCATCATCACCTGAACCGATGAAAAAAGCACCCGAGCCTCCACCCGAGAAAACAGCCGCTAAACCTGCTCCTAAGTCTGCTCCCGAGCCAAGGACCACTCTCAAAGAAATACGCGATAGCAAGGGCCCCGACAATGTTTACCTTGATATAGTAAACGAGATTGGTGAACTTTGCAAAAGAATCGAGATAAATGCTCCTATTAAGGCAGGTGATATTAACGATATCGCAGAACGTTTGCTGCAGGCAGTTAGGAATCAGAGGGCTTCATTTATTGGGTTTATACTCGGCGAGAATGTAAAGGGTCATAATCTTGCAAAGAGTTCGGTTAATACTGCAATTCTTTCTGCTCTGATTGCAATAGAGTTAAAACTTAAAAACCATAAGGTATTACAAGTTGTAACAGGTGCATTACTGCATGATGTCGGCATGCTAAGAATGCCAAAGGAAATTGTTGAAAAGAGGGGAGGCCTTTCGTCTGCAGAGCTTCAGCGTATTCAGGCCCATACCCTTCATACCTATAAGATCGTAAACAAGGAACTGCGTTATCCTGATGAAATCGGTGCAATAGTTCTTCAGCATCATGAGAGATGGGATGGTGAAGGGTACCCGAGGCAGTTATCGGGGCAGTCAATCGACATAGGTGCACGCATTGTTTCTGTTGCCGATGCCTTCGAAGCAATGGTCAGCCAGAAGCCTTATAGAAACTCGATGATTGGGTATCAGGCAATGAAAAACCTGCTTTCCGATAACTTGAGGCGTTTCGATCCGGATGTGGTCAAGGCCTTTATTCAGACCATGGGTATTTACCCCATTGGCTCTATCATCCTATTAAACAATGGGGCAATAGCAAGGGTGGTTAATGTTCAGGCGACTGCTCCCCTTAGGCCTACCATCAGAATACTCGTAGACGAAACGGGCAAGGTTTTAAAGAAGGATGAGGGCAAACTTATCGATCTTTTGGCTGAAAAGAGGCTCTTTATTTCGAGAGCGGTAGACCCCAAGGAAATTACCGGTAGAAATGCCGGGTAAAGGTGAGCCGGGGGAGGCAATAGCTGCCTCCTTTCTTGAAGAAAATGGCATTAAGATTTTACAAAGGAATTTTCGCTCCCGAACGGGGGAAATTGACATTATTGCCCTGGATGGAGAGACAATTGTCTTTATTGAGGTAAAGAGCTACTCAAGTTTAGGAATAGAATCCCTCGAATATGCAGTGGATGCTAAAAAGCAGCGTAAGATCATCGAAACCTCTAAGTATTTCCTTTCATTCCATCGAGAATATAAATATATGGCAATCCGCTATGATGTAATTTTTATTTCACCTGATGGAATTAACCATCTTGCATCAGCCTTTACGGAGGGTGTATGATGATGCTGTCGCAGAGAACTTTGAAGAAACTTTCCGTTCAGGAGGTCATGGGAGGGCCTTCCAGGTTGGAAGTTTTACGTCAAAAGATCAACGATGAAGATTATCTTCATGAAGCTGTACAACGAATAGCATTGATTATCAGCAATGAACTGCTGGATTTATCCCAGGGAGGGAGATCATATGAGCAACAGCGGAAAAGCCGGCAGTGGTCGCGGAAATAGCCGAAGGCGTTCTTTCAGACGCCGGGGAGAGGACAACCGGCAGCAGAAAGACTCTGCAGGAAAACCTGAAAAGCAGCCTCCGGGGCCTGCTTCCGAACAGAGCACTGCGAAAAAGTTTAACCGAGGCAGGGGCGGCGCTTCAAAGAAGGCCGGCGAAAACTCAAGACAAAAATGGGCTTCCAATACTGTAAATCCTGATTCCTTCCCCGTATATAATTGTCTTTACTGCGGTAAACCAATCCGCGATCTGAACTCTGCAATAGCCGATAGAGACACTGAAGTCCCGATACATTTTGATTGTGTTGCTTCAAAGATAGGTCTTGGAGAGAGACTCGAAAAAGGTGAATCAATTGCATATATAGGCGGAGGACGCTTCGGGATTATCAGTTTCGGGAAACCTGATTCAAAAGATTTCAAGATAAAGAAAATAATTGAATGGGAAGACAAGGAAAAAAAGGCAGAGTGGCGCTCATTAATAAGTGAACATTATTCGCAAGAGGTGAGTAAGTGATTGGTATAATTGGTGCAATGGAGGAGGAAGTAAGCCTTCTTAAATCATATATGGGGCAATGTGAAAGCCTTGATATTGGTGCCTTTCGTTTTTTTTACGGGAAACTTGAGGGGCATGATATTGCATTATTACGCTGCGGAATCGGCAAGGTGCAGGCTGCGGCAGGGACTGCGCTGCTTATAGAGAAGTTCAAACCTGACCTGGTTTTTAATACAGGTGTTGCAGGAGGCATAGACTCTGCGCTTACTTTTGGTGATGTTATAATTGCCGACGGTCTTGTCTACCACGATGTTGATGTGACTGCCTTTAATTATGCTCCCGGTCAAATCCCGGGCCGGCCCCAGATTTATGCTGTCATGGAAGAGCATATAGCTGCGGCAGAGAAGGCTGTCGATGATCTAAAAAAAGATAAGGTACTTCCGCAAACCTTAAATCATGTTCGGGGTTTAATCGGCTCAGGCGATATTTTCGTTTGTGATCCTGCTCATATAGAAAAGCTAAAAAATACGTTTCCCCTGCTTAAGGCGGTTGAGATGGAAGGTACTGCCATTGCTCATACCTGTGCCCTCTTCGATGTACCCTCCCTGATTATTAGGGCTCTCTCGGATATTGCAGGAGTGGAATCGCCTCTGACTTCGGAGCAGTTTACGCCCCTTGCGGCAAAGCATTCTGCAGAGATCGTTCGCAGGTTTATTGTATGCCGGTAATTGGAATCATAGGCGGCAGCGGGCTTGATAACCCTGACATTCTTAATAGTCCAAAGGACGAAAATGTTTTTACCCCCTTCGGCGAACCATCATCACCTTTAAAACACGGTTTAATTGACGGCATTAAAGTTGTGCTTATTGCGCGTCACGGACGTAAGCATACAATTCCTCCAAGTCAGGTGAATTATAGGGCAAATATTCATGCGTTAAAACATGCAGGCTGCACCCATATCATTGCCACAACAGCGGTGGGCTCTCTAAGGGAGGAAATAGGCAGAGGCGATCTGGTTATAATCGATCAATTTATTGATTTTACAAAACAGCGAAAGATGACTTTTTTTGAAGCATTTGAGCCGCATAAACCAAAGCATGCTCCAATGGCAGACCCCTATGACCCCGTGCTTAGAAAAATTCTTATTGATGAATGCAGGGAACGGGGATATAATTTTCACGAGAGGGGAACGGTGATTACAATCGAGGGGCCGCGCTTTTCTACAAGGGCTGAGTCCCTTATGTTCCGTGCCTGGGGCGCTGATATTATTAATATGTCAATTGCAACCGAAACGGCACTTGCAAATGAAGCAGAGATCCCCTATGCCGCCCTTGCAATGAGTACAGATTATGATTGCTGGAAAACCGATGAGGAAAGTGTCAGTTGGGATGCCATTGCCAAGGTCTTTGCAGAAAATGCTTCAAATGTGACTAATCTTCTTCTTGGCATTATAAAGAAAATATAAAGGAGTAATTATGATAGGAAGTTTCAAAATAGATCACCTGCGGCTGAAACCCGGGCTTTATGTTTCAAGGCGTGATGAGTTTGGCCCGACACATCTAACCACCTTTGATCTGCGTTTTAAGGAACCGAATAATGAACCCGTAATGGATCAATGTGTTCTTCATACCTTTGAGCATGTCGGAGCCACCTTCCTTCGCAACCATAAGGAATGGGGGCCGAGGGTTGTTTACTTTGGCCCGATGGGCTGCCGCACCGGTTTTTACATGATCCTCGAAGGCGAACTTAACTCCGAGGATATACTGCCCCTGATGCGAGAAATGTGCGACTGGATTCTGGCCTTCAACGAGAATCCCCTGCCGGGTCAAGCTGCAGCCCAATGCGGCAACTGGCTTGAGCATAACCTGGACATGGCCAAATGGGAGACCAGGCGTTATGCTCAAGTTCTGAAAAACGCAGGTAAGGAAAACCTTAACTACCCTGCTTGATCCTTCGGCCCCTGCTTCTTCCTTCTTTGGTTTTTTAGAAGGTACTTATGTTCGAAGTCAATCTTGCTTCCAAGTTGTTTCAGAGCTTTAATATGCTTCTGCCTTAATTTCGCATGTCCGGGACTGCTCATCATTAACTCAGGCGCAACATGCACCATGTATGCAGGAGCACTCTGACCGTAAAACTCTATTCCGTCTTCTGCAGCATAGGATTTATGATCAGGGTGTGCCGATGCTATGTTTGCAAGCGATACAGGTTTTGATGCATAATAACGCGGAGTATCAGAGCTTGTTACCCAATATGCGGTATACTGTCCGCCGTTTTCTGTTAGGCGCCAATCCCAGGATAAAAGGATTAATCCGTCCCTTTGAAGCTCGTTCCGAAAATCGGGGATATGCATCGGCAGGGTTTTCCCGGGTTTTGCATGATAAATTGCAGGGATAAAGAGCCTTGCCATTCCTGATAAACCCGGCTCAGGTTTCTTCTTGGTCATGCTTGGGAAAAGGATTATATTTGACCCTGATTCTTCAGGGGTTCCTCTTTCTATTTTATCCATCTGCTTTTTTAGTCTGAGCAGTTGGTCTGTGAGATATTGCATCTTGGTTGACAGGTCTTCGTTTAATTTAGCCTGTTTGCTTATTTTTTCCATGTTTTATCATCCTTTAATAATTTGTTATAACTATAATATATAGAAATTCTTGGTCCATGGGATGGGATTCGAGCGGAATTTATTCTGCTTTTCCCAAAGCATTTTCCACTGCTTCCAGAAAACCAATGCTTGAAAAAGTGGCCCCTGAAATTGCATCAAGATCAGGTGAGCCTGTCTCAAGAACCAGCTCAAGCAGCTCCTCCATTGCAGCAAGGCCCGGGTATGCCCATTCCCTGTGTTCAATAATCTCAATATCCGTTATGCCGTCAGCGCTTATCTCGATACGCACCGTGACGGTGCCTCGCAGCCCCATTCCTCTGCCTTCGTAGATGCCCGGCCTATAGCTCCCTTCTCGAAGAGCTGTGGGACCAAGGCATCCGGCTATTATTAAGAGCAGAGCCGCAGTAAAAATTAGCAGGATTTTTCTCATTGTAGCCTCCTCTTATATACTGCGCGGAGCTGTGAAATGCTTTAAATTTTTGAAAGAATTTGATGAATTTTTCGTGTTTTTTTGATTTAATCGATTATAAACTCTTCAGTGGTATCTATATTTCGCCATACCCGTCCGCCGGCTCTATAGTACATCATCTGATCACTGCCGTCTCGTAGTACATAGAGGACTGCAAAAACCTGGCCTGTTTCCACCAACATCGGGTAATTATTGAACGGCAGCAGCTCCCCAGTTAGAGGATTATCTTTAAAATCATCGTAGGCATTTTCAAGCCTCCAGAACTCACGGCTAAGGTAGCCGGTGGTTCTTGCGCTTAGGTTCTGCCCTCCGAAATATGTGGCAGTATATTCTTTCCCGCCTACAAAGAGGACATCAGGAGTGCCTACCAGAGTCTGTATTGTTTGATTACTCAAACTTGTCGTATTAACTATAACACCGTACCTCTGGCGCAGACGGCTAGCCATTGTAACCCCGCTTCCAAGATACGCAGGATAATTCCCAAGAGATGCATGAGCTGCACCATAGAAGGCACTCATAATACTTTCGTTATCCAAACTATCAAATTCACGGATAAAGTTTTCAACCATCATATCAACTCTTAGGGAATGGCTTCCGCCTGAATCAACGTAAAACCTCCGGCCCTGATCGATTGCCTCGACTGTAAGGCGGAACTGCTCACTGTCTTCCTTTCCGCTTTGCCTCAGGTAATCGAGAAAGCGTGTCCCTGTTGTCAGGTATTGATGCCCGATATCGGTGCCGTGGAAAATGGTCTCCGGGAACTCCAGTTTTATTGTGCGAAAAAATTCCAAGTTTGCTGCTGTGAATAAAGCGGTGCCCCATAGGTCGCTGAAAATATCTTCAATGATATCATCATCTTCTTCCTTCATCCAAACATTAAGGAACTCGGCAGTGAAATACGGCATTTCCAGAAAAAGATGTCTTAGATTATAATTTGTATAGTAATGTTCCCATAGCTCTAATTGTCTGTTCACATGAGCAGCTAAACCGTGTATTTCCCCGAATAAATGAATCCTTCTTTCTGCCGGGCCGGATCTTTGTGTAATACTATTTTCTGTTATTTGACTGCCGGCGCATCCCGGCAAAACTAACATGATTATGAATATAAGTAAAATTGACAGTACCCTTACCCGGTTCACTATATTAGGATAATGCATTTGTTATTATTTGTCACTTGTCTAAAACCTCCATAGTAATGTATTCTGAAAATCAATGAGTTCTATAAATCCGGCAGTCACGGCTTTTCTTGACGGAGCAGAAAGGGTAATTCGCGGAAAGCGGGAGTTCCTTGAACTGCTTACTGCAGCAATTCTCGCCGAGGGTCATGTGCTTCTTGAGGACAATCCCGGTCTTGGTAAAACCACTGTTGCTAAAACCATAGCGCGGCTTATTTCCGACAAAGAAGGAAGACCGCTTCTTTTTAAACGCATCCAGTTTACCCCCGATCTGCTCCCTTACGATATTACGGGCGTTGACGTGTTTGACCCGGAAACCCGCTCGTTTCGTTTTGTGCCGGGCCCTGTGCTTGCAAATATAGTCCTTGCAGACGAGATTAATAGGACCACTCCAAAGGTGCAGTCTGCCCTGCTTGAAGTAATGGCCGAGAGACAGGTTACAATCGGCTCAAGCACACATAGCCCGCCCGTGCCTTTCTTTGTGATTGCAACGGAAAACCCAATCGAAAGTGAGGGCACCTTCCCGCTCCCTGCAGCCCAGTTGGACAGATTTATGGTGCGCCTTTCTCTTGGTTATCCTGACAGGGATTCTGAGCTGTCAATTCTCGAAGATAACCCTGCCGGGAAGACACTATCAGAGCTTCTGCCTGTTATAAATATTGATGATTTCCTTTCGGCTCAGAGCTTAGCCGCTTCGGCATTCTGTCATATAAGCTTAAAAGAAGCTGTTGCAGATATTGTTCGTGATACTCGTACTCATCAGGGTTTTATTCTTGGTGCATCGCCGAGAGCAGCCTTACACTTCCTCGCCTGCGCCCGTTCCTTGGCTTTTGTACGGGGCAGGGATTATGTTATAGATGAAGATATTCTCTTGATGGCTGTTCCTGTGCTTGCTCATAGAGTAAGGTTCCGCGATCCGAGAGCTAAGGCCGATAAATTAATAAGAGAAATTTGTCTTGCAAGACTCAATAAGATTAAGACTTAAAATTCCCCTTCCCGGAACTCTCGCATTTTTTGTCATGCTTATTACAGCACTGGCCTTTATCCTGGGGCAAGGAAGAGCTGAGCTTGTTTTAACATTGCTTGGAGCTATTTTCCTTATCGTTTTAGTTTATTCATTTTTAAGCGTACTGGTTCTTGGTCTCCTTTATAGAAAAAAATCTGCTTCCCTTGCAATGACTATAATCCCTGATAAAGTGAATATTGGTGATGATGCACAGGTTCTTGTCAAATCTCTATTGCCGGGGAATATTCGCTTTCGCACTATTCCTATGGTAAATATTCGCTGTGAATTATGCATTGAAACAAAAGACAGGCGTGTTATACGTTATTATGCAGATCTGAATGACGATGAAGCAGGTAGGATTTGTATAAAAGAGCGTGGTGTTTATTTAGGGGAAAGAGATCGTCTTATTATTTTCGATGCTATAGGGTTTTTCAGGTTTTACCTTCCACTGAGGCAGAGCGCAGGCCCCAGGCTCTTTGCTCTTCCCAACCCTGCTGATGAAGCAAGGGTGCTTCAAATGAAAACGGGCGGCGCAATGCATCGCAATGAGGCCAGGCAAATTAAAACCGATGAGCTAATTGATCACAGGCCCTATTATCCGGGTGATGATCCAAGGAGGATTAACTGGAAGCTTTACAGTCATTCTCCGCTTGGGGAGCTTGTGATTCGGAAGGAGGATTCTGAATCACCGCCGCATTCAAGGACTATTATTTTGATAGACACCGAAGTTGATCCTTCCCTTTATTCCGTTGATGAAGGACGAAGGGCAGTTGACCTCCTATGCGAGTCTGTCCTGTCTGCAGCCCTAGAGCTTTCTGCAAGCGGCTTCTATGTTTGCATTGGTTATACAGGAAGTAAAACAATTTACGGCCTTGAAGAAGGCAAGGCCTTTGAAGCCTCGGATCTTGCCTCCTGTCTTGCACGGCCTGCCGCGGTCTTTCTGACTGAGGCTCTGCCTCTTCCACCTGAAGACAGGCCTGTCCTTGTCTTTGCAATCCCGGGTAGAAACCCTGAAGAGAGGACCCTTGCTTCATTCTGCACAAAACGCGGAAGGGCAGGAACGGAAATTGTTTTCCTTTACAGGGCAGACAGCTATAATGCAATTGCTCTTGAAGATGCAGCAAGGTTATGTACAGCGAGTTATAATAAAAGAAACGGTGTATTCGCAGAGAAAGCCGGAATTTTAAGGGAGGATAAAAATGAAGCATAAGGCATTTAAGATAAGCCCTATGCTTTTAGCCCTTATTCCGAGAACCCTTGCATTGTTTATTCTGCTTTATCAGCTGCGCCTGATTGCGGGGGATATGGCAGATACAAGTATCTTTATTGCCGCCCTGCTCGGTGCTCTTTTTACAGCCTTTATTCTCTATGGTTTTAATGTTCGACCGGTCCCTGCCGCAATAATAATTTTCCTAATACCTCAGGCGATTCGCCTTTTTATTGCCCTGCCTCGCCTTATCCTTGCCGATAATGCAGCTTCCGGCATACTTCTTGACACCCTCCTTCTTGATCTGGATAGGAATAATTTTATTGGTTTACTCCCCTTCTATTGGACTGCAATTTCCACTTACTTTTGCAAGAGAAGCAGGCTTTTCCTAAGGGCTGATATAATTATTTCCGACATTTTTTTTCTGGTACTTTTCATTATAGTGCCTGCATCCTCTATAGATGCTTACCGCTGGCCAATTTTAATGGTAGGAATTTTCGCACTCGTCTTCTTTTTGCAGATACTATCTTTGGTGTTGTCAATGCAGGAAGAGTTAAGACTGCGCATAAGGGAAAAGTTGCCGGCGGTTATTATGATTTTTTTACTTATAGTACTTGCAAGTGTCTTTTTCATCAGGCCGTTCCAGGAGCAAGCTATTGAAAGAGGCGGAGGCCTTCTTGAGCCAAGGTTATTCCGTTTTGATTTTTCTCAAGTCCTCCGCCTCGAGAGTGAAATAAGTCTAAGTGATGATCTTGTCTTAATTGTAAGAAAGGAACTTGATTTTTCTAATTTGCTTCTGCGCCGTTACACGCTATCCGGATATAATGAAAGGCAGGGCTTCTATAGGGCGGATGACATTGACGAGGCTGCACATCCTCAGCGCCTTCCCAATAGGCCAACCCTGCTTCCAATGGAAGAGTTTTCAACATTCAGTATAAAGGAACAAGAGTATTACATTGTTAACTTTGATTCCGGTGCCTTTATCGGAATGAATGCACCAAGAGAAATAATTCCCTTTGAAACCTGGGATGCCTCATCTTTTAATGCAGCTTATGCTGTTACCAGTCATGTGAGTCAGGCTCTTACCTTTGAGCTTATAAATGCAGTCAGTGGAAGTCCCGGACCTGAGACTCTTAAAATGAGCCCTGAAGAGTATGCTTTTTATACTTACTACGGCGCAGATGAAGTTATTGCATCTTTTACGAGGGATATAATCGGCTCGAATACCTTATATTGGGAGCAAATTCAATTAGTTTACGAATGGCTCAAATTTGGCGATTATAGGTATAGCCTAAGGCCCGGAATTGCGCCTGACGGAGATCAATTAAAATACTTTCTTTTTACGGCCAAAAGAGGCTATTGCTCTTATTTTGCCTTCGCATTTACCCTTATGCTAAGGTCTATTGGAATTCCAAGCAGGGTTGCTGCAGGCTTTTCCATGGACCCTAATACCGGCGCATTTAACTATTTTCCTGTCAGAGCCGATATGGCACATGCATGGACGGAAGTTTGGTATCCGGATTATGGCTGGATAGAATATGACCCCACAACTCCAATTCTTGCAGAAGGCGAAGACTTTGTTTTCTCTTCGGGAACGCCTCCTGAATTGTTTGAGCGTTTGATGAGGGAAATCCTTGAGAATCGTTCAGGTTTAAGGGTGAAGGAGGGGGATGATACTGCAACTGTTTTAGAGAATCTTGCGGCTATTGGCAGGATTACTTATGAGTTTTTTGCGCGGAGCGGCCTTTATATAATTGTGGGAGCGGTACTATTTCTTTTAATAAGTATACGTTCGGGATACTATCTGCTTTCGCTTCTTGGAATTAATCCGAGGAAAAGAGCCGGCTATCTTTGGGCCCATGTAAAGCGCCGGCTTGCACTTAAAGGCCATAAGGCTGACCATGGTGCAGGTGAAGGCGAGTGGGCCAAGCTAGTGGATGAGAAAATTAACGGTGTTTATTCGCTTTATTTAGCCGGGGCTGCAGCAAGGTTTTCCCAAAACTATTCTGCCGCCGACATGAAAACCATGACTCATCATTATAAAAAATTCAATGCCGAGTTAAAAAAAATACCAAGACGCTTTATCATCCTTTTGCTGTTCTTAGTCGTCACACTTGGAAGCATCGCACAGGACGAGGGGCCTTCAAGTGCAGACATGCTTTTTGAAAGTGCAATGACTGCAAGGTTCGCAGAAAATTGGGAGAGGGCGATTGAGCTTTTGTCGGAAGGTGCACGAGAATACCCCGATGACTTTCGGTTTAATTGGTCTTTGGGGAACCTTTACTATAACCGGAGGTTATTCCACCTTGCATGGGATGAGTATCGCAGAGCAGAGCAAATAAATGCGCATAACAGAGATTTAATTTTACAGCTTGCAAATACGGCCGGATATCTCAACTTGAATGAATTGTCTGCCGAATATTACGAGCAGGTATTAGAATTGGATAATAATAACAGGGAAGTTATTGGCAGTCTTGCGTGGATGTATTTTAAGCTTCATCGGCTTGAAGAAGCTGAACATCTGCTTCTAAAAGCCATTTCGGAGCTTGGTGATAACATGGATTTTTCAATGCTCCTTGGGACAATTTACTCGGGCATGTTTCGTTATGAGGCCGGAAGGGATGCATATCTTGAATCGATAAGAGAGGCGGAACTTTTCGGGGACAGGCTTTTCCTTGCCTTGAGCTATTATAATCTTTCTATTTTGGAAAGCAGGTTTTATCAATTTGATCTTGCCTTTGACTGCACAACTGAATCTCTTGCGGCAATGAACCGCTCATCAGGGAGGCTTGCTCGCGGAGAGTTATATCTTCGGAGAATGGATTTATCAAGTGCCTACGAGGAGTTCATGCTTGCCTTTGGTATGGACAGATCTCCCCTCTCTAAATTAAACCTTGCACATGCCTTTCAAATAGGAGGCCGCCTTATAGAAGCTGTGCTTTATGCAAGGGACTGTCTTGAGAACCAAGATCAGTCGTGGATGATGAATTACGGCATTGACCCTGTTCGTTATAATCGGGATGTCCACGAGATTTTAGTGGACTCCTATTCAGGTCTTTTGAAAGCGGAAAGCTTCTCGAATCCGGGGAGTTTAAGAGAACTGGTGCAGTCTATTTTCAGGAAGGTCTCCTATAGATATTTCGCTGCGGTACATACACATCTATTTAGAAAGTATAGTCGCCTTTCGGGTGATGGTTATGGGGTTGGTGCAGGGCCTGATCTGGATGCATTACTGCAGTATGCAAATGCCTTCGAAGGATATCCAAGGCGGGCAAGGAGTTATCTTATAAGAGCGAGGGCCATTGAAGAGCCGATAATTCCGCTTTCAGCACCCTACTACGATTTAAAATTAAGCCGTGTTACACGCAATAGCAGGGCCCTTATCGATACCCTCTATAGAATTATTAATGAAGAATTTGATCCGATATGGGAGAGAGATAAAATTTCCGATGCATATACAGAAATTGCTTTAAGGGGCAGAAGGGCAGAAAGGCTGGATGCGGCAGAAAGGCTTTTTGCGATTAACCGCGGCGGCCTGCTCAAGAACGGCATTAGGCTTCCTGTTAAAATCGAAGTTTCAGGCGATGCTGCGGACATTCGGAGGGTTTTAATCAGAGCAGCAGGCAAATCCGGCCTTATGCCCATCGACGGAGATGCCCGCTATACCTTACGTTTAAGCACCGGTGGAGACGGCAGTATCAATGTAGAGCTTTATGACGGAGGCAGGGGTATTATAGTATCAAGACAGAATTTACCGCTTCCTACCGGCTCCCTCTCTAACAGGGCAGCTTTCTCTCGAGGCTTAAGAGACGGAATTTTCACCGCTTTTTAAAGCGACCTTTAACCGGTTTTACACTTCTCCACGATCTCGGCAAGTATTTTATCAGCCTTTTCATATTCAACCTGACAGGTACCAACCTGATTATGGCCCCCTCCGCCATACTGTAGAAGCATGCTGCCAACATCAACAGCAGCAGTTTTATTTATGATACTATAACCCACAGTTATAGCGCAGTTCTGCTTGGCCTTCCCGTCCATAAGTGTGACAGAGATGTTTTGCTCGGGGTATAGGGTGTAAATCAAGAAGCGATTGCCTGCATGTATTGTTTCAAGGCCGCGAAAATCGGCTATTATCACATTTTTATCTGATTTTACATGCTTTTCCAGCATCTTTAAAAATAATGCTTCCTGCTCAAAATAGGCATTTTTTCTTTCGATTACATTTGGCATTGCCATAATTTCATTAATTTTCTTACTTGCACAGGCTTGGGCAAGTTCCTTCATTAAATCATAATTACCTATTGTAAAGTTTCTGAATCTGCCAAGGCCGGTACGCGGATCCATAATGAAGCCGAGGAGTATCCAGCCGCTCGGGTTTTTTATTTCTTCGATTGTAAGGTCAGCAGAATCAATTTTATCTGCATAGTGAACCATTTCTGCAAAATGGCCAAGTTTTTCGTCTCCTCCATAATATTCATAGACCACTCTTGCACAGCTTGGCGCCCTTCGGGAAACCCCTTCAAAGAATGTCGACTTACCGAGTCTCTCAGCCTCACTGGAATGATGGTCGAACCAGACCTTGCAGCCCGGAATATAGGGTATATTTGCAAGAATATCATTATCTGTAGCCTTAACAAGTCCATCTTGGATATCCTTTGGATGGACAAACTGCCAATCATCAACCATGCCCAAATGCAATAGGAGTGCCCCGCAGGCAAGTCCATCGAAATCTGAACGAGTAATCAACTTCATTTATTCCGCCTTTTACATATACTTAACTCTAATACTAACATATTTTTTTGCATTATGGTATCATTTTACCATGAAACATAAGCGTATAGCTGCCATTTTAGCGGCAATTTTTCTTGTTTTATCGGTTCTCTCCTCCTGTGCAGGGGGTGCATCAAGGGTAAACTCAAGCGGCCTTGGCAGGGCATCCGACCCGATACCATTCAGAGATGATGTAAGAAGCGGCGTCCTTTCGTCGGGGATGCGCTATTATATACTCGAGAACTCAAGGCCGGAAGGCAGGGCATTTTTAACCCTTGCAGTCGATGCAGGCTCGGTTCTTGAGACCGAAGAAGAGAGGGGGCTTGCCCACTTTGTGGAGCATATGGCCTTTAACGGCACTGCTCGTTTCCCCAAATTCGACTTGATAAACTACCTGCGCTCCCTTGGGATGCGCTTTGGCCCCGAAATAAATGCCTGGACCTCCTTTGATGAAACCGTCTACGGCATTGAGGTACCCACGGAAATCGGACCCGGCGGCTTTAGGATAGTCCCGGAAATGGCCATGGCTGTAATCGATGACTGGTCGGGAGCTATCACCTTTGACCCTGAAGAAGTTGATCTTGAAAGGCTTGTTGTAATTGAAGAATATCGCTTTAGGCAGGGAGCGGGAGAAAGAACGAGCAGGGAGATATTCCCTGTTCTTTTCAGGGACTCGCTTTATGCAGAAAGGCATCCGATAGGCCTTTTATCTGTATTGGAGACTGCTACAGCAGAGCAGCTTCAAGGTTATTACGAAAGGTGGTATAGGCCTGAAAACATGGCCATAATCATCGTTGGTGACTTTGATGGTGCATATCTTGAAGCAAGCCTTGAGCAGCACTTTCCGAATCGGGCCGGCACGCACACCGGGACCTCAAACGGCTTTGAGCGCCCCCGCCACGATTTAAGAAGGCCTCAGAGAGGCAGCCTTGAATCCCTAATTATCACTGATGATGAACTTACAAGGTCCCTTGTGACTCTCTATTGGAAGCGCCTCCCCGGAGGGCGAGAACAGAACCTTATTACTTATAGGGAAGGCATAATTGATACCCTTATTTCAGTCATGCTCTCCCTTCGTTTCGAGGAGGCATCTCTAAGAGTAGAAACGCCCTATACCGGAGCTGCTTCCGGCTTGGTTAATTACGGTTATTCATCAGGGTTCTTTGCCCTGCAGGCCGTTCCAAAGACAGGCATGGTTACAGAAACAGTGAATGAGATGTTCATGCTCAAAGAGACTCTTTCGCGCTACGGCTTTACTCAAGGAGAAGTTGATACTGCGACGACCGGCCTTATTGCCTATATGGAGCAAATGGTTACCGAAAGGGACAGGCAACATTCAAGCCTTCATACAAATGCACTTACTCGTCATTTCTTGAATGACAGGGCATTCCCTGATTTGGAATGGGAACTCGATGCCCTTATGAGACTGCTGCCCGGGATTACTCTAAGGGAGATTAACAGAGTAACAGCAGGATATTTTGCCGAAGATGATCTTACGGTAATCGTTACTGCCCCCGATTCAGAAATTGGAAATCTTCCAAGTTCAGATGATGTAAGAATGATAGCAGCCTCTGCGAGCAGGGCAAGAATTGCCCGTCCAACCGATGAAAGGGCTCAGGGAGAACTTTTATCGAGGGTTCCTTCACCCGGTGTTATTGTGTCCGAAACGACAGACCACGAAACGGGGGCAGTGCGTATCAGGTTGGGGAACGGTGCCGAGGTCATCTTGCTTGAAACGACACATAGAAATAACGAAATTAGCTTTTTCGCACAGGCAAGGGGAGGCATTCTCGATGTCCCTGCCGAGATAGACATTTCTGCTGCCTTTGCTGCAGAGGTGCTGAATGTATCGGGCCTTGGCAGCTTTTCACGTCCTGAGCTGACAAGGATGCTCCTTGACAGGCAGGTGTCCATGTCCTTCTGGACCCAGAATCACTTAAGAGGTTTCCAGGGCAGTTCTGCCACAAATGATATTCAAGTTCTTTTTGAAATGCTTCATTTGTTTTTCACACAGCCCCGCTACGATGCGCAGGCAGTAAATGCCATGCTCGATCAGGCGAGATCCCGGCTGATAGGTCAAGAGAATGATCCCGATGTGTTTTTCAGAAGAGAAATAACGAGGGTAACTCACGGGAATCCCCGTTACCATCCGATGAACGTAGAGGATCTCAATAGATTTGACGGTAATGCCGCAATGGCTTTTGCGCATGCAAGCCTTAACCCTTCTGATTATACCTTTGTTTTTGCAGGGAACTTGACCCCGGCCCTTATGCGCCCCCTGATTGAAACTTATCTTGCTTCAATTCCGCCTTCCTCAGCCTTCAATCAATGGGCAAATATCAATCCGATGCGCCCTGCCGAAGTTGACAGGGAAATACGCAGGGGCAGGGAAGAGCGCAGTACTATTTATGAGGTATGGTATAGGCCCTTAGCCTATTCGGAAGAAAATGCTGCAGCAGTTGCAGTTCTTAGTGATTATCTTGATATAGTAATGATTGATGAGATACGGGAAGCCCTTGGCGGTGTTTATGCAATTTCTTCATGGGTCTCTCTCTCTCCAATGCCCACTTCAGAGCTTTCGGGAGGAATTTTCTTTGTAACAGATCCCGGACGCATTGAAGAGCTTAGCGCTGCAGCAGTCGAGGAATTCCGCAAGATTGCCCGCGGCGAAATTGACGACTCTGTCTTCGAGAAGGCCGTGGAAGCGCTGATGCAAAGCCACGAGGAATCCATACAGATTAACTCCTTCCTTGCCCAGAGTTACGCCAACTCTGCCGTGATTTTTAACGCCCCCTTGAGCCGGCTTAATAATAGGCCCGTCCTACAGAGGGCTGTAAGGCATGCAGACATACAGAGGATTGCCGCGGAGCTTCTTACAGGCAGCCATGTGCGGCTTGTTTTGGTACAGGAGAACTAGGGGGTACTTAAGAGATCCGTTCATTGATGAACATTATAATTTCCTCGGCAGCATCATCGGCAATATCGGAACGGCGCAGATCGTTTATAAATGCATGGAAAGAGCCTTCGTAAAGCACTGTGCGGGCATATCCGCCTGCCTGCCGAAGCTTTTCTCCGTAATCAAGGCCATCGCTTCGCAGGGGGTCTCTCTCTGCAATCAATAAAAGTGCATCCGGCTGGGCCTTGTCAAAGTTCGCATAAATCGGTGAGACATAGGGAGACTTCCGGCTCTTCTTATCGGAAAGGTAAACACTGCGGGAGACCAGCATGACCCTTCTTAAAATAAAGTATTCTCTTCCCTTTTGGAGGTAACTCTCCCTGTCCAATCTTGCGAGGTCACAGACAGGATAAAGTAAAATCTGTCCCCTTGGCACGGGGCCACCCTCGTCTATCAGTTTTAAGGTAAGAGCAGCGGCCAGGTTGCCTCCCGCAGAATCCCCTGCAAGAAAGATCAGACGATTATTTATGGGGTAGTTATCAAGGAGATACTGCAGAGCTTCACGGCATTCGTTTAAGGGAACGGGGTGCTGTACTTCCGGTGATACATTGTAATCAACAGCGGCGGTAATCGCGTTGGTTCTATCTGCGATTAAACGCATTAGCCCTTCGTTAATCTGCGAGTCGCCGCCTAAAAAGGCCCCGCCGTGGATAAATAAAAATAGTGACCTGTCGACACTGCCGGAAGACTTGGGCTCATAAATACTAATTCCAACAGGGTTATGCGCGCCTTTTATCTCTATTTTTTTATAAGAAATTTCATTGTTACAATCAGGGATAATTGGCAAAGCAATGCCCTGTGGGTTGCGGAATATTTCTATTTTTCTTAATAGTATCTTGCGCATAATGGGAAAGGGCAAGCGGAAAATTAGACTTATTCCCTTTCTGCCTGCAAGAGCTTCATTTTCAAATTCGCTCAATGGTATCTGCTTACGAACTAATGACATATTTTACCCCCCTTCAACTCTAAGCCCCAAGCAGGGCCGCAGGCACAACAGCGATCCCGTCTTTGCGCCTGTATGCGACCCCGCCTGTGGTTATTATCATTGCATCTATGCAACTGCTGCCGACTTTCTCCATGAACCATCTCAGGTGCCTGCCGTCGGCGGCATCAACTGTGGGGGCGAACTTTACTTCGCAGGCAATTACTTTTGAATCTTTCCGGATAATGAAATCGATTTCACGATCCCCTTTATGAGTCTTTAGAAAAAAGAGTTTTGCATTGTTTATCATGGCATAGGTATTTAGGCTTAGATGGACTAGAGATTCAAAAAGCCTGCCGATTATGCTTCCGTATTTTGCATCAAACCTTTCTGTGCCTGCCGGCCAGCCGGTTCCTCCAATCATAATTGTCTCATCGAGGCCAAGAAGGTATGCAGCGAAGGCAGGGTCAGCCAGATAATGCTTTGGTGATAGTTTTAACCCTGTGAAAAACCCTTCACCATCAACCCAGGGCATTAGCTCGTCCAAGAGCCATAAGTTCTCAAGGGCCTCACGATATGAAATAGTTGTCTTTGCAGCGGGTTTGTCTGCCTCCCCTGCTGTTGAAGCGTCAAGTATCTCTGTATAGAGCGCATCTGTGGAAATGGCGGTGGCATATGCTCTAAGCCAGCGCAGCAGGGTTTCCGGTTGCCTTATCCTTATGCCTTGCTGACGGAAATCGTGGGATAGGATATTCGCGAAATACGATTCCAGGGCAATTTTCCTGTTTTCAATTGAGAAATTACGTATTTCAGGGAGGCCCGATGCCGAGATTTCGTATATATACTCTCTACTCCCTACATCTGTTTTGCCCGATATTTCTGTTGAAAAGGGACTCCCGGCAGAGAAAAGCTCCGCTATGGAGACACAAGGCTTCTCAATGCCCCTTTCGGCAAGTGATAAGGGGTACATCTTTCTCTTGATAATTCGCCCGGCACCTGAATGCAAGTTGGTATCTGTGCTTGTAATTGAGCCTGTAAGGAGAAATGTACCCGGTTTAGCACCGTCGTCTACAGCACGGCGGATAAAATCCCAGACTGAGGGTATTCTTTGCCATTCATCAATAAGAACCGGCGGGGTATTTGAGATGAGGGTATCCGGGATATTATTTATCTGATCAAAATCCCTTGGCTTGTCCAGTTCAAATACCGTTGTTGCTATTCTCTTTGCAGATACAGTTTTGCCAACGCCTTTAAGGCCATCGATGGCAATAGCAGGGAAGTCTTTCATTAAATTCACTAAATAAGGCTCAATCAACCTATCATAATGCCCGACCATAGGTTAATTATACTATTTTCCTATTTGAAAGTCAACGATTTACCCCTCTGAAAGTCAACAATTTGGACACTTATAGGTCAACGATTTGCCCTTCTGTAAGTTAACGATTTGGACATTTTTAAGTCAACGATTTGTCACTTTTTAGGCGAACGATTTGGCTTTTTCTTCACAGCAGGCTTGACTGCAGCGAGCTCGGAGACTGCGCGGATAAGGTCCTCGTCCTTGGCCAGCTCGCTGATGTTTGCGGGCAGACGGTAGGTCCAGTTGAAGTCGTTCGTTGTGCCCGGCACGTTTATCCTCTCTGAGGCAGGGTCTGCGGCGTACCAGCGGTTGGAAAGGTGAAGAAAGTCTTGAATCTGGAAGACACGGAATCTTGAGGCGGCACTTGCAATACGCGAAAGGATGGTCTTTGCACTACCCGGGTTATAGACCCTGGGAAGGGATGGAACGCCTATGAAACTGCAGAAAGCCTGTTGATCTGCCTCCGTGTCCCACCATTCCCTTAGGCAGGAAGAGTCGTGCACTGCGGGGGTGCAAACTGAAAGCTCAGGGTAGTCCTCGAAGGGGATATACGGTTGGCCTTCGGCGCCCCAGTCACGGTGCCACCTCACCACCCTGAGCCCGAGGATATTGAGCTGGGTCAGCACTTGCGGCACGCAGGCGGGGACTGCACCGAGGTCTTCTGCACAGGGCAGCATAGGACTTGAGACTGTCAGCATTGAAAGGAGGCGTTTGCCCTCTGCTTCCCAGATTTTTTCTGAGGCAGTGAGCCTTTTTTCTACCAGTTTATCCAGCTCCTCCCTGTCTGCCTTTGGCAGGGAAATATATGCGTTTGAGTCCTTATAGTACCATACGGGGAAAAATTGGTCTTTTTCATGCTCAAATAGGATCCTGTCTGTCCATCTCTTTAATAAAAAGGTTTTTGCTGCATGGTGAATATCAAGATTTAAAATATCCTTCTCGCCCCTTATCCATTTCTTGAAAAGCCAGAGTTCTTCATCTCCAACCCTGAATAGGACCTGGTCAAAGACTCTGTTTGCGGCAGTACTAAGTTCATCTTCACTGTATTGGCCGCCCCAACCTTCTTTAAGAGCATCCCAAACATCTCCCGTAAGTATATGAGGCTCGCAGATCCAGCGTATTCTGCCTTCATCATACTTTAGATCGATAAAATCCTTTGGAACTATAGGTAAATAAGGGATAAATCGCCCTTGAGCAGCAGAAATATCTTCCTTTCTTGAGGCCCAAATGCGGAAAAAGCCGAGAACATGGTCGATTCGATAGGCTTTATAGTACTTTTCTGCAGCCTTTAGACGAGCTTTCCACCATGTATACTCATCTTGGGATTGGGCCTGCCAATTATAGGTGGGGAAGCCCCAGTTTTGACCTTCGGGGCTATACATATCGGGGGGGGCGCCTGCCGATTGGTTAATATCAAAGATTTCGGTATGGGCCCAAACATCGCAGGAATCATCATTCATTAAAATTGGAAGATCCCCCTCAAGAAGTATCCCAAGGCTCTCCAACTGTGAGGCTGCATGAGAAAACTGGATGTCCAGATTCTGTTGAACCCAGGCCCAGAAGAGGTTTTCCTCCTTTCGGGAAGGCTCGTTCCAGAGAGCGGCAATGCCTTCGGCATCGATTTCACGGTATTCGTCCCATTCCTTCCAGCTTTTTTCGTTATTAGCTTCCTTTAGGCTTCGAAAAACGGCGTAAGGTTTTATCCATTGGTTTTCTTCTATCCAGGTTTTCAGTTTTGAGGAGCTTGAAATTTTCTTTGCATTATCCTTATAGATTTTTCTTAGAAGATCAAGTTTCGCTCTGAGTATATCTCCATGAGAGAATCGTATTGCAGAGTTGAACTTTTTCTGCATTGCCGCTATCTCTTTTTCATATCCTGAAGTCCCCGAGATATCACCTATTCGCAGGTAAAGGGGATGTAGGCCAAAAGCTGTTAGGGCGCTATAGGGGGAGCTCTGGTAGCCGGTATCGTTTACGGGGAGAATCTGCACAAGCCCTATGCCCATTTTTACGCATAATGCACCGAATTCGCCAAGGTCAGAGAACTCTCCGACGCCTATGCTTTTTTCCGTTCTAAGGGCTGCCACGGGGATCGCTGCCCCTATCAATCTTTTTCCTATTCTGCTCATGCTTTAACTATAACCCTTAAACCGGCTCTACGCTACCTGTTCTTTACTATCTTTTGCTTATCTTTTATAATTCCGGTACATGGAAAAAAAAGATAATGTAATTTCTCAGGATATGATTATTGCGGTTGTTAATCAGGGGTTTAGTGATGATCTTGTGAATACTGCAAGGGAGGCAGGTGCATCGGGCGGTACGATAATGAATGCACGGGGTCTTGCGCACGAGGGAGCGGCCAGCTTCTTCGATATATCCGGTCATGATGAAAAAGAGATTATCCTCTTGCTTGTAGACAGGGAGAAAAGGGTTCAGATGATGCAGGCCCTGACTGCAAGCCATGGTCTTAATACAAAGGCTCACGGGATAATTTATTCTTTGCCTGTTGATGATGTCGTAGGAATGAAGAATGAATAAAATCCTAAAAGAAAAAATAATGGAAGCTTTCTTATCGGTGCTTCCAATTACTGTTATTGTGATTCTTATAAGCATAGTTTTGGTGCCAATACCTACAGGAACCTTGATGCTCTTTTTGGGCGGTGCTGCCCTGCTGATTATCGGGATGGGTTTTTTCTCTCTTGGTGTTGATATGGCAATGATACCAATGGGTGAGGGTATCGGAGTTCAAATGACCAAGAGCTCAAGATTGTTCTTGATTATCCTTGTAGGTTTTGCAATGGGGATAATGATAACAGTTGCAGAGCCCTCTTTGATGGTACTTGCCCATCAGATTAGTGCAATTCCATACTTCTTTATTATTTTTACGGTTGCCGTGGGGGTTGGGTTTTATCTTGTTCTTGCAATTTTGCGCACCCTTTTTAGAATTCGTTTTTCCACTCTGCTGATTATTTCTTATCTCGTTTGTTTTATCCTGGCATATTTTAACCCTGATATTTTCATTCCTGTCGGTTTTGAATCAGGCTCTGTAGTCACCGGCCCAATCGCAGTACCCTTTGTCCTTGCAATAGGACTTGGTCTTGCATCAGTGCGTAGTGATAAGGGTTCTGTTGAGGATAGCTTCGGGCTTGTAGCCCTTGTCCTTGTAGGACCGGTTATCTCGATGCTTCTTCTTGGCATTTTCTACGAGCCTGCGAGTATGGACATGGGGCTGATGCTTGTAAGGGAAGTGGATACTTCCCAGGACGTTGCAGGTGCCTTTACTTCCGTTTTGCCGGGGCAGCTAAGAGAAGTATCAATGGCAATGGGAGTGATACTTTTTTGCTTTTTATTATTACAGCTTAAATCGCGCCGCTATAGCAGACATCAACTCCGGCGTATTTTGATAGGCTTTATCTATACCCTCATTGGCCTTGTTGTCTTTCTTACAGGTGTGAATGTGGGCTTTATTCCCGTAGGCCAGCTCCTTGGCTCTGAGCTTGCAGCATCAACCTTTGGCTGGGTCCTGATTCCGCTTGGCGGCTTAATCGGTTATTTTATCGTAGCAGCAGAACCTGCAGTCCATGTTCTTACAAAACAGGTTGAAGAAATTTCAGGCGGTGCGATTACTACGAAGATGATGTATAGGGGACTCGCAATCGGCATGGGTGTGGCTGTTGCCCTTGCAATGATGAGAATTCTTTTTGGCATCCAGTTGCTTTGGATAATTATCCCGGGTTATTTATTTGCCCTTGCTCTCTCCTTTTTCGTTCCTAAGATTTTCACTGCAGTTGCCTTTGATTCAGGAGCTGTTTGTACCGGTCCTATGAGCGCCACATTTCTACTGCCCATTGCTATGGGTGTTGCAGACGGTTCGGGCCGCGACCTCATGTTATTCGCAATTGGCATCGTTACAATTGTTGCAATGACACCTCCTGTTATTATTCAATTGATGGGCCTATTCCATCAATTGAAGGTTAGCCATGCCGCAAGCGCCATGGTAGAAGTGGACAGGATACTCGATTTCAACGAGATTATCATTCTTAGGGAGGAAAGATAATGAAAAAATTTATCCGGAATTTTTTTAAACGCCCCCTATCAACTCAAGCAACTCCCGAAGAGCAAATAGCAAAGCCGGTAGCTCCTACTCTCAATTTACTTATGTTTATTGTTGAGTGGAATATTTTTCAGATAATTTTCAGTGCATTCGAAGAAGAAAAGGTACTGGTCTATTTTATTCAGAAAGGCAGGGGAACAGCTACTTCCGAAGTTATCGATCTCTTGGGGATTGGCTCAGCCGATAAGGCTGTAATTACCTGCATCGAACAGCCTGTCAAGATCCCTGAATTGCTAAAAAACATACGAAAAAAACTTGGCGCAAACAGGCAAGGTGCAGGAATTGCTCTTTCCATCCCCCTTTCGGCAATAAACAGCCCGATACTGCAGGCTTTTAAACTCGTTGAGGAAATCCAGACAGGCAATAGGCGCGGAGGCGGCTTCCCTCATACCCTGATTTATTCAGTTATTAATAGGGGATTTAGTGATGATTTCATGAACACTGCAAGGAAAGCCGGTGCCTCAGGCGGCACTATAATTAATGCAAGGGGCAGGGTTCACGAAGGAGCGGTAAAGTTTTTTGGAATAGTTGTACAGGAAGAGAGAGAAGTTGTCTTAATGTTGACAGGAAAGGATAAAAAGGACGCAATCTTGAAGGCAGTTTCCGAGGCCCATGGTCTTAACAGCAAGGCACAAGGGTTGATCCTTGCACTGCCCGTGGATAAGGCAATGAGTCTTAGCTTTGTCCAAGAGTTTAACGCTTGACGCCAATAACCCGGCACGCACTCTGTTCTTTGCGCTTGAACGATAATGATATTACAGTTACAATAGCGAAATGAAAGACCAACATTATTTTTTTACCTCCGAATCTGTAGGAGAGGGCCACCCCGATAAGTTATGTGATCAGATATCCGATGCAGTTTTGGATAGCTGTCTTAAAGATGATCCTAAGAGCAGGGTTGCCTGCGAGACTTTTGCCTCTACGTCCCTAGTCCTTGTAGGCGGGGAAATTACCACAAAGACCTTTGTAGACTTACAGAAAATTGTACGTCAGGTGGTTAAAGATGTAGGTTATGATAATCCGGATTATGGTCTTGATTATAATTCCATGGCTGTTTTAAATATGATCCACAGTCAATCTCCCGATATTAGTCAGGGGGTTTCAGGTACCGGATTAAAGAAGTACCAGGGTAAAGTAGGTGCAGGTGATCAGGGCATGATGTTCGGCTTTGCGTGTAACGAAACCAAGGAGTTAATGCCCCTTCCGATTACCCTTGCACATAAGCTCTTAAAGCATGCAACGAAACTCCGAAAGGATAAAACAATAAAATGGTTAAGGCCCGATTCCAAAAGCCAGGTAACCGTTGAGTATAAGGGCTATAAGCCTGCCCGTATTGATGCTGTTGTTATCTCGCATCAGCATGATCCTGATGTTTCACATAAGGAAATTGAGTCTACTGTTATCGAGCAGATAATCAAGCCTGTTCTTGAGCCGTTGAACCTTTTGGATAAAAATACCAAGTACTATGTAAACCCCACAGGCCGCTTTGTTGTCGGCGGCCCGACAGGCGACTCAGGCCTAACCGGCCGAAAGATTATCGTGGATACCTACGGAGGCATGGGCCGTCACGGAGGCGGCGCCTTTTCAGGGAAAGACCCGACCAAGGTTGATCGTTCGGCTGCCTATGCTGCTCGCTATGTTGCAAAGAATGTTGTTGCAGCAGGACTCGCAGCCCGCTGCGAGATTCAGTTAGCCTATGCGATAGGCGTGCCCTTCCCGGTTTCGGTCATGGTGGATACCTTCGGCACAGGTAAGGTTGATGAGAGAAAAATTGAAGCGGGAATCCTTAAGGTATTTGACCTTTCTCCTTCAGGCATTATCCAAACCTTAAAGCTTTGGCTTCCGATTTACAGGAAGACTGCCACATACGGTCACTTTGGCCGGAGCGAGTTTACCTGGGAGAAGACTGATAAGGTGGAAGAGTTAAAGAAGGCTGTGGGTTAAAAACCCATAGACCTTCTTGCTCCGGATACGTAGATCAACCACCGGTTCCGGGGAGTTGGTTAGTTTTTAAGTGTTCCGATTGGGATAATCTTAACACCGTCATTTCTTGTATATGCCATTTCCCCGCCTGTAATCACGATAAGTAGATCCGGTTCGCGATGTTTGGCCTCTTTTTCGTTATTTGCCTTATGAATAAGGTTTTTTAGTTTAACCAGGCGAGCTGCACCTTCTTCGATCTCTCGGCTTCCAAGCTTGATCTCAATAAGAGCATAACGACCATCTGCCAGATGTAATACACAATCTGCTTCCATACCATATCTGTCGCGGTAATAAGATGCACGCCCCCCTATGGCGGAGGAATAAATTTTTAAATCTCTATTGCACAGACACTCAAATAGAAAGCCAAATGTATTAAGGTCCATTAATAACGTTTCAGGAGACAGTGATAAAGCAGCAACTGCAATAGATGGATCTACGAATGATTTTTTCTTTGCCGAGCGTATTGTAGTTGCCGAACGTATAGATGGTTGCCATGCAGGGATGTCTTCAATCACATAAAGCCTTTCCAATGCGTTTAAATATGAGAATAGAGAAGGCTCCGAAATATCAATATAGTTTGATGATACATCACCATGTATTGTTTTATTTGTGGCAAGGGTAGAGATATTTCTTGCATAAGATCGAATAACAGCTTTTACTCGTTCTGGACTTCTTTTAATTCCATCTATAGATGAAGCATCGCTATCACAGATATTGGCAAGGTAGTTCTGTGCTTCGAAAAGCATTGCTTTTTCTGTTTTCCTGCTCAAGCTTGATGGCCAACCACCGCGGCAAGTTGCAAAGACTAGATTTTCTATTGTTAAATTAGTAGTGATACCATCAATATCCAACTCCGGATTTTCGAATAAAGCGCTTAAAGAAATCTTTCCGTTTGATTCTCCTGATTCATATAAACTCATTGGATACATGACTATACGGGAGATACGTCCTGTACCTGAGTGCATAATTGTCGATTCATCAACAGTTGTTGAACCTGTAAGTATAAAAAGTCCTGTTTCACCGCGTATATCTACTGCGCTTCTTACTGCGTCCCATAAAACAGGGGCCATTTGCCATTCATCAATCAGCCTGGGATTTTCTCCGTTAAGTAAAAGTGAAGGTTTGACCTCGGCTGTTGCCAGATATGCCTTTGTTTTATCAGGGTCTTGCAATTTTAATACGCTCTTTGCCTGCTGTTCTGCAGTAGTAGTCTTTCCGCACCACTTGGGGCCTGCAATTAACACGGCTCCTATAGAGTCCAGACGCTCTTTAAGCAGTGTATCAACAATTCTGGGCAAATAATCGGCTTTCATTCTCTAATTTTAGCATATCAAAAGAGGCATTTTTTGTCAAGAAATTTTAAGTAATTTGGGGTAGTTTATTTTTGTTTTTTGGGGTATTTTGTTTTGGTATTTTGGGCTAAATGTTTGCAAAGTTTACTTGACATAAAATGCAAAGCACGCTATACTAAAAATGCAAAGCAAACTATGCAGGGAGGTGATGGTTTGAAAACATCAATACCTGAACTGCGAAAGCAGAATAAACTTTCGCAGGAGGAACTGGCCCTTGCTGTCGGTGTAACTCGTCAAACGATTACATCGATAGAAGTGGGGAAGTATACGGCATCTTTGGTGCTTGCGTATAAAATTGCCAGGTATTTTGACAAATCAATTGAAGAAGTCTTTGACTTCTCGGAAGTGGAGGAGATTTAAATGGAAAATTTCAAGAAAAAACTGAAGTTCGGGCAGGTTTTACTTGCGGCAAAGTTATTCTTTGCCTGCGGAGTGTTCAGTTTAAGCAGCAGATATTTTGAAGCCGGATCCTTACCCGGATCTACACAAGATTTAGTTTCCGGTTTTCAGTTTGGTCTAATTATGGGATTATTCGGGGTTCTATTGTTTTATATCATCAGAAATATTAGGGCAATTCGTAATCCTGACCGTTTAAAACAACTGCATATTTCCGAAACAGACGAGCGAAAGCTGTTTATACGACAGAATTCTTGCGCAACAGGAATGAATTTTATTATTTACGGGCTTGCGGTTGGTACTGCAGTATCAGGAAGTATTAATACCACTGTATTTTTTACCCTGATGGCAGCATGCTTTTTCGTGATTAGCGTTCGCGGAGTTTTGTTTTTATACTATAAGCTTAAGGTTTAAGAGGGTATTGATGTGAGAAATTTACAGATCAATCGATTATTAATTATCGGGTGGATATTGTTCGCCATTGCGAGGATTGCTAGCCATGCTTTTGATGAGCAGGCTAATTTGCTCCATGCCTTCAATGGATTTGCGATCGGCATAGTGATTGCAGGGGCTATTAAGCAGGTGTTTGGAAGTAAACTCAATAAAGGGTTTTCCTTGTTAAATAATTAGTGATCTATTATACTGAGCCCAAGGAGAATCTCATGTCTGAAGTAATGACTTTACATGAAAAACTGGCAATCGGAAATAAAGCCATTGAGTTAGAGAAGCAAGGTAAATTCGAAGAAGCTATGAAACTAGAAAAATCAATACCCCTACCCCCATATCTGGCAAAGTGGGCTATAAAGCGTTTGGGTGCTAAGGCCTTGCTTGAAACCGGATGGAATCTATCGGAAGCGGAAGCTGAATATGGTCCCGGCTGGCTTACTAAGTAGTATTTTTTCCGGTGCAGCCAGGATTGATAGAGGTCGAAAAGGTTTAAGTACAAATGGTCAAGAACATGAAGGGCGAATATCATATGAAGAAGGAGTAGCCGGTGCATCGAAAGCCTTTTCACAAGCCTTATCAACATTAGACCCATTAATAATTATGATTGCTGAAGAAGCGTTTCTCGAACAAGAACTCCGTTTTTGCAGTGAGAGCGATACCCATACCATAAGTAGCCTGACTCAAGCACTCCAAAGTTTTTCTGATGCTTTCCGATGCCTAGAAACAGTAGAGGATCCTGTTAAGTACAAAGCAGCAGAAACCACATGGCCAAACAGTCGCAAATATCGGGTACAAGGCTTTCCCAAGGATGCCCTCCACCTTGCATGTTTAGCTCACAGAACTCGTCTATATAATACCCTCCGCTCACCCGGTATCAACATGATTGAAAAAGCTTTACTTACCCAACGAGCATCTAATATGACCATAGTGCAAAATATATATACAGAAAAACAAAGAAAGTCTTTGCAAGAGATAGGAGTTAATTAAATAATTTCCAAGTATTTGGAAATTATTTAGTGCTCCTGCTTTTAGCATACTCTATATATAGCGTAGTTATGGCTCTGCAACTAAGATATTGATTTTTCTGATATATAAAATTGATCCAGTCTTTTATCCACATCTTCTTTTATTAATGTACGCAGTTCCAAGAGCCGGTTGTAAAAATGCAATGTAGGTTCTTCATTCTCATTTTGTGGTATAAAAAGCTGAAAAATTTCCACATTTAAGGCTTTTGCAAGTTTCTCCAATGTTTTATCACTTACCCAAGTGCGGCAGCCTTCAATAACACTTATCGATTGGGTGGAGAGATTAGCAACTTCCGCGAGCTTTTCTTGAGTAAAACACCATTTTTTCCTAAGAGTTTTAATATTTAAAGCCAAAATTTGATTGATATTTGCCATTTTTCTATAACTATCTCTCGTACCAGAATAATGTATTAGTAATAAATTTCCACTTGACAATAGTGGAATTAATCATTACTATGGGTTATACTTCGATTAAAATAATGGAGGCTGTGCCCATGAAAATTACATTAGCATGTGCGGCCGGAATGTCTACAACACTGCTCTGCAAAAAAATCCAACAGGCTGCTGAAGAGAAAGGTTATAAAAATGTGACTTGCGACGCCTTTAGTGCATCAAACCTAAAAGGCAATGCCGAAGGTAGCGCGATTATCTTGGTTGGACCTCAAATTTCTTATGAAAAAGATAGACTTACGAAAGAATGGGCACCAATTCCTGTCATGGTAATCAATATGCAGGATTACGGAATGATTAACGGGAAAAATGTCTTTGAGGCTGCTGAAAAAATCATGAAAGAGAAGAAAATAGTTTAGTTCAAGTCAAGACTAAGGAGGATTTTATGTACTCAAATAATGGTGAAGTTACCCTTGGCTCAAGTTTTGTTGAGAAGGCACAGCAAATTGCAGGTAAAGTACAGGGGAATAGGTGGTTGGGCGTTCTAAGCCGTAATATGGCTGCCATGATTGGTGTACTCCTGACCGGTGCAATTCTGTCATTGATTAATGGTTTACCTTTCGGTGCAGGATATACCGGTTTCCTGCAAACTACCGGGATTGGCCCATTATTAACTGCAATTATAAATGTGTGTAATATGGTTGCTGTCTTTATGTGTCTTTCTCTGGGTTATGGTTTTGCAAAAGAGCATGGTGATAACCCATTCCAAGGAGCCATGCTGACAATTATGCTCTTTTTAATACTGACTCCTCTTCAAGCTATGGAAGGTGGTATATTCATAAATACAAGCTGGCTTGGTGCGCAGGGAGTATTCTCTGCCATGTTCTGTGCAATCATCGGCACACTTCTTTTCAGTAAAATATTAAAACGGGGTATTAAAATCAAGATGCCTGAGATGGTACCCGAATTTGTTTCAAAGCCGTTTGAAGCTGTTGTACCTGTATTCCTTACAGCCATTCCGTTTATTGTATTGCGTGCTGTTTTTGAGAATTCTACATTCGGCAGTTTCCATCAATTTATTTACTCAATGGTTGCATTGCCACTGCTTGGTCTTGGAAACAGCTTCCCGGCTCATCTTGCAGCATTGCTTGTTGCTTGTGTGCTTTGGTGGATGGGTGTTCATGGTACGTTGGTTGTGTTTTCTGTTATGGCCCCAATACTTGGTGTTCCTGCGGCAGCTAATTTTGAAGCCTATACTGCAGGTCAACCGTTACCATTCATGCTCAGCATGATGACATTTTTTGTGGCTATTCAATTTATGGGCGGGCCCGGTTGCATGTTTGGCTTATATATAAACATGCTTTTCGCAAAGAGTGCGCGATATAAGGCACTGGGTAAGGTCGCTTTCGCACCCGGTATGTTCAATATTATCGAACCTGTTATTTACGGCTTCCCAATGGTATTAAATCCGGTTATGGGTATACCTTTTATTGCAACACCGCTCATCGTGTATACGATAATGTTTATTTTAATGAACATCGGGCTTGTTGGAATTCCTGTTATTAGACTAACAGTTATGACACTACCCGGTCCTGTTGCAGGATTCCTCCTTGGAGGTGGTATCTCACTTGGTATTTTCTTGATTATTGCATGTGCTGCAAGCATTATTATTTACTTCCCATTTTTTAAAGTATGTGACCTCAATGCTTTAAAAGAAGAACGCGCTGCGGTATCAAAATAAGAGGTACATATGCCATTCCCGAAGGGCTTTCTATGGGGATCTTCTACAAACGCTCAGCAATTTGAAGGTGGCAGAAATGAAGGCGGTGTCGGTGTTTCTATTGCCGACATTCGCCTTAATCAGGGGATGTTTGCAAATCCTAATGCCAATTTTGCGGATTTCAAAGTTGCTTCCAATCATTACCATCATGTTGAAGAGGATATTTCTTTATTAGGAAAGATGGGCTTTGGGATTTATAGATTCAGTATGGCTTGGACCCGTATTTTCCCAAATGGAGATGAAAAGCATCCGAATGAAGAAGGGCTTGCTTTTTATGATAGGATTCTTACTCAACTAGAGAAGTATAATATTCAACCCATCTGTACATTGTATGCATATGATATGCCTGCAAATTTGAGTAAAAATTGTAAAGGGTTTACAGAAAGGGAGATTATTGAATATTTTTGTCGTTATGTACAGACAGTTGCTACAAGATTTAAGGGTCGTATAAAGTATTATGTACCTTTTAATGAACAGAATGCAGCTGCTCTTGGAATGACCGAATATATGACAGGTTATAAACCAAAAGATGCGGTAGAATCGTTTTTAGGTGAACATCACGGTGTTTTATGTTGGGCGCTTGCTACCCGTATAATCCATACTTGTGATCCTCTTGCTAAAGTCGCAGGGAATAATCTTGGCGTGACTTTTTATCCTGCAACATGTAATCCCAAAGATGTTGAAGCTTGTGATGAAATTCGTCAATCTGTGTACTACGATTATGGAGATATTTACTGCCGCAAAATATATAATCACCATTTTCAAAATAAATTTGGCATTGATGTAAGTAATTATATCCAAAATGGTGATATGGATATTTTAACCGGAGCAGAGCCTGATTTCTTCTCTTTTACCTGTTATTCATCTGCGATTATTCAAGCAAAGACTGAAGAACAAAAGGGTAATCAGGGAGCTTTTTCCAGATTGCAAAACCAATATGTTGATCGTAATGAATGGGGCTGGGAGATTGATCCTTATGCAATTAAGAGTATGATAAAAGATTATTGGCATAGATATAGGATGCCGATTCTTGTTTTAGAAAATGGCCTTGCTCATCGTGACGGAATTTCGCCTGATGGTCGTATCCATGATAATTACCGGATAAAGTATTTCCGGGATTATATTACGCGTATGCGAGAAGCAGTTGATGAAGGTGTGGAGATGATTGGCTATTGCACATGGTCAGCAATCGATCTCTATAGCACCCATGAAGGTTTTTCTAAACGATATGGCTTGATTTATGTAGATCGAGAAAATGATTATAAACGAATCCCTAAAGACTCATTTTATTGGTACAGAAAGTGTATTGCTTCTAATGGCAGCGATCTGAGTGATATTACAGAAGCAGATTATAAACTTGATTAAAAGGAGAGAATTATAATGGCTACAAGATTAATTAATGCAAAACGTACAGATATCCAAAAAATGTCTGCAAGTGATCTTAAAAAATCCATCTGGGATAGTGAGGGTCGTGTAATCCTGTCACAGAATTATGTCGGCATGGTTCCGCTTTCCATGGGTACTACAAATCCTGAACTTGCGCAGGCTATGGGTGCAGATATGGTCTTTTTTAACGGCTATTCAGCTAATGAAGATGCTGAACATCCCGGGCTTATTATTAGTGGTCTAACTGCAGAAGGCTTCAGTAGAGAACAGTATCGTATTCCACAGATGAGAAAGTTAATTGATGTTCCTATTGGGGTTTACCTGGAATGTGGGCAAGAAAGTGATAAATCCAACTTTTTAAGCTTCCTTGTAAGAGAAGATCGTATAGCTAGTCCTAAAAACCTACAGAAGCTCCTTGATGAAAAGGTAGACTTTGTTGTTTTAGGTGGGAATCCGGGTACTGGGACAAAGTATGATGCAATTTTAAATGCAACAAAAGAAGCAAAAAAAGTTCTGGGTGATAATATGGTAATATTTTCCGGTAAATGGGAGGACGGTTCCAAAGAGCCTGTCATAGGTGATCCTATGAGATCGCAGGATTTCTACAAAGAGCTTATTTCGAGCCTTATTGATGCCGGTGCTGATGTTATTTGCATGCCAATGCCGGGCAGTCGCTGGGGGATTAATGTGGACTGTATTCGGGATTTGGTAACTTTCGTCCATACATATAAGCAGGGTACACTTGTGATGACCTTCCTTGACGGCACAGTTGAGGGTTCAGATGTAGATACCATCCGTCAGTGTTCACTTTGGAGCAAATTAACCGGTGCAGATATTCATTCTATTGGTGACGCAGGGCTTGGGGGTATGAGTATACCTGAGAATATTTATCAGATGGCTATAACGATCAAAGGTCGAGCAAAAACCTGGGAGCGCATGTCTGCTTCCCGCAGATAAGATTGAGTTTATAATGTTTTTCCCCAGCATGATGTGCGCCGACTTTGATCATTTGGCAGAAGAAGTTAGACTACTGGATGAAGCCGGTGCTGATGTTTTTCATTGCGATGTAATGGATGGTTGTTTTGTTCCAAACATGGCAATGGGTATTGAAGATATAAAATGCATTAGACGTAATACTAAAAAGCCTATTGATGCACATCTAATGATAGAAAATCCTTCGGATAAAATTAAATGGTTTATTGATGCCGGCTGTGACATAATTTACATACATCCTGAAAGCGAGCGTTATGTAGTTAGAACATTAGCTCAAATTCGCGAAGCCGGGTGTAAGGCAGGGTTGGCTATCAATCCGGATACCGGCATTGAGAAAATCGAGGAAATGCTTCATATGTGTGATTACTTGTTGGCAATGACTGTTAATCCGGGGTTTGCAGGTCAAAAATTTTTGGAATTTGTAACTGCAAAAATTATAAAGCTGGTTACTTTGAAGCCAAAATTTGGTTTTAAGCTGTTTATAGATGGTGCTTGTAGTCCGCAGAAAATTCAAGAATTGTCAAAACAAGGAGTAGATGGTTTCGTATTGGGTACAAGTGCTTTGTTTGGGAAAAAAGGTAGCTATGCGCATGTTTTGGAATCGCTTTACAAGGGAGCGGCCTTATGAAACTAGCTATTGGGAATGATCATGTTGCAATAGAGATGAAAAATGAAATTGTTGAACATCTAAGGGAGAAAGGACATACAATAATTGATGTTGGGACAAATAGCTCGGATAGATTTGATTATCCTGTCAGCGGGTTTAAAGTTGCCTGTATGGTTAAAAGCGGAGAAGTTGATGGTGGTATCTTAATTTGTGGTACAGGGGTTGGTATTTCAATTGCTGCAAATAAGGTGAAGGGAATTCGTGCTTGTGTTTGCAGTGAACCATTTTCTGCTAAAATGTCTAAGGAGCATAATAATACAAATGTACTTGCGTTTGGTTCTCGAGTTATAGGTATTGAAATGGCTAAAATGATAGTGGATGAGTGGCTCAATGCCAAATATGAAGGCGGGCGGCATCAAAAAAGATTGGATATGATAGCTAGAATAGAAGAGACAGGAGATTTAGGATGAAAGAATTTGAATATAAAATTAATGATCCAATTGGCATACATGCACGGCCTGCAGGATTAATTGTTAAAATGTGTAAAGCGTTTGAATGCAATGTGACTATTTCTAAAGGCTCTAAAACGATTCAGGGAAGTAAATTAACTGCTTTAATGGGTCTTGGAGTAAAGCAAGGTGATATTGTGAAAGTGATTGCAGATGGAGTCGGCGAAGAATCTGCTATAGTCGATCTTCTTAAATTTTTTAATGAAAATTTGTAAAGACCATTGGAAACCTTGAGGTGAAAGAATGAGAAGTGTATCCGGTAAATCTGTTTTTAATGGCATTGCTATCGGAAAATTATATCATTTTCGGAATTTAAATGAAATAATAAAAATGGAAATTGTCGAAAATACAGAGGAGGAGTTTCTTCGTATAGAGAATGCTTTAATTATAGCAAAGCAGGAGATGAAGGGTCTTTATAATAAAGCACTTGAACTAACAAGCGAAGAAGAAGCATCCATCTTCGAAATACACGAGATGCTGCTTGAAGATGATGATTTTTTAGATTCAATTAAAATTAATATTAATGAAGAAAGGTATAACGCAGAATATTCAGTATATAAAACAGGCATAGAATTTGAAGAAATGTTTACTTCAATGGATGATGAATATATGCAGGCTAGGGCTGCTGATATTAAAGATATTTCAAGATGTCTCATCAGAATACTAAGCGGAGCCAAGAGTCAGCAAGAACTAACAGAGCCTGTTATTATATATGCAGATGACCTTACACCTAGTGAAACTGTAAGAATGAATAAAAATTTTCTATTGGGTTTTATAACAAAAGGTGGCTCTGTAAACAGCCATACTGCAATTTTAGCCAGGACAATAGGGATACCTGCCCTTGTTGGTGTGAAAATTGAAGAATCATGGAATGGACTAACAGGTGCGATTAATGGATATGATGGCATTTTATATATTGAACCTGATATTGGCACAATGGATAAACTACAAATTCTTAGAAAAAAAGCTGAGGATGAACGCAAGGCGCAGAAAAAGTTAATCTTGTTGCCAAGTATTACTATTGATGGCAAAGAGATCGAAATATTTGCGAATGCAGGTAACGAGTATGATGTAAAGCTAGCTGCTCAAAATGGTGCTGAAGGTATCGGCCTCTTTAGAACGGAGTTCCTTTATCTTGAAACTGGTCGTTTGCCTACAGAAGAAGAGCAATTTACAATATATAAAAGCATTGCAGAAATTATGGGTGGAAAAAAGGTCATAATACGTACTTTAGATATTGGCGCGGATAAGCAAGTAAGCTATCTTGGTTTGGATAAGGAAGAAAATCCTGCTCTTGGGTATAGGGCAATACGTATATGCCTAACACAGGAAGATATTTTTCGTACCCAGTTAAGAGCAATACTTCGTGCTTCTGTATATGGTAAAATAGCAGTGATGTTTCCGATGATAATCAGTTTAAATGAGCTTCGAGATGCGAAAAGGATACTTGAAGAATGCAAGGTAAAATTAATTTCTTCTGGTTTTGTTCTTGCCGATATTGAAATTGGTATTATGATAGAGACCCCTGCTGCTGTAATGATAGCGGATGAACTTGCTAAAGAGGTAGATTTTTTCAGCATTGGAACAAATGATTTAACACAGTACACTCTGGCAATCGACAGACAAAATCAAAAACTAGAACCTTTTTACGATTCTCATCATCCTGCAATCATAAGAATGATAGAAATGACCATAGATTCAGGGCATCGTAATGGATGCTGGGTTGGCATTTGCGGAGAACTTGCTTCAGATTTATCTCTAACAGAAACCTTTCTGTCAATGGGAATAGATGAATTAAGTGTTTCTCCAAATCTTGTTCTTCCGTTGCGTCAAAAGATAAGAGAAACAAATTTAGAGGGGTAGGAGTATGAAGGTCTCGGCAGAAGATGTGGTAATGAACTTAATTGTTAATGGAGGCGATGCACGTTCCAAAGCAATAGAGGCTCTGCGCAGTGCAAAAACAGGCGATTTTGAATCTGCGCGGAAACTAATGGAAGAGAGTCATAAATCAATCCAGGCTGCACACCAGTTCCAGACTACTTTATTACATGGTGAAATGGATGAAGATACCCCCGATCCTGTAGAAGTTGACTTATTAATGGTGCACGGTCAAGATCATTTGATGAATGCTTTAACTGTTCAAGATATTGTAACAGAAATGATTGATATCTTGAAGATGAAGAAATGTTAAGCTGAAAATGCTTTGTAAAGATAGTATCAGGCTGAACTCCTCTTGACAAGCCGTTCTGTTTGCTGTGAAATAGATGAATGAAAAGAACAAAGCTGGTTTATTTATTAGGCAAAAATGAAATGGAGCTACTAGCTTATGATGAGTATGATAGTAAAGGTTCCGGTAAATGGTTTACTGACAATCCTATAATGGCAAATGAGTATAATTATGAAGAAGCAGTTTGTAAAGGAGCTAAAGAAGAAGGATTAGATGTATATTTGTGGGAAGTTACTTACGATATAGATGAGAAAAAAATAATTAAGAATGAAGTTAGGCTTCATTCTACTATTGATGAAGCTGACAGGATTTATTAAGATATCTTTTTTATCATTATCAAGCAGGGGTTATTATGGTCCCACATCTCTGTCAAAGTAATCAGCTCCTTAAAGCCTATTTTAATATAGAACTTTTTCGTCATTGCGTAGTTTTCATCTTGGGCAATTTCGCTTAGCGTTTTTACGATTACATACTCGCATTTATTTTTTAGGAAGTAATTTTCCAACTCTCTATACAGTAATGTCCCAATCCCTTTCCCCTGATAATTGGGATCAATGCCGCAAACGTAAATATCCCCTGTTCTGTTATAGTGTATTTTACCGGAAAAGAATCCTATGCAGTCTTCATTGTCAAAGGCCGCGATAAAGGGATACTGACTCACAGTGTTTACATATTCTATCAAACTTTCTTCAATGCCGAACCATTCCGGCAGGCTCCGAAGGATCTTATTTGCATATTCGCTTTTCTTTGAGCTGTCTGTGATCTCGGTGATTGTGTACTTCATTCTTGTTTACTCAGTTATTATGTCTCCTTCCTTTCAGGTAGAGAAAATGGAAGTATATGCAAATTCATAACCTTGAGCAAGCCAAGCAGCATATTGCAATGATTGCAGGATGTCCTCTCGTTCCAGATATGGATAATCAATCAATAATTCCTCAATCGTTTCTCCGGCTCCAATCTGGGATAGAATCCTGCCAACTGTAAGACGCATACCACGAATACAAGGTTTACCGCCCATTACATCAGGATCTTGAGTGATGCGATCAAAGTGTTCAAGAGTCATCATTAACCTTCCTTTAATAAGAATAGCAGATTTGATGCACCGTCACAAGTTACTCTCTGCTTATTGCTTATCTCTTTTTCCGGTAAAATAAGATTATGAACATACAGATATTTGGGAAACCTAAGTGTTTTGATACTAAAAAAGCAGAGAGGTATTTTAAGGAAAGGGGTATAAAATACCAAAGCATAGATATTGTAAAATATGGCATGAGCAAAGGTGAATACCTGAGTGTAAAAACGGCTGTCGGCGGGATGGAACCATTAATTGATAAGAATTCAAAAGAATATGAAAATAACTATATTAGCCATCTGGCTTTGGAAAATGATATTGAAGAAAAGCTTCTGTCTAATCCGGCCATGTTCAAGACACCTATTGTACGGAATGGTGGGAAAGCGACGGTAGGATATGTCCCTGATCTTTGGAAGTCATGGTAGTTTGTTTTGTTATCGTAAAATACAAATTAATTGACAAATAACTAAACAAGTGTATAGTATATAATATGATCGACATTCTCATTGGAACAAGCGGGTACTCGTATAAGGAATGGGTGGGGCCGGTATACCCTGAGGGGACTAAGCAGAAGGACTATCTTGCCTGCTATGCGGGGCTTTTCCCGACGGTGGAACTCAACTTCTCCTACTATAGGATGCCGGATGCCCAAAACCTGGCGAAGATGCTTCTTGATGCGGGGCCGGGCCTCACTTTCTCGATTAAGGCCCATAGGTCGCTGACCCACGAGGTGGATTCAGGGCAGTGGGAGGCCGAGGCAAAGACATACATAAAAGCCATCGAGCCCATGCTGGAGGCGGGGAGGCTTGAGGCGGTTCTTTTCCAGTTCCCCTATTCTTTCCACTATACCACCGAAAACAGGCGATATCTTGGGGAATTGCTTGATTATTTCAAGGGGATTCCTTCGGCAGTGGAGTTCAGGGGGGCCGATTGGTGCATCGGGAAGGTCATTGACGGCATGAAAAGCCGTGGAGTGCCGCTGGTTTCCCTTGATATGCCCGATTTGAAGGGTCTTCCGCCCACAATGGACGTGGTTACGGCTCCTGTGGCCTATATCCGCCTGCATGGGCGGAATAAAGAGGCCTGGTGGGGGAAGGATGAGCATGCCCGCTACGATTATTTGTACACGGACAGCGAGGTTGAGGCCATTGCGGGGCGGATTGAGCGGGTTACAGAGCAGGCGCAGCGGATTTTGGTCTATTTTAACAATCATCCCTTTGGGAAAGCTGTAAGAAACGCGCAGACCCTAAGGAAGTTATTGATAAAGTTGGGGATTCTGAAAGCGGAGGGGAAGGAAGTGCAGGATGGGGGAGCGGACAGTTTGCCATCTTAACATTATTGGCTTTAAGACGGCTGTTGCCGCCGTAAAAGATAAAAGCCTCCGAGGGCGGCCCTATGTTATTGCAGGCGGCGGCGGGGGGCGGTCTTTGGCCCTCTGCTGCTCGCCCGAGGCAATCAGGCAGGGGCTCAGTCCCGGCATGGCCCTTGCTGCTGCCGAAAGGCAGGTGAAGGATCTTACCGTGCTCGAACCAGACCCAAGAGCCTATGAGGCGATGAATAGGGAACTCGAGGCGCTTGCATCCCGTTATGCCCCCGTATGGGAAAACGATAATGGGGGAAATCTCTACCTTGATATCACGGGCACCACCGGGATCTTCGGCCCGCCGGTCGACTGCTCAAGCCGCGTCTTAAAAGACATTCTTGGAAAGACTGAAATAAAACCCTCCGCGGCAGTGGCCTCAAATAAGCTGGTGTCCAAGGTGGCAACTCGCGCGATAAGACCTGTCGGCCTCATTCAAGTGCAGGCGGGAATAGAGGCCGAGTTTTTTGATCATCAGGATATACGGATTCTGCCCGGCATGGGGCCCGGGCTTTTGCGGACTGCCACCGTTACCGGCATTAGGGAAATCGGTGAAATCGCCCGCCTCTCGGACAGCGAGGTCGTTGCCCTCTTCGGCAAGAAAGGGCCTCTTCTTCGGAACATGGCCCTTGGGATCGATAATACCTGCGTTGAAGGCGGTGCAAGGCGCATAAAAAGTCAGGCCGACTTTAAGGAAGACACAATAGAAGAGATTGCAATCAAGGGCGCAATAAGGGCCCTCGCCGAAAGCGGCGGCCTAAAGATGAGGAACGAAAAACTCGGAATGAAAAGTGTCCGGCTTGGGGTGCTCTACAGTGACGGCGTTATGCTGCAGGGCTTCCGAAAAACCAAGGGGCTCTTTGTCCTTGACAAGGAAATAATTGCGGCCTGTTATGCGATACTCGAAAAGCAAATTACCCGCAGAATTCGCATACGCTCAATAGGTCTTAGCTTTGAGGAGCTGCAACCCCTCTCCTATCAACCTGATCTCTTTGAGCCGGAAGAGGAAATCACAAATCGCAATCTGCAAAAGGCCATAGACAAGATACAGAACCGTTACGGCGCAGGAAAGATAACAAGGGCCCTCGTCCTTGCGGCCTCGGCAATGCAGGGCGGGCAAGCCTCCTATGCAAACTAGACTCGGCCTTGTTTCCGGCTACTCGTTTTTATATGGAGTACATAAGCCGGGAGCCTTGCTGGATCGCGCCGCAACATTCGGAGTCAAGGTTGCAGGCTTCTGTGATTTAAACGGCCTTTATGGTGTGCATTCGATCCTCGAAGAGACTAGGGAGAGGGGAATCAGGCCGGTTATAGGGGCGGCTTTGACGATTGGCAGCGACCGGAAGGTATTGTACTGCTTTATTGAAAACCGCGCAGGCTATAGCAGATTATGCGAAGTTTTATCGGAGCGGAATAGGGAGCGAGTCAAGGATAAGTCGGGGTTTAACCCCCTCCCGCTAATCAGGGAGAATGCCGAGGGTCTGGTTTTGGCTTCCCCGGATGAGGCTGTTTTGGCAGAGCTTAACGGGCGGGTGCGGCGGCTTTATGCAGCGATTACGCCTTCTGACATAAGGGCCGTAAGTGCCGGCCGTAAGTTAAACATCCCCCTTACCTTTCTTGACGATTCCCTTTTCCTCGAAGCAGATGATTTCCCGGTTCACCGTGTGTTACGCGCTATAAGCCTATTGAAAACTATCGGGAATCTTGCTCCCGGTGAAATTGCCGAGCCTGACAGGATTCTGCGTCTGTCAAAGGATCTGCACCATCTTTCATCGTGGCCTGCTGCCGTAAAGGGCACCGAAGAAATTGCCGCCCTCTGCACTTATAACGATCTGTTTAAGGGCTGGGTCTTTCCCTCATACCCCGCCCCGTCAGTGGATGATGAACTGCGCCGGCGGGTTTATGACGGAAATGTTATACGCTACGGAGAGCTTGCGGACAGGGAAGTTGGGCGAATCGAATATGAACTCGGCGTTATTAAGCAGATGGGTTTCTCCGAGTATTTTCTATTAATTGATGATATTGTCCGCATGTCGCCGCGTACCTGCGGGCGCGGCTCAGGGGCGGCATCGATTGTCTCTTACGGCCTTGGGATAACCAATGTGGACCCGTTGCGCCATGACCTTTACTTTGAGCGCTTTCTTAACCCGTCACGTCCTGATCCTCCTGACATTGACATAGACTTCGCCTGGGATGAGCGGGACGATCTAATCAAGGCAGTTATCGAAAAGTTTGGGCCCGGCCATTGCGGCAGGGTTGCAAACCATAATATGTTCCGTTATCGATCCGCATTAAGGGAGACGGCAAAGGCCTATGGTTTTGGGGATGCCGAGATTACAGGACTTGAACGCAAGCTCTCTCTAAAAAGCAAGGATTTAGAAATTATCAGTATTGATCCTGTATGGCAGGAAATTTTTGAAATTGCAAAGAAAATTGAAGGCCTGCCCCGAGGGCTCGGAATGCACTGCGGCGGTATTGTTGTAACACCGGGGCCGATAAACCGTTATGTGCCGGTTGAAAAATCCCTCGAAGGCTTTCCTCTTATTGCATGGGAAAAGGAAGGGAGCGAGGCGGCAGGCTTCGTCAAAATCGATCTGCTTGGGAATCGGAGCTTGGCTGTTATAAGGGATGCTATCAAGAATGTAAATGATGACGAACTTGAAGGCAGGTTAAGCAGGGCCCTTGACGATAAACCCACGATTGAGGCCCTTGCACGCGGTGACAGCATGGGGGTGTTTTACATCGAAAGCCCCGCGATGAGGCAGTTGCAGAGAAAAACCGGGAAGGGGGACTTTCATCATATTGTTATACATTCTTCTATAATACGCCCTGCGGCAAATAAGTTTATAAACGAATATGTGCGGCGCCTAAAAGGGGGGAAATGGGAGCCCCTCCACCCAAGGCTCGCAGAGATTCTTCAAGAGAGTTATGGGATTCTATGTTATCAGGAGGATGTTTCAAAGACGGCGGTTGCCCTTGCGGGATTTAACGAGGCTGATGCCGATAAGCTGCGAAAGGTGATTGCAAAGAAAGCCGGGGGAGCAAGGCTTGCAGTTTATAAGCAGCAGTACTTCGAAGGCTGCAGGAAGAACGGAGTTAGCGAAGAAACCGTGCAGAAGATTTGGGAGATGATGCTCTCCTTCGACGGGTATTCTTTTTGCAAACCCCATAGCGCAAGCTATGCCATGGTCTCTTTCCAGTCGGCCTATCTGCGTGTTCATCACCCTGCCGAGTTTATGGCGGCAGTTCTTTCCAATCAGGGGGGGTATTATAGGCCGCATGCCTATATTGCAGAGGCCCGCCGCATGGGGCTTTTTACTGTCGGCCCCGATGTCAATGTTTCGGATTGGCATTATTATGGCAGGGGTCGGGATATTGTGATAGGCCTGATGTCAATCAAGGGGCTTTCATCATCCGGGGCCAAGCAGATTTTTGCAGAAAGGGAAAGAGGCGGGGAGTATAAAAGCCTTGAAGATTTTTCTGAAAGGGTTAGGCTTGGCAGGGATGATATTATAGCGCTTTGCCCTGCGGGGGTGTTTGACAGTATTTCAAACATCAATAATGCAAGTACCCCAAGGCCCTTGCAGGCCCGAAGGCTTCTCGGCATGAGGAGGGAGGCCGGTACCGGGGGCGGAGCCGGCGGCAGTTCCACAGGCAGTATCCGAGGCGGAACCCCCGGCCTATTTGAAAACATACAGACCCCGGTTCCTGTACTTCCGGCTCCCGATTTATCAAATAAGCTAAAAGAGGAATACCGTGCCCTTGGTTTCCTAAGAAATGTTCATCCGCTTGCCCTGTGGAAGGATGATGTCTTGGCGATAAAGAACAGGGTCAAAGCTCTGCACATTGAAAATCATATTGGCCGCAGCGTGAAAATGATTGGCTGGCCTGTTACGCAAAAGGACGTGTGGACAAAAGACGGATTAACCATGTCCTTCTTAAGTCTTGAAGACGAAACTGCAATGTACGAAACAGTGATCTTCCCTGATGTATATGAGCGCTTCAATAAACTGCTCTTTGACCAACAGCCCCTGCTTGTGTATGGCAGGGTGATGATTGACAACGGGGCTGTATCCCTTGAAATCAACCGGATTCAGGTCTTGGGGAAGCAAGGCATAGGAGCACGGTCGTCACTCTATCCAACCGGCCAGAGCCTTATGTGCAATCTTTAGCTCCTTGGGTATGTCAATGCTCTGCGGGCATTTTTTAACACATTCACCGCAGTCTGTACAGGAGCGAGCGCCTCGCCCTCCCTTGTCCGAGAAGGCATACATGCGCCTCGGCTGGTCAAATGCGCTAAACATCATCCCCTCGTTATATCGATAGAACACTTCGACTATGTCAACGCCATGCGGGCACGGCATACAGTAGCCGCAGCTTGTGCAGGGAATAGAGATAATGGAATCGTAGGCATCCTTTACCTTTGCAAGTATTTCTCTTTCCTTCGTTGTAAGACATCCGGGCACTGCATCAGGTTTGGAGAAAATGGCGATGTTTTCCTTTAGTTGCTCCAGTGTCGTCATCCCGCTGATTATGCAGCTGACTTCAGGGTAATCAATCAAATGGCGGAATGCCCATTCAGCCGGTGAGCGCTCTTCCGGCCAAGTATCGTATGCTGCCTTAACAGACGGGGGCGTGTTAACAAGTCCGCCTCCTCGCAGGGGCTCCATAATCACAAGGGCGCAGCCTTTTTCTCCTGCAACACGTATGGACTCGGCAGTAACTTCTTTATCAATATCCAAAAGATTTTGTTGAACCTGACACATATCCCATGGATAATATTCCATAACTTCGTTGAAACAGGGGAATTTCCCGTGATACGAAAATGCAATGGCCTTAATCAGACCTTCATCTCTGAATTTTTCCCACTCGCGAACTATCTCCCGTTTCTTTACCTCTTCCCAATTACCCTTCTGAATATTGTGAATAAGGTATACATCAATATAATCGGTTTGAAGTTTCTTTAAAGTTGATTCCAGGTTGATGCGAATATCATCCTGCGTTTTCATAACGCCAAGCGGCTGCTTCGTTACAACTTTGACCTTTTCCCGGTACCCGCCTTTAAGGGCCTCGCCAAGGACTATCTCACTTGTTTGATTATGATATGTAAAGGCTGTATCAAAGTAATTGATCCCATGCTCAACAGCATACCTGATAATTTCGATTGCCTTTTCCTTATCAATCTCTGCCTTGCTTTCTCCGTCTTTATAAACCCGCGGCAGTCTCATGCAACCCATTCCCAGAGCAGAGACCTGATACCCCAACTTGCCGTAATTACGATAGTTCATTTTACTTCTCCATTCTATTTTATTATACTACGGTTGATAAGACGAGTCTATGCCGGTTGAGCGTTAATAATCTTCCATGGTATAATCAAGATGATGCTGATTATCAGTTATGATGCCCTTGGCGATATTGAGTTTGAAACCTTAATGTCATTCCCGGCGTTTTCCAAGCTTGCAAATAAGTCTGCTGTTTTTCATGATGTACCGTCTTTATTTGTAAGCAATACCTATCCGGTTCATGCATCGGTTGCAACAGGTCTTAAGCCGAGCGAGCACGGTATCATTTCAAATACTGAAAGCTTCCCTGTTACGAACCCTGTTTGGAACAGTAATGAAGCGCTTATCAAAGCAAAAACTTTATGGCAGGCGGCATCTGAAAAGAATCTTAAGACTGCTGCCGTTTTCTGGCCGGTTACTGCATTTTCCAAAACCATTCGTTATAATGTTCCCGAGGTTCTTGCAAGGCCCGGAAAGAGTCAGCTTATGACAAGCTTAAAAGCAGGAAATAGTTTATTACAGTTAAAGCTCTTTCTATTGTATAGGAAGCATCTTGATGGTGTTCGCCAGCCAAACCTGGACAATTTTGCTACTGCCTGCATGACTCATATTTTACGCGAGTATATTCCCGACCTTGCCTTTATTCATCTTACAGCCTACGATTTTCTTCGCCATGAGCACGGCCGCAGCAACAATGGATTAAGCAAGCAGGCTATCGAAGCTGCTTTCCATGCTCTGGATAAAAATCTGAATGCGCTTCTTAATGCTGCGGGAGATGATAGAGATATTATTCTTTTTTCTGATCACAGCCAAATTAATGTTGATATGATTATTGATCCGAACGAGGAGCTAAAAACCCGGGGGCTCCTTTCCGTTGAAAATGCCGGCTATTTACCCGGAGAGCATGGATGTTTTTTTGAATGCTGCGGCGGCTCAGCATTTTTCCATAAGGGTACTCTTGATTCCGGTTCTGTTGAAAGCTTATACAGTTATATCGAAAACAGCACCGGCTTCAGACGTTTCTTAAATGCAAATGAACTGCTTGAGTCAGGTTATACCCATGCTACATTCGGTTTTTGTGCAAAGGCAGGTTATTGTTACGGAAAGCCAAAGTCAAAGGAGAAATCAAACCACGGCTATCCCCTTGATATGCCGGATTATTCTGTGTTTTATTTGCTTAAAGGCCGAGGGATTGAGAGTGGTATGAATAAAAATGGCAGTCTTTTGGATATTGCACCTTTTGCAGCAAAGCGTCTCGGGCTTAACTTATTTTGATAGGAGGAATCTATGAGTGGAGATAAAAGTACGAAAATGACTAAACAGGAAAAAAGCTGGATAATGTATGACTGGGCAAACTCGGTTTATGCCACAATCATGATGGCAGCAGTTTTCCCAATTTACTTTACAGGAGTTGCCAACAGTGCAGGTCAATCCGGAGATTATTGGTGGGGTCTTGCCACATCAGGGGGGATGATAATACTTGCAGTATTAGCACCTATGGTTGGAGCCCTTGCAAATTTCATGGGATATAAAAAACCAACCTTTCTTGTCTTCCTTGGGATAGGTATTGGAGCAACTCTCTTTAGTGCAGTCACAAACAATTGGGTGTTCTTGATGCTCGGTTATTCGATATCTCTTATCGGTTTTTCCGGAGGAAATATTGTATATGATAGTTTCCTCTCCGATGTTACAACGACTGACAGGATGGATAAAATTTCCGGATACGGTTTTGCCTTCGGTTATATTGGCGGCAGTACAATTCCATTCCTTTTTAGCATTGCTTTAATAACTTTTGGCAGTAATTTTGGTATTGATTTAACCCTTGCGGTTAAAATATCTGTTGTTATTACTGCTGTCTGGTGGGGGCTGTTTACAATTCCATTTCTAAAAGACGTTAAGCAGCTCTATGGTGTAGAAAAACCAAAGTCTCATCCGCTTATTCGCAGTGCTTTTTCAGCTGTGCTCGAAACTGCTAAGAAAATTTTTAAGGATAAACGGCTATTCTTTTTTATCCTCGCTTACTTCTTTTATATTGACGGAGTAGGTACTGTAATGCGCATGGCAACAGCTTATGGTGCTACCTTGGGTCTTGATGCAACTGGTATGATCTTGGCATTGCTTGTAACTCAGCTTGTAGCATTCCCCTGTTCAATATTTTTTGCATACCTGTCCCGTCGTTTTGGTACACTCAAAATAATCCACGGGGCAATCTGCGTTTATTTAACTATTTGTCTTGTCGGCTTTGTAATGGGGTTTGGTCTTGAAGAAGGATATTTCGGAGTAGACACTGCACTCGTTTTATTCTGGTCCCTCGCAGTTCTTGTAGGCACTGTTCAGGGTGGTATACAGGCAGCATCAAGGGCTTATTATTGTCAGATGATTCCCCCGGAGCATTCAGGAGAGTTCTTCGGCTTCTTTGACATATTCGGAAGGTTCGCAGCTGTACTTGGGCCCCTTATCTATTCGGTTACTCTTGGAATAGTCGGTCGCAGTTCCTTTTCAATCCTTGCTATTGTTGCATTGTTTTTAGCTGCATTGGTCACATTGCGCATAGGTAAGAAGCATTTGCAATAATATGAACAAAGTAGAACTAACTTTACTTGAAAATATTGATAAACCTGACTCTCTATTTGTCTTTCCGACAGATATTGCAGTATCTCGCTGGGCTGATCATCTTCTGCGTCTACGCAAAGGCGGGTCTATTTCAATGGATAAGTTTATTGCCTGGGATACTTTTAAGCAGAGTTCTATAAGTTCAAGAGTTAAAGATAAAAAGTGTGTGCCCGGCGTTCTTCGCAAATTGTTTATAAGTGCGCTGATTCGCGAAAATGCCGACCTTTGTTCAGCCGGGAAGCAGCCAATTTTTGAGTCGATCATTATGCCGGAATGGGCTGCTCTTGCTGATTCTCATACTAATTGGCTGGCAAGTTTGTTGCCTCAGCTCGGTATCTGGCTTCGGAAGGTTAAGGAATATGATACAGGTGAAGATAGGGACCTTCTGATTCTTACAGAGCGTTATAAGCAGTTTCTTGAAAGTCAAAATCTTTTTGAACCTGCATGGGAAACGCCGCCTTTTCAAGACACGGGAAAGGAGTGCTTTATTTTCTTTTCTGACTCGCTTTCTGATTTTACTGAATATAAAGAACTGCTTGAAGAAAGCAAGCATGTAAGACTTATTAATCCCCCAATTGAAGAAGTAGATGAAAATGAAAACAAGCTATTTTACTATACTAATTCGCGAAGCGAAATAACCGAAGCTGCTCTTTATATTCAGGCGCTGCATGATAGCGAAAACGTATCTTGGAGTTCAATTTGCGTAAGCATTCCCGAGGATAAACATTACGGTCCATATTTAATTAGGGAGTTTGAAAATAGGAATATTCCATTTATTAAACAGAGTGGTGCACCTTTAGCTTCTTTCATGGCGGGGAAACTGTTTACTTGTATTCTTGCCTGTGCATCAGAGAACTATTCCTTTTCTTCAATTATTGAGTTACTTCTTAATCAGCATCTTCCATGGGAAAAGAGAGACGAAATAAAAAAGCTTATAGATTTTGGAATTAATAATAATTGTATAAGCTCTTGGCCTGAAGAAGAAGAAGGAAAGAAGATTTGGATAAATGTCTGGGAAGATGCATTTAAGAGTCCATACCGAGGTATATCAGCTGACACAAAGAAATTCTTTTACGATCTTAGAAATTGCATAAATGCAATGTATACTGCAAGCTCCTTTTCTGAAATTCGAAAGCAGTATTTTGTTTTCAGATCAAAGTTTTTTAACATGGAAAAAGTGTCGGAAGATGCTAATACTATTCTTTCTCGATGTATATCTGAGCTGATGTATCTGACTGAGATAGAAAAGAATTACCCTGACATAAAAATACTACATCCATATTCTTTTTTTACGACATATCTTGAAGATGTAAAATATCTTGCTCAACAAACCGGTAGAGGAGTGGCAATCTTGCCATATCGTACTGCGGCATCTGCTCCTTTTGATTGTCATATAATTCTTGGCTCAAGCCAGGATGTGCTAACAACGGTTTTCGAGCCTTTGACCTTCCTTCCAATGAGCAGAAGAGGAAAACTCGGTATTTTAAAAAGAGATGCTTCAAATATCTATATTCAATTACATAAGTATAATTCAAGGCTCCCTGCAGCCTTTTTTTGCTCTGAAGATACATTCGAGGGGTATACTATTCCGCACAGCTCACTTGAAGCCTCTTCAAAACCAATACAGCGCTATGACAATGAAGAAGGATTCAAATATAATTTCGCACCGGATTTATATCGTACAGAGACGGCTATTCTTTCTTCTCTTGGTCCTACGGTAAAGCAAAGTATTCCTGTCGGTAAATTTCACAGAAACCAAAAAAACGGTTTTAATGAATGGCAGTTAAGGAGAAAAGCCTCAGGTGATCTAACCACAGTATTAAGTGCAGAACATCCGCTCATGCACATGATTAAAACAAGATTAAGCGGAAGAGATAAATTAAGCGAAGTTATTAGCGTGTCATCATCTTCTCTTACTCCGTACTATGAATGCCCGCATAAATGGCTCTTTGAGCGTGTGCTTGAATTAAAAAACATAAAAGTAGAAACAAGTCTTATGTCGAATAATACAAGAGGGGATGTGTTTCATTCAATAATCAGCCTTTTCTTGAATAGCATAAAAAATAATAAAGACAGTATTCCAAAGACGGACAATGTGGGTACGGGAGATAAGCCTAATTACAGACTGCCGGGGCCATATTTAGAAACGCTGAAAAAAAATATAGAAACGGTGTTTTCATCATTTCCCATGCTGCCAAAAGGCCCAAATCAGGAAATGAGTATGCTCACAACTCGCCTTATGCATGCACAAAAGGAAGCAATTTTATTTAAAATGGAAAAATTCTTAATTGCTTTTTCCTCATATTTTTCCGGGTGCAAGGTTATCGCAGCAGAATCAGGGTATAATAATTTAAAGGGTTTCTATAATTTAACCGGGAAAGTAGATTGCATTCTTGAAGAACCAACCGGTGTCAGATTGATTGTAGATTTTAAATCAAAAGAAATGCCAAAGCTTTCATATTATACCGGAGATGAAGGACTTAAGGATTTTCAGCTTCCAATGTATCTGCGTCTAGCACAGGCAGAATCAAGAGCAGAAGTTAAAAAGGCATTGTTCTTTAGTATTATTGATACAGACCCTTCAGTATTGTTTGGTTCTATTAAGAATAATCAAACAGGAGAAAATATTCCTGAAAAAGAGTCAGATTCAATAATATTCGGGAGCGAAAAATATTATAATATCATGGATGAGTTCGACGAAAAGGCAGAAAAATTTGCAAAAGAGGTAACAGAAGGAGGTTTTCCCTGTAAAACGAAACATTCTGCCCATTGTTATAAGTGTAATTATAGTAAAGTGTGTCGTACAGTCTATAAAATCTGCAATGGGGAATTTTATGGAAGCTAAATTAAAAGTACCTACTTTAAATGAAGAACAACGTAATGCAGCTTATTCCATAAAGAATGCTGTAATTGCAGCAGGAGCAGGCTCAGGAAAAACCATGGTGCTTGCAAGCCGTTATGTCTGGCTTATAACAGAAAAGAAACATTCTGTAAGTGAAATCCTTACCCTAACATTCACTAAAAAAGCGGCAGCAGAAATGTATCGAAGAATACACTTCCTCCTAACTGATATTGTAAGAAAAACTTCAGAACATTCTAAGGAAAAGAAGGAACTTGCCGCAAAAGCCCTGGAAGATTTTGCTCAAGCCAGGATACAAACCCTTGATTCATATTGCGCCTCCATCGTAAGACAGGCTTCAAATCGATATGGAATAAGTCCTGATTTTGTTCTGGAAGAAGATCGGTGCGAGAAGCTTGCAATAGATGAATCTCTCCCTTTCTTAATTGCAAATAGAATGCATCCTGTAATAAAAAAGCTTTATAATAGTAAAAGCTCTACAGGTATAGCTGAAAGGATCTTTGCTTCAGCTTTGTTTGAGTGCACTTATATAGACAAAGACGTCGATCCCAAGAGAGATTTTGATTTGCAGTCTTCGATTGTATCCGGCGAATGGGATAGACAAAGTGAGATAGTAAAAAAATTACTAAGAGAGCTCCCGGAAGTCTATAAAGGAAACGAAAATTGCAGTCCCGGTACTGCTCCGGTTCTGAAGCGTTATTCTAATTATGATATTGTATTCCCAAGTGGAGATGAGCTTCGCGATTATTTCAAAGTAATCCTCACCTTGGATCATAACTCTGCAATTGATTGGGCAGAAGCTCAACCGCTACAAAGTGCAATTATGTATATTCTGGAGTATATTAATGCGTTAGCTGCGGTAAATTTGAGTCAAGGTACTCCAAAGAACAATTTTATAAAAGATATTCTAAAAGAGCTGCGTGAATTAAATTCAGAGTTTTCTTCACTTGGTGTATTTTGCTTACAAGCTGGTTTAATTTTCTCGATGATGTCACTTTTTTCTAATCTACAGAGACAATATCTAAATAAAAAGCGAAACCTTGGTATATTGACATTTGCAGATTCAGCTCTTCTTGCTAAAAAAATTCTTATTGAGCAGTTGGATATACGTGAAAATGAAAAAGAAACTTTTAAAGCTATTATGATAGATGAGTTTCAAGATAATAACGAATTACAGAAAGAGCTGCTCTTTTTACTTGCAGAAAAGTATGAGTGCAATAATACTGCTATTCCTCCGCCCTCAGATCTTTGCCCTGACAAGCTCTTTTTTGTAGGAGATGAAAAACAATCAATTTACAGGTTCAGGGGAGCAGATGTTTCTGTTTTCAGAAAGCTAAAGGATGAGTTAAAATGCAAAGACATTCCTCTAATGGTAAACTATCGCTCTGCTCCCCAATTAATCGGTGCATTTAATACGATCTTCGGAGGCAGCAAGTTCGATCCTGAAGGTAGATCGTCTTTAGCAGAAAATCCCGCAGTATTTGCTCCCGCTTTGTCGACTCTGCCTCTTTACGAGGCTTCATATTCTCCGCTTAGAGCAAGTAAAACAGGAAAGGGGAAACTGACTCTTTGTATACTTGATAAAGCAGATTCAGATAAATTCGAAGTAGAAGATGATACAGTTTTAACTCCGGTTGAAAATGAAGCTCGATTTGTTGCAGAACAGATTAGTGAGTTGCTTAAAGAGAAAGATGAATCAGGAAACGCAAAATATAGACCTCATGATATCGCTATCTTGTTCCGCACCCGTACTCCTCAGCATCTTTTTGAAAAGCATCTTATGCTGCTTAATATTCCATATACAAGTGAAAATCTAAATGGCTTTTTCTTCGGTGGCCTTGTAAATGATCTAATGTCAGTTCTAAGACTTGCAGCTTACCCGAGTGACAGGGCGGCCTATGGTCAAATGTTACGTTCTCCCTTCGTCGGAATATCTATACCGGGACTTGCAGTTTGCATTAATTGTCTTGAATCGGGCGAGCCTTTTGATGATGAACCGCTTGCCTTGCTTCCCGAATTAGACAAGGAAAAGTATCGTCATGGGCAGATTATCTATAGTAAAATTCTTGAAATGAGCCGGACAAAAAACATCTGCTCAATATTGAATGAATTATGGTATGGCCTTGGTTACCGCTACGAAACTGAGTGGAACCATAAAACTACCCCATATCGGGAACTTTACGATTATCTGTTTCATCTTGCTGCAATTTCCGATAAGAATTCTGAAACACTTGCAGCATTTACTGATTATATTCATAAACTGTCACTTTCCGAAAAAAAGCTTGATAAACTGGAAATACCCCTTGAAAGAGCAAGTGCAGTTAACCTAATAACCATGCATAAGAGTAAGGGTTTAGAGTATCCGGTTGTGTTCCTGTGCTGTTGTCATAAAACAGGACAAAATGATTCTTGTGAAGATATTTATGATACAGAAGAATTTGGTTTTACAATGAACCCTCCCTTTCCACCTGAATTGGAAAGCTGTAAAAAATTAAAGCATAACTATTTTTGGGAAAGAGCGCATGCCATTAGAGCCGGAAAAACAATTGCTGAGCAACGCAGGCTCCTATATGTTGCAATGACAAGAGCAGAAAACGAGTTATATCTTACAGGCAGCCTTGATTTAAGTAAGGGGAAGAGTAAAGGAGAAGAAAATTATAAAGATAAAGATTTCTCTTTACAGGTAAAGCAATTAATTAATTATAGAATCAAAGAGAAGAAAGGTAAAGCAGATATCCCGGGTGATTCTATTTTAACAGGCAGCCACTTTTTCGGCCTCTGCCTGCCTGCGTTCGGTGCGCATATTCCTGATGATCCCGGAACGGAAACATTCTTTAACATTAAAGAAATCCCGATTTACAGCGAACAATATATGCGAAAAGCAGAACAGCATAGTGAAGGTTTTTCAAATGACCAAAAGGGACTGAACTCCTTCTTTAAGATGGTAGAAACATTTTATAAAGACTCCGAAATTATTGAAACTCCCGTTGTCTCCCAAACCCGATTTGCCCCTACCTCACTCCCTGCATCTTTAAAGGAAACCTCGGGAACACATATAAAAAAGAACAGTGAATACTCAGGCAAAAATGCAGAGAATGTTTTTATTAAGACAGATAAGCTGCTTGGACGTTATGGCGACCTGTTTAGTTCTGCTGACTTTGGAACCTTGGTCCATATCTGTCTGGAAGCAATACTTACAGGAAAAGAAGCAGTTCTGCCGCCAAAGTTTGCAGGGTCTTTGAGCCCGGCAGATGGGGATGTTTTTCTTGACGCAGGAAAGAAGCTCGCCGATTTGTTCATCCGCTCACCTCTTGGGGTAAAGGCAGAGAAGGCAGGAAAGCGCCATAGTGAGTTCCGCTTTCGTAGCTTACTCAATACGCCTGATGACGAAGAGCTTTTTATTACAGGCACCATTGACCTTGTATTTGAAGATGAAGAAGGCATTTGGGTAGTAGATTTCAAGACTGACAGAGAAGAAAACCCCGAACAGTATATTCCGCAAATGGCCTGTTATCATAAGGCTGTGTCGGATTTGTTTGCTGCTCCGGGGAAGGATTGTAGGATTTTGCTTTATTACTTACGCTCGGGGAACGCGGTGGAGGTGACCTGGGATTAGTATAAGGAAAATTGTGCTTTTACCCCCACCTGCACCACGTACAATAAATTCGTATGATAGAATATGTCTTAACGCAAAGGAAAACCTAAGATATTTTCACTATTTTCGGATAAAAAGTCCATTTACTCCAAAATATCCACTTGACAATATAAAAACTTTGCTTATTTTTCGGGTAATATCCACGCCGGCCGGTTTTGTATGATATACTTACGGTCTTTTCAAAGTCGAAGAAAATTTTAGTCAACCGGTTGACTAAAATAAATATAAATTCCCATCCAAAAGAGTTAACTCCCGCTAAAACCAGCCATTATAATATAATAGGAGAAAAGCATGAAAGTAGTTATTATTCCGGTTCCCATGAGGCCTCCTCATGAGGTAGAGGCTGTAAAGTTCCCTGTGGACGGAAACAAGGCTCTTGAATATGAGAAGCCTGTTCTCTGTCCTATAAACAGTGTCCTTGCCAAAAAAATGAAGAAGGATGAGGAAATTAAGGTTATTTACATTATAACCACGGGAGGAAACAGTCAATGTGAAGAGAATAAGAAGAACTTTACTCAAGAAATCGAAGGGATTAACTCCAAAATTGGGGCAATTCTGAGCTACGATACAATCGATATCGAGTTTTTACCCACAAAAAAGACTTACAACAAGCTTATTACCGATTTGGCAGAAAAAATCCCCGATAATGCTGAGCTTTTGGCCGATATTACTTTTGGTTCTAAACCGGGGATTCTGTCTCTGTTCTGCGCCCTCCGCTTTGTGGAAGAGTTCCGTGAAGCTATTGTCCGATACATTGTTTATGGAAAGGTTGAGTTTAACAATGTCACCCGTAAGGTTGAGCACCCCATGCTTTTTGATGTTACTTCTCTCTACTACCTTTTTAAGCTAATGGGTACTATGGGTGCGACCAATGCTGATGAGGCCGCAGAAACACTTAGAAATTTCTTTGCAATGTAAGGAGGTTTTGTGGTTGAAAACGATAAAGAAGAGCAATTTAAAGACCGGATTTTCACTATTTTTACTGATTACCATAATGAAGCCGCCTCCGATAACCGCTATGATGAATTTTTTCCCCTTCTATGTGGGCAGATTTACAAATGGTGCAAAGAATTTCGGTTTGAAGATGATATTGACATTATGGGTGAAGAAATCGCCGATGTTTGTACAAGAGTAATTAAGAATGATAAGCTAACTCAATCAAAAGAGGGTTTTTTCAAGTATCTGTACGATTCGTTGGAGAAGGGAAGAGCGGCTTATTACCGTAATTACGATGAAAAGAAAATAGTTAAGATTTCCAGGTATAAAAAGAGAATTTTAAAAGAGATTAGGGACCTGGTTAGAATGTGTGAGATTGAGCTGGGTGTTGAATTGACACCGGATGAGAAAATAGAGTTTGCATCAGGTTGGTTTAATAGTTGGGAATATAATTTCTTTATCGATAAATTATATCGCCCAAGCCCTTCTATTTTTATTGATAAAGATTGCAACGAGGTTGATGTATTTGATACTGAAGTAGCTCCGCCCTATTCTCCAAGAAGCATTCATGTAACTCCCCTAAACGATTTATTAATTAAACTGGACACAGAGATAATCCGGAATGCGATTAAAAATGTATTGGGAAAGAAACAAAAAAGAAGCAGGGCTTGTTATAAGGCCATTTTTACTTTACATTGCATTGAAAAAATAAGGAATTATAAAGTCTTGGATCGTGTCCTTGATAAAAAAGTAATTAAGGAATGGGAAAAAAGTAATAAAAAGTTAACGCAGTATGAAGTTTACCGTAAACATCGCCCCGGTGTTTCCAAAGAGAGTGCCCTAGCCATATCTTCAAGAATGCTGACCGGATTTATTATTGACCTTGAATCATATTTAAGTGAAAAAAATCCTGAAGTTTTTCAATCAACAAGCCCGTATTGAACCTGAAAATTTTTTCTTAAAGGGGGCGTTGCTCCCCTGTCAAATTCCCTCACTATTTAGGAGTTCTCAATGAAACAAGAAATTTACAATCCCGATGGCAGCCTCAGAGCTGTAATCTACGACATCGGTTCCGGTGGCCGACAGGAGGTCCATAGTGCCTCAGGGCAACTCTTGGGTGTTTATATCCCTGAGATGGATGAGACCTTTGATTCATCCGGCTCTCGAGTCGGCCGCGGTAACTTGCTCATGACCTTGGTTTAAAGCCTATGGTAAGTGGAACCTTAATAGGAATTGCTATTTTCGGCATTTTCATGATCAATAGGAGTACTATTGATACATTCTACCCCACCTTTCGTTTTCTATTTTACCTCGCGGGGATAGGTTTTCCCTTATCCATTATTGGAGACCCGTTATGCAGGTTTCTTTACTCCTACCTCAAGACTCGTATTATCGAAAACAGTATAAGACGTGCGTTCTCTGCGGCATTATACGGCACTGTCGAGAAACCGATTCAAATACCCGAGGCTCCAAAGTTGGTCGTTTACGATTCAATACTGACTTCTGCACAAATTGAGCAGCTAAATACCCTGCGATCAAAGGTTTCACTTCCGGAAGCACAAAACTTTCCCAGGATAAGCATATCCGGAAAAGTTATGCCCAATCTTGTCCCCGGTGCCGGGCTATTCACCGCAAAGATAAGACGGCATGGCGAGATCCAAAACCTTGTGGTTATGCTTGCTAAAATGTCTGCTGTTAATGAATTCGAAAACCTTTGTTATTCATTCCCTGAAAAGAAGAAGGATTTTTGGGCAGAGGGATATGTATTACCTTCAAGAAGCGGAATTTGCTATTCGGTTTTATATGTTACAGCTTTCCGCTTTTTGGGCAGAAAGATTACTTTTTAATAGGAGAAAGTAAATGGAGGAAGAAAAAAACCGGTTGTCTATTTCAGAGTGGTATAGAGATATCATCATCAAAGGAAACAGTCTTGGAAACATTCCTATAGAAGAAAGAACACCTGAGATGTGTTTTGTGGCAGTACATTATTGGGGAGCTGCTCTTGAACATGTCCCTAAAAAATTCATAACTTATGAGCTTTGCCTTGATGCTGTCAGACACAATATCCCTGTAGACGAGGGCTGCTCTGCATTAGGATTTGTCCCTGATGAGTTTAAAACATATGAACTATGTCTTGAAGCAGTTAAGCATGATTATTTAAGCTCTGCTTATTGGGATGCAGGACATTCTGTCGGGTTTGATTATGTTGCAGCAATTAATTTTGTACCTAAAAAGCTAAGGACACCTGAATTGTGTATGGAAGTGTTAAAGCATCATCCTACGTCTTCTCCCGGTTATTATCATTTTGTTGATATACAGTTCAACAGTTTAAATTTTTCTGCTGCAAAAGTACTACCTAAATCATTATCAGATATATGGATCTCATCTGAATTGTTTATCCATTCGTTAAAACGAATGGGTATGCCGGATGAGTATATTGAAGAAGCAAACAGATTAAGAAAGGAGATGGTAGCTATATGAGTGTTTCAAACAAACAAACAGAAGAAAAAGTTGATTATTTTCACAGGGTAAGAGAAATTGGAGAAATTATGAAACAAGCCGGAGGCATGAATGAGCTGTTCTGTGACTTCGCTGAGCCGCACCTTGCCTTTCTTTCCGATAAGCTGCAGGTTTCCCGTACCGCCTCTGCTCTCTTTGCTTCTTTAATCAACATGTATAACGGTCATAATATCGACATGAACAATCTTGCGGCATATATTAATCTAAAGAGCCTTGAGGTTATTTCCTTCTTGGATGAACTGGAAGAGCTGGAAGAGAAGGAGTTGATAGAAATTGATCATGGTTATAATAAATTTAACCCTTTGATGGAAGTTATATCATTTAAAATACCGTTTAAGACGATTAACTGCCTTAGAAAGGGCTCGTTTCAAGATCTGAATAAAGCAAAAGGACTTTCTAATGATGAATTTTTTGAGTACTTAGAGGAAATGTTTGATGATATGCTACATAAAGCCATACCTTATGGTAAGACTATTTCGAGGATGAACAATATATTGCAAGATAATAAGCAGCTTTTGTTTGTAAGAAAAGTTTTAAGCCTTTCTCTGGATTATGGCGAGACTCTAATTCTGCTTCGATTCTTTAGTAATTTAGTTTCTCTTGATACACCGGAAATGGAATTACGTATCCTTTCGACCATATATGAACGTCGTTCAGAATATATGACAATCAAGCGTCTGTTTCTAAGCGGAAATCATGTTCTGATTACTAGGAATCTGATAGAGAATGCCTGTGGTGACGGCTTTCGTGAATCAGAAGTCTTTTGTATCACTAATGAAGTAAAAGAAGAATTTCTTGCAGAGTTTGATCTTACTCTTTCAAGCGCACCATTGAAGGGCGTTAAAAGCTATGAATCAATAGCTGAAAAACAGCTCTTTTATCCCGGTAAAACACAAGATTCTATTGGCGAGTTAACTGAAGTGCTAATGACAGAAAAATTTCTTGAAATCAAGAACCGCCTTTCTGAAAAGAAAATGAGAACCGGTTTCGCATGCCTGTTTTCTGGTGCCCCCGGTACCGGAAAAACAGAAACCGCTTATCAAATTGCGAGGCAAACAGGCAGAGGTATAATGCAAATCGATATAGCAAGTGTTAAAAGCAAGTGGTTTGGAGAAAGTGAAAAGCAAATTAAGGGTATTTTTGATAAATACCGCTATTGTGTGAAAAAATCTGACATAACACCAATACTTCTCTTTAATGAAGCAGATGCAATTTTCAGTAAACGACGGCGTATACAGGAGAATTATAGCGGCCCGGCTCAGACAGAAAACGCTATCCAAAATATTATTCTGCAAGAGATGGAAACTCTGGATGGAATACTAATCGCCACAACTAATCTGTCAAGCAATATGGACGGTGCTTTTGAACGCCGCTTCCTTTATAAAATTGAGTTTGAAAAACCGGAAGTTGAAACAAGGAGGGCTATTTGGCTTTCTATGATGGATGGTATTTCAGACTCAAATGCTCACGCCTTAGCAGAAAACTATGATTTTTCCGGCGGCCAAATTGAGAACATAGCAAGAAAGGCAGCAGTTCACTTTGTTCTTTCAGGAGAAATCCCTTCTCTGCAGAATTTAATGAGGTTCTGCGATGCAGAGAATCAAGAAAGTGAATCATGCAAAATTATTGGTTTTGTAGCCTAGTTAAATAAAAGGAGTTTATATGGCACGGATAGTTTTTTGGATGTTTATAGGCCTTCTGGCATACAACATCATTTCGAATTCTTCGAGCAATACCACACCTTCAGATGACCCGCATGCAGGTACGACTCTCTCAAGAGAATACCAAGAAGCCTGGGAGCGATCAAATCAGGAGTTCAACCGTAGACATGCTAATGAAATACCTGATAATATAAGGCGTATATTGGATACAATGCCAAGTTCGCCGGGTAAGTAAGGAAAATCAATGAGAAATCTTTTTTTCATTTTTATTATTTTTGTACTTCTCGCCTGCAATCCCGAAGGAAATAATAATGGTATAGATAACCCCTCTCAGGAACCGCTTGTATTCATGGACAGCGGTATTGATTATACTGAATCAACCGAGTCAATTGTCAATCCCGGGAGGGGCTTTTATAGAGCCCTCGCTCATGATTTCTCACAGTCATCATTGCCATGGTGGTGGAATCAAACAGACATCACTAACATGACAATAAACACCGGGAATTGGGTGCCCGGTTATCCTGCACATAGTACAGCTTGGCAAGGTGCAGGAATTCTACATTTTCATTTTGGTCTTTCTCCTTATTCCGCTAATGCCATGCCGGGGGCATCGAATAGAGATATTAGTCAAGGAAGCCTGAGCGTTTTAAGGCAGGTTCTCGGTTTTGTTCGTAATTCGGATGCAACTGCTATTTTAAGATTCTCTTATGATATTGAAGGCCCTGCTTCATCTGACCCTCCTTCTGATCGAGAGCCCGGTATGGAATGGATTGAAAGACACATCGAGCAGCTTGGCGTCGTTATAGAAGAGTTCCGTGATGTTGTTTCTATGGTTGAGTCAGGAATGTTTGGCCCATGGGGTGAGCAGCATTCTACAACAATTTCTGACCCTGCAAACGAGGAGAATTATTACAGACTTGTTGAAGCCTGGCTTAAGGCTGTACCCTCACGCCGGATAAATGTGAGGAGACCCTTGTACTTCCGGCATTGGGCTAATGAAAGATTTGGACAAAGCCATGGCATAAACCTGACAGATGCAAACATGGCAAACTTTCAAATCAGGGAAGGGATGGACGATGCGTATAGAGTAGGCGTGTATAACGACGGTTATCTCGGCTCCCATAATGACTTGGGTACATTTAGTAATAGGGAGCAGGAAGTTAGATGGCTTGCTAATCATACACGGCATACCTATTATGGAGGGGAAGTAGTAGCTGATTCTAATAGCGATGTTACAGGGGATGTGATAGGTGATTTTAACAATATTAACTTTATAAAGCAGGAAGCATTCCGAACACATACCTCTTATCTTAACTGGCTCTGGAATTATCAAGTTATTGGCACATGGATTCAGAATATTTATAGTGGAAGTAATCCGATTTATAATACAGGATCTATAACTGAATATAACTATATAAGCAATCATCTTGGTTACAGAATTGTGATAAGAGAATCTGCATTCACAGAGTCAAGGCCGGGCAGGACAACAAGTTTTAAGTTGGTGCTTGAAAACGTCGGTTTTGGAAATGTGCTTAATCAAACAAGAACGCAGGTAATCATAAGTCAGAACTCAATTAATTATGTCTATGATTTAGACCTTGATATTAGGAGAGTTACAAGCGGCTCAACAGCAGCAGGCGGAGAGCTAGTTGAGTTCAATTTTAACATAGGCCTCCCGTCGAATATACCTCCCGGTGAATGGAATGTATACCTCAAAATTTCCGATGTACTCGAAACAACAGGATTTAATAGAAGAATTCGCTTTGCCAACAACGGCGACATTTGGAACCCGGCCCTCGCCGCAAATTACCTGGGGACAATTGTAGTGCAATAAAAGCCAAGAACGGGAATCGAACCCGTGACCTGCACATTACGAGTGTGCCGCGCTACCGACTGAGCCATCTTGGCGAATCCTCCCAATAATACATAAAAACCTCAATCTTTTCCACCCGTGCCGAGCGCGCCGGTCTTCACGGTGACTTGCGTCGAGGGTGCGCCGGTCCCCACAGGCCCTCCCTACGGCGGGCCTCCTCTTGCCGTTTCGGGGGATTATCATTAAAATAAAGGGCCATATGAGCGATCAAACAAACCCTTACCAAAGCCCTGATACCGCGGTGGTACCTGAAGAATCCCTGCCGCAGGGCTATATCACCGAGCCCATGCTGCTCCACCTGAAAAAGGCCTCTCCCTGGCTTCGCTTTGTGGGCATTGCCGGCTTCATTTTTTCGGGGGTTGCTGCATTAACCGGGGGGATTTTTCTGCCAATATCCGCCCGCACTTTCAGCTCAATTCCGGGTCTTGAGGAGGCAGGCGGCCTTATGACCTTATTTGGCGGAGGAGCTGCGATCTACACTGTGGGTGCAGCAGCATTTTCCTTCTTCATGTCGCTCTCAATTTATAGATTTGGCGATCGAATCCGGAGCTATCTTGCAACCGGGATGGAGCAAGACCTGGAAAATGCCTTTAGATATAATAGCAGGTTCTGGAAAATGCTTGGGATTCTCTTCATTATTGGTCTAGCCTTAGTGCCTGTGACCTTGATTGTCAGTGTTATAGTGGCGATGGCAACTGTCCTTGGATAATAAAGATACAGTTTTAACCTTACAGACTCCTGAAGGTATAGAGTTTGTTCTTCATCCTGCGGGGCTTCCAATCAGGGCCTGCTCTTGGGCCATAGACACCCTTATCCAAGGTGCTATTATTTTTGGCATTCTCATTTTAAATGTAGTTCTTGGCCGGGTACTCGGTATTTGGTTTTTCCTAATTCTGATTTTTGCTCTGGACTGGTTTTATCACAGTCTTTTTGAAGTCTTCAACAGGGGACAGAGCCCCGGTAAGCGTATAATGGGCGTCATGGTTGTATGCGGAGACGGCTCTCCGATTAGCCCGGGTGCTTCTTTTCTGCGAAACCTTTTGCGCTTTGCCGACACATTTTTGTTTTGCTATCTTATTGCCTTTATCTGCATGCTTGCCAGCCCGGCTTTTAGACGGCTGGGAGATTGGGTAGCTGATACAATTGTGGTTTATACGGCCGGGGCACGCTCCACTGTTAGGCGATCCGCAATGCCTCGGTTATCGGAATTCCCGGTTGTTTATCCAAACCGAAAGCTCAAGTTCGAAGAAAAACAGACCATTCTTATGTTTGCCCGGCGTTATCCGCTATTGGGCAGAGCCCGCTCTAACGAAATCGCAAATATTTGGCCCATTGCAGATTTGTCTGCAGGCAATTCTGCATTTGAACCTTCGGCACTATTGCTTGGTATTGCCCATACACTGGACGGAACACAATGACCCAGCAGAGCTTTGTGAAACGACGTGGAAAATCTTGGGATGAATTTGAGCTGGCAGTTCGGGGAGGAAAGAAATCTTTAAGGGAAAGAGCTTCATGGTTCCCCACAGGCTATAGGGAGCTTACCCAAGATCTTAATACCGCCAGAGCTCACGGGTTTGACCCTATAGTTATCGAAAGGCTTAATTCTCTTGTATTGGAAGGTAACCAGGTTCTCTATGCCGGGCGTACATGGTCATTAAAATATGCCGTAGATTTTGCGCTGGGTATCTTTCCGCGAGCAGTACGTTCAAGGTGGCGATCCTTTGCAGCAGCATCAATCCTGTTTTTTGGCCTAATGCTCTTCTTTGGCTTTCTTTGTATCCGCAATCCTTCCATGGTCTATATGATAATGGGAGAGGATGTGATAATGAATCTTCAAAGTATGTACAATCCTGATAGCGCTTATTATCTTACTCCTAGAAATGTTAGCTCGGATGCCGACATGTTCGGTTTCTATATTTACAATAATATTTCAATTGCATTTAGAACTTTCGCTTCCGGTATTCTTGCAGGTGTCGGAAGCATCTTTATTCTTTCGTTTAACGGTATTTTTCTTGGCGCTGCCGCAGGTCATATTATCAATATTGGCTTCACTGAAACATTCTTCCCCTTCATAATCGGCCACAGCAGTTTTGAGCTTATTGCGATAGTCCTCTCAGCGCAGGCAGGCCTATTGCTCGGCTTTAGCTTCTTCTTTCCTCGCGGGCTTCCCCGCTCTGTCTCTCTTAAGATGGCAGGTAAAGTTGCACTCCCAATTATTGCGGGAGCTGCCTGTATGCTCGTCATTGCTGCTTGCATTGAAGCTTTCTGGTCATCAAGGCATGAGTTTCCGCTTGCCCTTCGTTATTCTTTTGGGGCTATCGGATGGGTAATCTTAATCCTTTACTTTACTTTTGCAGGCAGATTTTCCGGTAGGAAGCAACCGTGAATTTTAACTTTTCCGGTGCCCTGCATCTGCGGAGTCGGAGTGTTTGGGAGGCTGTTGATTCAGGTGTTCTCCTTTGGCGCAGTAATTTTGCTTACTTCCTTCCCTTCTTTGCAATCCCGGTATGGTTTATTGCCTGGAGCCTTCGTTTATTACCCGGAGACTCCGTTTATCTTTCCTATTTAATTTTATGGTGGCTAAAGCCCTTATTTGCACGCCCTCTTCTTTTCATTATATCTAGGAACTTTATTGGGCAGACTACCCGTGTTAATCTTTCTGCTTTTATGAATTTTATTAAAGGTTTGCCGGGTGATTTACTCTGGAGGCGCTTGCGCCCGGGGCGTTTCGCAGCGATGCCGATAAGAATTTTGGAAAACCTTGATTCGCAAGAATTCAGGCAGAGAAAGAAAGACCTAACCAGGGGTGGTCTTGGTTTTTCTGTCTTTCTAAGCATCTTAGCCCTGGCAATAGAGTTTATACTTTTACTTGGAGAATTTCTTTTTATTCTGATGCTAATCCAATTAATTTCTCCCTCTGCCTTTATGGAAATTTGGAATAACGGCCGGTCTGTAGAAATTATCATTTTTATTCTTTTCTGTTTTAACTTTTTTCTTGTAGAAAGTCTTTGCGTTTGCATGGGCTTTTGCCTTTATATCAATTGCAGGGTAGAATTAGAGGGCTGGGATTTGCAGCTCCTCTTTCAGAAATTCGCAAAAAACGGCTCTAAGGTTATACCTGTACTCCTCATTCTCTCTGCCCTGCTCCTGCCCTCAAAAGCCCATTCAAACGAGGTCTTCCCCGTCTTCCCTGAAAATTATCCTGTAATTTCCGCAAGGCACCTGGAAAATCTACAGGACATCCTTAGCCATGAGGATTTTGGCGGAAGTAGAGAGAGCCGGGCAATCAGGTTTAGAAGTGACAGAGAATCTCGCGAGCTTCCAGGGATTGACTTTGCAGACAGCTTAGAGCGTATCAGGCTGATATTCAGTTTTTTTCTCAGATTGATAGTAGTTCTGTCAATTGCAGGTTTTGTCGGTTTCTTGATATATCTTGTGTTGATAAAAAAATTATATTTATTGCCGTTTGGAAGTAAATTAAAACGTGTTAGTAGCAGTTATGCGAATTTCCTTGCATCATCAGAAGACCCGGGTGAACTTTTTGACAGGGCTCAAAGTTTTTTCGAAAAAGGTTTGCTCAGAGAAGCCTGGGCATCATGTCTTTCAGGATGCCTTGGAGCTTTTCATTATAAGTATGATATTAATTTCCCTATTGATGCAACAGAGTATGATTGTCTAAATCTTATACGAAATACTACACCTGCCGAAGAAGAAAAGTTCAGGTTCCTTATTGAATCTTGGGTACCCCTTGCCTATGCTGACAGGCCTCCCGGCGAAGGCGCCTTTGAGCAAGTCATCCTTTACTGCCGCTCACTTTTAGAAGAAATGAGGCTTTATCGATGAACCGTAATTTAATTATTGTTTCATTAATTGTGATAGCCTTGATTTCTATTGCTGCTTTTACAATATACAACAATTTTGAAATTCAAAGAGTCGTAAGAGCCATACCCCCAACAAGGGAAGCAAGGGCAAACGAGTACCTGGCCCTCGATCGCTGGCTTACCGGCATGGGTATTCCTGTTCGGGTTAAAAACTCAAGCAGCCTCCTTGATATTTTAGAAGCAAGAGAAAGAAATATCTTTATACAGTCTTCGCTTTTCACTTGGACTAAAGAAGCTTCAACGTACCTGTTTCATTGGGTAGAAACCGGTGGAACCTTATACCTGGTTCTGGATAATTTTCAAGGAGCCACCGATTCCGGCCTCCTCGACTTCCTCTTGGAGTTTGGAATTAATGCTGAGAGATCAGGACGGATAACTTACTATGATGATTATGAGTATCCGGATTATGATTTAAGAGTATTTTTTTCTGTCAACGATAATAATACTCTTACCTTTAGAGACAGGGGCAACATTGTAAGGCTGGTGCAGAGAAGGAGTGGAGCAGGCACTATAATAGTTTCAGGTAACCCCCAATTCCTTCTCTCCCGCAATCTTGATAACCCGGCTAACTCAAGACTTGCCTGGGCCCTCTTTGCAGACAGGGCCACCCGCTTAGGAGGGAGCGATTCCGGAGCTTGGCTTTTTATACGCGGGATTCCCGTTTCTCAAGGTCTATGGGGCAGTCTTTTCAGGCAAGGCAATTTTACTGCATTAATCGTGTCAGTGTCGGTACTGCTGCTAATAGGTTTTTGGGCTGTTATTCCAAATTTCGGTTTATTGTCAGGTGATGATACAAAGCCGGGGAAGACCTTGAGGGAGCGCTTTCTATCGGAAGGACGTTTTCTTAGAAATTACAGAGCTCTCGATGTCTATAAAAATGCCTATCTAAAGGAAATTAAACGCAAGCTTTTTTTAAAGGAAGGGTACATGGATGATGATGAATTTCAAAGACGCCTAACGGAGCTTATTGCAAGGCCCATAGACGAACGGAATTTTTTAATGATAATAAAAAACTATAAAGAAGTATTGGAGCGTATATGATTGATAAAATTAGAAACGAAGTCGAAAAAGTTTTTATCGGTCAGAAGGAACTTGTCGATCATACCCTTATCACCTTGCTTGCAGGCGGACACTTGCTTGTGGAGGGTGTGCCGGGCCTTGGCAAGACCTTGCTTGTAAGGGCCCTCGCAAAGGCAATTGGCGGTGAATGTAAGCGTGTCCAATTCACCCCCGACCTTATGCCGAGTGACATAACAGGTAACATAATGCTGGATGTCCAGGCGGGAAAGTTCATCACACGAAAGGGGCCAATCTTTACGAATATCCTAATAGCTGACGAGATTAACCGCTCTCCTGCGAAGACTCAAGCAGCCCTCTTTGAAGCCATGCAGGAATTCCAGGTCAGCCTTGACGGTCAAGAATACCCCCTTCCAAGTCCGTTCATGGTGCTTGCAACACAAAACCCCTTTGAGCATGAAGGCACCTACCCGCTGCCCGATGCTCAAAAAGACCGCTTTTTAATGAAGCTCTTAATCGATTACCCCATGCAGGAAGATGAAAAAGAAATGGTAGAGCGTGTGCTTAAGGGAGGCACCGGCGCCGAGCTCTCCCTTGAAGGAGTGAACAGGGCCCTTTCAACCGAGGAGTTTATAGCTTTACGGGATAAGGCCTCGGCAGTCCTTATTGCACCTGAATTGATCGATTATGCCGTGCGCATTGTCGCGGCAACACGCGAAAAAGGGTCGCACGGATCTTATGCCATCGAGAGCGGCGCAGGGCCCCGCGGAAGCCTCGCGTTAATCCGCTGTGCAAGAGGCAGGGCCCTCCTTGAAAACCGCGACTTTGTCATTCCCGATGACATAAAGGCAATGGCAATCCCTGTCTTGATTCACAGAATCACACTTTCAGCAGAAAGCGAGCTTGAAGGCTTAAACGAAAATGCGGCTCTTGAAAATCTGATTTCAGGAGTGGAGGCTCCCCGCTCATGAAGCCGGGCCCTGCCCTAATCACCGCGGCCCTTGCCTGGGCCGTTCTTGGGGCCGTAGGATTTTTTTCTGATTTTGTCTCATTGGTTTGGCTTTATGCAGGCCTTTCTCTGCTTCCGATTATAGTTTTAGATGCACTTGTGCTCTTCTTTCTTGGTGACAGGTTTGCTGTTGAGCGAGAAGTCAGAGTGTCCTTGGCACAGGATGAGTGGACAAGGGTTAGAATAATTATTCGAAAGGAGAATAAGCTCTTCCTGCCGTATAAGATTCTCCTCTGGGATCTGCATCCTCCTTCGATGGTCGCAGCCGCGCCCACGGCGACCACCACGGCGACCACCACAGCCGTGCCCACGGCGAGCCCCACGGCGACTGCCGCAGCCGCACCCACGGCGACCACCACAGCCGCCTTCCCGGCTGTCATCGACAGGTTGGCTTTTGCCGCAGGGGAAGGCCTCACCTTTGAGTATTCCCTGCTTCCAAGGGAAAGAGGCCTGTTTTTTTTCAGGGGCCTTGAGCTCCTCCTTTCTTCCCCGTGCAGATTCTGGGCCCTTAAAGTCTTCCACTCCTGCGCCTCCACTGTCCGAGTTTATCCCAACTTTAATAAAATTAAGGCCGCCGCAGGGAGGGATTTGCGAGGACTCCTTGAGCGAAGCGGAGTTAAAAACATAAGGATGAGGGGGCAGGGATTAGAGTTTAACAGTCTTAGGGATTATCAGGATGGGGATTCTATAAGGGCAGTTGATTGGAGGGCAACGAGCAGACGCAGGAAGGTTATCATTAGGGAGTATCAGGAAGAGCAGGATCAGCAGCTTCTTTTTCTTCTTGATTCAGGTTATAGGCTTAACAGGAAGGAAAGTTTGACCGGTCGTCTTCAATTTGACAGCGCTCTTGAAGCAGTGCTTCTGCTTTCTTGGATCAGTCTAAAACATGGTGACAGTGTTGCTGTTAGAAGCTTCGGTTTGAACCCTTCAACACGCAGGATAAACCCACGCAAGGGACTTAGCTCCTTTCCTGCCCTTATGAACAATCTCTACGATGTAAAAAGCTCCGCCTCCCCATCTTCCCCCTTTTCTGCACTTGAAGATGCTCTTAGTCAATTAAAGCGGAGAACTTTTATCATCCTTATAAGTAATTTTCGGGAGGAGGACAGGGAGTCCCTTTCCTGGATTCTTAAGCGTGTGGAGAAACGGCACCTGCTCCTTTTAGTAAGCCTTAAGGAGCAGGAGTCCGAGTACCTTGCGTCAAGGCAGCCCGAAGGCCTCGATGAGGCCCTTGAAACCGCTGCTGCCTTTTCCTACCAACTAAGCCGCCGCGACCTGTATAAGGCCTGGGAGCATTCAGGTGTTTTAACACTTGATACAAGTGCAAGGGACCTTTCTGCCGCTCTTATTAACCGCTATCTTTCTGTAAAGCGCTCAGGGCGTCTTTAATTACTCAACGTTATTTATTCTAACTGAGCCGGTATTACTTAAGCTGAGCCTTGGCGAGCCCCTATAAGATACAGTGCCTGAGCCGCTTGCGTTAATACTAAGGGTTTCACTGCTGTTTACTCCAAGCCTGCCCGAGCCTGAAAGCCTTACTGTCGCTTCCCTGGTTTCTACAGATAGGGCATCAATACTCCCTGAGCCGGTAATGGTCAGACTTACCCTGTCCGAGCGGCCCGAGAAACTAAAATCACCTGACCCTGATAAGGAAGCTTCAAGGCTCTGTACATCAAGATCTGCAGTAGCTCCGCCTGAGCCTGTTTGAGAAATTGTGAATGTATTCCCGCGAATCCTATCGTGAGCTGTAAAATTATTACTTCCGCGCATTATCACTGCTTCAAGATTAGGTGTTGAGATTGTAAGTACAGGCCTTGTTGTCGGTCTTATATTAATGCCCCTTCTTATGCCGACAATAAGCTCACCGTCTATAACTCTCACTTCAAAATATTCATGCAGATTTGGCTGGACATCCAGCCTTACTATATTCGACGGAGCCGAGCGATAGTGAATATCTACTAATCCTTCAGCTCTTACTCTTGAGTATGCACTTACAGGGTACTCAAAAGTTTGAACGACACCTGTGCCTGCTACTGTCGTGGAATCTGAAAAGTTTGTAATAACGCAGCCTCCTAAACTGATAATAACAAAAATCGCGCCAAGTGTTAACCGTATAAATCGTTTCATATATTGATCCTCTTCTCAATTAAATTTGATGTAACTATAAATAAACCTGCAGCCGGTAATAATAGGAGCAGGAAGTAGGTCGGGAATATTGCATCATAGCCAAGTGATATTGTAATAAAAACTGTGTATCTGTCCACTGTACCCAGGGGAGCAAGGAGCAACTGGGACAGGCTTACCGCATAAAAACAGAGACAGCCGAGCAGGAAGGTCAGCAGCCCCGGAACGGGCTTTGTGAATAAAAACGATCTTCTTGCTGTAATGCAGAATAGTATAATTGACATAGTAAGTAAATATCCTGAAATCAACATTAGGATCGAATAAACACCGTTTCGTAAGATCGTTGGGTCTTCACGTATATACATCATTATAATGCCCCAAATATCAGAAAAGCCCAGAAATTCTGCGGTGTTAACCGCAAGAAATGTCGTACAAACTATAACAATGCCCATTGTAATTAAGTCCATCAATGACATAACCGTGACATTTGCAATAAGATTCTTCCTGCGATGAACCGGTGTCAGAGCCATAAGATAAGCCCCCGGGGCAGTGAACATACCGCTTATCATACTGACATCAGAAATAATATTGAAAACCAGCATCACGGCAATTCCAACCCCGCTTAAGGAAATCCCGGTTATAAGAGCTGCAAATGGGAGCATGTCCACCGAACGCAGTATAATAAATACCAGGTTTACCGTTAAAATAACGGCAAAGGCAGGCCCTCGCAGATGGATTCCGTTTAAAAAAGCGTACTTAAATTGTGCCTTCACGTGTAAATACCTCCAAATAAGCTTGTTCCACGGTTTTCCCGCCCTCTTCGCGGATGTCATCGCAGGAGCCGGAAAAAACTATTTTTCCCCGTGAAAGAAAATAAACACTGTCCAGGACCCTTTCGATATCTTTGACAAGATGAGTGGAAATTAAAGCCGAGGAATTATCAGGCTTCATCGCAACAATTGCTTGAATTAACTGCATCTTACCTACGGGGTCTATGCCGTCAAGGGGCTCATCCAAAAGGTAGAGCTTTGTGTCGCGAGAGAAGGTCAGGGCGAAAGAAAGCCTTTCCTTCATACCCTTGGACAGGCGGCTAATTTTAGCGTCCATCAAATTCCTTAACTCCATAATGTCGATAATCTCCTCCGATCGCTCTTCAGAAAAGTCGCTGTACATCGCCTTAAAAAAAGCGAAGGCATCTCGCACACGCATCCTGCCCGGGTAGCCCATGGCATCAGGGCAGAAGCCGATGGTCTGCCTTGCCTCAGGCCCCGGCCCCTTATTACCCGAATAGGTAATCCTGCCCTCGGTCGGCTCAAGCAGCCCTGCAATAACCTTCAGCAAGGTGGTTTTCCCCGAGGCATTCGGCCCAAGGAGACCCACAATCTGCCCGCAGGGAATGCTCATATCAACGCCTCTTAGAGCTTCCTGCTCCCTAAAGTGTTTCTTTAGCCCTGAAATTTCCAGATTAAACGGTTCCAACTTTTCCTCCTTCCATATAAGAACCAAGTTCATTAATAATTTCCTTGTCTGCACAGCCCAAGGCGCGCATCTCTTCCACAAATCGCTGCAGGGAAGCTTGAGCAAGCTCCTTGCGCATTTTCTTTGTCATTTCCGAATCCTCCGTTAAAAAATATCCTGTTCCACGTTTGCTGCTTATTAACCCATCCCGCTCCAATTCCTGATAAACCCTCTGCATTGTATTCGTATTCACTTTCAAAAGAGCAGACATTTCACGAATTGACGGAATGCGTTCACCTGTCCCTATTTCGCCGCGAACAAAGGCTCTGTTGAAATTGAGGATGATCTGACGATATATCGGTATCCTGTCATCAAAGGCCAATCTCCAATGCTCCCATAAAGGCATCAATCTACCTCCTTATGAAGTATCTAGTGTACTACAACACTAGTACACTATCATTATGATCAAATGTTGATTTTTTGTCAATAGATTTTTTATTAAATAAATGATAATATTTTCTCAAGAAAACCATGAAAGTTTTTATAGTCTATTGCCATCCAAGTAAAAACTCGTTTACCCGTGAAGTAAGAGATTCCTTTATTGCAGGCCTTGAAAGCGCAGGGCATAGCCATATCCTTTCTGACCTATATGAAATGGATTTTATTAGTGATATCAGTGAAGAAGAGTATCGCAGGGAAGCCTACTATAGTAAGAAACTGCCCATCCCCCTTGACGTTGCCTTTGAGCATGAGAAGATCAATTTTTCTGATGCAATTGCATTCATCTACCCGATATTCTGGTCAGATGCACCTGCAAAATTAGTCGGCTGGTTTAATCGGGTCTGGACCTATGGCTACGCCTACGGGGATAACCGCACAATGAAGCAGCTCGAGAAGGGCCTTGTCATCTGTACAGCGGGGAATACCCTTAAGTACTTCGAGGAAACAGGCCTGGGAGATGCTATGGAGAAGGTGATGCTCCTGGATCGCTTCTTTGACAGAGTAAACCATAGGGAGATGATAATTCTGGAAGCAACAAGCAGGGAGCTGCCCGACCGCGATTTAAATCGTGCGAAACATCTAAAAAAGGCATTCGATGCAGGCGCTAATATAGAAAGGTTATGACAGCAGAAAAGCCAAATCCTCAGAACCCCCTGATCGTTCAAAGTGATCGAACCTTACTTCTCGATGTCCATGCAAATAGGGCAGAAGAGGCGAGGGCTGCGATCCTACCCTTTGCAGAGCTGCAAAAATCCCCTGAGCATATACATACCTATCAAATCAGCCCCCTCTCGCTTTGGAATGCCGCAAGTGCAGGCCTTTCTCCCGAGGATGTGGTACAAGTACTCAACGATTTTACCCGTTATCCCATTCCCGGCGGAATTACAGAAGGCTTTGCAGATACCATGTCCAGATACGGCAGGATACGGCTGATTTCCGAAGATGATTCAGGGGACCTTCTCCTTCTGACTTCTTCGGATGAGGAAGTCCTAGCAGAGGTTGGAGCCGTAAAGCCCCTTGAAAAGTTAATTGAAAAGACTGACAGGGGTTTCAGGCTGCGTCTTATTGATAGGGGAAGCGTAAAACGTGAGCTTATTCGCGTAGGTTGGCCCGTTAAAGACGAGGCCCCCTTTGTAAGCGGCGAGGCTCTGGAATTGAGTTTAAGGGATAATTGCACGTCAGGAAGGCCATTTGAAGTAAGGGATTACCAGCTTGAAGCAGCGGGTGCAGTGCTTGGTGCAGGAGGGCCGGGCACCGGTTACGGCGTGGTGGTACTGCCCTGCGGCTCGGGGAAAACCATAGTGGGAATGCTCATCATGTCCCTCTTAAAAACCAATACCCTGATTTTGACCACGAATGTTGCTGCCGTACACCAGTGGATGGAGGAACTTCTTGATAAGACTGATCTAACCCCTGAGCAGATTGCCGAGTATACCGGGGATTCCAAGGGTGTTGCCCCTGTCACTGTGGTCACATATCAGATCCTCACATGGCGCCCGGATAAAAAGGCCGATTTCCCCCATTTTAAGCTCTTCAGGGAGCGGCCCTGGGGGCTGATCATCTACGATGAGGTTCACCTGCTTCCCGCACCTGTTTTCCGTGTAACTGCCGAGCTTCAGGCAGTAAGGCGCCTCGGCCTTACTGCCACCCTTGTAAGGGAGGATGGTGCAGAGGATGCGGTTTTCAGCCTTGTAGGGCCGAAGCGCTACGATGTTCCCTGGAAGGATTTGGAGAGTAAGGGCTGGATTGCGGGGGCTTTCTGCCGTGAAATTCGCATAGACCTGCCTGAAAAACTCAAAATCCCCTACGCAGTGGCCACCCCGAGGGAAAAGTACCGGCTTGCAAGCGAAAATCCCCTAAAAAATGCCGCAGTGGTCCAACTCGTAGAAAGGCATAGGGAAGACCGAATTCTGGTGATTGGCCAGTATATCAATCAACTTGAAACCCTAGCCCGCCTCCTTGATGTTCCCCTTATAACAGGGAAGACCCCGAATACCGAAAGGGAGAGGATATACGGGGCATTTAAAAAGGGGGAACTGCGGGTTATCGTTGTGAGCAAGGTTGCCAATTTTGCGATAGACCTCCCCGATGCCTCAATGGCAATTCAGGTCTCAGGCTCCTTCGGCTCAAGACAGGAAGAGGCCCAGCGTCTCGGAAGGATCTTGCGCCCCAAAAAGCGAAACTCCCTGTTTTATACCCTTGTATCCCGCTATACTGTTGAAGAAGGCTTTGCCGCAAATCGTCAGAAATTCCTTGCGGAACAGGGGTATAAGTACTCCATCCAACAATGGACTTTAACATGAGCGCCTATAAATTTCGTACTATAGACGAGTGGAAATCCGCTTTGATGACCCTGCCTGAAAGCAGTTTTTTCGAATTGCTTAGAAGTGTGCTCGGGAATATTAAAACGCCCTTCAATAAGCAGCGTCTTTTAAACGATCTTGTTGCCCTTCTTCAGAAAACGGACATAAAAAAGGTCATAAAGGCCTATGTTGATGAGCAGGATCAAAAGATAATTGCCGCAATTGCCCTGCTTGAGGAGCCCAATGCAAGGGATTTGGAAGATTTCTTTGCAGGCGAGTTTACCGGGGCCGAACTTAATGCCCTGCTCATCAATCTTGAAGAGCGGTTCATCCTCTATAGATATAAGCATGAAGGCATCCAGCGCCTCTCCCTAAATCCTGTTCTTATCGAAGTTCTAAACCCCCTAACGAAGCATACTCACTCTATTTTACCCTGTAATGATATTGATCCTACCGAATTAAGTGCTGCCCCTGTATACGGCGATACTTACCTTGATAAAAGGGGACTTGCAGGTCTTTTTGCCTATATTCAATCTATTGATGAAGTGTTCAGGGCAGAGGGGGTTATTAGAAGAAAGGTGATAGAGGAGGGGAAAAAGCTTTTCCCCGGAATGGATATCGAGAAAACCGTGAAATTGCTTGTACACCTTGAGCTTTGCCGAATCGAAGGGGATCACCTCCTATTATGCAGCGAGAAAATCGCAGACTTCGCGGAGCTTTCTATTATAGAAAGGCAGATTTACTGGATTGCTGCAATGTACCTTGGCCTAAAGAATAAGGATAAGCTAAGTGCATTTATAATTGATGAAGAGTCGGGTCTGCTCTTCCGGAGGCATCTGCGGATTATTGCTTCGAGTATCTACCGTTTTTGGTCAAGCATTAATCGAGCGAAATCTTATCCTGAAATCACTCTTAAACGGCTTTGGAAGCTAATCGAAGTCAAATATGGTCAAGAATTTAGCGGGGTTAAGCTTTTCCCTGACGATCTTCTTCCAATTATGGAAAAGGCGGGTCTTTTTCAAAGGATTGGGGAGCTTTTTATTCCTGTGCCGCCCAAACTTCCCAAGGAAGAGGGCGCTGAACCTGTTATCATCATGGATACTGCATTTTCCATCATCCTTTTACCTGAAATTTCCTTCTCTGATGCCCTCCTGCTTGCCGGTTTCTGCAAGGTAAATATTTGCACTGAAACTACTGTCATTTTTGAGCTTACCCTCGGCTCCACTGTAAGGGGTTTTGACCTTGGGTTGGCTGCCGATGAAATGCTTAAACTTCTTCAGCGTCTTTCAGGGAATCGCATTGACCCGAATATTCAGTGGACGATTAAGGAATGGGAGAGCAGGTATGCCGAAATCTCCTTAAATCAGGGTATAATTCTGAACCTTTCAGAGGAGCGCCGTTATCTTGCGAAGGCTGCCCCTGTTTCTGCACTGGTTCAAAAGACCCTTGCCCCCGGTGTCTACCTCCTATCCTCAGGGGACAGAGCCGAAGCAGTTAAGGCCCTGAAAAAGGCCGGTGTTGACATTATCGCACAGCCTCCGCCTCCCTCAGCGAATGACCGTGGGGGACGAGCGAGCCGAGTGAGCATGCCCCGAATTACCCTAAGAAAGGCCTTCCCCGCGCTTGACTCGTCGCCGCAAATTACACCGCAAATCGCGCTGCAGGGCACGCAAGGCGATGCCTCGCAGGGAGCCCCGCAGTACTCGCAGTCGCCTGAATCTGAAGTCATGCGAGACAGTTTCCGCAATGACCTTGGCAAGATGCAGCTTGCCAAGCATGAGCGTGATGAACTTTTAGCACGCATAGAAAGACGCCTGGTATTGAATAAGACCCAGCTTGAAGCAAAATCCCTGCGTTACGAGAAACTCGAAGCGAGGGGCCTCGATTATTCGGGGAAGTCCCTGATTGCAAAGCAGGCCATTGATGCAGGTTCTCTTGTGGAAGTCACCTGGTCAACCCCCGAAGGCGAAATTAACCGCATCATCGGGATACCCCAGAGTCTTGAAAAAAAGGACGGGGATAGCATTTTCACCTTCCGCACCGGGGAGGACGCGGGCCCGGCGGGCGCACCGGCGAGCGGCACGGCAGGGGCCGAGATCCTGGGAAGGGTTTTTGAAATCCCTTTAAGAAAAATTAGTCTTTTAAGACGAATAAAACAATCGCTATTTAAGGAGTAATAAAATGCCATTATTGCCTTTCTCCATACAGGCCGAAACAGGCCAGGCAAAACTTGCAGTTTTAATTGATGCAGACAATACACAGCCTGCTATTATAGAAGGACTTTTAAATGAAATCGCAAAATACGGAGTTGCCAGCGTAAAACGAATCTACGGCGACTGGACAAGTAATCATCTTCGTTCCTGGAAGGAAAGGCTTCTTGCAAATGCAATACAGCCGATTCAGCAGTTCTCTTATACAACAGGAAAAAATGCTACTGACAGCGCAATGATCATCGATGCGATGGATCTTCTTTACAGCGAAAAGCTTGACGGGTTCTGCATTGTTTCAAGTGATTCCGATTTTACCCGCTTGGCTGCCCGAATCAGGGAAAGCGGCTGTACCGTCTACGGCTTCGGTGCAGAAAAGACCCCGAGAGCCTTTGTCAGAGTCTGCGACAAGTTCATTTTCACGGAGCTTCTACTGGATTATCAGGAGGAGTCTGAAGAAGATGAGGATAAGCCCAAGGTAAAACCCCGAAAAGAGTCCAAAATCGACAGGAAGCTGCTTAAACTTCTTCGCGATGCAGTTGACGACCAGGCTGATGAGTCAGGATGGGCATATCTTGGGGGTGTAGGCCAGAAGATTAACAATCGTTCAAGCGAATTTGACCCCCGAAATTACGGTTTTAAGAAACTCGGAGACCTTTTCAGGGCAATACCTCAGTTCGAAACCGAGGAAAGAACCCAGGAACACGGCACAGGCAGGCAGGTTTATATCAGGTGGAAGCGCGGGAGTAACGAACGCAGTAAGCGGACGGTGTAAAGTCCTTATTTCTTGCCGAGCCCGATGCAGTAAACTTCAAATGAGCCGGGCCTGCAGGCCTTTGGCTTCATTGTTTTAACATTCTCGAATGAAGTGCGCATAGTTTGTATGAATAAATCTGAACCCGGGCCCTGGAATATCTTTATAACGAGCTTCCCCCCCTTTATCAGGGTGGAATTTGCAAAATCAAGGGCAATTTCTGCAAGATCAATCGAACGAAGGCTATCCAGGGTTCTGTTCCCTGCAGTATTAGGGGCAGCATCACTTATTAATATATTATAAGGACCCGTAGAAATTACGGCTTCCCTAATTTCCTGCAGGGTAAAATCACCCTGAATAAAACTGAAGTTACCGCCGTCAAATAGGCCCTCGTCACAATTACGGGATAGGGGATTCAGGTCCACCGAAACCAGGGAAACATTTTTCAATTTACGCAGGATATAAAGGCTCCAACTCCCCGGCGCTGCGCCAAGATCCAGCACCTTAAGATTATCACCCTTAAAAAGCCCCAACTTTTCATCCATCTCCTTTAACTTATACACGGAGCGGGCAGGGTAATTATCTTTCTGAGCTAGTAGAGACCAATGGTCAAGTTTGCTATAATCGGCGGAGGTCATGAATATAGAGTATAGCCAAAGGCTTGAGAAAATTGAAGATGAGCTGGATAAATGGCTCCCTCGCAGAGCGGATTCACCCTGGCTTGATAAGGTTTTCGGGGGCCTTGCGGGCATAGGCGAGTCTGCCGTGCATCCTGAACTTGCGCAATCTCTGATCCTCCCCGGACGGGACCTCGTGGACAGGGGGGGCAAGCGATGGAGACCCCTGCTCATGCTGCTTACCGCCGAAGCCCTTGCAGGGACTCACGGAGCTGAAACGGCACTGCCCCTGACGCCGCTTATCGAACTTCCCCACAATGCGAGCCTCATCCACGATGATATTGAAGACAATTCCGATGAGCGCCGCGGAAAACCCGCCGTTCATCTGATATACGGCACAGACACTGCAATTAACGGGGGGGCCTTCATGTACTTTCTCCCCCTTGCCTGCCTTGACTCAACGAATCTTGAATATGTCCTAAAGACCCGCCTTTGGTCTGCCTGGAGCACCCATTTAAGGGCCCTTCACCTCGGGCAGGCAATGGACATTGCCTGGCACCGGGACTTCAGGTCACTCCCCGGCCTCAACGAGTATGACCGCATGTGCAGACTAAAAACCGGCTGTCTTGCCCGCCTTGCGGCAGTGCTCGGTGTTATATGTGCCGGCGGGAATGAGGCCTGTGCATCAGAGTTCGGGAGAGCTGCAGAGCAGCTTGGGGTGGGCTTTCAGATTTTAGATGATGTTAAAAACCTTACTGTCGGAATTCCCGGGAAAAAGAGGGGAGACGATATAGTCGAAGGCAAAAAAAGCCTTCCTGTCCTTCTTTACCTGCATCGGTATCCCGAAAAAAGGGATTTTGCCGCAGATTGCTTTACTGTGGCACGCTCCACAGGGGTAAATGCCCCTGAAGTGAACGAGATTATCGATGTAATGAAAGATGCCGGGGTACTTGAAGAGGCCGCCGAGAAGGCAAATTTCTATATAAACGAGAGCAGGGAGATTCTCTCTTCCCCGAAAATCCCGGGCCATTCTTTTAATAAAGAAGGATTAAGACTGCTTGCAGGTCTTGTCGATATACTACTATAATTAAGAAGAGCTATGTTTAAGCACGGAATTCGTATTTTATTGATATATTCTCTTATCATTTTTGTCTTCGGGCTCCCTTTTTTCCCGGTTGTAAGAGCTCAGACGACCAACGGAATAGGCGGAGGTATGATTCCCGACCTGACCGAATTCCCTGAAGCCCCCGATTTTGACCTCGAAATGCTTTTTGAGGCAGAGGAACCCTTCCTCCTGCCCCATCTAACCTATCGATCTTATGTTATGGAAAGCGGCGATATAATCGGCAATATTGCCCTTATGACAGGTCTTAACGAAGACACCCTTATTTCAGTTAACGATATAAGGAATACCCGCCTTATGCAGATTGGTCAGGTGATACGGATACCGAATCAGGACGGCATTTATTATACGGTTCAGCCGGGAGATACCCTCGAAAGCATTGCCGAAAGATATAGTACGAGCACAATGAATATCAGCATTGCAAATGAGATGTTTGGCGAAAATATCAGTCAAGGTGAAAGGCTTTTTATTCCCGGCGGCAGGATGGACTGGATAGCAAGGCAGGAGATTAACGGCGACCTCTTCCTTTGGCCCAGCATAGGCCGGGTAACATCCCCCTTCGGCTGGAGAAATGATCCCTTCGGGAGCGGCAGGCAGTTCCATACCGGAATTGACATTGGAGGCAATTCAGGCAATCCTGTAAGAGCAGCAATGTCGGGCCGTGTCGCTAATGTTGGTTATAATAATGTTTACGGTAACTTCGTTCTTATTAACCACCATTCCGGTTATCGTACACTGTATGCGCACATGAGTACGGTGCGTGTCAGGGCGGGTGTAAATGTGGCATCCGGTGAAACCATCGGCTCGGTTGGCAGTACCGGCCTGAGCACAGGCCCCCACCTGCATTTTTCTGTTTTCAAGGATGGTGTTCTGGTTAACCCCAGAGCCCTCATGAGATAATTTTTTTTAAAGAGGAGCTTATGAAAAAATTACTGTTTGTTTTAATTGCCCTGGCTATGGTCACGGGCGCAGTCGCGGCACAGGATCTCGGTCTTACTGTAGGTGTGGAATTTGGCATAGAAAATGTTCACAGGGAAAATGACGGAGATTTAATGCCCTATTTAATGCCCCATGTAATCTATGAGAATTCCTTTTTAGATGAAACCCTGGAATTTTACGGAGAACTTGCCTATATAGTAGGTTTCTTTGATGATTACCCGATGGATCTATTTGCCTTTCTTGAACTTGCGTATAATATCCCTGTCGGAGATATTTGCACCCTTACACTTTTTCTTGGAAATACAGTTGATACCTTTGCTATTTCTCCAAGACCGAATGAGGGGCTTGGCATGTACAGCGCTGCATGGCTTGGCGTAAGGAATAATTGGTGCACTCCGTCAGGCGGCTTCTATCTGCAGGGCAATGCGACCTATAGTTATCTGCATTATGATAGTAATGATGATAATGTTCTCGGCCTTGAGCTGACAGGAGGCTGGGACAGTAACTTCGGCTTTGGAGCAAGTGTTACACCAATTTGGTCCTTATATCCCGAATTTGGGTTTGACGAAGTAATCGTAAATTTAACATACTATGCAAACTTTATTTATGCAGGTCTTGATGTCGTAGTCCCCAACTTTGATTATTTTGATATCTTGGGCCTTACTGTAATTCCCGAAGTATCCTTTAATATTTTTGGAAACTTTTTCACTTACTTCCGCTGCCGTGTCAGTGGTCTTTTTAGTGATCATGACATGATTCTTGCACCTGCGCTTGGAGTAAGATACAGCTTTTAGTTTTTTATAACCGAGTCAACGAGGTCTTTAAAGTCACGGTTTATCGTTTTTGATGATGTTCCCTTCGACTTTAATGCATCCTCGTTGACGTATGGAATCCCTTCCCGTTCTTCAATAATTCCGTCTTTGGAAAAGTCCCTGAGCAGGTCCGAGAAGGGGGAAACTACTTCCAGCTCTTCACTTTCTGCAGGGTCATCAAGTACTGCAGCAGCCCTTGATAAAAGCCCCTGTTTCCCCGTCTTTTCCAAATTGTCTTGCTCGCCGTTTTTATCCTTGCTTCCGCCTGCATGTTTTACAAGTTCATCCCAGCTATTATGTATAAGGGCATCAATTCTGTCTCTTTCTTCACCCGATCCGATCTTTATTCCCTGTTTCAATTGTGTAATTATGTCTCTTCGGCGCTGCTCAAGCTCCTTGCTCCAGGTCTGCGAGCAGAATACATCCTTATGCTCATAAATATGTTCGATAAGTGAAATATGCAGATGCCTGAGTCTGTTTTTTATTATGATAACAGGGTCCTGCCGCACATTAAACAGAAAAAAGATGATAAGAAATAGAGTAAAGAATAGGGTTGCAAGAATTGTTGCCCCGGTTAAAAATTCCCAAGTATTCGAGAGGTAAATATAGTATGTGCCATAAAAGACGCCTGTAAGAATAATCGATATGAACAGACTTAAAATTGTCTTCTTTAGGATAGTCACAGTATTTAAAGAATATATTAATTTTCCGGTTTATGCTATATACAAGGTATGGAAGAAAAAACTATACAAGCCTTCCTTGTCGGGATTAGGGACGAAAAAATGTCTGAGGCCGAAGCGGACTCACTTACCAATGAGCTTTCGAGCCTTGTAGATACCCTCGAGTTAGAAATTATATCGGTGAATATAGTCCGTATAAGGGGGAACCAATCAAGATACGGCATGGGTACCGGAAAGGCTGAAGAGCTTGCTGAAAGTGCCGTTGACATGAAAGCTGACTGTATAATTTTTGACAGGGAGCTTAGCCCTTCTCAACAGAGGAATTGGGAGAATCTTGCAGGAATTCCTGTAATTGATCGCCAGGAACTTATTATCCGAATTTTTGCAAGCAGGGCAAGGACGAAGGAGGCCGAGCTGCAGGTAAACCTTGCAGAGTTGGTTTACGCTCTGCCAAGGCTCCAGCATAAGTACTTAAATCTTGCAAGACAGAGGGGGGGCAGTTACGGGAGCAGGGGCTCAGGCGAAACCTTCTTTGAAAGGGACAGGCGCAGAGTTGAAGAGCGCATCCATAAGTTAAAAGAAGAGCTCTCGGATCTCGGGCAGAGAAGGCAGGTGCAGAGGAAAATGAGGGAGAGGCAGGGGGTTCCTGTCTGCGCACTTGTCGGATATACCAACTCAGGGAAATCATCACTCTTAAATACCCTCACAGGCGCCGAGGTCCTCTCCGAGAATAAGCTCTTTGCAACTCTCGACCCGACTTCAAGACGCCTCCAATTGCCGCTTGGCATGCAGGTGATCCTTGTTGATACTGTGGGATTCATCCGCCGCCTTCCCCACAGTCTTGTAAACAGTTTTCGTTCCACCCTGGAAGAAGCCTCCTGTGCATCTTTACTTTTAATCGTGCTTGATGCCTCCGATCCCGATATCAATAAGCAATACGAGACCACTCTCTCTGTGCTTAGGGAACTTGGTGCAGGGGATATCCCTGCAATCGTCGTTTTGAACAAGGTTGACCTTCTAGGCAGTCCTGAACTTCCCGACCTCGAAAGCCTCCAAAATCACTACCAGGGCAGCATTGCCGTGTCAGCTATTTCCGGGGCAGGGCTCAAGGAACTCTGCAATTTAATGGAAAATACCCTCTCGGGGGAAAGAAAGACCTTCCGTTTCCCCTCGGCGAGGACCGATCTTGCAGCCTACCTCCACCGCGAGGGCCAAGTCATCTCCGAAAACTATGAGGAAGACTGTATCCTTGTGGAAGCCAAAGTCGACGAGGACATCGCAGGCAGGCTAAAAGAATACATCGTTCATAGCATTTCAACAACTTGACCTTTTTCCCCTATCAGGTTAGATTTACTTACACACTGGGGGTGTAGCACAGTTGGTAGAGCGTTTGAATGGCATTCAAAAGGTCAGGGGTTCAATTCCCCTCACCTCCAGAAGTAGAAACAACAATGAAAATACTATTACGAATTGCTAAAGAGGCTGTCCGTTATCGCTATTGGCTGATCCTTGCTATAATTGGAACCTTCTCTCTGACAGCGGTTAATCTTACCGCGCCGCGTATAATGGCTACCATGACAGGACTCGTTGCCGCAGGCATGAACGAGGAAAGTCTAAGAACAGTCATCAGAATGGCTATAATGCTGCTTGGACTCTACTTCTCGCGTATTTTGTTCAGGTTCATGTCCAATTATTGTTCGCATAGGGCCGCATGGCGACTGGTACTTGAACTGCGGATGAAGGCCTATAATGCCATACAGTCCTTTTCCATGGACTATTTCCACAATAAGCAGACAGGTGAACTCTTAGCCCGCGTAATGAACGATGTCGCCACCTTCGAGCTCCTTTATGCCCATATAATGCCCGATATAATCACCAATTTTGTTACGCTTACAGGGGTGACTATCATCCTGTTCAGTATTAATCCGCAGCTTGCCATGATCACCTGTTTCCCTGTTCCCTTCATCCTTGTTTCCGGCTGGTTTTACAGCAAGAAGGTTCGCCCGAATTTCCGCAAAATGCAAAAGTCCCAGGGCGAGCTATCGGCACAGTTGCAGGATAATTTCCAGGGAATCCAGGAAATACAGGCATTCAACCGTCAGATTAGTGCATCGGAGAAGGTTTACGGCAAGGGCGAGGACTTTACAAAGCACATGCTTAGGGCCCTAAAGCTAAGTGCGGTTTTTAATCCCGGTGTTGAGTTTCTGACATCCCTTGGCAGTGTCATTGTTGTCGGTTTTGGAGGGTTCTTTGCCTATCATAATAACCTCTCTGTTACGGAAGTGGTCAGCTTCCTCCTTTATCTTGCCCTCTTCTATGCACCCATAACCGGTCTCGCCCAGCTTCTCGAATCCGCTCAGCAGTCGCTTGCCGGTGCAGAGAGGGTAATCGAAATCCTTGATGCACCCAGGAGTGTCGTAGATCGCCCTGATGCAGTCGCGATGGGACATGCCGAGGGCCGTATTTCCTTTGAAAACGTGAGTTTTTCCTATATTGAAGGTGTTACAGTACTTGATGATGTGTCCTTTGACGTAAAACCCGGCCAAATGGTTGCCCTTGTAGGTGCAACGGGAGTCGGCAAGACCACGCTGAGTAAGCTTATCAGCAGATTTTATGACCCGACAGGGGGCAAGGTATGCCTTGACGGAAAGGATATCCGTGAAATGACCCTGGACAGCCTGCGCCAAAATATTTCCCTCGTGCTGCAGGATACCTTCCTTTTCAATGGGACCATCGAAGAAAATATCGCTTTTGCAAGACCGGATGCTTCTTTTGAAGAAATAAAGTCCTCTGCAATAATCGCCCGCATCCATGAAGACATTCTCGAAATGCCCGATGCCTACCAGACCCAGGTCGGGGAGCGCGGGGTAAAACTTTCAGGCGGTCAGAAGCAGCGCATCGCCATTGCGCGGGCTGTGCTGCGCAGGGCCCCTGTGCTTATTCTTGACGAGGCAACCGCCTCCGTTGATGTACGCACCGAAGCGCAGATCCAGCAGGCTATCAACGAAATCGCAGGCACCAGAACCATCGTGACCATTGCCCATCGCCTTTCTACGGTAAGAAATGCGGATATTATTATAGTTTTTGAAAAAGGACGTATTGTTCAAGCCGGAAATCATGATAGACTTATTGAGGAAGATGGTTTATATCGAAGACTTTGTCATGTTCAGGAAGTTGAATACAGTACAGGAGTAAATGAATGACAGATTATCACACATTAGCTGAAGCGATTTATAAAAGAAAATCGGTTAGGCAATATTCTGATGTCTCGGTAGAGATTTTAGAAAGTGATGATGACCTGATAGAAACATTCGAAGTTAGGCCTCTGATACCCGAGATTCGGGTTAAGGTTAAAATCTTTCGAAGGTCAGAAATCAAGAATAAGCGTTCGCCTTATTTAATTGCCTTTTATAGTGAAGAGAAACCCATGCATCTTGAGAATATCGGCTTTATTGGTCAGCAAGTAGTTCTTGAGTTATTTTCAAGAGGGATAGGGACCTGTTGGTGGGGTCTTAAGAAGCTCAAAGGTGAGTTTAAGAAACATGCCGGCCTCCACTGTATAATCGCGATGTCTGCGGGCATTCCTCAAGATACCACCGAAAGGGTGCATCCGGGCGACTTCCCAAGGAAAGCACTTAAGGAAATTTTCTACGACTCTTCGCCTCCTCCGGATACAGACGGTAAAAAGAAGGAATTTGAAAATGCCGTTAGCCCTGCAGTGAACGATGTTATCATGGAGGCTGTAAGAGTTGCTCCAAGTGCCATTAATTATCAGCCCTGGTTTGTTCTAAAGATTGATGACAGGTATGATTTTTACCTGAGGCCCCCCAAAGGATTGGTTGAAAGGATTATGCCTGATATGAGACATATTGATATCGGCATAGCAATGGCCCATTTCATGGTACAGGCGCAGGCCGAAGGTCTGGAAGTTTCATTTGACTTTATGGGAAGGGACATAAGACAGGGCAGGCATATCGCAGGCATAATTGCCAAACTTCAATGGCAAATGCCCATTATAATCCCCCCCATCCCTCACTTTTTCACCTGATTTTCGGGCCGACTTTTCTGTAAATTCACTCCATTTTCGGGCCCACTTTTCTCAAAATTCCACCTATTTTTGGGCTGACTTTTCTCAGAATATGCCCTGTTTTTGCCTTGAATTTTCTTTAAAAATTTGTTATTCTTGAATGGGAAAACATGAAGTTAAGTTATTTTAAGCGCAATATCGACCAAATTCTTCTTTCTTGGAGCAAGGAAAAACCTCCTGACAGGAAACCATTACTTTTAAGAGGCGCCAGGCAAATAGGGAAGTCCTCTGCCGTTAGGGAATTAGGAAAAAATTTTAAGTACTTTGTAGAAGTGAACTTTGATGAGAACGAAGAAGCAGGGAGTTTCTTCGAAACATCCCGTTCACCTCAGGAAATTTGTGAACTCCTTGAGCTGTATTACCGTACACCGATAATTCCCGGTGAAACCCTGCTTTTCTTTGATGAGGTTCAAAGCTGTCAGTCGGCTCTTGCAAAGATTCGTTATTTTTACGAGAAATATGCAGATTTGCACCTAATTGCAGCAGGATCTCTTCTCGAATTTGCCCTTGAAGAGATCCCATCTTTCGGTGTTGGTCGCATTCGCTCTGTTTTTATGTATCCCTTTGCATTTGATGAATTTCTTAATGCAATTGATGAAGGAATTTTAAGTGAAGCCATAAAATCCGCGTCCCCTGAAAGGCCCCTTCCTGAGCCAATACATAACCGGATTTTGGAAAGGTTTAAGATATTTTTGATCTGCGGAGGAATGCCAGAGGCCGTTTCTCAATATGTAAGAAAACGGGATTTACTTGGAGGTGAGCTTGTTTTGGGCGATCTTGTCAGCGTTTTAAAAACAGATTTTGCTAAGTACCGTAAGCACAGCCCGCTCCTGCTAATAAATGAAGTTTTTGAGTCCGTAATGCATCAGAGTGAAGGCAAGTTTGTTTATGAGCGTGCAGTTCAAGGCACTCCAACTGCAGCGATTAGACAGGCATTAGAGCTGCTTATTATGGCAGGACTTGTTCATCCTATTACTCATACTTCTGCAAACGGCATACCTCTTGGTGCAGAAAAAAATGTAAAGTTTCGAAGAATCATTCCCTGTGATACAGGCATCTTTCTGCATACACTCGGTCTTCGTTCGGAAATACTGCCTCTTAGAGACTTTTCTGCTGTTAATCGAGGCTCTCTTGCAGAAATTTTCGTCGGTCTTGAGTTGATTAAATCGTCTTCTTGTTATAGACAGGCGGAATTATTTTGCTGGCAGAGATCGGCAGGTTCTGCCAAAGGAAGTGCCCAGGTTGATTTCCTAATTCAGAAAGGCTCAAGTATTATTCCCATAGAAGTTAAATCGGGAAGACAGGGTAGTATGCAAAGTCTCCGCCTCTTTATGAAAGAAAAGAAAATTGATAAGGGAATTCGGACTTCACTTGAAAATTTTGGACATAATAGAGATATCGACACTTATCCACTATATGCCATTGGAAATCTAAACTACTAAGAGAGAGGGACTCGAAGAGCCCGAACTCTCCCCGATTGCGATAGCAATCGGATATTTTTGCGAAGCAAAAATATGTAACCAAAAAGCCTGCAAAATCCTCGATTTTAGCAGGCTTTTTGGTTACGGAGAGAGAGGGATTTGAACCCTCGGTACCCTTCCGGGTACATACGACTTCCAATCGTACACCTTCGGCCGCTCGGTCATCTCTCCAGAAATTCTGCGGGGTTCATCGAGCAGGGGGGACTCGAAGAGCTCCCTTGCTCCGAACTCCGTTCGGAGCAAGGGGGATTCGAACCCCCGGTACCTTACGGCACAACGGTTTTCGAAACCGCCTCCTTCAACCACTCGGACACCGCTCCTATGGATAAATTGCACTATACATCACATCTGTGCCCGGTGTAAAGGGCGCAAATAACTTAAGATATAATCTACTGCTTAAATCAGTAAAATGTGATATAATGAAAGTATAAAATTATGGCTTTTGGAGGATTTATGGACTATGATATTGAAAAAATTATTAAGAACATAGATTTTTCCATGAGAATGGAGGATATGCCTCTTTCAGAAGAGGATAAAAATCGACTAAGAAATTGTTTAAATGGTAAAGACGATATTCTAAAAGTGTTACAGGAAACAATAAAGAAGCATACAGTTGTGGAAGTGTAATTTTGCATAAATATGACTATACATATGAAGGTACCGATTCTTATTTTTACCCCGGAACCACAGTTTTGAAAAATAAACTTGGAATATATAGCGAAGAAGATTTAGCGATAGCTGAGAAAGAAATTACTAGTATTAAGCTACTCATGCTTCATAATATGACGATATTGGATAAATTTGATTTTGAAGATTTATGTAAAATACATAAGATAATTTTCTCTGAAGTTTATGATTGGGCCGGATTAATAAGACAAGGGGATTTTTTCTCTAAGGGAAGCTCTATTTTTTGCAGGGGGCAATATATAACCACAAGTGCTCGTAAGATATTTGCAGATTTATTTCAAGAAAATTACTTAAATGGGTTAAAAAAGCAAAAATTTATTGAAAGAATGGCATACTATATAGGTGAAATAAATGCTTTGCACCCATTTCGAGAAGGTAATGGCAGAACCCTGCGAGAATATTTTAGGCAATTATCGTTAAATGCCAACTATACTTTAGATTTTAGTGAAATAGATAACAATGAATTATTGCAGGCCGATATTGAAGCATTTAATGGTCAATATAGTAAATTAATTAAAATCCTGGATAAAGCAATTAGTGCAAAAAATAGCAGCATGTCTGCATCTTGACACTATTCTTTTATTGTAAAAAAAGATACCATAAACTAACAGTATGAAGTTCTCTGAATTGAATTTGCATCCCGATCTGGAAAAAGCTCTGACCGAAGCAGGATATATTGACTGTATGCCTGTGCAGGAGCAGGTATTCCGGAGTGCTTTTAGCGGCCAGGACCTTTATGTTCAGTCTCAGACAGGGACAGGCAAGACAGCCGCCTTCCTTGTTGTCATTTTTCAGCGCCTGCTCTCCGAGCCGATGCTTCAGGGAAAGAAAGCGATTATCATGGTGCCCACACGGGAGCTTGCCGTTCAAGTTGAGGAAGAGGCCAAGGTCATTGGCAAGCATCTTTCCTTTAAAATCGGGAGCTTCTTCGGTGGGGTAGGTTATACCCAACAGTCAAAACTCCTTAGAGATAATGTCCGAATAATGATAGGCACACCCGGGCGAGTTCTGGATTTGAACCAGAGCGGTAAGATGAACCTTATGGAAATCGCCTTCCTAGTGCTTGACGAGGCCGACCGAATGTTCGACATGGGCTTCTACCCTGACCTAAGGAAGCTTATCCGAGCAGTTCCGCCTGTGGATCGCCGTCAAACCATGCTCTTTAGCGCCACCCTGAACGCCTGGGTTAAAAATCTTGCCTGGGAATATACCCGAAACCCCTTCGAGATTGCAATAGAACCGGAAATGGTAACAGTGGAAGAAGTGGAACAGGTCCTTTATCATGTATCATCAGCAGATAAAATGAAACTCCTATTGGGAATTCTCAAGCGGGAAGACCCTGAAAGCGCTATCATTTTCTGTAATACCAAGCAGTATACCGAAATTGTTGCAAAACGGCTCAGGTTAAACGGAATTGACTGCGAGTTCATAATGGGCGACTTACCTCAGCCTAAGCGCTTAAAAATCATCGAAGATATAAAGTCGGGGAAACTCCGCTACCTTGTAGCCACCGATGTCGCCGCAAGGGGCCTTGATATTGAAGACCTTGCCCTTGTAATAAACTACGACCTTCCGAACGAAACAGAAAACTATGTCCACCGCATAGGCCGTACAGCAAGGGCGGGAAAGACAGGGAAAGCTATCACCCTGGCAAGTGAGCAGGATGTCTATGAGCTGCCCAAGATCGAGCGCTTTGTCGGGGGGAAAATTCCCTCCGAAACAGCCGCCCCTGAGCTCTTATCGGAAGATAAGACCGAAGGCAAGCGCATACAGACAGACCGTTACGATGATCGCCCCGGTAATAGAGGCAAAGATACAGAAAAACCGGGCAGAAAAGATCGATTAAAATCGAAAAGTTCAAGGAAAGACCCCCGAGATAGAAAACCGCGGCTCAAAACCGACCAAGAAGCCGAGGTCGGCAGGCCCACCGGTCAAACGACAGACGAAAACCTGTCGAACCTTTCTTTTGATGAAAGGATGGCCTATTACCGCCAAAAATACGATAAAAGCAGTCCCCGGACGAGCACCCCCGGCGACGGAGCCCGCGGCGACAATCGCAGAGATAAAAACAAGGGCCGCAAAAGGCGAGACCGCTCAGGGAAGAAGGCCCCGAATGCCGGACAGGCCGCCCGGGCCCCCGCCCCGGGAACCCCCGAGGCCCCGGCAGCCGCAAACCCTGCGACCCCCGCCCCCGAGCCTACAACCCCAAAGAAAGGCATCCTCTCCAAACTCCTCGGTATTTTCGGCAAGAAGTAGCGATACTTATCTCGTACTTTCTCGTATTATCTTGTACTTTCTCGTACTTTCTCGTACAATTAAATAATGATAAGTACATCAAATATCATTATTACACCTGAAATGCTCAGCATTATTGCAGAGCTGGATGAGTTTAAAGGGGCTTGGACGGGGCTCAAGGATTTAAGGCCTGAACAGTTAAAAGCTTTAAAAAGAGTTTCCACAATCGAATCTATAGGCTCTTCAAATCGCATCGAGGGAAATAAACTTTCGGATTTAGAAGTGGAAAAATTATTGTCCCGTATAGATAGAAAATCTTTCGGCTCACGCGATGAGGAAGAAGTTGCAGGTTATGCTGAATTAATGGAGACAATCTTTGATAATTATCTTTATATTCCATTATCAGAGAATTATATCAAGCAATTGCACCGAGATTTACTTCGTTATGTGGGCAAGGATGAGAAACACCGCGGTGAATATAAGAAACTCCCCAATTCTGTTGCTGCTTATGACAGCGAAGGTAGAGAAATTGGTATAGTATTTCAAACTACATCACCATTTGACACACCTCGCTATATGGAAGAGCTTGTCGAATGGACTCGCAGTAACCTTGATGATAATTTTCTGCATCCATTGATTGTAATTGGCATGTTTATCGTTCATTTTCTGGCTATACATCCTTTTCAGGACGGTAATGGCCGCCTCTCGCGTGCGCTGACAGCCATGCTGCTCCTAAAAAAAGGCTATGCATATATTCCATATGCATCCATCGAATCTATAATAGAAGTTAATAAAGAAGGATATTATCGTGCACTTAGAAGAACGCAGAGAGATATATGGGGAAATAATGTTAATTATGAACCATGGTTATCATTTTTTTTTAATACACTTTTAAAACAAAAAAGGCATTTAGAAGAGAAGATCAATACAATGCCCAAAGCAGACATAAACCTGAGTAGAAACGCACGCCTCATTTTAGATTTATTTAATGAAAAACCGGAATGGAGTACAGGCGATATTGCAAATAAACTTGGTTTGAATATAAACACTGCTGCTAAAACGATTAATAAGCTGGCAAAGGACGGTTACCTCCTCAAAAACGGGACCACTAAAGGAGTATGGTATGAGAAGGCAAAATAATGTTATATTAATTTCATGACAGAGAAAAAACAGGGTGCTTTCCGGATATTGGCCTTTAACCCGGGATCGACTTCGACGAAGTTTGGTATCTATGATGATGAAGACTGTATTCTAATCGAGACGGTTCGTCACGATGCCGAGAAATTGAACAGTTTCGGGACAATTCCGGGGCAAAAAGAGTTCCGCCGCGATGCAATGCTTAAAAGTCTTTCCGATGCAGGGGTAGACATTAAAACCTTGGATGCAGTTGCAGGCAGGGGCGGTTTAATCAAGCCAATACCCTCAGGGATTTATCATATAAATGATAGAATGATGGAAGACCTTCATACTTCTAAAGCAGCAATGCATGCAACCTGCCTTGGGGGACTTATCGCCTCTGAAATTGCAACTCCCCTTGGAATCCCCGCATACATTGTAGACCCTGTGGTTGTGGATGAAATGGAGCCATATACAAGACTCAGCGGAGTGCCCGAAATTGATAGGGTGAGTGTTTTTCATGCCCTCAATCAGAAAGCCATTGCAAGGCGATATGCCTCCGAGCATGGGAAGAAGTATGAGGATTTGAACCTTGTTATTGCCCATCTTGGCGGCGGCATCAGCGTTGGCGCCCATCGCCTAGGTAAAGTTATTGATGCAAATAATGGCTTATACGGGGAGGGCCCGTTTACCCCTGAGCGCAGCGGCGGTGTCCCTGCAATGCAGTTGATCGATCTATGCTTTTCGGGGAAATTTACGCAGGCACAGCTCAAAAAGAAGATTGCAGGCGAGGGCGGGGTAAAGGCCTATCTTGGTACCAGTGATGTTCCCGAAGTGCTAAAAAAAGAGAAAGAAGGTGATGATTTCGCCAAATTGGTACTAGATTCCATGCTTTACCAAATTTCCAAGGAGATTGGTGCTATGGTTGTTGCCCTTGAATGTAATGTTGATGCAATAATCATTACCGGCGGCCTTGCTTATTCCGAAAGAGTTACCGATACTATTAAAAACCGGGTAAGTAAGCTTGCAAAAGTGCACCTTTACCCGGGTGAAGATGAGGTTTGGGCCCTAGCAGGAGGCGCATTGCGTGCTCTCAGGGGGGAAGCAAAGCCTTTGGAATACCTCTGATTTGATCTCGGAGGGATTTAACCGGAATTATTGATTTTCGATCAAAAGTGTAGTATTATTAGATTATATGAAAAAACTTTCAGGCTTGTTTTTTGCTCTTCTCTTGGTTGCGCCGATTTTTGCTCAAACAAGAGAAGATATCCTTGTTCATATACCCCCCGTCATGGCCGCAAGACCTGACCATGCAATGTTTTTTAAAGAAAATTTTGATGCGGAAACGCTTGCTGCCAGTTATGCCCTTACAGATAATATTAACGAAGCTGACTATGTGCTAAGGCTCGAAGTCAGACAAAATATGGTTCTTTATGAAGACGGCTTTGAAGAGCCGGCACCACCCGATGAGCCGCAATTTCTACTGCAAGTTACGCTGATCCAGAGAGAGGGCGATGTAGAAATGGTTGCCTTTGGCTTCCCCTTCACCGAGGTGGAAGAAATGTACGAGTTTAACCTGTTTTTACTATATCAGGCCATGGCCAATGTTCCCCTTACAAGGCTCGGTGATCTTGAAATACAGGATGACCTATGGCGCAATAAGTGGTTTTACATCCGTCTTTCCCTCGATTTGCCGTTTACCGTTCATGCTCTAAGAGATGTTCGCGAGGTTTGGCTTACAAACGCTGACGGCTCTCAGAATCGTAATGAAAGACCCCTGCCTTTGCATCACGTTGTTGATTATAACGCCGGGGTAACCCTTGGCTTCGAGTTACAGTATCTCCACTGGATGAGCTCAGAGCTTGCCCTGCTTGTAAGGTTTGGCGACCCGCTAAGTAATGCCTTTATACCCGGCCTTGGTGTCCAGGTCAAATTCCCAATAAAACCTGAAAGACATTTTATGCTCGAACCTTATTTAATGGGTCAGGTCCAGCTAAACACTGTTCAGGGTGTACACATTCCGCCCGGCTCTGTGGGAGGCGGGATGCAATTCGGTGTAAGAGGCGGCCCAATGGGCGCTTTCTTTGTGGATGCCAATTTCATGTATACACTTGGGAATATCAGAACGCCAAGCCCCTATGCAGCCCGCGGATTTGATTATCCTGAGAGAATCCCCTGGAATCGCTGGGTAATAAGCTTTGGAATCGGCTATAAGATAGGCTTTGTTGATCGTCCGCCCTATATCCCAAGAAGGGAACGAGAAAATCCAAACGGCGAATATTAGTTTAGCCGGGTTATGCTAAGTCTGCCGGAATTGTGAGCGAAATGCCGGGCAGGGCAATTACTTGGATCGGCTCCTTGCTAAAGAGATAAGATAATTCCGTTTCAGAATAAGAACCGTTTTCAAGTATACATTTGTATAGAACCTCTTGATCTATAAACCAACATTCTCTAACTCCTGCCTTTTCATAGAGCTGTTTTTTTACTTGAAGGTCACGTTTCATGGTTGCAGGGGATAGTATTTCGATGATAAAGTCAGGTGCTCCCCTACAGGCCTTACCGTCCGCCAGTTTTCCGGGATCGCAGATTACTGAAAGATCAGGGATTACTACAAAATTGTCTGAATTATCTTCTTCAGGGAATAGTCGTACATCAAACGGAGAAACCATGACTTCACAATGCTTCCCTTCTAAAAGACCTGACAATTGCACAGTTAAATCCCTAACCATCCTCTGATGCCGGAGAGACGGGGATGACATCATGTGGATGATGCCATTTATAAGCTCGCATTTCATGTCCTCAGGGAAAGTCGTATAATCAGCATAAGTGTAGCGCTCGATATTCTCGACCGGATCTGCCATTGTTTTCACCTCCAACATTATAACTTAATTTGGCTTTCTGTGCCACTGTAATAAATACTGCACCAAGATGAGATTTGCCTTAAAATTTTTCAACTTTTTTCTAGAATTTCAAAGCAAAACTCATATCCGCGCAGTATATAGGTATGGAAAAGCCAATAACAAACCGGCCAAGGACTGCCTGGCATCCGCTCTTTATCGCTGCAATTCACCTCGAATTAAAGCCATACTTGGATTCTCTTGAAATCAAGTCTGAAGAGCAGCTTACCACTGAACCGCTGAAGATCGATTGTGTGATCATCAAGAAACCTAAAGATGTCATGATCAAGAAAAATTTTGCAGCTAATTTCAGGGAAATAAATATTTTCGAATATAAGAGCCCTGATGATCATCTGTCGATTTCAAGCTATAAAAAGGTTCATGGCTATGCTTGGATTTATGCCTATTTAAACAATATCCCGATAGAGGATATAACAATATCGTTTGTTTATAGTCATGTGCCTAAGAAATTGTTTAAATATTTGCATAAAGATATAGGGTATACGATTAAAAAGATTCAGCGAGGAGTCCATTATATAGCAAATGATGTTTTACCCATACAGTTTATTGATAACAGGAAACTATTCATGGAAGATAATCTATGGCTTAAGGGCTTAAGTAAGAAACTTGACCAGTCAATATTATTAAAGATGGGTGATAAATCAGAGCTTTATAAAGACTATCCCATGATGTATACTTATCTTGAAGGCATTACAAGAGCAAATATCCGTGCCGTAGAGGAGGCAAAAAATATGGAAACAATCAGTGATACAAATCCGTTAGTGGAAGTATGGACTAAAATGGGCTTGATAGCCGAATGGGATGCCAAGCGGGAGGCTAAAGTTAAAGCTCTTAATACCCTAGACATAGCACAAAACATGCTTAACCTGGGTTTCTCTCCCGAAACTGTTGCCTCAGCCACAATGCTCGACCTCGAAAAAGTCAAAAACCTCTCTGCCCCGGCGACCTCCTAAAGAAAAGAGGATATAATTATCCGAGCAGGAGGAGGGTATAGCCATGGCAAGTCTTGTATTAATGACGATAAGCAAGGACGAAGAAGAAAGAGCCAGAATAATGCGGGATTACAAGATAGAGCTT
>WRKT01000003.1 GCA_009777995.1 Treponema sp. | reverse complement strand
CCATTAATTTATTTGATAAATTATCTGAAATATTTAGATTGAATATATTTTCCATAGATATTTATTACCATAAACTAAATATTTTGTCAATATTTTACTAATATATATTTAATTTTTTTACAAACAATTTCAGCCAAAATTACACATAACAACAAATATGCGTTTTTCACATAATCCTCTCGAAGAAGCGAAAAAGCGGTGTTCGCTTTTTCGCCCTCCCTCCACCGAAATCTGCCCCCTGCTTCGTAATTAACTCCAAAATTTGCCAAAAAGCGAACCCTATCCACCGCTCGGGCTGTATACAATGCTTTACGGCTACGACAAAGAGATGCATAGAATTCCGGCAACCACAAAAATGTTTCGGAGTGTGGCGTGGAAACGAGGAGACCTACCCAAACAAAACCCGAGCCACCACCGGAAGCGTGTAAAAGCCTGTTATACGGAGTGCCTTTATTTTGTTCCTTCTATTCAATCATTTTAGTTTCTTTGTAAATCAATCTATCAAGCTCTTTATTCTTTTCTTCCAGTAAATGTATTTCAGTTTCTTTGCTCTTAATTTCAAGCTCCAAAATTTCCTTCTGTAAATTTAATTTATTCACTTCTATTTTTTTGCGGCTTTCGATATGTGCCAGTACCATTCCGGGGATACTAACGGCAACTATTCCACCAACTATTATTAAAGCGATAAGCATAACTCGCCTCCTTAAGTTTATTAAAATTAACTAATCAATTATTCCATTGTACGGATATAGAGCCGGAAGTTGTACCTATACTTATATTATTACTCGGATTATTATCTCCGATAATTCCTTCTGCTAGCCTTCTGTCAGAAACAGGCGAGAACAATTTTTCGGAAAATGGTGTGGATAAATTTCCGCTTGTTCTTCTTGCAGAAAAATTAAATTCACTATTTTGTGGTATTTTCAGATCAATCCTTCCGCTCCTGGAAGTTAACGATATATCTCCAATAATTCTATCAAAAGAACTTTGAATTCTTCCGCTTGATGTTACTAATATAGCATTACCTGTTATCATTCCTGCATTAATTGAACCGCTTGAGGCTTTAGCAATCAAAGAGCCTGATAATTTCTCTACTGTAATACGTCCACTCATAGATTCAATAGAAGCATTCCCGCTTATAATACCAAAACTGATACTACCGCTTGAAGCTTTGGCAATTATATCTCCGGTTATTGAACCGCCGCTGATACTTCCACTGCTTGACTGTAATTTTACTTGAGATATGGTTATATTTTCAGGCAGAATTATTCTTCCACTGGCTGTTGTAATATCAATATTCTGTATAAAATGCTCCGGCAGATAAACTTCTACACGGGCAAAAAAAGACCCAAACAATCCTAAGGAAACCGGCCTATCTCCTCTTTTAATCGATAAAGTATTTCCGGTATGGGTTATATTAGCATAGTAATCGATATTATTTTCGCTCATATATTCTCTAACAATAATAGAATTAGTACTATTAATAAACAAAACAACTTCTTCCGATCTATAATCAATTTCTAAACTTATTGCGTTTTCCAATTGCATATTCTGCTCATTAACTAAAGGAATTTCTCTTCTGCCATTGGAATAAACTGAAAATGCCATTAAGAAAAATAAAAACAACCCAATAATCTTCATAACTTCTCCTAATGGCAATTATTCAAAAATAATGCATAAATGTCAATACGCAAGCCCTTAAAAACACCCTAACCATCAAGAGGGCTTTTAATATTCAGCACACTCCCTGTTGCAATATGTGTATAACGCTGGGTGGTCTTAAGGCTGGTATGTCCCAATAAAGTCTGGATATACCGTATGTCTGTCCCATTTTCCAATAGATGTGTAGCAAAGGTATGCCGGAGGCTGTGTATCGAAACCTTTTTATTTATCTCTGCATTCCTAACAGCCTTTTCAAATATCTTTTGGGCAGTGCGAATTGAGAGATGGGTGCCGGGGTATTGGCCCGGGAAGAGCCAGGTCTTTATATCAAAAAACTTAATATACTCTTCAATCAAATCTGCAGCTTTCCTGGAAAGAATTGTACAACGATCTCTTCTTCCTTTTCCAAGTCTTACAAAAATTACTCCACGCGATATATCAATATGCTCCTTCTTAATCTCAACCACTTCACTTACTCGCAGTCCCGATGAGTACGCGAGCATCAATAATAATCTATGCTTTATATTAGCCTCAAGGCTTAGAATTTTCATAATTTCACTTTTTGAAAGCACCATCGGAAGGTTTTTATCCTGACGAGGCCGCCGCTTCTCCACGATTATATCACTTTTCATAACATTCTTATGAAAAAATCTTATAGCGCTAATGGCCAGATTTATAGAAGAGGCAGTATAAGACTTGTCTCTTTCCATTCCTGCAAGAAATAAAGTCACATCTTCGCCCGTTACTTCTTCAGGTGTCTTTTCCATACTTCTGCAAAATAAGGAATTATAGTACATATACATTTCATGGGTATTTTTACTATACTTCCTTGAGCGCAGTTCATTGTCTAATTTTACCTGCCATTCCTTTGAAAATTTTTCAGGTCTCCTTTTCATTAGAGAAACTAACGGAGGCAGTGCATCATCAGGTATAATTTCAGTTGCAAATCGCCTCCCGAAACTCTCAAAAATACCAAATGCACGAGCAGGTAAGTGTGAACCTTTATCCACCCATATATAGGGGATGCCCGGGATTATAAGGCCAAAGTCTTCTGCAGATAAACTGCCTCGGTCAATTCTAATTTCCTTCCTCTCCCTATCCCATTTCCCGCCCTTCTCTAAAAGCTGCCTAAACAGGCTTTCGTTAAAATAAGTCAGCGGAACCCGAATCTGTTCCTTCTCGCAAAATAGATAAACCGGCTTTTCCATAAATTATCCTCCATATATATACGCGTAAAAACTGCCGTTTTGCTTTAAAATTCCTTAAAAAAAATGAAAAAAAATTCATTGACAGCGCATAAGTTTTTATATAATACTTCGAGAAGCATGAGGATGATTCATTGGCCGAAATAACACAAGTTGAAGATCTCCCTGACCGGCTTCTTGCCGCAAAGACGGATAAACGCGCCTTAAACACCCTTCTGCAAAACTATATGCCCTTCATAAAAAAATGCGTTTCAAGCGTTTTCTTTAAGGGCCAAACAAGGGCAGACAATTTAACCGACGCAATGCTTGCCTTTGCACACAGTGTCAAAACATACGATCCCGAGCAGGGGGCATTTTTGCAATACGCTGCAACCGTTATACGCAACCGCCTTATTGACAGTGCCCGTAAGGAGTTACTCTTCCAAAAACGCTTTTTTTCTCTTAAAAAAGACGATAAAGACAATCAAACCGAAATCGATATTTCTATGAGAAACCATATACGTATAGAAGAAGAAAAGTCCTTAAGCCTTGAAATCGAAGAAGTTAACCTGGAATTTGCGAAATGGGGCTTTTCCTGGGCAAGTTTGCTTAAAAATTGCCCGAAACAGGAGCGTTCGAGGAAGATTGCACAACGTATATCCCAAACAATACTGTCGGATTCCTCAATGCTCGCCGAAACCCTAAGTACCCGAAAATTACCAATATCACGCCTTGCCGAAACCTTCCCCGCGAAGGCTCCGGAAAAATACCGGCAGTATATTGCAGCCTTAATCATACTTTCCCGAGGGGATTATCCTTATGTATATTCCTTCGTACCGCAGCCTTTTTCAGAGGAGGAAGATACATGAAGGGAGTTATCGTACAGGTAGGGCATCCGAAAAGTATAGTTCTCTTTAATAACGGTAAAATCGGGGCAATCCCAACCCCTGAAAATGGCCATGTCGGGATGATTGTGACTGTAAAGTTCAATAATTTGCTCAAAATATTGATAATTTCCACAATAGCTGTCCTTCTGCTCGCCCTTGGGATCTATATCGGGGCAAACTACTTTGGGACACAGGGGACTTCTTCTTCAGACAGCCACCACCTTGAACCCCAGCCAACCCACGGGACAATGCATGGCCCAAGAAGACGTATGATGAACAATTGGCGATAGTTAAATTATTATCATTGACCCCCTGTTTTGACACTTATTTTTTCGTATACTATAATAACAATCATTAGGAGTTTTTATGAGAAAACTAATATTTTTTACGCTTATTGCCTTGCTTGCAGTCGGAACGATATCGGCTCAAGGGTGGGGCAATTTTGGTCCGACAGAAACCACCAGAGTGGAAGGAACCCTACAGTTACAACAGGGGCAGATAGCCATTTCCACGGGAACTACATCCTTTTTTATTCCGATGCTGAACAGGTATATTGGTTTTGTTGATGGCCTCAGAGAGGGGGCCAGGGTCACTGTCACAGGTTACACTTACGGTAATGTCATCCATCTGACTCATTTTTCAGTCGGCGGAAGAGAATATGACCTTTCCACCGATTGGGGAAACAGCCCTGCCTGGGGTGGCCGGGGGAGGCATCTCGGCTGGGGTGCATGCTGCCACTATGGTGCTCCGATGGGTGGAAACAGGCGCTGGGGGCGCTGGTAGAGTATGAAAAGGCTTTCTAAATTACTTCCGATATTTATCCTGGCCTTTGTCTTCGTTTTCTCAGGCTGCGATGTTCAGGGTGATGACACTTTGGTAAATGTAAGGGTCATAAACGAAACCGGAAGGGACATTACCAATGTAAGATTTACCGGCTCAGACGGCTCATTTATCACCATTGAAGAATTCGCACGCCAGGCCCATAGAAACCAAGGCCATTGTTGGATGAGGCAGGATGATAGTTACACCCTTTCATGGGAATGCCCTGTAGGCGGGCCCTTATATGCACAAGCAGGGGGCTTCTGCGGCGGGAGGAATAATGCCCACCGCTTCCGCTTTAACGGTAACGATCAGATTACAATAGTCCTGCAAGCCGATAATACTTGGGCTTATAGATAGCGTTAAATTAATTATTACCCGGTCGTTTACTCGGCCGGGTACTTTACTCATCCATCAACGGTTCCACATGAATTGTTGCCTCAATATCAAACTTGTTCTTTATCATCTTTTCAATACCTGTAGCAATAAAATGTCCCTTTCCTATGGTTAGGTCTTCCTTAAGCCGTATATGCATTGTCATTTCCTTTTGGGAAATATAATTATGAAGGTGGATATGATGTAATTGAAGATCATCATCAAAAATAGCCTTTACTTCAGCAGTTATACTATTTATAAGCTCTGCATCCGGCTCTTCACCAAGCAGCCTTGTTATCGCTTCTTTAATAATCTTAAAGGCCACATAGATAAGCATCAGGGCTATAGCAACACCTAATGCACTGTCAATCCACCAGAAATAAGGTGCCAGAAAAATACCGACAAGCACTACTACTGACGAAATCGCATCGGATCTATGGTGCCAGCCATGTGCCCTTACACTTGTATTATTGCTCTTTCGTGCAACATAAAAGGCGTACTGGGCCATCGCTTCCTTAACAATAATCGAAGCAACAGTAGCGATAATGGCAATCAAACCGAACTCGACACTTTCCCTATTATTAAATTTGGTGATGGAACTCGTAAAAAATTCTATGGCAATATACCCAAGCAGAATTGCAATAAAAATCGAGGCTATCATCTCCCAGCGGCCGTGACCAAAGGGATGCTCCTTGTCTGCCTTCCTTGTGGCAAATCTTGAAGTTGTAATTACAATTAATGAACTTAAAGAATCCGATAGGGTATGCCAGGCATCTGCTGCCAAAGCAATTGAGCCTGTAACTATACTTGCCCAAATCTTCAAAATAAACAGCAGAGTATTAACTACTAATGTTATTAAGCCTTCCCTTAAACCTGCTTTTGCTCTTTCACTCATAAAAAAACCTCCATGGATTTTGTTCCACAGAGGCAAAAAAAACATCTGCGGAACATTTTCCTGTCCCGCAGATGCTACGCATCAAAGATGCGCTATCTACTGCCGTAAAACGGCCCGGCACCACAAACCCGGAGGTTTATCGCCTGCTCAGTTATATACTATCTCTCCATAATAAAGTACATGAAAAATGCAAAATTGTCAATAGGCAGAGCATTTATTTTTTGGTAAAATCGTGGAAATGGGAGAAAAATTAAGGCCTTTTTTAAAATGGGCAGGGGGGAAGAGGCAACTATTACCTCAAATAAAGAGGCACCTTCCCGGGAATATCCGGGACCTAATCTATTACGAGCCTTTCATAGGAGCGGGGGCTGTTTTTCTTGAATTAATGCCGGCTAAGGCTATAATAAACGACTTTAATTCTCAACTTATAACTACATATAATATAATAAAAAATAATATAAATGAGCTTTTAGCTCTGCTTGAATTGCACAGGAGAAAACACAATAGAGAATATTTTTATGAAATAAGAAATATTGATAGGGACAGTGAAAGATTTACAGAACTATCGGAAATAGAAAAGGCAGGGCGTTTAATCTATTTAAATAAAACCTGTTTTAACGGTCTATATCGGGTAAATAAAGCAGGGCATTTTAATGTTCCTTACGGAAGATACTCAAACCCGAGTGTCTTTGAAGAGGCTAATCTAAGAGAAATTAACCGCTTTCTTTTAAATGATAATATCACAATACTTAATATAGATTTTGAAGAGGCGGTATCTAATGCCGATGAAAACTCATTTATTTATTTTGATCCGCCGTATCATAGCCCCGGGAATAAGAACTTCACAAGTTATAAGGAAGACGGGTTTGGCGAATACGACCAGTTGCGTCTTTGCAAGTCAATAAAGAGGCTTACAGAGAGGGGAGTAAAATGCCTTTTAAGCAATTCCGATACAGAGTTTATACGAACACTGTACAGCGATAGAGTATTTAATATCATATCCATAGAAGCAATAAGAACGATAAATTCGATCTCATCGGAGAGGGGACCTGTTAAGGAAGTCCTTATAATGAACTATTAATTCTATCTGTTTACAGCTACTTGATGCCTGCCCTCGATAATCCTCATCTGTGACTCGTTCATTGTCGCAGGAATGCCTGCATTGTGGAGTTCATTCATTGAAAGGCGGAGCCAATGACCGAAGGTCCCGGGCTCCGTGCCGTCGGGGTCCATTGAGGGTGCCCTTCCGCCGGGGCGTCTTGCAGTCTCGGGCATAAGGATATACTTCGCTGCCCAATAGTCAAGGGCCACAGGGTCTGTGGATGCTGCAATCTTATTTACATTTACCGCCCTTGAGTAGGGGCTTGCAGGTCCCTGGTCGGGGGCAATCCAGATCATATCAAGGATATTCAAGACAGGCATTCTTGTTTCAACAAGCATGGTACCCATGCCGCCTCTGCCTACAGAATTATGGGGGCGCAGATTTGTAAGCCTTGCTGAAGGGACGCCCATATAGTTTTTCACGGCAGCAGTTACCTGGAAAAGTCCGTGAGACTTTAATACAGGCATATTTATTACTTTAAGTCTCTCGCTGTCGTAGGTGCGGGTGCCGGGATTCCAGATACCTTCTTTAAAGGAGACCATGGTCCCAAACTCGGTTGTGAACTTTGGATAAGAAACTTCAAAGCCTGTTGAGCGCATAAGGTCTTCGACAATAAAACCGTCCCTATTATCCCCTGCAGAAAACTCATCGACTCTGGTAAGGGTAAACTCATCCCAGAGAGAACCGGTGACCCTATGGCCCCTGCCCCTGAAATATCGAATCACATCCATTGTAGACTGTGTAAGACAATCCGAGTTGGGGTTCGCCCAATCAAGGCTGCCTCCCCTCCTCTCACTCCCGAACTGGGCCTGACCGTTATCTGCAACAATGATTTCTCCGGTAAAGCCGCCGGGATGATCGAGCAAGGCCTGTATAACTCCTCGTATAAGGTCTGTACTTGTACCGCCCCTCTCTGCCCACTGTGCATTAATCTTTAGTATAACAACATCATTTGGGCCGATAAGCCCTGAAGGCGCAGCAGGGCTTTGATGAAGGTTAAGACCCTGTCCTGCCATTGAGCTCAAAAGACGGGTAATCCCGTCATCTATCCCTGTAGAGTTTTCGACAAAAATCGTGGAAATACCGGTATGCTGTCCCGGGGGCCCTGCTTCACCGGGGCTTCCTTGGTTACCGCCTCCGGTTACAGGCACAGACATGGTCAAATTTCGTGCACAGCCTGTGCCGAAAAGCAATAAACTTAAAATTACTATAATTAAACTTTTCCCGAAATTTTTCATTGCCCTACCTCTTTAATTAATGATATTTTCATTTCAACTCTCCTGTCAACCGGCCGGCCGGCACCGCGTCTACAAAGTTTTCTTTGTATAGAGCAGGGCACAGAAAAAGGCAGTAAGGGGCATTGCAAGGAGTATTCCAAATATGCCTGCAAGAGCCTGTAGAATTTCTACGACTATCATTTCGGTATTTAATAATTCCATAAGCGAATTGCTGTATACGCTTATTATCAATACAACTGACAGGGCAGAGCCTATATAGGCAAGGATTAAGGTATTAGCCATCGAGCCGAGTATGTCCCGCCCGATATTTATTCCCGATCTAAAGAGGGTATCAACACTTATTACTCCGCCCTTTTCCTTTAATTCCCAGAGAGCAGAACTTATTGACATTGCAACATCCATAATCGCACCTGTAGCGCCAATTATAATTCCTGCGAAGATGATTGCCCTTAGGTTTATCGGGTTTGCAAGGGGAAGGTTTGCAAGAAAGCGGGAGTGTTCGTCTACTATTCCCGTTAAGTGTAAACTATAATTCATTATAACTGCAACCAAGCCTGTAATAACTATACCGCTGATACAGCCGATGCAAGCTGCGAGAGCTTTCTCATGCAGACCAATTACGATTAACAGAGTCATTATTACCGTATAAATACAGACAAGACCGGCCATAAGATATATATTAAAACCCGATAGTATCGAAGGAATAAAAACGAGGAAGATGGCTGCACAGGTAAGAGAAAGAGACAGTAGGGTATTAAAGCCCTTCTTCCCTCCAAATATAATTATGCAGATTGTAAAGATTGAACCCAAAACAAGCAATTGGTTTGTGCGAATATAACCGTTAAAGAACCATGTTTCTCCAAAACTTATTAATAATACAGAATCACCATTTCTTACTTCCCTTTGCGGACTAAGCAAAAAACTGCTTATATTCTGCTCGGCTACTACTGTCTCGCCCTTTCTAATCCCGCTTCTTATCTCTGCTTCAAAGACAATTACTTCACCCATCATCGCAGAGAAGAAGTCGTCAAACTCGTCAAAGGGCTCTAGGTCTTCTCCCTGTAGCTCTCTTCCTATTACACTCTGTACAGTAGCCCTCGCATGCTCCTGAGTAAAATTCTGAAAGAGATTTAGATCGAATGATACAATTCTGTGTCCGATATAAAGGAGAAGTATAGAGATTATTACCGTTATAAGATACGGAATCTTTATTCTCATTAAACTCTCTATATTTGCGTTGCTATCATTCCGACGATAATGCCGAAGAGTGTTACTATGGGGGCCGTGCGGTTCCTTGTCATAATAACGGACTGCGGGATTATTTCGCCGAAGACTATATAGAGCATGGCTCCCCCTGCCGCAGAGAGGGACAGCGCAATTGCAAAGTCGGAAATATTACCGATTGCAATTCCTATAATGCCCCCTACAAGTGTGGTCGCTCCGGCAAGGGCGGTCAAGGCCACGACTTTAAACCTCCCCACTCCCCCTACAAGAAGCGGCGCGGCGATTGCCATACCTTCAGGGATATTATGAACGGCAATCAATATGGTTAGGAGCACACCTAAACGGAAGTCATAGCTCCCACCTGCCCCTATTGCAATTCCCTCGGGCACATTATGCAGGGCAATTGCTAAAAGCATCAAGACCCCTGAGCGAAGCATCCTTGCAGGATTATTTATCATTTGGCTTTCGTGGTAGAGCTCCTCATGGGTATGATGCACCTGCAGCTTTTCATCCTTTGTTTCGGTTACCCTATCAACTATTCGATTTAACACCATTATAACCAAAATACCTGCAATAAGACCCAAAATACAGACAGCAGGGCTTGCAAGATCCAGGGTTTCAGGGACAAGACCAAAGCACACTATACTCACCATCACACCTGCAGCAAAGGAAAGGAGCCAGCAGACTACATTTTCGGAAGGTCTTTTTAATAAACTCGCGGTAATAAGGCCCCCAAGCCCCATCCCTATAATCCCTGCAACTGCGCTGAACAATATTATTTCGAACATGACATCTTCTCCTATTCGGTTTCTAGTTAGTTAAGCCTAACTTCAATCCTATAACATCATCACTTGTTAGTCAAGTACTTTTTTGATACAATTAAATAAATTATGAAGGTATATGAATCCGAAGAAAATTATCTGGAAACGATCCTTATCTTGAGCTTAAAAAACTCTAAGGTAAGGTCTATAGATATTGTAAATGAACTCGAATACTCAAAGCCGAGTGTAAGTGTTGCAATGAAGAATCTGCGCTCTAAGGCCTATATTATAATGGACGATGACGGCTATATCACATTAACTAAAAAGGGCCAAAAAATCGCAGATGCCGTATACGAAAGGCATGTAACCATATCCGACTGGCTGATTCACCTTGGGGTTGAAGAAAAGACAGCAGTAAAGGATGCCTGCAAAATGGAACATGCCCTTAGCGAAAAGAGCTTTTCTGCAATCAAGGCACATATAGAAGAATCAAAGGCCTAGTATCATTTTTGCCATTGAAAAGTAAATCATTAAACAAGCAGCATCGCACATTGTGGTTATAAGCGGAGCTGCCATAAGAGCCGGGTCCAGTTTAACGCGTTTAGCTAAGATGGGGAGGAGGCCGCCCAGGGTCTTCGCCATTAGAATCGTACAGAATAGCGACAGAGTAACAGTAAGTGCAAGCATAATGTTTTGGCCATACATCAGATAAATTCTTACAAGATTCACAAGGCTTAGGGCAAGGCCGCATAAAGTGCCTACCCTGATTTCCCTCCATAATACGCGGAAAAAATCCCTGAGTCGAATTTCGCCTACCGCCATGCCCCGGATTATCAGGGTGGATGACTGGCAGCCGGCGTTCCCTGCCGAGTCCATAAGCATGGGGATAAAGGCCACAAGAATGGGCAGGATTGCAAGGCTTTCTTCATAGGTTGCAATGATGCCTGCCGATATTGTAGCCGAAAGCATAAGGATCATCAGCCAGACGATTCGGTTTTTTGCAAGGCGGATTATTCCGGTCTTTAGGTAGGGGTCATCGGAAGGAGTAAGGGCGCCCATCTTTTCCATGTCCTCTGTGCTTTCTTCCACGATTACTTCAATAATGTCATCAACTGTGATAATGCCGACAAGGCGCTGCTCGGTATCCACAACGGGCATTGCCAAAAGGCCGTACTTTCGGAACTTGTCGGCAACTGCTTCACGATCATCTGTTGTATGCGCAAAGACAGGGCTTGCATCCATTATGTCTCCGATCCTGTCATTTGAGTTTGCAAGCATCAGGGCCTTGGCAGAAACAACACCAACAAGCAGGCGATCTTCTCGTATCACATAACAGTTGTAGATCGTTTCTTTAGTAACACCGGTGCTGCGTATTATATAGAAAGCCTTCCGTACATTGATGTCTTCACTTAAGTCCACATACTCGGTGGTCATAATGCTTCCCGCAGAATCTTCAGGGTACTGTAGAATCCGGTTTATTTCGGTGCGCTTCTCCTGTGAGACATTCATTAACACTCGTTTAACCACATTGGCAGGCATTTCTTCGATAAAGTCAACAGCATCGTCAACAAAGAGCCGGCTCATAAGCTCGCCTATTTCATCGTCACTTAGAGCCTGCACAAGAATCTGTTGATGCTCACTGTCTATGTGAGCAAATACATCAGCTGCAACAGCCTTGGGAAGAATTCTGAATATCTTTATTATTTTATCTACTCTTAGCTCATTAAAAATATCGCATATATCTTGGGTATTTAAGTCAGAGAGCATATTTTTTAATTTTAGAATATTCCTTGCCGTCCCCGGAGATTCGGCTTCCAAAAGGAAAAGAATAAGCTTCTTCATATAACTATAACCTAAACAATACCTTTGCTATTGAAAAATAAACCATAAGAGAAGTTGCATCGACTGCAGTTGTAATAACAGGTGCTGCCATTATGGCAGGGTCTATCTTCACCTTTTTGGCAAGTATGGGCAGAAAACCTCCGATTGTCTTTGCTATGATAATCGTGCAAAAAAGGGCAAGTGTTACTGTCAGTATCAAGAATGGATTTCTCTCTCCCATTATATAAACCCTTAAGAAGTTGATAATCCCCAGAGAAAGGCCGCAAACAGCCCCGACCCTTATTTCCTTCCAGACAACACGGAGGACATCCTTTAAGCTAATTTCGCCAACTGCAATACCGCGAATAATAAGTGTCGAAGACTGCGCACCTGCATTACCACCTGTACCCATGAGCATCGGTATAAACGCGATTAAGGCAGGAAGTACTGCAAGCCCGTCTTCAAAACTTGAAATAATGCTGCCTGTAATTGTTGCAGAAAGCATAAGTACAAGGAGCCAGAGAACACGGTTCTTTGCAAGCCGGAATATGCCTGTCTTTAAGTACGGATCATCTGAGGGAGTCAGAGCGCCCATTATCTCCATGTCCTCAGTAGACTCTTCAACCATTACCTGCATAATGTCATCAACTGTGATAATGCCGACAAGGCGCTGCTCTAGATCAACCACGGGCATTGCCAAAAGACTATACTTGCGGAACTTGTCGGCAATCACTTCCCTGTCGTCTGTGGTATGTGCAAAAACGATATTGGTGTCCATAATATCGCCGATTTTCTCTCTTGGCTTTGAAAGCATCAAGGTCTTTGCTGACACAACCCCAACAAGCAGGCGGTCCCTGCGTATCACATAACAGTTGTAGATTGTTTCTTTTGTAACACCGGTATTGCGGATATCTTCAAAGGCTTCACGGACAGTTGCATCTTCCCTTAGGTCCACATACTCGGTGGTCATTATACTTCCTGCGGAGTCTTCAGGGTATTGCAAGATCTGGTTTATAAGGGTGCGCTTTTCGGCAGGAACTGTCATCAATACCCGCTTAACCACGCTTGCAGGCATCTCTTCGATAAAGTCTACTGCGTCATCCACGAAGAGCTCGCCCATGATTTCGCCGATTTCTATATCGCTAAGGGCATCTACGATTATCTGTTGATGATCGCTGTCAATATGGGCAAATACATCGGCAGCAACGGCTTTGGGTAAGATCCTAAAAAGCTTTACTATATTCTCCCTGTCCAGCTCATCAAACATTTCGCTGATGTCCTGGGTATTCAACTCAGAGAGCATATTTTTTAATTTTAGGATACTGCTTGAAGTGCCTGCCGAATCGCCTTCAACAATTGAGAGAATTTGCTTACTCATACAGGTATCCTCCTTTGAAGTAGAGGACACGGCTTGTATACTAGTATACAAGTTAAGCAGCTTTAAGACAAAAAACTTTTGCTATTAAAAATGCTTTAGCGGCTGGAAACGGACAGTGCAAATGCCGGTAAGGGCGCAGTGTTGTTCTTACAACTGTCAGGGTCGCTGTCCGTGTCTTCTTTATGCATGCTCACCATTTGCCTCCTGTCTGTTTTTTCTCCGCCGCAAAAATGCAGGGTTTATCTTTTCTTTATTTTAGATAAAATAAGAGGATAATGTCAATATAGCTAAGATTTTATTACACTGTGTTTTTAATAACACAGAGGACACAGAGGACACAGAGGACACGGAGAACACAGCGAATTTCAATAGTGGGCCAATGCCCAATCTTCCTCTGTGAGCTCTGTGTCTCTGTGAGCTCCGTGTGAACAAAAAAACACAGAGACTATATTATGGAGAAAAGAATTGGGAATAACTGAAATAACATTAATCGCAATCGGTCTATCAATGGATGCATTTGCAGTATCAATCACACTTGGGCTTTCATTAGGGTCTGTAAAGCATAAATTTATAGGTTTTCTTATCCCCGGTATCTATTTCGGAATATTCCAGGCCCTAATGCCCCTAATGGGTTTTTATACAGGCTCCCTATTTGCAGTATATATACAGAACATCGATCACTGGGTTGCATTTGCCCTTCTCGCCTTAATCGGCGGTAAAATTATTAAGGACAGTTTCTCAAACGAAGAGAAAGAGCAGGATGAAAACCCCTTTAAACCGGCTAAAATGCTCTTGCTTGCAATGGCAACAAGTATAGACGCATTTGCTGTAGGGATAACGTTTTCTCTTTTCAGAATTAATATTTTCTTTGCAATACTGCTTATCGGCTTAATAACATTCTGCATATCATCGGCAGGAGTAAAAATCGGAAGCGTCTTCGGCACAAAGTATCGATCAAAGGCAGAGTTCTTTGGCGGAGCTGTCCTGATTATCCTGGGAGTCAGAATATTAATCGAGCATTTATTCTTTCAAGGACACTACTAACCAAGTACCTTATGGGTTTCCTTTAACTGCTCCCTAATCGGTATATTCTGCGGGCACTTTGGCTCACATTCACCGCAATCCGTGCATGCTCCTGCATTCTCGTACTTCATCCAGGGGAGCTTGCCGATTTGCCCGTATGTCTGCCTTGCATAGTCCGTAATAGCATAAACCCTGTGATAATTCATGATCTTGAAAAGTGCAGAAATATTTAACCCGCTAGGGCATGGCATGCAGTAATTACAGCCGGTGCAGTAAAGACCTGCCAGACGCTCATTTTCCTTCATCATCGCTTCGATTTGCTTTATCTCATCGGAGCTGAGGGGGGCAGCATTTGCAGTAACACGTACATTCTCTTCAAGCTGCTCAATCGAAGACATCCCTGAAAGTGCAATATGGACATTGGGATTAGCAAGTACGAAGCGAAGGGCAAGCTCGGCAGAACTTTGAACCTTGCCCGGGAGCATGTCCTGAATCACTTTGGACGGAGCGCCAAGACGGCCTCCTCCAATCGGCCCCATGACAACAGTGCCGAGCCCCATCTTATGCGCAAGGGCAAGGCCATCCTCCTTCCCCCTATCCATAAGGTTATACTGACAGAGCAGGGTTTCCATAACCCCATCACTTGTATTTAGAATTTCTACAAGATTTTGACCTTCCTTCTCTTTGGCAGCACTGTCATGGAAGGAAAAGGAAATATGCTTTATAACGCCCTGTTCTTTTAACTTCTTTGCCCGAACCAAGGGACCGTCCTTTGCCTTTACCTTTTCATTAAAGGAATTAAGAGAAATACCCCAGAAATGGTAAAAATCTATATGTGTCATCCCCAGGTTTTTAAGCGAGTTCTCAAGGCGTTTTTCATAATCGTCCCCTGACTCATTTTCAATCGGGTTCTTTGTTGATACATAGACCTTCTCCCGCCTTCCCCCCTTTAATGCCTTACCAAGGATGATCTCGCTTTGCTTATCGCAATAATAGGGAGCCGTATCAAAATAATTTATCCCAAGATCCATGGCCCTTTGAATAAGGGCAATGCCCTTATCTTCGTCATATATGGTTTTACCGTCTATCTCTTCCGCCGGGAGACGCATACAACCAAGTCCGAGACGCGATACCTTAACGCCTGTTTTTCCGAAATCCACATACTGCATAATTCACCTCCAAAAAACTTAATCGATATTAACTGCTCAATTTCTTTTCATAAAATTTACATGATACCCTTCGATAAATAAAATTACCCTCTGGTCATTTACTCTAAATATGGGAGAGTCAAATATTTCTGTATGACCCTGAACATTAAACACTGTGATTGAATGGTTCACTATCGAGAAAACAATATTAACCGTTCTGCCGTCCCAATTCGTGAAAAAGCCCGCTCCATTATCGAAAAGAACAAGTTCGTACTCTTCATGATCCCTGTCTGATCCCACCCATGTGCCCACAAGCCATCGATAGTCGTTCTGTAACTGTCCAAAAACACCGGAAATGACCAGAAGAAAAAGAATAATAAAACATAATTTTTTCATTCGGCACCTCGAGGAAATGGTTTTTTTTAATGATAACCTGTTATTTGCTTCCCGGCTAGTGCTTTGTTGCGCGCGGGCCTTTGCAGTTGCTGCAGCCAATAACGTGGACATGGGAGCGTTTGCCGGGGCGGTCGAAGAGGCGGGAAACAAGGATTTCATCACCCATGAGTATGACGCCGCAGACAGGGCAAACCCTGTTCCTCCCGCCTATAAGGCAGTGAACACAGCCCCGGATATGCATGAAACGGTCCTTTCCGCCGTTCAATGACGGGTAGGCTGTTGAGCTTACAAGCTGCCCCTCGTTAAGTTTAGCCGAGCATACAGGGCAGGTCTGGGGGTCGCCGGGGCTTCTTTCGTCAATGGATTTGAGCAGTTTTTCCCTCTTCCCGCCTCCAAAGACGGGCATAATAACCGAGGTAAAAAGGGTGGAACCGAACCAGAGGAGGATCACCCCGACAATTACAAAGATGAATAGCTGTAAGGCATTATTCATTATTGCTCTTCTCCATATCACTTAATATACTAATAAAAATGGCCTTTTTATATATTATCGGAACTCCAATCGGGAACTTGGGGGATTTAACTTTCAGAGCCGCCGAAATCCTATCCAAGGCCGACATAGTCGCAAGTGAGGATACAAGGCAAACACTAAAGCTCCTAAACCGGCTGGAAATAAGGACAAGGATGATTTCCTGCCGTGCGCATAACGAAGAAGGGGCTGCAAAAAAAATAATTTCCCTGCTCGACGAGGGCAAGACCATCGCCTATTGCAGCGACGCAGGCACCCCCGCACTGAGCGATCCCGGGGCCCTGCTTGCAAGAAGGGCGGCTGAGGCAGGCCACGAGGTCATCCCGATCCCCGGCCCCTCGGCCTTTGCAAGCCTTTTAAGCGTTTCAGGCGGCTTTGATAAAACGGTCATCTTCGAAGGTTTCCTCTCCCCTAAACCGGGCAGACGCCGCTCCCGCCTAAGGGAATTATTATCCCATAAAGCAGGAATTGTACTTTACGAATCGCCTCACCGAATCCTTAAGCTTTTGGGTGATCTGGCCGATCTTGATGGTAGCCGATATATATGTATAGGAAGAGAGATGACAAAGTTACATGAGGAATATTTAAGGGGTTCGGCCTCCGAAATTCTTGAAATTTTGCAGAAAAAAGCAGAAAAAAGCGAAATTAAGGGCGAATTTTCAATATATATATCTGGTAAGATATAAAATAATCATGTAAACTATTAATTAATATATGCCGATAATGAAGGTAGGTAGGGTATGAGTATGACCATCGACAGGATAGGTTTAATAGATCCCATTCAAAGCGGAAAAAGGCCGGCAGGTCCCGAACGGGTAAATAAGTCTCGTGGAGCAGATTCCATAAGCATCTCTTCACAGGCCCAGGAAAGAGCCGAGCTTTTAAAAGCCCAGCAGATCGCTGCGGCCGCACCGGAAGTACGGGCAGAAAGAATAGCAGAACTCAAGGACAAAATTAACGATCCGTCATATATCAATGACAGAGTCCTGAATGCTACAGCGGAGAGGATAATAGACTCCATTTTTGGTTAAAAAATATTTAATTATAGTGATAGTCCGGCCCTATGGGCCGGATTTTTTTTCTTTAAATCCGGCAATTGACAGGGAAAAACCGGATGTTATAATTATATTGAAGGAAAAAAAGCATGGCACATAATAATAATGTTCAGGGACAGACAAATCCACCTGATTTTGCCAGCCTCTTTGGCGAGGATAATTCGGCAGAAGATATACCCGAAAATGGGGAGAGGATGGAAATCCCTGATGATTTTCTGGAAGATTATAACGAAGAGGACGACGGGCATGAACTAGGTGACGGGGAAGAACAAAGCCTTGGAATGTCAGGTTTTCCTGAAATAACAAAAAATATTGAAGATAAACCCCATAAGTTCTTTGATGATCCTGAGTACTATAAATCTGCCCTCGGGGGCGAGGGAGACTCCTCTGCAAGGGTTCATGCGACATTGCAAAAGTACCTTAAGGCAAAGGATCCAAAGGATAGGAGCGTTTTCAGAATGCAGTTAATACCTGCCTTTTGGGAATTCCTAATGAATGTGGCCAAGAAGGCCCCGGGAAGGCTCCCCGAATGTAAGAAGTTTCTTCTTCGTTTCGGCCTGCTCCATCCTTCATTTTTAAAGCCGGAAATACGCACACTTTTTGCTCAGATTATAACAGAGAATGTCCATAACCAGCCGATTTACTATCTTGATGAATGGCTAAAGGCTGTGGGAACAGGTGTAATCAAGAACTCAAGCACGGATGAGGCAAGGGTTGCAAGGAGCAATAAGAGCGCTCATCTTATGCAGTTACTTGAAAAGGCTGAGGGAAAGATGAACGGCACCAAGGTTCTTCTTAGGACAAAGGATGCAGAAAGACAGTCTCTTGAAGGCCGTATCCTTGAAAGGGTCTCCCATATTGCCGAGCATGCCCCCTTAGACGCAATGCCCGAGATCGGCTCCTGTTATACGGAAACACAGAAGCGGACAATTAACGAAGTCCAGGAGCTCTTAAAAAACCTCCTTAAGGCGGACCGCGAGCAGGATCTTTATATCCGCGACTTCGTCCAAGCCGAAGCCGATGTAAAAACCATACAGGGAAAGATTGAAGAAGACGGCGGCGTTGTTGAAGTCGATTTAAAGGCAGTCGAGACAGAGTTTGATACAGTAAGGCAGATGGCAAAAATGACCATAGGCCGCCAGGGGAATCACTTCCCGATTCTTACAAGCGAATACCTTTACAGCGCCCAGAAAGATCTTGGCTATAGGGAAAACGTAATTTCCATGCTTGCATGGATAGAGAGCATAGATACTGAAGCCTTCTGCCGGGTATATAAGAACCGCCTTAATCGCATAGTTCCCTACGTTGTTCTTATCCCGTCTTACGGGGACTTCGGCATGTGCTGGGAGCCATACGACCGCTTTAACCGTGCAACAAGCAGGGGAAGAATTGCGGTACCGATGTTCTCAAGGAATCTCCAGCTCGCAGTCCTTACGGCAGTTGCCGATCTGCGTTGGCAGGTTGCAAAGGAAAAGGCATCTTATTATTGGATGGAAGAGGGGATCACAGGGCATTATTATCAGTGGTTCCAGAAAAACAAGATGAAGGGCGATCTTAAGGAAAGTTTCATTGACGATTATATACTCTGGATGACCAAGGAAAGCGATGGTGTCCAGAAGCTCGATAAGGAACTTAGGGGAACCTTCTGGCGCTACCTGCCCTTTGCTCAGCAGGTAAAGGAAAGACTTAAGACGAGGAATTTTGTTTACCAGGAGCTTTACCAGAGAGATATTAACCGCTCGATGTCAGACGGTTATTAGACAATATTTAATTTGGGAAATTTCTTAATAAGCCTCTTCATAATAAGCCTGTAAAGAACTAGGGAAATTCCCAGAGCGGCAATGAAGAGTATCGAAAGAACCCAGGCAATACCATTCTCGGGGAGCCTTGAATGAAGGAATACACTGTAAATAACGAGGAAAATAATAAAGCAGAATAGAATCAAGACAACATTCAAGAAGGTTCCAAGGAGAATATAAAGAAGTGTTCTTGATTTTACATTATCAGGCACTCTTTCCCCTAACAGGAACAAACATTGAAACCATCAGAATTAAACAACAGACAACAACTGAAGAATCTGCAATATTAAATGTCGGCCATCTCTCCATCCCAAAGAGCCCGTAAATCTTCACGCTGATAAAGTCAACAACACCCTCTTCCCTGAAAATACGGTCGATTATATTGCCTACCCCTCCGCCAATAATACCTGCAATTGCCCATCTCTGGAGCTGCGTAAACTCAATGCTCTTAAAATAGTAGAGAACAAGAAGTGCAAGTACTGCAAGGGGGATTATCACAAATAGTGCGAAACGATATTGCTCAGGTACATTTGTGCCGATGCTGAATGCAATTGCCTTATTCCTTACATGGTAAATTAAAAGGAAGTCATTATTAAAAACATCCCTTATAACAGTCCCGATTCTTGGCCAATTGGAGACTATATATGCCTTTGTAATTTGATCCATTATGATAATAAAACTTGTCAAGGCAAAGGGGAGGCCGAATTTCTTACAATTCTCTGTGAATAACATCATATAAACTGCCTTAATTTTCTGTCTTCCTGCAGACCGCCGGTTTTTCCTATCGCATAAGTAGCGACAGTATTGATCATTATATCAAGAAAGGTTCCCACAGCAATAAGATAAAAAGCCAGAGGTTTCAGAATAAGGTAACCTGCTTCAAACCCGCGGCTAAAGTCAAGGCATAGTACTGCAAGGGCAATATATGCACCGTTCCCGGGGAAGCCGGCAAGAAGAAAGGAAATTATTAGGGCCCTTAGGGCGATTATCATTATATCGCTCATTGGAATACCAAGGCTTGAATAGGAGTTAATTATTACGATAAATGCAACTGCAGCAACCATTGCACTCCCTGCTCTGCCGAAGATGGCAAAGATGCTGACAGTTATGGTATTTGAGCGCCTGCGCACACCAAGGTTTTCCTTTACATGCAGCAAAACCATTGGAAGAGTGAAGTTGATACAGCCCGAGAAAAAGCCTGCAAGGGCCTGGCTGATCGAGCCGTAAAGGAGGGCCCAGGGGTTAGTTTTCGGCCTAATAAAGTAAAGGAATAAGGGTAAAATGATAAAGCCCATGACAATACTGAAAACGCCGAGAAGGAGTATCAAATCTCTAAACATATCTGTTCTTAGAACATGATGGAACTGTATCGCCCAATATGCAGAAAGAACGATTAATAATAGTGCCATTATCTCTGAAAAGAAGGTCACTATATAAAAAAAGATACGCGAAAGTGAATCAATAATTGCTACTATGGGTTTTGTATAATGCTTATCATAAGAGAGGCCCATGCCAAGGAAAAAGGCGAAGATACAAACAGGGAGCAGGAATATTCCGTCTCCCGTAATTGAAGCAAACATATTCGAAGGGAAAATGTTTAAGACATTATCTAAGGTGCTCAAGGATATTGCCTCAGCCTGTTCTTCGATTAGAATCGGGATGCGGGAGGGGGGAAAAAAGAGGGTTGTTGCGATTCCCGCTGCAATTACAAAGACGGAGCTGAAAATTAAAACAAGAAAAGTTTTTAGAAGCAATCCCCAGAAGCGGTTATCCTGCCTAAGCTCATAAACTGAAATTGTAAACGAGAAAACTAAAACAGGAATAAGGCAATACCTTCCGATTCGTATAACAAATTCCACAAGCCAAGTCATGTCTATAACTTCGTATATACGATGATCGGAGGGTACGAGAAAGCCTAGAAGCATTCCAAGAATGGAGCCGATGAGCAGTTTTAACCAAACTTTCATAGTTTATAGTTAAAGTTAACCCCAACCGATAGTAATTTCAAGGTCTGAGTTGCCTGTATTGTTGTTATTGCCGCCGCCGCCCGGACGATTCCCACCGGGGCGATCAGGCGGAGTAGGATCGCCGCCCGGAGGTACGCCGCTGCCTCCCGGAGGAGGAGGTGTAGTTGTTGTCGGAGGATCAATAACTGATACACCGGAATTATTATCCGTTCCTGTTACACTTGGGGGTAGAAGAGACGAGCCTTCTTCGCCGCCGTCAACAACGACTGCTCCGACTGCTCCTGAATCTTCACCGGAAACACCCGATTCAGTTGTGCTGCTTGAACTGACGGGGCCGGTATAGAAGGAATTCCTCACCTTGCCGGAATTCGTGACACCTGCGGCAAAGTTAGTGCCGACAGGAACAGGAAGGCCGGAATTCCCCTGCAACATTCCCGTTCCCTGGTGGGTGGTCATAAATTCCCCGTCAAATTCAATTATCGTTCCGCGGACAGAAGCTGTTGCACTCGGGCTGCTCACCGACATGGATGTCCTGAGCCCCGCGGGAGAGTTTACTTCCACCCTCACCCTTCCTGTCTGCAGATTAGCATTAACAGTCTCGCTGTCTGAAGATACTGTAACTTCGGTTAGAGTGAGGCGGGTTAAGGGGCGAACCGTAAACAATACGTTTCCAACTTCCACAAGAGCACTGCTCCTAAAGCCGGTTGAAATAACGGTGTCTTCCCTAACCTCGTCTCCCACATTTGCAGGTGCAAAATTCGCAGAACTTGCATGTTTAAGCTCGACTTCACCTGACAGTTCACGTATTACCCCGCTCTGGGCATGGGCAATAGACGATAGTAATAAAATAAATCCCAAAATTAATAAACTTTTTTTATTCATAGGTTCTCCCCTTAATATATTGAAAGTGTAGCGCCGACTTCAATGCGCCAGCGATTATAATGGTCGGGTGTAACATTACCCATTCCGGGCAGAAAAATCCCTGCTCCAAGATTTAGCGATATATCCGAAACAGGGCTCCAGAAAACACGAGCGAAAAACTCATTGCCTAAAAGATATCCGTCTTCCGATTCCTCGGCAACGGGATAGCTTTTAAAGGTTTCAAGACCGTTTCGAATAAAATAAGATGATGAAAGATATGCTGAAATGGTACGGTTAATCCTTGCAGTATAATCGAGGGAGAGCATGGAAATCCCCGAAGGCTTGGCTCCGTATATCATGCCCTGGCCCCTTGTCGTAATCGGAAGGAATGCGCCGATATTCCCGGATTCACTGCTCGTATACCTGCCGAGGAAGGAGAGGCGGCTTGCCATTGAAAAGGGCAGTATCCAAGCGGCCCTAAACTCCCCTGCGTAAAATGCTTCGGGGTCTCCGTCAAGGAGGCCCGTGAATCCGAGGCTTCCCCCGAGATCGAAGAGGAAGGCATTAACAGGGAGCGACAGCCTTCCTGTAAGATATTGGCTGTGGAGAGCTTCGTTCTCACCGTTTGACAGGTCAAACTGTGCGAGAAGGGAGAGCCTTGCCCTGAGGAAGGTACCTCCAAGGGCCGGATGTTCAAAATCGAACCCTGTTATGAGCCGTCTTGGTGCAAAATAGGTATTTGCGAAATTACCAAAGTCGATAATATCGCCCATATATTCCATTTCATCACCTGTCATGGCTATATTAGCCCTATTTTTATACAAGAGCCCCGTATACCAGAGCCCAAGACTGAAGGAGCCGAGGCCTGTTTCAAGGGTAAAACGCCCTCCGTCAAATAATCCTTCGGCAATTATCCCCAGGGGGTCAGAATAGTGCATCCTGCCGAGTCTTAATTCGCCTACGGGAAAGAACCAACTGAATTCTGTTCTAAGAAGCTCAGGCAAGAAGGCCCACTCTTCGTTTGAGTATTCGATATTCATCCCTGCAGAAACATAGAGTTCACCGGTATTCCCAAAGAGGGTAGAAAAACGGGGGATAAATGCGACTCTATAGTCCGGATGACCTTCCGAAAGCTCCCCATAGCCTCCGTAACCAAGTCTTTGATCGATAATAAAGCCGAAATCTGCAGCAACGAGGGTCACCGAGGGGAGAATTATCAAAATAAAAAATATCGTCAAAAGTCTTTTCATAGCAGTTCATTCTCCCTGAAGGCAAGAACCCTGTTCACAATATATAGAAAGTCATAGCCGGAAACAAACATTGCCGGGTCTGCCCTCCCGATAATAATGTTCCTATATACAAGTTCTCTATATGCATAGTGCGGGTTTCTAAATATCGAATAAAAAATGCCTCCGTTAATTTCAAATGCCTGCATTACAACGAGAGATACTCCGCTAAGGGTCGCAGGAGCACCGGGGGCGGCATTTCTTGGCAGCCAGTTCTGCTCAAGTGCATATTGAAAGGCATTGCCTCCATAAGAAAGCTCTGCAGCATCAAAAACAAACTGTACCACCTGCTCATAATTTAGAGCATCCGAGCTTAGCAGGGTTTCTATCCTCTGTGCGGTTTGAGAGTAAGCAAATAAGGGAAACAGCAACAGAAAACAAAGGATTATAAGGAATCTAGACCGGGACATAATTATCTCCAATATACATAAATATATCATAAGAATAGCATAAATTCATGAAAAGATAAGAGGTTTTTTTGACCAAATGGGTGTTTTTTTTCACCTTCTATGCCTAATCACAGTATCCATATTGGCCAAAAGTCTGCGATCATCCGGGAATTCTGCAAGACCCTCGTTTAAAATACGCTCCGCTTCATCATAATTCCTCCTATTCCAGGCCGCTGCGAAGCGATTGTGGAAATCTGTGGCCCTATTTGTCCTATATGCCGAGAGGGTCTGCTCAAGGTCCCTGTTTGAGCCGAAGCGTAGAATTGCATCCTCGATATAATTGATGCCTGCAAGCCAGTCCCTGGTTCCCGATTGGGTCCCTGAAAGAAGGGAGGCGATTCTCTGTATAGAAGAAGTGAGGAACTCATTCGCCCTTTCTTCCCTCAAATTCCCAAGGGAGCGGGCCTCTTCTATTGCGGAAATTAAGAGCTCCCCTTCAGAGACAGTACGAATCCCGTTTGTCCTGTTTGCAAGGTCTGCATCGATACAGTTCATTATGAAATCGTTCCAGCGCTCTTCATCGGGATAGATTGCAGATGCATTTTGAGCCCAGGTAAGGGCGGCGGTAAAGTTTCTTGCCATCGCAAGTGAAGCGCCATAGTTTAGGAGCCTGTCTATGAGGTTTTTATAGGGGTCTTCGAAGAACTCGGTTGAAGGCGAGCCTGCAAGGCCCGCGAGACTCACCGTGCCCGCCCCGCCCCGGAGCAGGGCTGTCCGATCTACTGCAAGGGGCACTGCCTCTGCAAAACGACCCCTCCCTTCAAGCTCGGCAATCCGATTACGGAGGATCAGTGAAACAAGTTCAATCTCGCTTATGGTCTGGCGGTCACGGTAACTCCCCTGAGGCACGTAGGAGAAGCCCGTAAGACGGCCAAAATCATCGTGGAAGTCCCTTCTGCGCCCCGGATCAAAGCCGAAGCGATTCGTTGTTTCAACGTCAATATCTTCTCCGTTAATATGGACCATCGCAAAGGCATGATCCCTTGTAATAACTCCGCTTGCCCGGATTCCGATTGATTTGCACAAGATCACATACAGCACTGCAGAAGAAACACAGTTATACCTGCCTGTTGACAGCATGGTATCTACCCTCGTTTGAGGGAATGAATACGTCCTTAATAGATTTCTGTGCATGTATTCGAGTATGAACTCGGCCCTCTCCCTGTTTTCGGAAGGGAGATCAGGGTAAGTCCTAATATCATCTGCCATTCTGTTTATCTGCTGCATTAATGCGGCGTTGGCAGCAGTGCTGAGATCGGCATCTGAAGACCAGAGGCTCATCTCTGCAAGGTCAGTCCAAGAAAAGCCGTCCAAGCCCCTTCGGAAAAAATCGTCGGCCCTTGGGTCACTTTCGATCCGTGGGAAGGTGACTGTATTTTGTGCAAAGATATTAAAAGAAAAGAGTAGGATGATAATAATGCCGAGGGGACGCCTTATCATTTAATCATTCTATCGTATTAAGAATAAAAAAAAAGGCCCGGCCACCCGGTCAAAAGACCGAATAGCCGAGCGCCTTCCCGAGTCGGCTCTGCGCTTAGCGCAGAAGCTGAAGAACCGTTTGACCTTTCTGGTTGGCCTGGGCCAACATTGCGGTTCCGGCTTGAATGAGGATCTGATTCTTGGTGTAAGTAACGGTCTCATTAGCCATGTTGGTATCGCGGATTCTTGATTCAGAAGCCTGCAAATTTTCCGCTCCCACATCGAGGCCGCGGACAGCGTGTTCCAGGCGGTTTTGGTAGGCGCCGAGGTCAGCTCTTTGTTTGTTGATCCTCCTAATCGCCTCATCAAGGGTTCCAATGGCACGGTTGGCATCGTCAGGGTCTGCTAACGTCATTATTGATCTGTCACCAGTATGCCGGATTCCTAAACCCATAGCAGTCATGGTGCCAATAAAAACTTGTGTCCGGTGATCCATGTTAGCACCAATATGGAACCACATGGAAGCAGTGACGACATTTTCACCGGTCATACGGCCGAACCTGCCTGTAAGCATGTTCATGCCGTTGAATTGTGCGTGCGATGCAATACGATCTACTTCGGCGACCAAAGCGGAAACTTCGATCTGGATGTAAATCCTGTCTTCTGCAGTATAAATACCGTTTGAAGACATTACCGCAAGCTGGCGCAGTCTTTGGATGATGTCCTGAGATTCTTGGAGATAGCCTTCCGATGTCTGAATGAACGAAATACCGTTCTGGGCGTTTGTTGACGCCTGATTCAAACCTCTGATCTGTGCTCTCATCTTTTCAGAAACAGCGAGCCCTGAAGCATCATCACCTGCGCGGTTGATACGCAATCCACTGGAAAGTTTTTCCATGTTCTTATCAAGGTAAACATTGGTAACTTTTAAAGCCCTTTCCGCAAACATTGCGCTCAAATTGTGATTAATTATCATAAAAACACTCCTTTGGCATTTTCGGCCGCTCCGCCCCTTTGACGATTGCGTGCCGCGGCATCCATGCCGGAGTGAAACGTTAAACCGTTTCACTTTTCAAAAATGTGCCCTTGAACCCTCGACCCGCCCGATCCCGGTTGGGTGAGGGGGAATCGAATTGCGGAGGCCCAACGGGCACGCAAATTCTGATCCCTCATTACCTATATCGGAATTTGAGCGTATTGCTTTAGCTAAACGAGATTTGCTTTAGCAAAAGTCCTCGTAATGGGGGCAGTTTTACCATTGTCCTAAAGGGGAATTCGATTTATACTTAACCGGTGGAAACTCTAAATACTGCTTTTAAGGACATTATTAAAGAGGTAATCCGTCTGTCTAAGTCACCGGACATCGTAACAGGGGAGAATGTCTACCAGGAGGCAGACAGGAACATCCTTCCCTACCTTGACCAAATGATAGAGAGCGTTCTTCTGCCCGGCTCCCGGCTATCGGGGCTAGAAAACCTCGAAGAATTATACACAAGGGCTCTTTCAGGGCATTCCTGCCTGCTCTTACTTGAACATTACAGTAATTTTGACCTATCCCTCTTCACCTATCTTGCTCGCAAGGCAGGAGGAAGGGGTGAGCAAATAGCAAACTCGATAATTGCAATTGCAGGGATGAAGCTTAACGAGGCAAATCCCGTGGTTTCTGCCTTTGCAAGTGCATATACAAGGATCGTAATCTACCCGAGCCGCTCGATAAAAGAGCTTGAGGGTGAAGTGCGTGCAACAGAGATCGCACGCTCAAACGCGATAAACCGTGCAGCAATGAAGGCCCTAACCGATCATAAAGACAAGGGCCGCCTCGTGCTTATTTTTCCTTCGGGGACCCGTTTCCGCCCCTGGGACCCCTCGTCGGGGCGGGGAGTCAGAGAGGTAGATTCCTATATTAAGTCCTTCGATTATATGTGTTTGGTTGCGGTTAACGGAAATTGTCTGAAAGTCCGCGAGGGCGATATGCTCGATGATGTTGTCGAAAAAGATGTTGTGCTTCTTAGCGCGGGTCCGCCCCTCCCCTGCCGGGAATTTCGCGACAGGATCAGGGCGGAAACCGAGGTTGCTTCCCCGGGTGCCGATAAGAAGCAGGCCGTTGCAGATGCAATAATGGCAGAACTTCTAAAGATGCATGACGAAGCAGAAAAAATTCGGTCGAAAAATTTAGGCTAAAATAAAGAACCCAATGTTAATATTCGTATTATCCGGATCCTTATCGAATAAACCCCCTAAGTTTCCATCAATAAAGTCCTTCATACTCTGACCTGTCATTTCCTTAAAAGCTTCAGGGTCTCCCATAAAGCCGTTTGCCTTCTTAACCTTGGCAGTTAACATTGCTTTCGCTGCACCCGGAATCAAAACGGCGCCGTTATAGGAAAGGGAGGCAATACACTCCATGTCTTCGGCAGTCACATCCTTATCAAAAAGAAGACAGCCGTTAACCGAAAGGGAAATTTTCTCACCCTTTTTTACGAGAGCATCTAGGGCATCATGGGAGTATTGCTCAACGCCGTTAACTTCCACGAGGCGGCCATCAAAAATAATATACTCATCAGCCTTTCCCTTGCTACGGAATGTCTTAACAGCGCTCGAAGGAAGATATGCCTTGCCCTTTACGATAATGCCTTCAAGATCTTCAAGGGCGGACAGGTCTTTTTCATCCATGTGGAACTTCCCGTCAACATATAACTTCTTTCCGTAAAGGAGGAGCTCATCACTTGAAATCTTCCCTGTTATCTCATACCCATCCGGAACCAGGTTCTGCTCGGAGCAATTGATTATACTCCCAAACTCCTTTAAAAACCCCTCATAGCTGAACAGCTTTGCACAGGTAATCTTGATACCCAATGAAAGGGCTTCTTCCAGATGCTTCCTGTCAAGGACAGTAAGGCGGCCCGAAATCCAGATATGCTTTTTATCCTTCCCTATGCTGTAAATTATGCTTTCGAGCTTATGGTTACCAAGGATTATGTGAGTACCATCGGGGTAGGCAATTTTTTTGCCTGAGACCTTCGCCATTCCTGCAAGGCTTGTGGATTCGGGGTAGAAAATCTTCCCAAGCGCAATAAGCCCTTCAGCTTCTTCAAGGGCCTTTACCCCTTCCTTTGTTATAATGATATCGTCCTTGGCAATTACAAAAATGTCTTTTAGAGCAGTCCCGCCGTCAATCACAGCCCCCAACTCAAGTTGAAGAACCTCTCCCTTTATGTCCTTAATCTGCATATTCCCTGAGTTGATCTTTGCGCCCATCGCGCTAAGTTTTGCATTGATGGCCGGGGTTAGGATCACTTGACCGCAGTTGATGCTTACCTTATCGTAATTTTCAAGCATTCCTTCCCTGTCTTTCAGCAAAATCGCCTGTCCACAGTTAATTCCAAGTTTTCTCACTCTTTCGCTCATTCCTTCCTCCAATACCTAGTTAAACAGATTGATTGTAAAGCAATCGTTGTATCTTGCTGCAGCATTCCTTGCTTCATTGATTCGATCCAGCCTTTTTGCCCGATCATCTGCAATAAACTTTACGCTAAAATAATCCTTGATTTTTCTTACCCTTTCTTTCATTGTTCTTCTCCTCCAAAAAATTGTTTGTTTTCGTACTGTTCATACATTGCCAATCTTGCAGTCCTTAGCCTCGTCCTAATGGTTGCGGCAGGAAGGTTCATCTGCTCTCCGATTTCCGTTGCATTTAAGTCCTCGTAGTATTTTAAGGACACCGGAATGCGCAGGGATTCGGGAAGGCTGTCAAGCAGCCTTTCCACCATGGTCCTTGCCACAGCCTCTTCTGCGAGATCTCTCGACGGATCTTCCGAACCGGGATCGGCAATCTCTGCTTCAGTACTTTCATCGTCTTTAACAAAACGTGTAAAAAGGGAGTAGCGGCTATCCTTGCGTTTAATGTCTATAAGTGCATTCCTTGCTGCTGCATAAAGCCAGGCCTTCCCAGCCGGTTCGGGCATGGCTTCCAGCATTCCGGAGTGCATCCAGGCCTGAGCAAAGGCATGGGACACAGCGTCCTCTGCACCATCCTCATCCCCGGAAAACCTCACCATGGCCCTAACCATGGAATCTCGGTACTCTCTAAACGCCTCTTCAATGTTCACATCATCTCCCTATTATTAAGACGTTTGAAAGGCATGAAGTGTTTGAGCAAAAAAGAAAAAATCGTAAAAAAAATTAATTCCCGGGTTCAAGGGCCTTGCCTGCAATGCCGGAAAACCAATTAAAAATAGCATTTGCACGGTTTGCAAAGGATGCACTTACCCTTTCATTCATGCCGGGAAGCGATACAGCCCTTGCCATGGAGGCTGCGTAGATTAAAAGGTAATCCTCCGCATCAAGGACAGCAACAATGGACCGGAGCCTATTCCTTCCGATTGCAGGGATTATACTTAAGCTAAGGGGACTAAGGTTCTGCTGGATAAAAATGATAGCTCCCGTAGAATGATAAAAATCGTATTGATAGATATTATCCCCGAATGTTAAATCCTTCTGGCGGGCATAAAGGGTCAAATCCCTCTGCGGCCCCGGAAAGACCGGGTCGGGAAGAGGCATCCTTGTCGAAGGCCCGTCGATTACCGTGGAAACTTCATAGAAGGTACGCATACTGCCCCTGCTTTCGGAAAAGTATTCAAGGCCTGTCAGGGTACTAAGTGAGAGTATGCCGTTATAAAGGGCCGCTTCTTCAGAGGGGCTTAAACGGCCACGGTTTGCCCCGGCAGGTTTTGCGTACAATTGAAGGGTTTCTACCATGACGCTCGGCTCGAGGTTTAAGAGGGTTCTCTCAAGATGTCCCCTAAGAGAGTCGTTGGCAGGCATCAGGGCGGGCCTCGGGTTTCTGAACCCGGAAACAATTAGGGTCTCCCCTGCAAGCAGGGAATCTGCATTGGAGGGGCCAATTAAAGCATGCAAATTATTTGCATAAAGGCCCCTGCAAGGCAGGAGAAGCAGTAATATAAGGAAAAGGCGCATTACCTCATTCCGCGATAATATACCCGTACCTGCTTATAAAGCCCTTCCCCCTCACTCTTTGTTTCTACATCTGCAATGTCATTTAAGGTGGTATGAATGAGCCTTCTGTCAAAGGGGTTCATCGGCTCGAGCAGCACCGACCCGCGATTTTCGCGTACCCTGTCGGCGACAGTATAGGCAAGGCGCACGAGGGATTCTTCACGGCGTATGCGGTAGTTCTCGCTGTCAAGGATTACCCTTAAGTCCTCCCTTCCAAGGCGGCCTGCATAAATATTGGCGAGGAGCTGCAGGGCATCCAGGTTCTTTCCCTTCTTGCCTATCAGGATGGATGAGTACTCTGAGTCAATTTTTAGTCCTATTTTCTTCTCTTCCCTGAAAAGTACGGTGACCTTGCCTGCATAGCCCATCCTCTGAATGACACCTTCAATAAAGGCAATCATCTGCTTTTCAACTTCGTTCTTGGGCTCCGGGTCACCGAATACTGACTTGCTCATCTGCTTTCCCCAATGAGCATTCGATGATCCTTTCTCGTCATCGGCCTCCGCCCCCGGTGAGTTTGTATGAACCTTAATTTTTACAAAGCCCTTCTTAAATAATCCTGACCTCTGGGTTTCCAGGATTTCCACATCAAAATCATCTTTTTCAAGACCAAGTTCCATCGCAGCCCGATCTATCGCCTCTTTCTCGGTGCGACCTTCGAATTCGTATATCATAAACACACTCCGGTTTTGGAATAACCTACCTATTCTTCTTCTTCTTTTTTGGTGATATTTTTGGCCCGCTCTTTGCCTGCTGTGCAATAACCGGCTTGGCTTCCGGCTCCCCTGCAAGGGCCTTCTTATGCTTCATATATTTATTCAAAATCACCTGCTGAACCAGGGTTAAAACATTCGATGTAATCCAGTAGATCAGGAGACCCGAAGGAACATCATATAGAACAAAGAAGAAGATAATCGGCATTGCATACATCATCATCTTCATTTGTGCACCGCTTCCCTGCTGAGTCGGCGTCTGAATCACCTTCCCGTATAACATCTGGGATGCCACATAGATAAAGGGGAGAAGTCTTATTGCAGTCCACCCGAGCAGGGGCAGGGAGAAATCATTCGGGAAATCGTAAATCGACTCGGGGCGCGAAAGGTCCGGAATCCAGACCGGGATAAACATTGCTCCACGGAGCTCAAAATGGCTGTTAAAGAGATTATACATTGCAAAGAAGATGGGCATTTGCAAAAGCATCGGAAGGCAGCCCGAAAGCGGGTTATAACCTTCTTTTTTATAGAAATCCGCCATCTCCGCATTCAATTTCTGGGGATTCCCCTTATTTCTTTCCTGAATTTCTTTTATTTTGGGTGATAGGGCCTGCATTCGAATGCTTGCTTCCGAGCCCTTCTTTGTCAGGGGGAACATAATAAGCCTTACAACCAGGGTTACTAATAGTATGGCAACCCCATAATTCGGAATGAACCCGTAAAACATTGTAAGAAGCCATTTAAGTCCCCGCTCTAAGGGCGCAAGAAAGCCCCTTGTATCGGAAAGGGCAACAAGGCCTGTGTTCATAAGGCGGAAATTATTATCACCCCTCTCGTAAATGCTAAGGTTTTGCTCATTCTTCGGTCCAAGATAAAAATGATACCTGTCTTCAATTCTGGAAGTATTTGCCGCAGGGCGTGTAATATAAAGGTGTGATGAGTCGGGGACGCCTTCGGTTGAGTGAGTAGAAAAGGCGAGTTCAAATTGATTAAGGTAAGGCAGGGCGGCCAGGGTGAAGTACTTCCCCGCGACGGCTGCCCAGGAAGGCTGGTTTGTTATTACGGTGGGGCCCCTGTCGTTCACTCTCTCGGTGTTTAATCTCCCCCTATAAGTGTGATACCTGCGATACTCATACCTCTGATCCAGCTTGTCAAATTTGGGCCCTATCTGTGGGCTGAAAATCAGAGTATAGGCGGCACCGTTGAAATTGAAGGAATTCATCGAATGCCCGCCGTCAAGGGCCACAGTCAGCTCGAACATGTATTCACTCGGCTGGAACTCGTAGCGCTTGAGCATGGTAAACTGCTCTCCGCCGGGAAGAAGGAAAATCTGTGAAAATTCTACGATTAGATCCGAAACCTGTCTTACATGAAAATTACGCCTGTCGGGCTGAACCCTTCCCCCGATTACATTCTCAAGGCCTCCGAAGGCAACGGCAAAGGCTTCACTTTCATTATTATTACCTGTGAAGATCATCTCGACCGGGTCTCCGAAGTCAAAATGCTGCTTTAACCTATAGGAAACTATATTCCCCCCGGCATTTGAAAGCTCCACTTGTAAAATATCAGTCTCTATAATGACCCTTTGGTAGGGAACCGGCCCATCCTCTTCCTGTAAGCGCAGGAAGAGGTCATCTTCGATGGTTATCGGAGAAGTCTCCGCGAGTACGGGCGTAGTCACGGGGGGGGCGGCCTCTTCCTGCCTGCCGGTTTGAGCCGGCTCGGGCGCCGGGGCATTCATATTCTGAAAGGTAAAAAAGGCAAAGAGAACTAAAGATGATAGTACTATTGCCAATACTGTACGTTTTTCCATGCAAATTCCTTAAATAAGCGGATCGTATCCGCCGGGGCTAAAAGGATGACACCTTAAAATACGGCGCAGAGCCAAATAAACACCCCGGCAGGCCCCGTATTTTGATACGGCCTCCTGTGCATAAGCAGAACAACTCGGTACATATCTGCAATGAGGAAGAAAATGAGGCGATATTGCCATTTGATAAAAGCGAATCAGCTTAATAAATACCCATTTCATCATAAAAGGCCTGCCCTGCTAAAGAGAGCTTTGAGCTGTGAAACCCTGACAGCAAAATCATCCTGATTATTATAGGCGAGCAGAACCAGGTCATAGCCGGGTTTAAGGTCTTTTCGCATCTGCCTATAGGCCTCTCTGCTTATTCGGCGTGAATAATTACGGGTAACAGCATTTCCAAACTTACGGGGAAAAGTAAAAGCAATCCGGTTATAGGGCAGGTTATTGAGTTGAGTTAAAAGTTTTGCCCCTGAACAGTTAACAGCCTTCTTTGAATTAAATACTTCCCGTATATCTTCGTTCTTTTTCAGCCTTTCCCTGGAAGGAAACCCCTGTATCTTCACTAATAGGGCTTCTTCTCGTCAGATACTGACAGCTTAATCCTGCCCTTCGCACGACGACGCTTCAATACCAATCGTCCACCCCTGGTCTTCATCCTTGCACGGAAACCAAATTTACGGTTGCGTTTGACCTTACTGGGTTGATATGTACGTTTCATAGGAAAATCTCCTGTATATATTAGCCGGCATCCCTGCCGGGCTCTTGAATAAGAGTTTACGGAAGTATCAGTATAAATTAAGCATTCACTCGAAGTCAAGGCCTGTGACATCATCGGCAGGGACAGAGAAAATTATCCCGTGGGCTTCGCTGTTTAGACCGTGTGCTTCGCTCACTGCCTGCATAATCGCAGCCTTTTTCTCCCTGCTCGTTAAAATGAAGATTATATCCTTTTCGTCCTGCACGGAAATACCAAAAAATTTTACTGCCCCGTCATGAGCCTGGCCTCGGGCATGCATCACTGTACCGCCTGAGGCTCCTGCTGCCCTTGCAGTGTTCATGAATTCATCGCCTGAACCGTGGTTTATTATAGACACGATAAGATCGTGCGAATATTTTTTTGCCATTTTCCCTCCTTTCTTGCCGGGTTTTATAGCCGATAAATCCTTATTTTTATATATACTTTCCTTGAAAATCAGCAAAATCGGGTCATTAATTGCCGAAAGAGGGATTGTAAATGCGAGCCCTTGGCCGGGGCTGTTAAACAATTGCTTCTTTCGTGCATCCTTTACCAGCAGCGGAAACAGTACAGCCTGTTCAAGACAGCAGATCACTGCCTTGTCGCTCGAATCTATGCCAAGTAAATCCAGAATATCGGAACTATAACCGGTTACACCCTTTGTAAGAAAATGGAAGCGGACATGGTGCTCATTAAAAATATCAGAGAGAGCCTGAGCCTGATTCCAGTCTATAATAAAAAAGACAAACTTAAGCTCAGGCAGTTCGGGAGGCGGAGCATCATCAAGGCTCCTGGAAAGCAACTTTGTTAAAAGGTTTTTTCTTGCCATGTTAATCCTCATCGAAGATGGTTATCTTCCCCCAATCGATAGCTTCTTTTGACAATCCGGCTCCAATGGCATCAGTTTGCTCCTTGGTCATGGCAACTGTCTGTCTGGTCCTATACCGATAGATAAGGCCCATCAACTGGATAACAACAAGGGGAGTCATGGCAACTACGGCAACTATGCCGAAGGCGTCGATCATCAAATTTCCGCCTACTCCTTCGCAGGTTCCCATTGCAAAAGGAAGAAGGAAGGTGGAAGTCATGGGGCCTGAAGCGACACCGCCGGAATCAAATGCTATACCTGTGAAAATTCTTGGTACAAAAAAGGTCAAAGCCAACGCAAAAATATAACCCGGAATCAGGATATACATAATTGGAATACTGAATAAAATTCGGAACATCGTGAGCGATAGCGCCAAAGCCATTCCTATGGAAAGCCCCCTATTCATCATCTTTTGCGTAATGGCACCGGAGGAAACTTCTTCCACCTGCTTATTAAGCACATGTACTGCCGGCTCCGCAGCCACGATAAAGTAGCCTATTATTCCGCCAAGGGGAATCAAAATCCATTTAAAAGGAGAAGAGGCAAGTTGAAAACCCAGTAATTGCCCTACAGGGAAGAAGCCTACATTAACCCCGGTTAAAAAGAGTACAAGGCCTATCAAAGTGTATAAAAAGCCTATGATGATACGTCCAAGCTGGTGCCTCTTATAACGCCGGTATACAAGCTGGAATATGGTAAAGCAAAGTACAATGGCACCGAGGGTTAAAAGCATTTCAGTGAAGAAATGAGGTACTTCTATGACAAAGTTTCTGACCACATCCCGGGAAGTAGCCGCATCATACAGTGCATAAGACTCTGCCACCACCGGATCCGGGTTGTAAAATAAACCGAGCAGGAGCACCGCCATTATAGGTCCCACGCTGCACATGGCTACAATGCCAAAACTGTCTTCCTGGGAATGCTTGTCACTGCGTACTGAAGCCACACCCAAGCCTAAAGCCAGCATGAATGGAACGGTAATGGGGCCCGTGGTAACACCACCTGAATCAAAACCTATGGGGACAAAGGTATCGGGAGAAAAGTAGGCTATAGTAAAGGTTATAATGTAAAAAATTACCACTAAAACCGAAAACCTGATTTTAAAGAGGGATCTGAGTACGCCAATCGTCATGAAGATCGCTACCCCAATAGACACAGTCCCTATTAAAATATGAGAGGGGATGGAAGGAGTCTGCCTTCCAAGTACCTGTAAATCGGGCTCGGCAACGGAAATTATGAACCCAATAACCAGGGTAGCGCCTATAATGACGGGAAGTTTGGGGTCTTTTGTGATTTCAACACCTATGCCTTCTCCCATCGGCATCAGGGCCATATCGGCTCCAAGGGTAAAAAATCCCATCCCGATAATCAGAAGTGTTGCTCCAACCAGGAACATCAGAACAGTTCCCGACGGCATAGGTGTCAAAACAACGCCGACTATTAAAACAATAATGGTAACCGGAAGCACGGAGGTAAAAGCTTCCATCATTTTTTCTTTAAGCTTTTTGTTCATCATACGCTTTCGGAACCTATTCCCTCCATCATATATTGAACATGGTTCTCAATACAAGTGCTGTATCAATATAAGTGTTGTCAATACTTGTATTGATTGAACCGGAAAGATAGGGTATTATTATAGTACAGCTATATAAGTTTCGCAAAAAGGAAGGTAAGCATGTCCGCTGCTCAAGGGCTGGTAGTAGACGAATCTAAAGTTAGAAAGGCTATACAATCGGGTATACCTTTGACCATTACTACCTTTACTCTACCCCGCGAGGTGGAAGTATACATAGAGCAGATTATTTCCGTATTTCTCAAGCACCTTGATCAGGAAAAGCTTAAAGACTATATCGTTTATTGCGTTCTTGAACTTACAGGGAATGCAAAAAAGGCAAATACAAAGCGGGTTTACTTCATGGAGAAGGGCCTGGATCTTTCAAATCCCGAGCAATATAAAGAGGGGATGAGCGGATTTAAGGAAAATACCCTGAGCAATATCGCCCACTATTTACAGTTGCAGAAGGAAAAAGGGCTTTATATTAAGCTTATTGCCCAGGCAAAGAGCAATATATTTACCATTGAAATAAAGAATAATGTAGTTGTTACCAAAAATGAGCTGATCCGTATTCACGATAAACTCGCAAGATCGAGGCAGTTTAACAGCCTTGAAGAGGCAATGACCCAGGTTCTCGATGACTCGGAGGGGGCGGGCCTTGGGCTAGTAATCCTGGTACTTATGCTTAAAAAGATGGGCCTTGACGAGGACTGTTTTGACATTTTAAGCACCGAAAAGGAAACCGTTGCCCGCCTTATAATACCCCTGGATCAGGCACGCGCAGAAAATCTGTCCCTGCTTGCGGCAACCATCGTGGATAACGTTAAATCTCTGCCTCAATTCCCCGAAAACATCCTTATCGTGCAGAAGCTTATAGGCGATCCAAAGTCGGAAATGGCAGATATAGCCCGTCAGATTTCAATGGACCCCGCTCTGACAGCCGACCTCCTCAAAATCGTCAATTCTGCCCAGTACATGCTCTTTAAAAAGGTGGACAGCATCACCGATGCAGTAAAGATGGTGGGAATGCGGGGCATAAAGAACCTGCTTTACTCTTATGGAACCCAAAAAATCCTTGGAGATGAGTCTGCTGACAAGAAAATGCTCTGGGATCACAGTTATAAGACAGCCTTCTTTGCATATAACCTGGTTAAAAACTTCCAAAGAGATAGGAATTTACTTGATGATGCCTATGTCGGCGGCATTCTTCATGATATGGGTAAGATCATTTTCTCTAACGTACACCCTGAGCTATTGAATAAAATCAGGAGCTTCTGCACCGAAAAAGGCCTTCCCGCCTCGACCTTCGAAGACCTTTCGGCGGGCATGAACCATTCGGAAATTGGTGCCCTTATTGCCGAGAAATGGAACTTCCCGCAAGACCTTGTTGCCGCAATAAGGTACCACCATGACCCGGATGCGGCACCCAAAGAGTATAAGAATCTTGTAAACGTTATTTACCTTGCAAATATGTTATGCGCCCTTGAAAAGAAAGAAGTGAAATTCGATCAACTTGAGTCTTCAGTGCTGGAATCCTTTGGCATTACATCAAAGAAACAGATAGATGCAATGCTTGAAAAGTTCACAAGCGGCTTTAGAAGGGAAATAAAAGCTTAAAAATGAAAGCAAAAGCAGTTCTGCTCTTTCTTCTGGTTTTTTATATAGGGGTCGCCCCCTCCTTCGCTCAGACCATTTTAGGCAGAGCTGCGAGTGACTTTTACACAGCCTTTGCATTAATGGCAATTGATAATAAAAGGTTTACAGAGTTTGAAGATTTAAAACCATATATTTCCCCCGATGCATTCTTGATGATGGAAGAGAACCTGACCTATAGGGTTGGCTTCATTGGTTTTGCAGTAAACCAGCTCGGTGTTATAAGCGGTAACACAGGTTCCCGCGGCTTCATGAATACACTTAATGCCCTTACAGGCTTCATTATGTTTATCGAAGAAAGAGATGAGTTACAAGAGTGGTCAGTAAGGGAAATTTCAAACCGCTACGAAACCTATCTTGCCTCCTCCTGGCACAATGTAAACATGCCCCTTTTTATCGCAATTCTGGATGCCTACTGCGCTTATATGCGCGGGGAGCTTTGGCGCTATTGACCCCAGTTTGAATCGTTAGCGGTATTAAGGTTTACAGTAGGCCCTGCAGTACTGTCGCGGAATCTTAAAGGTGAGCCTGCAAAGTATACGGCATACCCGCGCCCTGCATATTGGTCCGCCGGGTTGGGGGCTTCCGTGATTCTATTCCAATCGGGTGCTCCCTCATCAAGGCCGTAAATTGTCCCACCTGTTTTTTCGAAGGTGCCTCCGGCTCTAATAAACACTCCACCGCCTCTTCCGTCATTAGCTGTTCTGGTGAAATTGTCACTGATGGTTCCACCTTCCATGTAGAATGTCCCATCACTGCCAACATGCACTCCACCACCCATGGAACCTCCTTCATTATTACTAATTACGGCATTCCCGCTCATGGTAAATGTCCCGTTAAAGACATTCACTCCGCCGCTATACACAGCACCGCGATTATCACCGGATAAAATTTGCCCGCCACTCATATTAAAGATTCCATTTTCATTGACACTAACCGCTCCGTTACGTCTAAAACCTGTAATGGTACTGCCGGTCATGGTAAACATGCCCCCTGATACATTAACAGCTACACTGCCCCATAAATTTGTATTCTGGACATTTGAGATTGTAGTTCCTGCCCCAAGTATAAGTTCTCCTCCGGTATTAACCATAAAGACAGGTTGATAATATACATTAGTAATAATAGTGCTCGATATAGTCAGGGTGCCGGTTCCTTCAAGGGTAAGCTTCCCTCCGTTCTCAATTACAAAAAACGATGCAGCTACACCTTCGGGCCGTGTAATGGTTACGGCCCCGCCGGCTTCGGCAGCAAGAGTGATTTCCTTATTAATTGTTATCGATTGAGCAAGGTTAAAACCCTGCCCTTCAGGAAGCACAATAGTAGAACCGGAAGGAGCATTATTAATTGCAGCTTGGAGCTCCGAATTGCTAAAAGCATGCACCGAAAACGATAAAGGCAGTTCTGCAAGTACATTGTCTGCATCATCTTTTATTTGCACAGTACCCGTATGGGTTCCTGCCGTAAGGCCGGTAACCGGTTCTATAACAAGTGGTGTACCGGGGTAATTATATTGAGCAACAGGGCCAAGTGCTCCTACCGCTTCAAAACTGCCTGTAACTTCAGCTATAAGCGTTGATGTTGATGGTATATTTGGAGCAAAATTCATAACCTGTAAAGTAAAAGAGGGCAATGCCTGATCAATAAATATTGGAGAAAACCAAAGGGTTTGGCCTTCATTAGCATTTAATACAATGGCATCTTCCTGTCTTTCCAAGATTACCATTGCAATATTCGGCCCCTCTATTGTAACAGGAAAATCCTCTTCTATGCCCGCAGCATAAGACCAACCGTTAATAAAGGCTTTAACCTCAATATTATAACTATGACCGCCAAAAACCTTAGCAGTGGCGCTTATATCAGTAGCACTTTTTTCAACAGTAGCAGAGGTCCTGTTACCGTTTGTTTTATTCACAAGTGTTACAGTAAATGTGATAACTTCCAAAGGGATATTATTATCGAAACCTGTTGTCCTGCTTAATTCGGAACCAAGATTGACAGTGACTGTAGTTGTTTTTTCTTTGCCCATTCCTTCATCCGGCAATGCACAGGTTGTAAGGAAAAATGCGAATAAAAGAGCAGCGACTATTAAACCAATTTTATTTTTCAAAAAAAAACTCCCCTATCATAATATACCATAAAATGCAATAAAAAACCAACATCCTCTCTTAATTCCTCTGTGAACTCTGTGTCGCTGTGTCCGCCGTGTGTTAAAAAACACAGAGACTCTCCGCCCAGGCTTGTATAACAATCCCAAAGGCCACCGACACATTTAAAGAACCCTTAGCGCCCCGAACCGGAATACTCACCCTCCCAAGGGACGCATCCGCAGCCGCAAGAGCAGTGGGACTTACACCAAGCTCTTCTCCTCCGACAATAAGCACACCCTCAGGTGGGAAAGAAAAATCCCTGAGCGGGGTGCCGCCCGTTTCAAGGGCAAAGACAGGGCCGCTAAACCCGGTAGGAGCACCGTTAGTCGCGGTCGCAAAGGGGTCATGGTCGAGCATCTCCCAGGGCATTATATCCACACAGCCCATGGCAGTGCGCTCGGCCCTTTTATGCCGGGGATCTGCACAAAGGGGGGAGAGCCAAATCTTCTCGACACCGAAGGACTCGGCAGCCCTGAACATTGAGCCCACATTGAAGGGGGAGCGAATGTCTTCAAGGTAAACCTGCATGCCCTGCAGAGGTTTTCGCATTGAAGGGTTAAGGGCTCCCCTGCTTTCAATAAAATCCCAATCAGCTTGGGTTTTCCCTATTTCCAATAAAAGAACATGATGCAGATTATTAAGGATTCTGCGATAATCTTCCTTATCATTTTCCATAATGGAAGTAAAACCGGTTTGAGCACTATTTAGTGTTTCCAATGTGATGGCTTTCAGCTTATGATCTTCTGCAAGTATCTCTGTAACCTTGCAGAAATATTCAACCTCTTCCAATGATAATATACCTGTAACAATAAGCCTATGCTCTGCATTCCTAATTAGGCTTGCTGCCTTGCGTAATTTTAACATCCTCGGTAGATTATTAAACTTATTAAGGGGAATCATTAGTCCTCCCCCGCTGCTTGCTGCGAAACCACATTGACACAGAATATAACATAAGGGCAATCAGAGAGGGCAGCCCAAGGGTGGCAGTTGCAGGAAGACCGTCAAGAGCCTGAATGCCAAAGCCAAGCCTGTCTGCAAAGCTGAACACTATGCAGGCAAGGGCAACACCCCAAACCTTTCTGAAACCAAGGTAGACTGCCGCTAAGGCAATCCAGCCCCTCCCGGCAATGCCCCCCGGGGCATAGGCTCCGACACGGAAGGTCAGGGCAGCGCCTGCAAGGGCCGCAAGGAAGGCGGCAAGGGCCCAGGCCGCTTCTCTATAATATCCCGGCCTTATGCCCCTATCGGAAGCAGCGTCAGGCTCAAGACCCGAAGCCTTAAGCCTAAGGCCCGGCACTGTCCGTGAAAGAGAAAGTGCGATAATTATCGCAAAGGAAAAGGCAATTGTGGTAAAAACACTCTGCGCAGGGATTCTGATTCCCGGGTTCAGTATAACCCCCCTTGTCCCAAACCACATTGCCGAGAGGGTCAGTGTTACCCCGGAGGCGGCAAGGTTTAGGGCAAGCCCTGCAATAAAGGGATTTGCACCGCTAATCCTTACATATCTTGCCAAAGCCCATCCTGTCCCTGCAGCAAGGAGGGAACTGAGCAGGGTCCCGATAAGGGCAGAGCCGGTCCATATCGAAAAGACCCAGGAGAAAAATGCTCCGCTTATCATAAAACCTTCGATGAAGATTCCAAGGGCCCCGGAAATATCCGAGAGTAGAGCACCGAGTCCTGAAAGGAGGAGTGGAGCGGAAAAATTTAACAAACCGTTTATAAGTCCCCCTATCATTTTTTACCCCATCTAGCAGTAATTAGAATAAGAACGACAGCCTGTATGATTGAAGATGTTTCAATATTCAGCCCCGCAGAAAGAAGGGCGGAGTTTGAGCCTGCCTGAAGCCAGCCAAAAACAAGGGCGGCAGGCAGGAGGGCAAGGGGTTTATTCCCTGCGATAAGGGCAACTGCAATGGCGCTCCAACCAAGGCCCCCGGAGAAACCGACATGACAGCGGCCGAAACTACCTGCCACGGCAAAGAATCCTGTGAGCCCTGCTAGAGCCCCCGAGATGGTCATTGCAGGGAGCCATACATTCTCAGCCTTGATTCCCCCGAAGCGTGCAAAGCCGGGTGCAGCACCTGCAATCCTGAACTTATAACCCGGTGCAGTGCGGTCAATAAAAATATATCCGCAAAAAACTAAAAGCAGGGCATAAAAAAATGAATGTGAAAGGTTTGACGGCGGCAAGATACGCGGGAGGAGCAGGCTTTCAGGGAAGGCAGGAAGTGCAAGCAGGGTGCCGCTTGGGTCCCTCCACGGCCCTCCGATAAGATGATCTGCAATTGGAATCAGAGCCGAAGACAGCAGGAATGAAGAAATCAGCTCATTGATTCCAAGGGTTTTTTTCAAAAGACCCGAGAAGCCTCCGATTAAGCCCCCGATTATGATTGCGCTTAACGCAGCAAGGCAGAGGAGTAAAGGCGCAGGTATGACTTCAGAGCCGAAAAGCCCAAGAGATAATAAAACCATTGATGAAGCAAGGCCCCCTGCGTAGATCTGCCCCTCCCCTCCCAGGTTAAAAGTGCCTCCACGGAAGGCTATAGCGGCTCCAAGAGAGGCAACAAGAAGAAGGGCGATACCATCGAGGGTGTTTCCCAAAAACCACGGAGAAGACCAGGGAGTAAGAAAAAAGGCCCTGATTAGTCTTGAGGGATTGGGAGAGCTTATTGTTATAAGGAGGAGGGCAAGAAGGATTGCGGACCCAAGTGCAATCATGGGCCCCTTGGCGGGGATTTTTTTTAGGAGCATCACCCTTTTAAACCTCCTTCTTCCAAAACCAAAATCCTGTCAGCGACTGTAATAAGCTCGTGGACATCCGTGGAAATCAAAAGAACGGCCTTCTCCTGCCCCGCAATCTCTCTAAGCCTCTGTTCAAGCTCTAAGCGCTTTGAGTAATCAAGCCCGCTTCCCCCTTCAGAGAGAATCAGCAGGCTTGCCTCTTCGGCAAACTCCCTTGCTAAAAGGATGCGCTGAAGCATGCCGCCCGAGAAGGAGTCAACGGGTGCAGAGGGGGAACGGTCAATTCCTGCCCCGTCCATGATTCTGCGGCAAAACTCGGTAAGAGGGCCTGCTTTTAGGAAAATCCCGCGCTTAAGCCTGCGAAAGGCATGAATTAAAAGGCTCTCTCTTAAGGGAAGACCCGACGCAAGATTCACACCCAAGCGATCGGGGCCAAGATATGCCCCTCCTGCCCTGCGAAAAGCAAGAACACCCTTCCCCAAAATCTCATACCCGTTAAGGCTGATTGAGCCTTGCATTGTCAAATCTCGAGCCGGGCTTAAAAGCCCGCATAGGGCGAGCTCAAGTGCCTCTAAGCCTAGGTCCCTCACCCCTGTTATACCGAGTATCTCCCCGCACGGAATATTAAAACTTATCTTGTTTAACTCTGTGGCGCCGGGCAGTTTTATCATTAAATCGTTTACAGATAGCACAGGTTTTTTATTAATTGATGATATGGTACTACCGGAGGGGGTCATTTTGGTACTATATATGGTATCACTCCCTTGAAATATGGCTTTTTCAAGCACTTCAAGGCTCGCCTCTTTAGAATCAAAAGTCTTCTCTATAATCCCCCCGCGTATCACGGTTATCCTATCCGAAAGATGAAGGGCTTCTTCGAGCTTATGGGTAATAAGGAAAATGCCCCTGCCCTCTTTGCGAAGGTCTGCGAGGAGCTTAAAAAAATTTTCTTTTTCTTCCGTAGTAAGGACAGACGTAGGCTCATCAAAGATCAGCCATTTTACGCCCCTTAATAAGAGGCTTAGCACTGCCGCCTTCTGCCTCTCGCTTATGGTAAGACTTTGAGTGGGACTCTCAAGGGGGAGGTTAAACCCACGGCCCTCGGATACTTCCCTAACCTTCGATTTTAGAAGGCGGGGGCTGTAAAAAGGCGAGATGCCGGAAAGAAAAGTGCCCTCTTTTTGCCTCTCCGCACCAAGTATGCAATCCTCCCAAACCTTAAACCCTCCAATAAGTGCGGGGTGCTGGCGAACCATGCCAATCCCACAGGCAAGTGCATCTCCCGGGGCAGAAAAACGCCTTGGTTTTCCGGCGATAAGAATGCTGCCATCTGTCGGGAGGAAGTACCCTGCAAGAACATGCATAAGAGTGGACTTGCCGCTTCCATTTTCACCAAGCAGGGCATGAATCTCCCCGGGACGGAGGGTGATAGAGGCCCCGGTTAAGGCCATTACCCCGTTTGACGGGAAGTACTTGCTTATGCTTTTTAGCTCTACCATCGGTTTTATATATGCTTATCTGCCTAGCTCATCGATTAATAAAACGCCTGTGCGCAGACGGTTAACGAGTTCTGCCTGCCTGTCCCTGACAGTTTGACTTACATGGGCGATATAGTCGGGGTCGTCGTCAATAAAGTCGACAAAGCCGTCTGCAGTTCCCTTAAGTTCGGCTGTTCCGAAGGGTAAAGTCCCGTGAAGGAAAGCAAGGGTAGTCTCATAAGCTGCCCTGTCCTGTCTTAGAATTACACTGCCAATGACAGTGCCGGGCCTTATGCCATAACCGTTGGTATCAATCCACACGACCTTTGCTCCTGCCTCTGAAGCGGCCTGGACCACTCCATGACTTGCACCGCCTGCAATGGGGAGAATTGCCGTCACTCCGTCTCGAATCATTCCTGCAGCAAGCTCTGCAGCTCTTGCAGCATCAAACCAATTCCCGACAACACGGAAGTCAACTGTAAAGCCGGGATCAACAGCCTGTGCTCCTTCGATAAAGCCCGGCAAGAGTATATCGTTTAGAACCGGATACTCCTGTGCCGCAACAAAGCCAATGCGCCTGCTATCCGGCCTCTCTTCCAATGAAACTAGGGCTGCAAGGTATCCTGACATAAAGGTCTTTTCCCTCTGGTTAAAGCGAAAGCTATAAACATTCGGATTTCCTGCCATCTCTGCATCAAGAAGAAGGAACTTCTGCTCGGGGAAGCTGCGAGAAACAACAGAGACAATCTCGGGCAGAGATGGGTTAGACGATGCAATCAGGTCATAGTTGCCCGAAGCTGCGAGGGTCATTATCTGGCCCTCCCATGCTGCCTGGTTAAACCCGCCTTCTATCACGGTGATCGTGGGAGCGGGGTTCGCTGCAGGGTTCGCTGCGGAGTAATCATCAACTGCCCTTCTTACCCCCTCTTCAAGCATCTCGTAAGTTGCGCTTCCTGCGACAACCCCGGGGATAAATACTAGTATTGAAGGTCCTGTTACGGAAGAGGCTCCGGCTTCTCTGCCCCTGTTTGAGCAGCCCGAGAACAAAAAACTAATGATAAGGAAAAGGAAAAAAAGCTTCATAGAACCTCCGGTACAACGCAACTGTTATTAATCCAGGGTTCTATCTTAAAGAAAAGTATCTATACACAAAGAAAATTTTCTTCCATCCGGACTATACCGTCGGCACCGGAATTGCACCGGTTCAGTTCGCATCTGCGAGTCTCCCCGCTAAACGCAAAGTCGTGGGCTATACCACCGGTAGGGAATTTCACCCGACCCTGAAAATCTTGAATTAGAGTTTATTAAAAAAAAGATGCTTTGGCAAGCAGGTAAACGACATATTGACAACTTATAATCGCAGGCTTCATAATAAACACATGCATATCTATATATTAAGACGTTTGGGACTTCTTATACCTGTATTACTTGGTGTAATGTTCATAATTTTTACGTTAAACTATATAACCCCGGGAGATCCTGCCAGATTAATGCTTGGAGAGCAGGCTGAACAGTGGCAAATTGATCAGCTTAGAGAAGAAATGGGATTAAACGACACATATATAGTCCGGCTCGGAAACTTTTTCCTGGATACATTTAAACTTGACTTTGGCAGGTCCTTAAATTCCAGACGCCCTGTCATTGACGAAATTACAGCCCGCTTCCCTACCACCATCCATTTGGCTGCAATGTCCGTCTTATTCGCTGTGGTACTTGGTATCCCCCTTGGAATGATAAGCGCCATTAAACAGTATTCGTTATTTGACAATACAGTAACGATTATAGGTTTAATCGGAGTCTCCATTCCAAACTTTTGGCAGGGCCTGATGCTTGCACTCCTTTTTTCTGTATTCCTGGGCTGGCTGCCCCCAACCGGATGGTCAAGCCCACTTAACTGGATCATGCCCATTCTGACCCTTTCGAGCACTTCTCTTGCTGTTATTATGCGTTTTACCAGGTCCAGCATGCTCGAAGTTATTCGGCAGGATTATATAAGGACAGCCAGGGCAAAAGGACTTACCGAGTTTACGATTATCACCAAGCATGCGCTAAAAAATGCCTTAATCCCGGTCATCACGGTAGTCGGCCTCCAATTCGGTTTTCTTATGGGAGGTGCAATAGTAACAGAGCAGATCTTTGCAATTCCCGGTCTTGGGAATTTCATGATCACATCTATAACAATGAGGGATTATCCGATTATACAGGGCGGTGTTTTATTAATCGCATTTACCTTTAGTATAATAAACTTGGCTGTAGACATTCTCTATGCCTATATAGATCCGCGAATCAGATCTCAGTATAACTAGGGGAAAAAAATGAGTAATGTCAGTACTTTTAGCGAAAAAGAAAAACCCAAGAAAACATATAGTCAATTTGAAGATGTTTGGCGGCGTTTCAGAAAAAATAAGACAGCAATGGTTGGCCTTTTTATTGTAATTATATTGATTTTATGTGCAATCTTTGCCGATGTAATCGCCCCCGGCGACGGCATCAACCCCGGTTATGATGTGCAAGACCCGGAAAATGTTTTCCTAAGACCAAGCCTCCGCCATCCATTTGGGACAGATAATTTTGGCCGTGATATTTTTGCAAGAATAATTCACGGCTCGCGGATTTCGCTTGCCGTAGGTTTTATAGTGGTGGGTATCGCCCTTGTCGTAGGAACCACCCTTGGTTCCCTTGCAGGGTTTTACGGTAAAGTTGTTGATAATGTCATAATGCGATTAGTTGATACCCTCCTTGCAATTCCGGGAATACTGCTCGCAATATCCATTGCCGCTGCACTTGGCCCCGGGCTTTACAATACCATGATTTCAGTGGGAATCGGTGCCATACCTTCCTATGCAAGGATAGTCAGGGCATCTGTGCTTACTTTGAAAGAGCTGGAGTTTGTAGAGGCTGCCCGTTCTGTTGGTGCATCTGACTTAAGAATAATCTCAAGGCATATACTGCCAAACTGCATGGCTCCCATAATAGTCCAGGCTACCATAGGTCTTGCAGGTGCAATACTTGCCGCAGCAGGGCTTAGTTTTCTTGGAATTGGCATACAGTTACCCATACCTGAATGGGGAGCTATGTTATCGGCCGGGAGGCGCTTTATCCGTCTCCACCCACACTTAACCATCTTCCCCGGGCTTGCAATAGTAACGGTGGTTTTAGGTCTAAATATGATGGGTGATGGCCTTAGGGACGCCTTCGATCCCAAACTAAAAAAGTAAGAGCCTTCAAAACTTGAAATGATAAAACGTGTTCTGCTCGTAATAGCAAAAGTATTGGGAGCATCGGGAATCTTGTTTATCCTAATTTCAGCTTTTACAATATTGATAGACTCTTCTCTTAGCGGGCGTTTTTCACCCCGATATATATTCAGGGTAAACTTCTATGCGGCATCAATACTCCTCTTTACAGGGGTAATGGTTGAGTTTTTTCCTGTCTTCTTGCCCAAGAGTAAGCTTTTGGACCACTCAACCCACGGTGAATTCTATGTAAAAAAGCGAAAAGAAAAGCGCAAAAATGCATTTAACCTGATTTATCTGGGCTTTGGTACAATTTTTGTTACAGCCATATCTCAATTTGTTTTATCATTAATACTATAAAAAACCCCTGCCATAAGCAGGGGTTTAATTGAAAAACGACCTCTTAGTAAGCCTTATTCAAAAGTGATCCGTTCAAATGTAGCTTCTGCTGTACTAAGCGGGTTTATAACAAAGCCTCTGATATTTGGCTTTGTGGCCATTAAGAACTCGTTCTGTAGGACGAATACCCAAGGAGCTTCATCCCTAATGATCCTCTGGACTTCAGTGTAATACTCAAGACGCCTTGTAGGATTGGTTTCGTAGCGGCCCTGCTCAAGCAGTGTATCTACACGCGGATTGCTGTAACGGAACCTGTTTCCTGCTGTACCCCAGTTTTGCGTGTGGAATAATGGGAACATTCCGTAGTCAGCATCTCCTGTTACTGTGGTCCAGCTCAGCGTGAACATATCATGCTCCCCGGCTGCCAATCTTTCAAAGAGTATACCTGCTTCATAAGCCTCTACCCTGACATTGATATTCAACTGACGCAGTTGTGACTGCAGATATTCGGCTGTATCAAGGGCTGTCGAGCTTGCGGCATTAATTGTAATAGTTGTATCAAAGCCATTTGCATGCCCGGCCGTAGCCATCAGTTCTCTAGCCCTGGCAAGGTTAAACTCATAAGGCTGAAGCTGACGGTTAATCGAGCCCCACACTGCATCATTAATGGGACCATTGGACAGCTGCCCTGTGCCCTGGAAGATATTTGTACGCATTACGTCCCTGTTAAGGGCATGGGCTATTGCTCGGCGGACATTGGGATCAGTATAGGGCGGGCGAGTATTGTTGAAGGCAATGTATGTATGTTCCATACTGAGTTCCCGCATCATATTGATATTCCGGTTTGCAGCTGCCATGGCTACGTCAGAGGGGTTTATTGCAAGTGCAATATCCACATTACCTGTTTCAACTTCAATCAAACGCATGGTTGCATCCGGAATTACCCTTATAAGCATGTGCTCATAAGCCGGTCTATGTCCCCAATAATTATCGTTGCGGTTAAAACTTACTGAAACACCCTGAACCCATTCATCAAAGATAAAGGGCCCTGTTCCAACAGGTCTTGCAAGACCGAATTGCTCACCGTACTCCCTGACAGCCCTCTCGCTAACTATACTGGCACCAACATGGGACAGGTTGGAAAGTAGAGGTGCAAAGGGGAAGTGCAGGTTTAGGATTACCTGATAGTCGTTAACAACAACTACTTCCCTTATCATATTGACGATAAAACCTACTCTGGCAGACGCAATAGCACGATCCAATGAGAACTTCACATCCGATGCCTTTAATTCATCGCCGTTATGGAACCTTACGCCCCTGCGAATGTTAAAACGATAAGAATCGGGGGCAAGTATATCCCATGACTCTGCAAGGCCCGGAGTGATGGTAAGCTGGTTATTAATGTATTGATTTGTAACCAGAGTGTCATATAGCCGTCTGTAAACTATATTTGAGCCGCCATCATTTCCAAGGGTGGGATCCAACGATACAGGCTGGGCTGTATTGGCAATAACCAGGGTATTCTTCCCTTCTGTTGTTGCCTGTCTGCCGCCTCCTGCGTGGACATTAACTACGAGTACAGCCATCAGTAAAATGGCTATCACTATAAATTTTCCTTTCCTCATAGACATCCTCCATAAAAAAGATTAAAATTCCTTAGATGATAATTCTACCATTGCTTTTAGAAAGCTACAAGAGATATTTTCAAGCATGGGCATAATATTACATACAGAAAGGCTGATAATCAGGGACTTAATCATTGACGATCTAAAGGATCATCATGAGCTTATTTCAAATGATAAAGTGATGTATTTTTTACAAGACATAAAGACCAATTCTGTTCAGGAATCCAAAGAAAATTTATTAATGGCAATAAATGATAAAAACTCAAATGACAGGAAATATTATTTTTTCTTGATTGAAGAAAAAAGCACGAATGAGTTTATCGGGGAGATGGGTTATACAGTTACGCAAAATACCGACTTCGGAAAACTGGTTCACATGGGGTATTTCATCAAGGAAAAGCATTGGAATAAGGGCTATGTCACAGAGGCATTAAAACGCGTCATACAATTTGCCTTCGAGGAAGGTGGTGTTTATAGAATTTCAACCGGCTGTCTTAAGGATAATTACGGCTCCGAGAGAGTTATGCAAAAATGCGGCTATACTAAAGAGGCAGAATTCAAGGAATACGTCTTTCATGACGGCAAACTTAAAGACAGGCTTGAATACAGGCTCTTAAAACATGAGTGGGCACGAGGCAGGCTGCATGAATGAGAAAACCTATGCGCACTCATTGATTTGCGACGATTGTAAGAAAGACTTCCCCTTAGATGGGCATTTTACCCTTTGCCCCTGCTGCGGGGGACTTCTGGAAGTTCAATATCAATTAAATGCAATGAAGAAAGATTTAAGCCGGCTCTTTCAAGATAGTAGAGACCGTAGCATTTGGCGTTATAGGGACTTCTTCCCGTTTGTGGAAGAAAAAAACATTGTCTCTTTGGGAGAAGGTGGTACACCTCTTATTCAATCAAATCATATTGGCAAAGAATTCGGTGTCCCCGAACTGTATTTCAAGAATGACACAATGATGCCAACAGGGAGCTTTAAAGACAGAGGTTTCAGCCTTGCAATAAGCTATGCAAGGCAAATCGGTGTAAAGAATGCCTTTACTTATAGCTCAGGCAATGCAGGAGCATCCTTTGCAGCATATTCAGCCCGCTCAGGTTTCCCTGCCCTTGTCTGTGTAGAATACATTGCCTCTGACACAAAAAAAGAGATGATTCAATTATATGGTGCAAACACAGCCATACTTTACTACGACAGTTTTGAAGAGATAGCTCAGATGCTTAAAAGTGCTGCTCAAGAACTTAAGATTTATCAATTTGTAAATTTCATAAATCCCATCCGCCACGAGGCTATGAAGACCTACGCCTATGAGATTTTCGAGAGCATGTCGAAGGCCCCGGATATCATGATTCACCCGGTGGGGACAGGGGGAGGACTTTATGGGGCATACAAGGGCTTTAAGGAGCTTGCCGAACTTGGGTTTATAGATAGTATTCCCCGTTTCTTTGCAGTGCAGCCTTTGGACTGCTCCCATTATAAGCAGGCATTCGATAAGGGTGAGAAGGAGGCAGGTCGATACGGAGAGACAGATAAAACAATTGCACAGTCCATTGCATCAGATGCTCCTCTCCACAAAGGCCGCCGCGTTCTTGATGCAATTTATGACAGTAATGGCGCAGCTCTTGCTGTCACGGACGAAGAAATTCTCGAAGCGATGCGCGAGCTTGCAAGAGAAGGGATCGCAGCAGAGCCATCCGCTGCCGCATCACTTGCAGGTTTCAAGAACGGAGTAAACCGGGGCCTGATTAAAAGCGGTGACACTGTAGTTTGTGTAATTACGGGGGGTGCATTAAAACAGCCGGCTGCTGTTAAAATGGCTGCAAAGTTAAGTGAACATAAGCTTAAAGCAAATATAACCGAATTAAAACGTATCCTTGACCTGCAGGTATCTAAGCAATGACTTTAAACTTTGTAAACCCGTGCACAGGGAATATAGAAGAAGTTTCATTGAATTGCCCAAAGACTCTTTCTGAAACTGATTTATACATAAGCCCCCCATGGATAGATTTTCATTGCCATGTATACCATGGAGTTACATCATTAAGCTTAAAACCCGACGATATTGGAATTAAAACAGGAGTTCATCTTCTAGTCGATGCGGGAAGTGCAGGCGAAGAAACTTTCCCGGGATTTCGTGACTATGTCCTCCCAAGATATAAAACAAAGGTTTTGACTTTTTTAAATATCAGTTCAATTGGTCTTACAAGCCTGCAGGAAAGTCATGACATGAGGAGACTTGATCCGCAAAAAACAGCCGCCTGCGTTAAAGCGAACCCCGAGCTAATCGCAGGAATCAAAGTAAGAAGCAGTGGACTTATCGTTGAAGACAGAGGCACTCTGCCGTTGCAACGTGCAGTCCAAGCAGCAAATCTTGCAGAATGCCCAATAATGATTCATTTTGGCGAGAATCCCCCTGGTAATGCTGAGAATCTTTCACTCATGAGAAAGGGTGATATAGTCTCTCACTGCTTTCACGGGAAAGAAAGTCCTCTCTGGGACGATTCAGGGAATCCGATTTATGAGTTATCCGAAGCTCTATCAAAAGGAATTTTACTTGATGTAGCTCACGGAGCTGCAAGCCTTAGCATTGACATAGCAGAAAAAGCTGTCAGGCAAAAAAAGAATGAGTTCAGCATCAGCACAGACCTTCATTTTAGGAACATAGGAGGTCCCGTCTACAGCCTTTCACATACAATGTCAAAATTTCTCTCCCTTGGTATGACCCTTATAGAAGTGATAAAAGCAGTGACCAAAATCCCTGCAGATCGCCTTGGGCTTAGCAATTGGTGCTCAGACCCCGGGAAGAATGCAACAATATTCAGGATTCGAGAAAAGAAACTTATCGATCCGCCATTCATTGACAGCCATAATAAGCATTTTAACGTTAACAAAGTGATAGAGCCCATTGCTATTATTATAGAAGGCGAATGGGTTTTTATTTAGTTGCTCGAGCAGGCTCCCCGGTTGAGCAGGGAAGGCCGACTACACATTTCCCACAAACATCGGCAGCGCCAAGCTTTTCGTATAGCTCGCCGTTTTTAAGGCATTGCTCATGGCATTTATGGCGGTCAAAGGTATAGTTGCCGCCGGCCCCGGCGCTGTAGGCACCGACCATGCATCGACTAATACAGATATCACAGGTTTTGCCTGACTTGGAGATACACCTTTCTCTTGGCTCTTCAACCTGCTCATATTCACTAAACTCATAGTCTATAATAATGCTCCCAAGCCTTCCGCAGCAGCCGGACTCGGTAATGAACATATTGTTCCTTCCGAAAGTACCAATGCCTGCAAGGTATGCGATATGCCTATGAGACCAATTGCTGATTAAATCTTCTTTATTGTAATTGTGAGTTGCTGGTAATTTTCCTGATTTATAGCCATGCTCACCCATAAAAGCCTCGATATTGTCAGCAATTATAGTAATCAGCTTATTGGTTTTTACATAGGCCCCTGCCCATTCTATTGAAGCATTCTCCCCTTCGATGTTACTGTTCGGGATACTTTCATGGAACGGAATAAAATAAGAGATTATACTCTTTGCACCGGGTAAAATATCTTCCGGCATTAAATGAGAGGGAGAGACATGTTTCTTGAAATCTCCGATTTTCTCATTTCCGGCAGGAATTATTTTTATTATCGGGTCAAGCCACATGTTTTGCCATAATTTCTGGCACATGGTCCCCGACAGAACCGTGGACTCTATTGTGTCCACGATTCCGGCGTGAATCATTCTATCGCGTTCTAAGGCATTTCCCACTTATACTCACCATTATCAAAACAGCCAAAGAAATCCGCATAGCTCACCTTCCATGGCGACTTGCCTAGATTATCTATGCGAATACCATTTTTAATTAAGTGCTGCCAAAAGCCGCTTCCACCGATTTCTCCCTGAAGAATGACACCGACAGGAACACCTTCTCTTAAAATGAGCTTCCTGTAATTATTCATGTCTTCCTGGATTAAAACCTCATCTCCCTCTTGCGGATTAATAATTCCTACAGAAAGCGATAATAGGTCAAAAAAGTTAACCGTGTTTTTTAAGGCAAAGCGGTCATCGTAGGCCCACTTGGTTCCCGTCATATTATAGGCAGCCATTTCTCCCTGCTTCTGGGCGTTAGGCCAAATACCTGAAAGCCCTGTGACATCGCCCGCCGCAAAAATCCCCGGGATATTTGTCGCAAGATAATCATCGACCTTAACTTTCAGAGGCGGCTTTTTAGCTCCTGTGTCATCGGGCATTTCAAGGATGGCAGTGGAAGGACGCACACCAACAGCGACTATCACCATGTCGCAGGGAATGACAGTCCCGTCTTCCAGTTCAAGTGAACTGATATTATCCCCGTTACTTTTAGTGTTCATAAACTTTGCAGAAAGATGGAACTTTACGCCCTTCTTTTCAAAAAGCTTTTGGTAGGTTCCTGCTGCATGGGCATCAAGATTAATTGCAAGCACAGAGGGAGCCATATCAATAACAGTAATATCTTTTTTTGCACCGCCTGCCGCTGTTAGAATTCCATATACTGCATCAAGGCCCACGAGCCCCGCTCCAACCACTGCAATCTTCTTGGCCATTTTTGCATGCTCTGCAATAGCCTTTGCGTCGATAAGATGGCGTAGGCCAAAGGCATTCTTTGCGGTTTTAAGCTGACCAATGGGCGGGATTATACTGTCAGAGCCGGTTGCAACAAGCACTGTATCTCCCGATGCTATTTTTTCATCTCCTGCATAAGCAGTCTTTGTCGGAGCATCAAGGCGGGTAATGGTCTTGCCCTTTATCCACTGTACTCTTGGAGAATCAAGAATATCATCATTAATAAAATTTATACTTTCAGGACTGCGCTCCCCTGAAATAACTTTATGGAGCATGCATCGTGAATGTACTTCCTCATCCTTTGACACGATTACAATAGAGTCATTTGGTGCTTCTTTCAGGATCATTCTAACTGCACTTATTCCTGCAGCACCTGCGCCTATTACAAGGTGTTTCATGCATAACCTCCATCAACTTCCTCGACATGAAGAGCCTTAGTGGGACATGAGTCCACGCAACTCGGCTTTTCTTCATCATCCTCGGTGCCGGTAAGACCCTTACAAAAGTCGCACTTCAGCACCTTGGAATGTGTCACTCTGTCGGGTTTGCAGTTTCCGTAGGGGCAGCTCATAACGCACATAAAGCAGGTGCCGCAGCGCTTCTCGTCCCACTGCACATGACCTGTTACAGGGTCCTTCTTTAGTGCGCCGGACATACATGCCTGCACACAATCGGGGACTGCACAGTGACGGCAAAAAACAGGAACATACTTTCCCTTAACAGTATTTACAATTGCATGACGGGCCTCATTTCTTGGGTCACTCAGGTCAAGGTCATAGAAACTACCCTTCCCCGCTTCCCTGTCAGGCCGGTGAGCATTCATACAGGCAAAGGTACAGTTTTTGCAGCCCTCGCATTTATCCTTATCAATTAAAATACGTTTCATAATCGGCCTCCCTTAAATCTTTAAGGCAGCGCGCTTTTCTAAAATGATGCCCTCAAGAAGGTAGGCAGATTCTTTGGCATCATTATTAATAAGCACATGGCCCCCTGTAAGGGATTTCATGTCCTGCGTGAGTACCTGGACTGCAACCTTGCTCCCCGAAACATAGGGGGGAAGCCCGAGGTGGATTGGCAGTCCGAGAGCGAGACCGAAACAGCCGTCTGCAAGGGCCTGCTCCTCAAGCCACTGCGGCGCAGAAAGCACGAGGGGAAGCTGGGGAATGTCTATGTTAAGAGCCTCTGCAAGCTCTGTTGCGACTAACTCTAAACGGCCGATTGCGAGACAGGGCCCGAAGTTCAGCACAGGCGGGATACCCAGTTTTTGACAGATAGCCTTTAGCTTTGGGCCCGCCAGTTCTGCCGCACCCGGAACCATAAGGCCCACGTTCTCGATTCCGCCTGAAGAGCAGCCCGCTGTCAGCACGATAATGTCACGCGCAATCAGCTCCTTTACAAGACCCACTGTAAGCACATCATAGCCGCCCGAGACAAGACTTGAGCAGCCGACAACAGCAGCAACACCCTTGATATCTCCGCTTACAATCAGGTCGATAAGGGGCTTCCAAGTTCCGCCAAGGAATTTTTTAAGTGATACTTCGCTTACCCCGGTAAGGGTCGCTTCGTTTCCGTGATCGGGGAGCAGGTTTAATTTTACCTTCGGTCGCCTCTCCTTATAGGTTGCAATAATTTTATCGATAATTTCGTTACTGTGTTTCTCCCTCTCTGCAAAGTTAAAGGGGATAAACTCAGCATTTGACTTTTTAGCAACATCATCAATACATATCTGCCTTACAAGCAACTCATCACAAACTGTTTCAATTCCCGGCAGGGTACAGTTAAACTCGGATAGCACTGCATCAATTGCGCCTGTGGCAATGATGGCTTCGCTCGCGTAGTTATTTCCTGCATGGCCTGTGAAAATGTCTGTATAATGGGCACCGCGAAGCTGGAGGTCCTGACCAACGCAGGTACAGCCTACGATCTTAAAGCCCTTTGCCCCTGCAGCCTTTGCCTTGGCTACAACATCGTCATCCATCAGCCTATTTTGCAAATGCACGAACATTGTATGCTGGTGGCCTGTAATCATTATATTGATATAATCAGGATCAATTACACGAAGACCGACAGGTGCAGGGCGGATTTCAGGCTCGCCGAGAAGCACGTCGTTAAGCAAGTTGGTAAGGGTCAGGCCATAAATTCCGGTTGAAATGCCAAGTTTTAAGCAGTCAAGCAGCATGTTAACCGGGTCCGAGTTAAGGTTAGTGGAAGTCTTTACGACTCCCTTAAAAACTTCAGCCTTCGCACCGCCGGGGAGTATGCCAAGTTCCTGCCACAATTTAAAACGGGGAGCGTAGGCGACCTTTTCTACCAGTTCCATTTTTTCGTATTCGGGCTTATGAAGGTCTTTCAATACTGCATCAGCCACATTCAGGGCCTTTTCGTATTCGTCCTTCCCTGAAACACCGAACATTTTACAAAGACGCTCAAGGGTTTCAAGGCCCCGTAGCTTACCCTTTTCAAGGGCGGTGTTCTTTAGATTTAGTGCAGTATTTTCAACTACATGGATATAACAACCCGAGCCCGAGGCAACGGCCCTCAGCAGATTACGGGTAACCATAACGTCTGCATTTGCACCGCAGATACCCTTAGGTGCATCGGGGCTGATCCTGCAAGGCCCGTTTGCGCAAAGTCTGCAACACACTCCCTGCAGCCCAAAGCCGCACTTTGTTTCCTGACTCTCCACCCTATGATGGGAAGTCTCCATAGGCAGATTCGCGATAAACTCGCCAAGGTGTTTATCGGCGCTGGCACAAGTTCTGCACCCGAAATTGCTTTCGTTCATGGCATTTCTCCTCGATAGACATTAGTCGATAATAAGTGTCAAATAACTATTATTATCAATAATATGGAAAAAATGCCTTCCTGTCAAGGGCTTCCGCAAGCCGGAAGCCCTTGGCTCTTCGGGTCAAGACCTTCCGGTTACACCGGAAGGTATTGGCTCTTCGGGTCAAGGGCTTCCGGTTTTACACAGAAATTTCGTCCTGGTAGGGCCGTATTGCTGATTTTTTGCTATTTTTATGTTATATTGTATGTCGGGAGTTGAACCATGATAACGGAAGTTAAAGACAGGAAGCTCACAAATCGTAGGGATCTCAATTTTGAATACGATGGAAAATGGGTCATTTTTGAATCGGAGCCAAGTTCAACATCGGGGTCAACGGGGTGGGTTGTTTACTACGGAGATGGAACAGAAGAAGACTGGGATGCCTTACACCAAATTATTGTAAATAGGTATAAGGGGCAGGCACTTCTTACATTCGCCTATGCACCAAAGGAGGATGTAGTTTATGGAATGTATGACATTGGAGTTGCTGCCAGAGTTTAAACATCGTTATAAATCTAACGCAAGAATATATAATATACATAATGCACTTTATGAAAATATTACCTTGTTTTTTGACCTTGGATGCTACAACACATTGATACCCAAACGCCTTGCAGTATTATCCGGGCATCCCTTAGGATTTACACGAGAGTATAAAATAGGCGGTACTACCGTAGAAGCCGAAGCCTACTCAATCGAAAAGATAATGATAAAAGATTTTGCTCTTGAGCGTATAGTTGCTTTTGCCGCAGAATACACCGGTGAATTTGCAAGCGATATCCTTATCGGAACAAATGTTATGAATAACTGGAAAATGATAATTGACAGGAAAGCTAAAACAACCAGAGTTGCTAAATGGGTGTTATTAAATTATTGTATTTTACCTAAGTTTTTTTACAAATCACAAGCAGATGGTCGGATAATCCAATCATTTCCATGTTTTGTTCAGTAATCCTTATATAATGCAGCAGAGTCCTTAACTTTTCTTCATCCTTAAAATACTCTTCATGGTTTAAAAATACTCCAAAACCTTCAACAGCAAAAAGCATTGTATTGCAAAAGTTTGTCTGTAATAATTCGCCGTGAATTTCGTCTGTTGTATGGAAAAATGCATTGGTAAAGTAATTCGGGTTGTTGTCTGCGTTTACATGTCTGCCTGTTGCAATATCGTTATCTACTATTTTTCTGAAGGCAGGGTCGTCTATAAAGCCTCTTAGAAAACCATCAAGCATGGAGGCATAACGATTAATATATGCGAAGACGGCTGTTCCCCCGGGTTTAAGGATTCTGTTTACTTCTTTTAAGCATTGCAGACGGTCTTCCTTTACTTGGAGATGGTATAGTGCGCCCATAAGCAAGACCATGTCGAACGAATTGTCTTCACATTCAGTAGAACGAGCGTCTCCGAGGGCAATTGATGCAAGTTTTGCATTATAGTTTTTTTCGTTGGCCTTTGCTTCGGTTATATGCCTTGGAGAAAGATCCCTCAAATGCACCTCGTGGCCTTTTTTAGCAAGCCAATAGGCATAGTGCCCTGTGGCACCGCAGAGATCAATAATTCTGATCTTGTTTTCAGGCAAGACCCTGCATATAAGCTCTTTTGTACGGACGAACTCAAGGCGGCTTCTGTTTATACGGTTATCTTCATTCTCGTTATTTTCGTAGAACTCAAGTACCGGTTTATTGTTTTCCATGTATTACCCCATAATGCCTGTAATAAAAGGTGTAATTACATGTAACACAATGTCGGCAGTAAAATGTGCAATAATCGCAGATTCAAGGCCTTTTTTCCAATAAAGCCAGCCGAAGATAATGCCGCCAATTCCGTTAAGTATTATGGCACGAAGAATTACGATTCCTGTAAGATCAACTATTAAAGCAGTTGCAGGCAGATGGCCAATTCCAAATATTATTGCTGCCAAAAAAATTGAAAGCCAAACTCCAAAAGCCGTTGGCCGTCCGTCACTTGTTTTCTTGATTAAAAAGGTTATCCATACCAAAAGAGAAACAAGAAAGAGCCTTAATAATACTTCCTCCGCTATGCCGCCATAAAAAGATGCAAGAAATCCCCTTAAAGCCCCGGGGGAGGCAACTTCTGCGTTTGCAAATTCCGGGATTAAGCGATTAAAAGGAATACTTGCAATAATAATTAATACTCCTGCAATAGCGCCAAGGACTATTGAAGGCAGAAGAATAGCTTTAAATTCTCTTGATGTACTCTCTCCATTTAAAGCTCCCTCGAGTATCGGTAATCCCATTCCAACTCTTTTTGATATGAGCAGGCCAAGAAACACAGTAACTGCAAATATGACTAAATTTTGAGCAATAACACTAAGAAGTATTATTGGAGTAATACCTGCATCACTTGATGCAAGTGCCATAGAATAAGGCAGCACCAATAGCGCAGTTATTGTGCAAACAACCGTTAAAATAAAAAATAATTTCCAATTAATTAAATTTCTCATATTTTTCTCCTATCTTCTAATTCGTGAATAAACATCCCTTGTAACACTGCTGTCTGCATCGTTTAACAGGTAGGTATTTCCTCCTGATTGTATTACAAGGAAGGGAGGGTCACCGGGTTGCAGATTAACGCGGCTTGGACCCAAGGGACCTGCACGGAAATTTCCTTTTAAGAGATTATCAAGGCCTGTCCCCGCAACCCTAACCATTGAAGGCAGTTCCTCTATAAGCTCAATAGATTCAATTTCGCCGACTTGAATGGTATACCTGTTTCCGGTATGTCGGGCAATCAGTGTTGTTTCACTTAATATAAGCCTCGTAGGAGTTAACTCTTCTGACCAGAGCCATATACCGAAAAAGGGCAGGGCAACAATACATAGAGCTGCAAAACCCATTATCACTTTGCCGGCGGGTCTTGCAAGGTTTACTGACATGCTCATGCCTATACGATCGTTTACCATTAAGTGACTGTCATTTGGATTATGATAAAACATACCCCAGAACCAGTAATCATCTTCATCAAGATATAGATTCCCGGTATCACTTGAGGTGAGCTTTTGCTGGGCAATTCGTGCATTGAGCTCTGTATGGAGCGCAAGCAGAATGAAAATAACAGTATAACCGATTATAAAGAAAAGATATGCTGTTACATTATCGGCTAAAAGCCATGTGCACAGGGCAAGGGCTCCGTTAATCCATGTTGCAATGAGCCAGAACTTCCCCCAATTATAGCGGCGAACCCGGGTCAAGGCAGCAGTTAGGGAAAGATTTTCGTTTACAACTTCTGAGCGAAGGCGAAATATTACATGATAAAAAAGCCAGAATGTCAGAGTTAAGCCTGCAAATACTCCGCTATTAAGTACCATATCAAACCCTGATGAACTAAAAAATGAGTATACGAATGGAATCATACTTACAATAACAGGAGGTAGGAACCAAATACCCTTAATCTTATTTTGAGGCAGGGCAGCAGCTTTAATATCAACAAGAGCGCGGCCTGTCGCAGCGCTATACCAATTTTTCTCACGCTTAAGTAGTATTAGCCTGTGTCGATGCCTTGCAAAAACAGCCGTAGATCCTGCTATTACAAGCAAACACCAGGTCATAAGCCAAGTCATGCTTGCGCCCATCGATTCAATAAAAAATGGAGGTATCATTAAAATCAAAAGAGGCATCATGACAATACTGAGCCATTGCTTGAATGAAGCGCAAATAGCCAGGGTTTCAGCATCACTTTGTGCATTATGAGGCAGCGTTACACCAATTACAATATTTTTTTTTGGTTTTACCATATTCCGCATAAAAATATAAAGGGCAAACCAAACAGGAACAAAACAAACTGCTAAAATTATCGTAAACATCTTTAAATACCTCTAAATGCTTTCTCACACAGCCCAAGCCATGTTTTCAGGGACATTCCTGCAAGTTTTGCTGAAGCTGCAGGCAGGCGAAGATCGTCAAGTACGCTTTTTTCAGACATTTCAGGGGTCTTACCCGAGACCACTGTCCCGCCGCGGCGATCACCAGTGATATAGCCCTCCTGCTTAAGGAGCTGATAAGCCTTATTCACAGTCATCATGTTGACACCGGTCTCATTGGCCAGGGCCCGGATGGCGGGAAGCTTTTCGCCCGGGAGCAAATGCCCCTCGGCAATGCCCAGGATAAGCTGGTCATGAATTTGTCTGTAAATCGGTGTTTCGGCAGCAAAGTCTAATTGCAAAAGCACTATCCCCTCCTAATTATCTATGCTTCGCAAGCTTGTATGCCTTGCATTACTTATTATAATACAAAGAATACAGAGTGTCAATAGGATTTGCAAATTATTTCGATTATTCTACCTTTATTTCTCCAAAGGCCGATTCGATAAGGTCAACCATCGCATCGACCGCTTGGACTTCATCCTCGCCCTCTGCGGTAATTTCAACTTCGGTTCCTGTGCTGATGGTTTGGGCAAGCACCATAACTATGGACTTTGCATCTGTAGGCGGGCCTTCAGTACCTGTTTTTTTGACAGTTATATTGGACTTATAGCTCTTCGCCTTTTTTACAAATAAATGTGCGGGCCTTGCGTGTATGCCCGTTGGATTAATTACCCGCGTAATTTTGGAATACATACTAAGCCCTCCTATTCAGTATTACTTCGATAATTTCGCGAGGAGTTTCTGCCGGTTTCAAAGCGGATAAGGCATTGGTATCTGCGAACATCCCCATTATAGACTTAAGAACTGCCCCTTGATCTTCCCCGCTCTTTATAACCAAAAGGAAAATAATTTCCGCCATAACATCATTCTCGCCGTCTCCCATCTCCTTAAAAGCAATAGGTTCGGCAAGGCGGGCAATAAAAATACCCGATTTAATTACCCGGCTATTATCAATTGCATGCGGCACAGCAACCTTAATAATTTCTGTAGGCAATCCGGTCGGAAACTCATTCTCGCGTTCTAATAAGGCAGTAAGGTAGCCATCCTCTACATAACCCTTCTTGCAGGCATACTCACAGATCTTGGCAAGCAGGTCTTCTTTATTTTCTGCACGGACATTCATCATTACGCAATCTTCATTCAATAAATCACTTGATAGTGCGCTCATGCTTCTGCTCCTATCCTCTGGAAAGATCCAATTTACTGTCAAAAGCGGCGGCAGTCTCACAGCAAAGCGCTATTGCTTCTTTTAGATCGCGCAGGTCAATTGTTTCTCTCGGAGTATGCGTATAACGGCAGGGCAGGGAAATGTGGGCCATTGCAACACCTTCGGTTCCGGTTAACTGTGTAAAAGCGTCATCTGTTATGACACCGAGGGACACTTCATGCTGGCATTTTATTTTCAATTTTGATGTCGAGTCTGCGATAAATGCAGTAAGTTTGGGATTAGGAATTAAACCGCCAAGAGTTCCCCTGCCGTGGAAATTAAAGTAAGAAATTGCGGGGCCTTTACCAAGTTCAACACCTCCCTGTCCGCTTAAATCAGGCGTATCCCGAGTCGGGGCTACGTCAAGGCATATTCCTGCATTTGGAAGCAGGCGCTCAAAGACAGGCAGACTGCCTCTGACATTAAACTCTTCCTGCACTGTAAAACATAGATGAACAGTAGCCTTTGGCGGCGACTTCTTTAAATGTTCTGCCATGCAAAGGAGAATATATACGCCAACACGATCATCGAGGGCTTTTCCGCTTACCTTATTTTTCCCAAGCTGAATACAGGTAGGTGTATATGTCACCATGCTTCCCACATTAATACCAAGGGCAAGTACTTCCTCACTGCTCTCGCAGCCGATATCAATATACATATCCTTAATTTCAGGAACTATGAGCTTTTTTTCAGGCGGAGTTAAATGATGTGAATAGGTTCCAAAAAACCCGGTATATGATTTTTGATAATCAAGGGAATGAACATCCACGCAAACACTGGTTAAGACTCTTTCAGGGATTCCGCCGACTCGTTCCACACGTAAAAAGCCGTTTTTATCTATTGCCTTTACAATAAGGCCAAGCTCATCCATATGCGCAAAATAAATAATCGATGTTTCGGGACAGGCTGAACCCTTGAATGTTGCAGTTACATTTCCTAACCTGTCTATATGAATATCTGCACCTGAATTGCTAAGCCTATTCTTCAATTCCCTAATTAAGAAATCCTCACATCCTGATATTGCAGATATTGAGCTAAGTGTTTTTAATTCCTCATAAACATTCTTCATATAAGTTCCTTTTTACAATCACGATAAGTGTAGACGCCCGCCGTCAAGTACGAGAGTTTCTCCGCATGTCCAGTTTGACATATCGCTTGCAAGGTATAAAACCGCATTTGCAACATCTTCTACGGTACCAATTCTGCCAAGGGGAAGTTTCCCTTCATAATGCTTTAACATATTTTCAGCCGATCCAAAACGCGTAATTGTCATTTCTGTCATAATGACAGCAGGTGCAACAGCATTTACTCTTATTCCAATGGGCGCACCTTCTCTTGCAATATACCTTACAAGGGCCTGTGTGCCGCCCTTCGTAGCAATATACTCAGGGATCCCCGTACCCCCCGTAAAAATAGAAGCAGACGATATTATAACAATGCGCCCTGCAACCCTTTCCAGATGTTCCTTGGCTCTTTCATAGCAAAAATAAATGCCTTTTACATTAAGGTCAAAGGCAGCATCCCAGTTCCCGTCCTTGCCTGTAATCCCGGCATTTGCAATAAAAATATCAAGCCTGCCAAATTGCGCTATAACAAGGTCAATCGCTTCCCGGCAAAAAGTTTCAATAGATAGATCACGGGAAATATAGTAGAAACTAGCCCCGATTTTTTCAAGTTCCTCTTTTCCTTTTATTACAGCAGGATCATCTTCCGGAAGAATGTCGCATATTGCGATAGTTGCCCCTGCAATAGCGAGGGTCTTGGAGATGGCTAATCCGATTCCACGGATGCCCCCGGTAACAAAAGCTACTTGATTTGATAAATCTATAGTATATGCCATTATAAATCCTGTTTAAATATTCACAATACACTTTAAAGCGTTACCTCTGCCCTCAGTTTGCAAAATCCCTTTTGAAACTTCTTCGAGGGAGAACCTATGTGTAATAAGCTCTTCTGTATTTACCTTACCGCTTGTTATTAGAGCAAGGGCTTCCCTTGTATCCAGATGATCTGCAGAATAACTAAGACGAATGCTCAGCTGCTTGAAAAATGCCTTGCTTACATAAAACGGTAAATACTCACTTGCCTCAGGTGTGGCAAACAGCAGCACCGTTCCTCCACCTCCTATAAGCTCTAAGCCAAGTGACATTGCTCTTAAATCCTTTGCAACTACAAAGACCTTATTCGCACCCGGTGCACCCGAAAACTTCCGGTATTCAGCAAGACTCTCGGGAAGAGTCTCTCCCGGTTTTAAAACTTCAATACCGGTAATCTCCTTGGCCTTCTGCATCCGCCATTCGTCAAGCTCATACATTACAATGTCTCTGATACCGTAGGCTTTTAAAACTTGCCCGAACATAATCCCTATGGAACCTGCGCCAATGACCACGGTTCTGTCATTTGGCTTTACATCGGCAATGCGAATTGCATGTATTACACATGCAAGAGGTTCAATAAGGGTGCCTTCTTCGAAAGATACACTTTCAGGTAAAATCAATGTGTCCATTAAATGACGCGAAGACACTGCAAAATATTCGCAAAAGCCTCCGGGATCATAGTTTGTTTTTTTAAATGTCTCGCATAAAGTATACAACTGTCTTCGGCAAAGCTCACAATTATTACACGGGACATGATGGTGAACAAATACCCGATCCCCGACAGAAAATCCTACAGCCTTTGCTCCAACTTCAGTAATTATACCTGTGGCCTCATGCCCGAGAACCACAGGTGCTTTGGGTTTTTGGTACCATTCCATTGTATCGGCAACACAGATTCCGCAGGACTTGGTTTGAACCAATATACCGTCTTCTTCTATCTGTGGGACAGAGACTTCCTTTATAATAACATTGTCATTGCTATAGTAAATTGCCGCTTTTATGGGTATCTCCTTATCTGAACGACTTCACCTTATTCATAAAAGATTTTACTCTTGCCAAATCAACTTCGTTTTCAAACTTCCCGTCAACTTTAAAAGTTGTACCCACAACTGCTCCGTCAGAATGTTCAAGTTGGCGTTCGATATTATCTTCCCTACAACCCGTATTACAGAAAACCATTGCGTTGGGAACTGCTTGTTTTACACGCATTAAAACTTGAGTATCAGTTTCGCTTCCTGCAGTAAGACCTGAAACACAGAGAGCATCCGGACGGTGATTAAATACAGTTGTTTTTGCAATGGAAACAATGTCCCGCTCTGCCATGTACACAGCTGCCTCGGGAACAATATTATAGAGAAGTTTTACATGATCAAGGCTAAGACGTTTCTTATGTCTTGCAATTTCACCTGCATTTGTATTCCAAATACCAAAATCACTCGCATATACCCCTGACATTATTTCACGGATAAATAAGGCACCTGTTGCAGCTGCAAGGTCAAGAGACTTATATGGATCCCAAAGTACATTCACGCCGAATGGAATTTTTATAAACGGCTTTAACTGTCCAATAATTGCCGCCATTGCAGCAACAGTCTCTGTCTTAACATCGGTAAGATACGGCATGCTAAACTCATTTGAAAACATAACTGAATCAACACCGCCATCCTGTAACTTTAAAAAGTCACTTTTAGCCTGTTCAAAAACCTTATCCATTCCGCCTTTTGCGTCAAAGTATGGATCCCCGGGCATAGCCTGAAAATGGCACATTGCAATAATAGGTTTAACCGTTCCAAGAACATCTTTTGTCCAACTCATCTTTTGATCTCCATTTAAATACCCCCACCTTTACGGTGGGGGAAAAAGAAAATTTTTCGTAATAATAATCAGGGGATTAAATACTGCCGCCAAATAGTCTGCCAATTTGGAAGAGTATCCAAGTAATCCAGTTACCTGAGGAAAGAGCTGTAATATCTGTTGTTCCCTCGGGCAGAGAGAGTCCTGCATAATCGGTTGCCATTATAGTCAACGAGGAACCGAAGGATGTCAGCACGTAGAACACCACTGTCATAATGACCATACCGCAGATGATCGAACGGAAAAGGTTACCCTTTGAAAGACTCGGTACCATTGATACAAAGTAGACAAGGGCGGCAAGGTCGCCGAGGGCGAGCACGCGGTTACCCGGGAGAATGATGGAAAGTAAAAGTACTATCGGAATAAGGACAACTGCCGCTGCGACTGTTACCGGGTGTCCGATAAGGATTGCCGAGTCAAGGCCGATATAGAGCTCTCTATCTTTAAACTTTCTGGCGAAGAAAGTTCTTGCCACTTCCGAAACAGCTGTAAGAGATTCCATAAACATGGCCGTTACTTTGGGAATCAAAACCATGACTGCAGCAACAGTAACTGCAAGGGTAAAGAGCGCGGGAATATCACTTAATAATCCGCCGAAAATACCAAGGGCAAGGCCAAGGACTGCACCGAGAACAATCGGGTTACCGAATACACCCCATTTCTCCCTGATTGTACCTTCATCCCACTTAATGTCTTTAATTACGGGAATACGATCAAGAACCCAGTTCACCGCGATAATAATCGGAACAGAAGTGACTGCCCAACCGTGGGGAATTGAAATGCCCGGAATCCCGTAGAACTCCTGCACTTCCTTTGCCTTCCAGTCGGCAATTAAAAGACATGCTGCTGCGTGAATAGCACCTGCAAGAAGACCAAGGGCAAGATTACCGCTTGCAATAGCAACAACAGATGCGGTAAATGCATGGTTCCAGAAGTTCCAAATGTCTACGTTAATCGTTCTTGTTGCCTTAAATAGGAGCATAATAAAGTTAACAAGTAAGGATACAACAATGATCAAGGCACCTGCCGTGGTGCTGAATGCGATTCCTGCTGCTGCAGGCCATCCCACGTCGAGAATGTCCTTTCGCACACCCGTAGCCTCTACCATATTATTAGCAGCAGGGGCAACGGTGCCGATTAACAGCCCGATAAATAAGTTTAATCCAATCATTGCAACACCAAATGTCAGGGCTGCGACAATGGATTTCCTCCAGGTCTGTCCCAAGGCCTTTGCGATGATGAAAATGATGATAGGGATTAAGACCGCGATACCTAAACTTGTAAGAAAGTTTGATACCGGGGCAATTACATCTGCCAGGTTTTGAAAAAATTCATTCATGCATTTTTCTCCTTATAAAATGAATTAACTTAATTCTCTAACCTTATTAGCAATATCCGAAAGCAACTGCTCTGCACCAATTCCCGTTAAAAGGGGAATCGCATTGAAAACAGCCTGTTTAGTATCGAAGGGGATCTTTGCAGAACTTACGATAATATCACATCCTCCAAGCTTGTCTTGAAGCTCATTGACACTACATGCATCAATTTTGACTTTAAGTTTCTCTGCAGCAAAGTGATCTTTAAGACGAACTGCAGCCTGCATGCTTGTAGCAACACCTGAGCCGCATGCAACCAATATTTTCACCATAATAGTATCTCCATTAGGTCATTATATGGCACGATATTTTAGAAGTCAATTAAAATTTCCTTCCAATAGCTCAGTAAGGCCCTGCCTAATCTCCTCTGCAAGCTTACCTTTAAGAATGTTCTCTACTTTTTTCTGTAATTCCGCTTTGTTTAAGCTGCGAATTATATGTTTAATACGCCCAACAAGGAAGGGCGCAACACTCAATTCTGAAACACCAAAGGCTACCCATAAAGGAATAAGACTTTCCTCCGAGGCAACCTCGCCGCAGATCCCCCACTGAATGCCCGAGGCTTCGGCATTTAGAGCCACCGTCCTAATTGCTCGCAGAACCGAAAGATTACAGCTATCATATAAATAATGCACCCTCTCGTTCATCCTATCAGAAGCCGTTATATATTGAATTAGATCGTTTGAACCAATACTGAAAAAGTCCGATTCTTCTGCGAGTACATCACTCATAAGAGCTGCAGCAGGTGTTTCTATCATTATACCGACCGGTATATTCTCGTTAAATTTTTTCTGCTCTTTACGCAGGGATTGCTTTGCTTCCTCAACACAGATCTTTGCAAGACGAAGCTCTTCCAAGTTTACGATCATTGGAAACATTATTTTTACATTTCCGTGCGCAGAAGCACGCAAAATCGCCCTTAACTGCGTCTTAAAAACATCGCGCCTTTCAAGGCAGATCCTTATTGCGCGAAACCCAAGGAAGGGGTTTTCTTCTTTGGGAAGGTCCATATAATCGATCTGCTTATCGCCGCCTATATCAAGAGTACGAACAATGACTTCTTTGCCCTTAGCTTTTACTGCAAGTTCCTTATAAACCTTATACTGTAACTCTTCATCAGGATAACTTTTTCGGCTAAGGTATAAAAATTCAGTTCGAAGAAGACCGACCCCGTCACATAGATCCGCATTAAAATTCTTTATGCCATCAAGATCACCGGTATTAATATTTACATCGATGGAAAAGCCATCTTTGGTAATTGCATTTTTATTTGCATCTTCAAGGTACTGCTGTTGTTTCTCTCCATAAATTTTACTTATGGTTTCAAACTGTTGTATTTCGCTAATCCCCGGATTTACTTTAATGGTTCCGTTAAAAGCATCCATCAGAATAAAATCCCCGTCAGATATCAAACTCACAGCTCCTTTAACTCCAACTATTGCAGGTATTGAGAGTGCCTTTGCCAAAATAACTGTATGAGAAGTTGCACCGCCTTTTTCGGTAATGAAACCGCGAATGGCACTCTTTTTCATATTCAATGTGTCAGCAGGGCTAAGATCATCTGCAACGATAATAATATCACCTTCATGATCGACTTCGGTAAAATCCTGTCCAAGACCCATAAGGGTTCTGATAATATCATTACAAACATTTTCAATATCCACCGCACGTTCTTTTAGGTAAGTATCATCGGTGGCATCAAACTGCGCAACAATTTTATTGCACTCATCGTAGATCAAGTGTTCGATATTAATCATTTCCGGTTTCAGCCGCGAAAGAGCCATTCCGAAAAAAGCATCATCATTAATAATCGATTGGAGGGCATTGAAAATATCCAAAGCCTGATCATTTCCATCATCAAGTTTTTCGATTAATGCGGTCATGCGAAGATCGCAGGTCTTCTGCGCCTCGCGAAACCGTCTCTGCTCTGCATCAGGATCGCTAATCGTATACTTTGGCGGGGTGATATTTCTATCACGCTTAACTACGGCATTACCGCAGCCATAGCCAATAGACCCGACAATCCCCTGCACTTATCGCCTAACCCAAAAGAGATGCCGCAAGAGGAAGAGGTGACACCTTGATAACCGGAGGCATCTGGAAGCGTTTAAAATCCATCCTTTGAACGGTACTTATAATTCCATCCACAAGAGCCCCGTCCCGGCCATTTTTAACAATCTCATCCCGAGGAAGCTGCTTGTGAATATACAAATCCAGTATGGCATCTAGAACATCGTAGGGGGGCAGACTGTCCTCGTCTTTTTGATCAGGACGCAGCTCCGCCGACGGGGGCTTATCGATAATTGCCTGAGGGATAATTTTTTTTCCTGTTTTAGCTAACGAACGTTCGTTAGTCCGCCTGCTTAGAGCATAAACTTGGGTTTTAAAAATGTCCCCAATCGGGCCAAGAGCACCGCAGGTATCCCCATAAAGGGTACAGTAACCCATGGCAACCTCACTCTTATTTCCCGAGTTTAGGAGCATTGAATCGAACTTATTTGAAAAAGCCATTAGCAGAATGCCCCGGATCCTTGACTGTAGATTCTCTTCGGTTGTATCGAAGGGCAGGTCTTTGAAGAGTCCCTTCAGGGTGGAAAGTAGGGCAACATAGGGCTCCTCGATTGGAAGCACCTCGTAGCGGCAGCCCAGATTCGCGGCCAGCTCTGCAGAATCGTCCTTTGAGCCCTGAGAAGAAAACCTCGACGGCATATTAATACAGGTGATGTTTTCAGGCCCCGCTGCTTGCACTGCAAGATAGGCCACCAACGCAGAATCAAGGCCCCCTGAAAGGCCCAGATGCGCCTTGGTGAAACCGCAGGTCTTCATAAAGTCCCTGATCCCTGAAACCAAGGTTTCTTCGAGTTTATCGAGTTCGGAAGCGTCCATAGCGAATGGTACCATATCCATCAATATCGTGCTATACTTTTATTCGGAGGATTTATGTCGGAAGCCTTAAATAAGGATCAGGTACAGCCAAACCCTTTTGCAGGAAGAAAAAACTTTACCTATAAGGATTACCTTAACTGGCCGGAAGATTTACGAGTAGAAATCATTAATGGTGTTGCCTATATGATGAGTCCACCTGCTACAGTACATCAGAGGGTTTCAATGCAATTATCGAAAATCTTCGCAAATTTTCTCGAAGAGAACCCCTGTGAGGTTTTTGCCGCCCCCTTCGGGGTCAGGCTCTTCCCGAAAGAAGACCATTCCGATGACACTGTCGTAGAACCGGATATCGTTGTGATCTGCGATCTTAATAAAATTGATGAGCGCGGCTGTAACGGCCCGCCGGATCTGGTCATTGAAATTCTTTCTCCTTCCACGAGCCGCAAAGACAGGTTTCAAAAATTAGAACTGTATAAAAAGGCCAAGGTACGTGAATACTGGATAGTCTCCCCTGAGAACCGTGAAATTGAGGTAAATATATTTGAAAATAACAAAATAAATGTTTACGGTAAAAATGATGATGATACACCGGATGATTTAAAGTTACCGGAACTGGCACCGGTATTTATTCTTCCGGGTCTTGAGATAAACCTTAAGGAGGTTTTTTAATGGCAATCAAATACACCCCTGAGCCCTTTAGAATCAAAATGGTCGAAACCATCAAAATGCTTTCATCTGAAGAGCGAGTGGCTAGAATCAAAGAGGCAAAGTACAATCTTTTCAGCCTGCGCAGCGACGATGTTTACATAGACCTGTTAACCGATTCGGGTACCAATGCAATGAGCCAGGACCAATGGGCGGGCGTTATGATTGGAGACGAGGCCTATGCCGGGGGGAGGAGCTATTTCCGGGTCCTCGAAGCAGGTCAAGATATCTTCGGTTATAAGTTCATCCAACCGGTTCATCAGGGTAGGGCTGCCGAGAAAGTTATCTACAGTCTGCTTCTGGAAAAGGGCAAGTACTCAATTTCCAACATGCACTTTGATACAACAAGGGCCCACGTGGAGCTTGCAGGGGGCCGTGCCATCGACTGCAATATAAAAGAAGCCGAAGACCCGAAGATAAGAATTCCCTTTAAGGGCAATATGGACAATAAAAAACTCGAAGCTCTTATAAACGAGCACGGTGCAAAAAACATCGGTGTAGTTATCACAACAATTACCAACAACTCTGCGGGCGGGCAGCCGGTTTCAATTGCGAACATAAAAGAAACTTCAGAAATATGCAAGAAACACGGAATAAAGCTCTGTATAGATGCTGCACGCTTTGCCGAGAATGCATACTTTATTAAACACCGCGAAGAAGGTTATGCAAACAAGAGCATAAAAGAAATTATACGCGAAGTATTCAGCTATGCAGATTATTTCACCCTTTCTGCAAAGAAGGATGCAATAATCAATATGGGCGGCCTTGTTGGTGTTAAAGACGATGCAGAGTTTTTCCAGCTCTGCAAAGGAAACACAATCTCCTACGAGGGCTTTATAACTTACGGGGGGCTGTCGGGTCGGGACCTCGAGGCTCTTGCGATTGGCTTAAACGAGGGAGTGAACGAAGATTTTCTAAAGTATAGGATAGGACAGGTAGAATACCTTGCGAGTCTGCTCGATGATGCAGGGATAATTTACCAGTCCCCTGCAGGGGGCCATGGGGTGTTTATTGATGCAAGGTCAATGTTCCCCCACATTCCGTATAACGAGTTCCCTGCACAGGCTCTCGCAATAGAGCTGTACAAAGAAGCGGGTATCCGCACCTGTGACATCGGCTCCTATATGCTGGGTAACGATCCCGACACAGGAGAGCAGTTAAAATCCACTTTTGAGTTTACACGCTTTGCAATTCCGAGGCGGGTATATACACAGGCACACTTTGACATTATGGCAGAGGCGTTAATCGCAATAAAGAAGCGCGCAGGGCAGGTAAAGGGTTATAAGATACTCTGGGAGCCGCCTGTATTAAGGCACTTCCAAGCTCACTTGCAGCCTCTTTAGTGTTTTAAATATAGTCAATGAAAAACAAGACTTTTCTTCCTGTACTGCTTAGCTTTCTATTAATATCTTCCTGTACCCGAAATGAGCAGGCCCTGCAGATCTCACCGGAGCCGGAACAAGAAGACTCCCCGATCGAAATCACTGAAAGCTATACCGACCCCATACAAGCCTATAATACAGGCCACATTGAAGAAGCAGTGCAACTCCTTTCTTCCTCCGACATAAGCTTCGAAGAGCAATCCCAATTGCTTGTTATGTACTGGGAGCTTGGAGACAATGCAAACGCTGCAAACCTGCTTGAAGAAATGATCCAAAACCTCACCCTGCCTGCATCTGAAAGAAATGAACTGCAACTGGAATTGTTTAACACCTATGTCCTAATGGGCAGTTATACCGAAGCAGCAGCAATGCGAGGCATATTGGATGCGGCTGTTCAAAGAATGGACAGTCGCCTGCAGGCTGAGTACTACTTTTACAATGCACTTACTTACCACGAAATGGGCGATCTATTAAGTGCCGAAGAATACTATAAAAAAAGTCTTGATATTTATAGATGGAGAGCTTTGGCCTGGTATAGGCTTGGTACGATTTTACTTGATAACAGCCCGGCTGAAGCAGAAGAGGCCTTTCAAAATTGCTGGAACATGGACAGGTCTTATATCCATGCGGTTCTCCCCCTCTCCCGGCTCCTTACAGGGCGCGGTGAATGGGTGCAGGCACGGAACATGCTGATTGCCGCAAGTGATCTCCTCCCTGACGACCCGGAGCTTGCCGAAGCAATAGAAGAGGCCTTAACCGCAGTCCTGCGCCGCATAGGCCCCCCTGCCAATGTCTTTCAGTTTGTTCAACGGCAAATTACCGCAGTCCCTCCCACTGTTACTCCTGCGCCAATTACTCAAGGAGAGGGAATAATGAGGGTTGGCCTTAATGTAAACCGCCCCATACTATCTGTAAAAGCAGGCGGCGATTTTACGATTTATAATGTAGAAACCCGTGAGGTTCTCTACACCGGCACTTCCCAAGAGCAATTTTGGATTAGATGGAACGGCGATGCATCTTTTAGAATCCATGATGGAAACAATAGAACCCTCCTTACAAGTTCGGCACCGATAATTTTTGAACTAAGCAGTGATAGGGACACTTCAATCGTAGCAGGGGTGGTAAGCGGAAGCCCGGGGCTAAACAGAACCTATAGGGGGCATCTGGAGTTTATCCCCGAAGAGGGCGGCATAACAGCGGTGAGCATAGTTAGCATGGGTGATTATCTTTACGGTGTAGTCCCCTCTGAGCTTCCTGCAAGCTGGCCAAGGGAGGTATTACGAGCCCAGGCAATCGCTTCACGCTCTTATGCAATGGCTTACCGCGGCACTTTTGCCGATAGGGGTTTTGACATCTGGAACACAGCTCTTTCCCAGACCTATGCAGGTGTTGCCGTAGAGCATGGAAGCTCCACTGCTGCAGTAGACGCAACAAGGGGGATTATCCTTGTCGGAGAAGATGATGAGCCCCTTGCTGCATATTATTCTGCAAACCACGGCGGTCACAGCGAGGATACAAGAACAGTTTGGGGTTACGATGCATACATGGAAGCAGTAATAGACAGTATGTTACCCGAGCGGCCTGCCATACTGCCGCCCGGGGATCTTTACCGTTGGATCAAAGACAACCCGACAACCCACTCAAATGTCCCCGGCTATCACTTCCCGAATATCTATCGCTGGGAACGATGGATAAGCCCTGCCGAGATTCGCCGCCGCCTAATGACCGACAGCCGCGTAATGCAGGACCCGGGGGAAATCCAAAGGATTGTCAGCAGGGGCAGGGGCATATCGGGGAGAATTATCGAGCTGGAAATACAGGGAAGCGAGCAGACTATAACCGTTAGCCGCAATGTCATATGGGCTGTCACCGGGGGACTTCGTTCAAGCCTCTTTACGATTCGATATAAGAAGTCTCCGGAAGGTAATATTGAGTACTTTGTTTTTAACGGTGCAGGTTATGGTCACGGAATCGGGATGGACCAGCATGCAGCAGCGGCAATGGCCGCAAGGGGCATGCGTAACGAAGAGATACTCGCCCACTTCTACCCGAGAGCAAGCCTGCGTCAGGCGTATAGATAACGCTTAATCTTCATGGTCGGTGTTTTCTCAAAAGGCTCACAGCGTATTTCGATCCTGTCGAGGCGCGAAAAAGAGCTGAGCTTCTTATTCGCCCAGGCCCTTAACTCTTCAAGGGCCTTGTCTGCCATGCTTATAGCAGCCGCAGCCGCCTCGCTAAGAATGACCAGGGCTACGAGCTTACCCTTATCGTCAGAGTAGACTAAGGCCTCTTCCACAAGGGTTGATGTACTTAAAAGGCCTTCAATCTCTTCGGGGTAAATATTCTCTCCGCCCGGTCCAAGGATAAGCGCCTTTATCCTTCCCTTAATATAGAGCTTTCCGTTTGCATCCATACTGCCAAGGTCGCCGGTTTTTAACCAACCGTCAGAAGTGAAGGTCTCTGCTGTCTGCTCCTCGTTCTGATAGTAACCCATCATTATATTCGGGCCCCTTGCAAGGATTTCACCGTTATCTGCAATGCGTACTTCCACGCCTTCGATTGCAGTGCCTGTCGAGCGGAAGGGAAAGGAGAAGGGCACTGAGCCTGCAATCAATGGCGAGGCCTCGGTAAGACCGTAGCCGACTGCATAGGGGAACCTCGCACGGCGGAGGAAGAGCTCAACTTCCTCGGAAAGAGGTGCCCCTCCAATACCGAAGAAACGAATCTTCCCGCCAAGGGCCGCATTCATTTTGCGCCCTGCAAAACGCATGGCTAGAACCCGAGTCAGCGGAAAGCGGAAAAGGGCGTTTTTTCTCAGCTTCGGTGCAACACCATTCCTGTACATTTTCTCGATGAATAGGGGAACTGTTGCCATTATCGTGGGCTTTAGGGCCGCTGCCGCAGGAAGCAGTATCGAAGGAGACGGCGGACGATCAAGGTAGGCAATGCTTGATCCGCCCATTATGGGGGTAAGCAGGGCTAAGCTGCATTCGTATGCATGGGCAAGAGGAAGTACCGACAAAATTCGGTCTTTCGTTGTAAACTTTACAAGGGACATTAAAGAAAAGGCACAGGAAATAAGATTAAGGTTCGAAAGCATCACACCCTTACTATTCCCCGAAGTACCGCTTGTATAAATAATGGTTGCAAGGTCTTCAGGCCTTCGCTCGGGCAGACTTTCCAAAGAGGAATCCGAAAAGGAAGAAACTATATCCATTTTCTCTTCATCAAGAAAAATTACAGGGATATCCTTGGAAAGCATTCCAAGTTTCCCTTCCATTCCGTGGCCAAGGACTACTGCAGAAACCCCTGAATGGGTGGCAATATTCTGAACCTGCTCCTCGGAAAAGCCGGTAAGCAGGGGGACAGAGACAGCGCCTGCAATTGCAATGCCGAAATAGGCAATGGGCCATTCGGGGCAATTATCGGAGAGGAGCAATACCCTGTCGCCGGGGTTTATTCCAAGATTTCGAAGGGAAAGGCCAAACTGCAGGGCCTTTTCTCCCAGCGACTTATAGCTCAGCCAGTCATCCTGCTTTCCATCACGAAAGATTGTAAGTGCAGGTTTATCGCCGTAAACACGGGATACCGTGAGGCAAAGCTCCGCTATTGTTTGTTTGGACAGTTGGATCATCATCTATTTAGAGCAAAAGAGAAGCAAAAAGGTTGCAATAATAAAAATTGCCCTGGCTTTAGTCCTCCTTTGTTTTCAATACCGCAAGGAAGGCGTTCTGGGGAAGTTCAACATCACCCACCATCCTCATGCGCTTTTTTCCTTCCTTCTGCTTCTCAAGCAGCTTGCGTTTCCTCGTAACATCCCCTCCGTAACACTTGGCAGTTACATCCTTTCGCAGGGCATGCACAGTCTCCCTTGCAATGATCTGACTGCCGATGGCCCCTTGAATCGGAATCTTGAACTGCTGCCTCGGAATTTCATCCACAAGACGCTCGCAGACAATGCGTGCCCTGTCGTAGGCATTAGCCCTAAAAACAAGCTGGGAAAGGGCATCCACCACCTTGCCGTTAAGAAGTATGTCCAACTTCACAAGATCTGTCGGTTTATACCCTGTAACATCATAGTCAAAGGAGGCATAACCCCTGCTCGTGCTTTTAAGCCGGTCGTAAAAATCAAAAAGCACCTCGGCAAGGGGCATATCATAGACAATTTCAACACGCTTTTCGTCCAAGTAGGTCATATTTGTCTGAACCCCCCGCTTTTCAAGGCAGAGAGTCATGATATTCCCGAGGAAGGTAGTAGGAGTGATAATCGCTGCGCGGATATAGGGCTCTTCGGCGCTCTCAACACGGCCCTCGTCGGGGTAATCCGTGGGATTATCTATCATCACATCCTCTCCTGTTCTCATGCGAACCTTATACTTAACAGAGGGAGCTGTGAAGATCACGGACTGATCGAATTCGCGCTCAAGCCTCTCTTGAATTATTTCAAGATGCAATAAGCCAAGAAAGCCGCAGCGGAAGCCAAAGCCCAAAGCAGCGGAAGTATCTTTTTCATAAATTAGAGAAGCATCATTTAGTTTTAACTTATCTATGCTGATTTTCAGCTCTTCATAATCATTTGAATCCACAGGATAAACCGAAGAAAATACCACCGGCTTAATTTCCCTGAAGCCCGGCAAGGGCACTTCGCAGGGCAGCTCTGCGCCTGTTACGGTGTCTCCCACCCTGACATCGCTTACGGTTTTAATCCCTGCAATAAAGTAGCCTACATCCCCCGCGCTAAGCTCATTCGTTTCAACAAGGCCAAGTTTAAAAACACCTGCCGTTTCCACATCATACTCTGCGCCATTTGACATAAAGCGAATCTTCATTCCCTTCTTTATGGTGCCGTCAAAAATGCGCAGGTGGATTATAACGCCGCGGTATAGATCGTAGTGGCAGTCAAAAATGAGCGCCCTAAGTGGAGCAGAAGCTGCACCATCGGGCTCGGGGATGCGCTCTATTATTGCCTCAAAGAGTTCATCAACTCCAAGGCCTGTCTTAGCAGATATTTGCAGGGAAGTAGAAGCATCAAGCCCAAGGTCCTTTTCAATCTGAGCCTTTGCTGCAGGAATATCTGCCGCCTGCATATCAATCTTGTTTATTACAGGAATTATTTCGAGGTCATGCTCCAGGGCAAGATACATATTCGAAAGGGTCTGGGCCTGCACTCCTTGAGTTGCATCAACAAGAAGCAGGGCTCCCTCGCAGGAATTAATCGCCCTTGAAACTTCATAGCTAAAGTCAACATGGCCCGGTGTATCAACAAGGTTCAGTTTATACTCCTTACCGTCGCTTCCGGTATATGGAATACAAACTGCCTGGCTCTTAATCGTAATCCCCCTCTCCCTTTCAATGTCCATATTATCAAGAATCTGATTCTTAAAATTACGGTCTTCAACAAGACGGCCCTTTTGAATGAGCCTGTCGGCAAGGGTAGATTTACCGTGATCTATATGTGCGATGATACAAAAATTACGGATATTGGACATTATCTCTCCGCGCCTGCGGCATAACCCTCATTTACATCAAGTCTTACTTCACCTACAGGTACTATGTTTATGTCTGCAGGAATTTCAAGATAAGAGAGGACTGCAAGATCGGGGACCCTTCTGCGAGTTGCTTCCTTAACCTGAGCCCGCGCTTTCGGAGAGCAGAGCAGTACCGCCGGCATGCCGGTTTCCTTCATTTTTAAAGCTGCTGTGCAGATTTGATCTACCCCGACAGTAAGACCGGGATCACCATCATTCGCATCGCGGAAGGTATAATCCCTAAAATTAATTCCCTCTGCTGTAAAACTCTTTTCAAGATTTGCTTCAAGGGTAAGAACGCGAAGGGACAATTTTTCATCTGTATACTCAAGACAGATCTGCCGTTTTAACGACTGACGAATCTGATCGATAATCATATCGCTCGGAGCAGGACCGAAACTTCCCCAATCGGCTAGAGTTTCAAGGATCACAGTGATGGGCCTGATTGAAACCTGTTCACTCACAAGACTCATGAGTATCTCTCTAATAATACCAAGGGGCAGGAGGCTTTTAACTTCCCCTGTTACAACCGGATACTTCTCCTCGGCAGCATCAAGAATCGCCTCAACCTCATCTCTCCCAAGAAGCTCGGGAGCCCTCTTTTGAATAATCTCATTCGCACGCCGAAGCAGTACCATACATGCAGCTCTGACTGCAGCCCTGATATTTTCGGGCTTAATCATCATCTCGGGGATCGCTTCCCCCCTATACCAGCCAAGCTCAAGTCTGCCCCTGCCCGCTTCAAGTCCCTTAAACAAGAAACGGTACTCATCACTATTTAAACTAGGATTACGAGATACACGGAATGCCGGAATGGTAATCCCCAAAAGACGAATAAGTTTTCTGCGGATTTCATTCAGCGGATTTAAAAGGAGCTGCTCCCTTCCCGGCTCCTCCCCGGTTAAAGTAAAAAGTGATTCCCCAAGTTCAAGGGAGAGGGGCCTATTGATCATTAGGGGGACACCCTGTCGGCATTTTGCATAGCTCTTTCGTGTTCTATGCGGATTTCTTACAGTACCAAGCCTTGAGAGGGCAAGAGATACATCCCTATAGGAAGCCTCAGGAATACTCTCCCCGATTTTTCCGTAAGACATCAGGTTCTTCGCAAGGAGGATATTCTTAACGACAGGAACGTTCAGCTTCTCCGCCGCCTGTACAAGGGTTTCTGCGGCACTGCCCCTTTCAAGAAAAACCACCATCGGGGCAAACATATTTTCTTCGTCGTACTTTAACCCTGTGGCTGTTTCCTTCCCTGTAATTATTATATTGCAAAATTGAACGCAGGAATCCAGGATGGAGTTGCCCGGTTCAGGTGCAGTTTTATCTTCGTGTTTCATTAGACCTTATTCTACAGTGTATCGGGGGTGTCCAGCAAGGCAGGCAGACGCATACTTGTCTCAAGGTAGCTCATGGTACGCTTTTTGACATTTATATCAAGTAAGGCAATCCCGTCTCTTTCAAGGATACGGAAACTCCTAATTGATAACGAATCATTTGCAGAAATTCCTGCTTCATCGGCTATGGAGCCCCGGACAACACTGTTCACGCGGTAGGAAGAGAAAAAACTGGTCCCCGCCTGCGGCGCCAAAACAATGCCGAAAAGAGGAGCAGTGATGCGCTCCCTCGAATCCCTTTGAGCCGCTTCCGCCATTGGCACAATGGGCCTCCCTGCTAATCTTATAATATGATTCGTCAGATTCCCCTCCCCGTCAGAAAGTTCAAGGCTTATCAGCTCACCAGGCCTCAGATGGAAAAGGCTGTCTTGTAAGGCAGGAATAAGAGCTCCCTGAGCCGCCTTTATCTCCTCCCCGTTTATGGATTTGATGATAGCACCCTCCCGGATCTGCTGTTCTGCCGCAGGTGTAAACGGTGCGACATAGATAATCTCAGCGCCGGTCGGGGTTTCACTCAAAGAAAGCCCGAGCCAAGGTCTTTCTGCCTTTCCGCCCGCAATCATCGCAGGGAGGGCAGCGGCGAGCCTTTCAGCGGGCACTGCAAAGTTAAGCCCCTGGAAATGCACAATCCCCGCATAAACCACCCCGACAAGACGCCCCGACATGTCAATGATCGGGCCTCCCGAATTACCCTGATTCACGGCAGCATCAATCTGAATTACATCTCCAATCTGTAAAAACCTTCTGCCCAGCGCAGAAACAATTCCCTGGGTCACTGTTCTTTCAAGCCCGACAGGGGAACCTATTGCAAAAATGGTATCCCCAACCGTGGGAACTGCCCAATCAATAACAGAAAAGACATACTCAGGGGTAATTTCAACCTTTAAGAGGGCAAGGTCCATTGCAATATCCCATCCCACAACTCTTGCAGGTATGCGGGGACTTGCAAAATCACCCATGCGAATAAAAAGCCTTGAAACCCCCCTATAGGTTGGATCTACTTCGCTGGAAATTACGTGGTAATTAGTAATCAAGAGCCCCGAGCCGTCAATAAAGAAGGCCGAACCAAGACTACGGTCGGGGATTCCGCGGCCCTGCTCAATTCTCACTCCCCTTTCCACCCATACTGTTGCAACACCCCTAACCATCTCGGAAGGAGTATCTCTGCCCTGTGCGTAATTTGAAAGACTCTGAGGAATATCCCCTGCCCTTCCAAGATTGTCAATTATTTCAAAGAAAAAAGCCGCCGTTCTTCTTTGACCAAGATCGAAGGCCTTCTGCAAAAAGAGAAATGCATCATCAAAACCCAGCGGGTTTAAAACGTGGGAGCGGGCTGCAGAAAGAAAAGCGGATAAATTGTTTCCGTCATTTAACTGTTCCTTTGCAAGCTCTAGAATAAGAAAGGGTTCATCACCTGTATGCTCAACAGAGATGCCAAGAACAGAGAGGGAGCGCGCAAGGGATGCTGCATCTTCCCATCGTTTCTCTTCAATCGCCTTACCTTGAGCACTCACAATGCCGCTGACTGCATCTTCCCTTAAACCGGCGAGCCACTCGCCTGTCTCTGCGTCATAAGTACCGGGAAGTACACTGTCCGGCCCGTAAAGAATGTCAAAAACTTCAAGAAGATGAATTGCCCTTAAAGGATCAGTTTCAATATGAGTAGAAATATCATCAAGCCTTAATTCCCTAACAGACCTTGGAGGAGTGAGCCTTGTCTGAGCCCTTGCAGGTGTATGACATGAAGAAAAAATAAGGGGAAAAAAAAGAAAAATTAGAGAAAAAAACTTAATTCTACTCTGTAATAACATGCTCGATTTCCACTCTTAAATCCAAAAGTTCATCAATATCAAGCGGGCGATTATCCTGTCTGAAATAACGCAGGGTTTCCATTCGACCGTCAAAATCCAGGTCCACACGCTGGGATTGAGGTCTGCCCCTGACATAAGTTGTTTCCGATACCATAAGATTGCCGACATACTCCCTTGCTCTTATCGGGATTCCGTTAATAAGCTCCACAATTTCAATGCCGGTCCTAAACTCCTCGCTTGGACGCTCAATCGTGAGCGAATAAAAAACAAGGGCCCTTCTGTTCAAAGGCGCTGCAAGTAAATCCCGCCGCGGGAAAAGTACCCCGGTATTCCATAACTCCGTAAATTGAATCGGCGTAAAGAAAAAGTCCAGCGGTCTTGGCGTATATAAGGCCCCGCCAAATTCGGTCATAAGCACTGCAGGGTATCTCTCCCAATAAACAGTAGCCTCCCTTTCCAAATTCTCAGGTAGAACCAGGACAATAGACCTTATAGGTATTCCTGCTTCAAAGAAGATGGTCATGTCATTAACGCCGCGTTGTGCATTATCATAAAATGAAACAATGGGTATCCCTGCTGCATACTGCACAATAGTTTCAGGGATTCCGTCCCTATTTATGTCTTCTATTATAACACCCGAATAGGATGAAAGGTTTCGCTCGAATATCGCCCTTGCATCATCATGACGCAGAAGTTCCCAAACCTCCCCAATAAGGGCAAGATCAAGGACAGCATTTGCCGAGAATAACTCTGCAAGTGCAGTTTCTTCGTCAATGACTCCAAGAGAAAGTGCAATTGGGATTGAGTCAGGAACAGGATAACCTAATGCCCTATAGGACATAATAAGCTGCCTTGCTTCATCTATGTCGCTAATGAATGGGGCGATCATCCATGCAAGCTCAGGGTCAAGGGGAAGAAGAACAGGGAGACGGCGGATTATAAGATAGATCAAATCAATATCGCCCGGCTCAGGATTACTCCCGACTGAGACTCTATAATTAATATGATTAAAGAAAATCCTTACAGGCCACGGCTCCCTCGGATAAAGGTCAAGGGTCCTTTCAAGATAATTGCGAAACTCTATAGGCCTTGACTTAGAGAGGGCCCTAAGAGTCAGTTCGGCCTTTCTTAGGCTCTCCTCAATTAGTGAAAGCTCGGCAAGGGCCCAATGGTATTCCATCAGGTCTATCAAGTACTCAGCTTTCAATAGTCGGGCATCTTCGCTTCGGAATATGGTCCAAGAGTCCACTTGAAGGGCATACTCAAGAGCTTCAAGGACAGTCTCCCTTCCAAGGCTTCTGTTTGATCGGGTGATGGCAAGCAGGTAAGAAATATCTGAAGAGACATCAGCAAAGTCAAATGCCCTCTCAAGGCCTGCATGGGCCTCACTCCAAAGATCACGGTTAATCATATCCAATGCCCATAGCGCATAACGCTCTGCCACCTCGGCATCGTCAGAGTATATAGAGGGAGAAATAAGAAAGAAAGAGAGAAAGAGCAAAGCAAAATATCTTTTCATTCGGCACCCTCCTCCGGGGCAGTGTCGGCAGGGCGGTCAATGAGTGAGGACGAGCTTTCCCTCGGAGGAAAGTTTAAAAGGACGCGGACTTCATCATCGAGCATTGTTTCCTTAACCAATAGTTCTTCTGCAAGCTTTTCAAGCTCATCCCTATGAGAACCAAGAATTTCCTTTGCCTGCTTTAGGCAGCCATCAAGGATTTCCCTAATTGCACTGTCAATCCTTCGGGCAGTTTCTTCTGAATAATCCTTATGCCTTGCAATTTCCTTTCCCAAAAAGATTGGCTGATCTTCCTGACCGTAGGTGATAGGCCCAAGATCTTCGGCCATTCCCCATTCACAGACCATACGCCTTGCCAACTCCGTTACCTGCTGCAGATCCTGCTTGGTTCCCGTGGTGGTTTCATCGTAGAACATAAGCTCTGCAACCCAGCCGCCGTAGCTGATAACGATGCGATCCAAGCACCAGCCCTTAGTCCTACTGTAACTGTCTTCTTCAGGGAGAGACATGGCCATCCCCAGGGCCCTTCCATGGGGAACTATCGTAACCTTATGAAGGGGGTCAGCCTGTTTTAAATAATAGTGCAGAAGGGCATGACCTGCCTCATGATATGCAATCATCCGCCTTTCCTTTTCGGAAATTACAAGCGACTTCCTCGCAACCCCCATAAGGACCTTGTCCCTGGCCTCTTCAAAATCAACCATCTGCACCGAAGTCTTATCCTTGCGGGCAGCCAGCAGGGCTGCCTCGTTTACAAGGTTCGCAATATCGGCACCGCTCATCCCCGGGGTTGCACGGGCAATCCTAGGCATGTCGACACTTTCATCAAGGGGGATTTTATCGGCATGTATTTTTAGAATGTCTTCGCGTTCCTTTATATCGGGCATCGCAATCATAACCTGACGATCAAAACGGCCCGGCCTTAGAAGTGCAGGATCGAGAACATCAGGGCGGTTAGTAGCAGCAAGGATGATAACCCCTTCCTTTGCGTCAAAGCCGTCCATTTCAACAAGGAGCTGATTCAAGGTCTGTTCGCGCTCATCGTGGCCGCCCCCATAACCTGCACCGCGGGTTCTGCCGACAGCATCAAGCTCATCAATAAAGATGATGCAAGGTGCACTCTTCCTGCTCTGCTCGAAAAGGTCCCTGACCCTGCTCGCACCAACGCCAACAAACATTTCAACAAAGTCCGAGCCCGACATATGGAAGTAGGCAACCTTCGCTTCTCCTGCAACGGCCCTTGCCATCAGGGTCTTCCCCGTACCCGGCATCCCGACAAGGAGAACCCCCTTTGGAATGCGTGCCCCCATTTTGGAAAACTTTTCAGGATCTTTTAAAAAGGAAACAACTTCTTCAAGCTCAAACTTTGCCTCTTTCTGGCCTGCAACATCCTCGAAGGTAAACTTTTTTCCGTCATCCTGGAAGCGCTTTGCCTTACTCTTACCGAACTGAAAGGCCCTATTCCCCGGCCCCTGCATATTTCTGAAAATGAAGAAAATGAATGCAAAGCCAATTATCCACGGGAGTATACTCATCACCATGGTAAGAGGGGTAACTCCGGTTGTAACCCCCGAAACGCTGACCCCCTTTTCCCTTAGGGTCGGAAGCAGCTGCGGATCCTGATACGGGATGATGGTTCTGAAGTGCTGTCTCTGATCTCCGCTCCGACGTATCCCCTCGATGGTATTATTATTGTGAATTGTTACATCGGTTATCTCATTCAGGTTTAGCGCATGAATAAAAACAGAATAGGGAATCTCCTGTCTTGTAGGACCCTCATTCGCCCTGAAAAAATAGGCAATAAAAACGCATACCATAATCAGGAAAAAAATCAGGGCAAAACGGTTTGGCCGCCCAACTCCCGGTAAATTCGGACGTTGAGGCGGTTTATCCTTATTATCATCATTAAACATTCTTACCCTCTCCGGCTTACTTTGAAAGCATCCGCTCCGTAGCCTTCTCTGCTTTCTATCATTATATCACCATTTAAGGAAATTCCAATAAAGGCCAGAGGCCCTCCGGAATCCAAAACAGTTATAGCATCGATAAAATCTCGATTAATTATATCGGAAAAGCGGCGCTTATGTCGCCCCCGAAATAATCGATCCCCTACCCTATGACTGCGAAAAACCATTGGAAAGGGCGCACCTTCACTTACATTAATGCATAAGCCCTTGTTTAGAGTATATAACCCTTCCCTTTTTATCAACAGAGAAAATCCTCTATCCTTTTCGGTCTTACTGCTTCTTAATAGAATTTCTCCGTTCCGCCTTTCCATGCGTATCGCACCAAGGTCTGCTTTTAGGTCAGCTCCAATCGCTTGCATTGCAATATTGCGCAGAGCAGCCCTTCTTACCTGTATGTTTTTTTTAGGTGATAATATACTGATAGCATCATAAACTGCCTCTTCGCGTAGAATAAGGGGAGCATCAAGAAAATCTTTTTCGTTAAGCGAAAGAAGAGACTTATCAATTTTCTTTAAAGAGAGGCGGCTCTTAGCTTCCATCGAAATGAAATCTGCGGCCAGCCTCTGAGTTTCCGCGAGAGCCAAAAGAGTCTTTCTATATGAGGGAAAGGATTCTTCCAGTAGAGGAATTAACTTATGCCTAACCCTATTGCGCATAAAATTGATGTCGGAATTCGTTGCATCAATTCTATAGGTAAAGTTTTTTTCTTTTAGATAAGCAATGACATCCTGCCTTGTAATTTCGAGCATACATCTTAATAAAACACCCCTTCGCTGCGGCATTCCTGCAAGACCGCCGGGCCCTGAGCCCTTAAGAATACGCATAAGAATATTTTCGATTGAGTCATCTTGGGTATGGCCTGTAAGAATATATTTTGCATTGATGCGCCGCTTCTCAAGAAGAAAGGCCCTATGCCGGAAATGTCTCGCAGCAGCTTCAATACCCGTCCCTTCCCTGCTCGCATAGGCAGTGACCTTGCCCCGTGGAATGGTATGGATTTTTAGGGGGATATCTCGATCCATACAAAAATTATTTACAGCTTCTGCATCCCCCTTACTCTCAGCGGCAGGTCTAATACCATGCTCAACATGAATGCAGTATAGGGAGAATTTTATTTTATCTCTAAGTGCCGAAAGAGCTGCAAGCAGGGCTGTAGAATCTGCGCCGCCTGAAACAGCAGCAAGCAGAATATCATTCTGTTCTATTTTATAAGCGGGATTTGATAGAATATTAAAAATACTCTCTTCTAAACTTCTCATGATTGCCCGTTAACCGATTGAAGCTCATCTGCCGCTGCTTCCCATTCCTTTGACTTTGCTTCCAGGTCAAAGGCAATTTTCCCAAGCTCAATTTTGATAGCTCTCGTTTTAACCCCGGAAGAATAAACTTCGGGAAGTGCAAGTTCTCCTTCGAGTCTCTGCTTTTCTGCTTCAAGGTCTTGCATGGACTTTAAGATTTCTGCTTCCCTGCGCTCTAAACGTTTAACTGCTGCCTGCCTCGATTTTTCCTGCTCCCTTGAAAGGAAGGTAAGGGGAATAGGGGGAGGTAAGGGCTGTTCACCCTCAATGTTTGCCTCCCTTGCAATGCGATCCAGATAGTAGGCATAGTTACCGTAAAAAAGGCGATGGTCTCTTTTATCACTCTCATAAGATAACTCAAGAGTCTTCGTGGACAGAGCTTCCATGAAGTCCCTGTCATGCGAAACAAAAATAACAGTTCCCTTAAAATTTAGGAGGCAATCAAGCAGGATATCTTTTGACTGAATATCAAGGTGATTCATCGGCTCATCAAGAACCAGAAGGTTGATGGGCTTAGTGAGCATCTTGAGCATGGCTAAACGGCTCTTTTCACCGCCTGAAAGCACTGTTAGGGGTTTGTAAATATCATCACCACGAAAAAGAAAGGCCCCAAGCATAGCTCTTACTTTGGGTATTAAATGAGTCGGCGCATCAGCTTCGATGTATTGCTCAACTGTTATGTTTCCTGTCAGGTTTTCCGCAGCATCCTGGGAAAAATAACCGACAGAAATACCTGAGCCGTATTTTATACTCCCATTATAATCGCGGTCCTCCCCTGCAATAATCCTTAGCAGGGTACTTTTCCCCGCACCATTCGGACCTGCGACAAGCAGCTTCTCACCCGAATCAAGGTCCAGATCAAGACCCGATATCACCTGCCTTTGACCATAGCTCCTCCCAATTCCTTCAAGGTTAAGCGCAACGCGGCCCGAATGCGGCGGAGGGGGGAAGGTTATATTTATCCTTTTTAGATTTTCGGGTATTTCGATACGCTCCATTCTGTCAAGCCGCTTAATAAGATCTTGAGCAAAGGCGGCCTTGCTTTTCTTATAACGGAACCTGTTAATTAGAGCCTCGGTTTTTTCGATTTCTTCCTGCTGTGCCTTATATCGTTTAATTATACCCTCAAGTTCCATTTCCCTTGTTTTCTCGTAACTCGTATAATTACCGACATAACGTTTTAGATCAGCTCTGAAAACTTCGTAAACCTCGCGCACAGTAGTATCAAGAAAGAAACGATCATGGGAAACAAGCAAAAAGCCGCCTGTATAATTTCCAAGCCAGGACTCAAGCCAGGTACGGGCTTCTATGTCAAGATAATTTGTGGGCTCATCAAGGAGCATGATATCGGGGTTTTCTAAAAGCACTTTAGCAAGTGCAATGCGCATTTGCCATCCCCCTGAAAATTCTCCGGTCTGTCTATTCAGATCGGAGGGGGAAAAACCAAGACCTGTTAGAACACGATAAATTACAGCTTCCCTATTATAGTACCCCGACTTCTCGATTTCTTCCTGCAATTTATGATGCTCTTCGATTAGGAGCCGAGTACGCCCTTCTGTTTCGGAACTCTCCTCCGATGTCTTTTCAAGCTCACGGCCAAGCTCATCCATTTTGGCAATAAGGAGCAGGATATTTTTATAGGCAGTTTCAGCTTCTTCCCTAAGAGTACTTCCACGATGAACAATACCCGACTGTGGAAGATAGGAAATGCGACAACCCTTTTGGATGGCCCTATCACCCGAATCAGGTTTAATCTCCCCTGCGATAATCTTCATTAGGGTTGTCTTACCCGCACCGTTAGCCCCTGCGAGTGCAGCTTTAGTTCCTGCTGAAAGATTGAGACTTACTTCGTTTAGAATATCTCGGTCACCAAAGGCAATGGAGACTTTGGAAAATTGAACAAAGGCCATTATGGTAAATCATCTTCTTCGTCTTCATCTATATCGATGAAAAGATCATCATCAAATCTGAAGCTATCGAATGGGGAGGATATATCCGGTCTGCCGGATCTAAAGAAATAAATAATAACCGGGTTGGAAGCCCGCCTTACTACAGTTACACCATCCATGCTGGTAGGGGGAGCCATCTCGATCATCAGACCCCGGGTATCGAATGCGTATAAAAAATTCACGGGAATCTGTGCTCCGCCAACAGTATCAAAGCGTAGTGTTAACGCACCTGAATAAATCTCCGCGATACCTGGGGAGACATAGAGCCCCATATCCAGATTGCCGCTGCCAATTGCAGATGCAGGAATTACATTTGGGATTAACAGTGAATAATCATTCCAGGTAAAACGGCCGTTTTCCAGTAGAGTCAGGGTCCCATGGCTGCTGCTTGTAAACTCGGGGCCGTACTCCCAAGCATTACGCACAAGCCCTTCCCTGCGCACCGTCTCTTGTAAAATTATATCGTCCACCCTCTGCGGCAGTGCTATAAAATTAATCGAGCTAAGGTGACCTGAACTTTCAGTGTACTGCACAGCAAGTGAGTTCTCTGCTCGAAGATGCATCTGAAGGGAAGAACCCTCGAAACGCCAGGACTGAGCTCCAATCGACTGAATCATCGTATAAGGAAAATCACGCTGAAGATCTTCGAGCCTTATACGTGCAACCCCGGTTTCAGCCCCGGGATCAAAGTGCCACTGGCGGGAAAGCTCATCAAGATCGATTCTCCGCCTTGATACCATAGTACCATAATGCTCAGGCGACCAGGTACGCTCAAGAACACGATCCAGAATAGGATCATCTAAGGGCTGCTGCTCATGCATAACCACCATAAGAGGACCCTGCTCATGCTCAAAGAGCCTTAGCCTATAGGAAAAGCAATACCCCACAACCCCGTCAGAGGTCAGGACCCGATACCACTCTCCCGGGAGCGGGTCCCCCGTGGTACCGATAGCAGCAATCCCCCTATTTGCAGGAGCAAGAACCTTGATAACTTCTCCGAGACGGAGCCTATAAACCCGCCTTGCAGAATTATCAGGGGTTGCCCTTATAGGAAGCCCATCCTGCAGGGTCTCTGCATAGATAAGGGCATAAGGCGCAAATTCCTCGGCCCTTGCCTCGGCCCTCCTCCTGCTCCCTGATAGTTCAAGTTGCGGCAGGGGAATCTCAAACTTGTCGTTGCGATTATCGGGCGTCCTTAGCTCCCTCGGAATCCCCACCACCCAGACACTGTTGATATTCGAACGGATATGCACAGGCAGCACAGTCCCCGAAGGCACCGCAGGATCATCAGTTGACCACAGAAGCACCCCATACCCAAGCAAACGCTGACAAGAGGATAGAACGAGCATTATAAATAAAAGAAAAATAGCCGTTTTTGCTATTTTTAGCTTAGACACAGGGCAATCTCCGGCTCCACTATAGCATAAAACCCCGGGCCAGGCAAGGAGTTACAGGTGCTCGATGGGTCTTGACAGAGGGGTAATTTTGCGGTAGAGTTATGCTGGGGTTTTGTTTGTTTTGCTTCAAAAACAAAAATCAAAGACACATAAAGAATCACTTCTCTGCTTTATGGTTCTCTTTAACCACTGTGTTCATCATTTTAGCAGATTGATTAACTATTATTGAAATATCTTTAATTAGCTTTGTAGTTATTTTGTTTATATCTTGAGAAGCCATTGTTTCAGGTTTCAATAAATCATATGGGTTAACCCCAAGACCCAAACCAATTCCGGCTAATGTTGTTGGACTTGGCCACTTCTCCCCCCTCTCTATTGCCCCTAAAAAAGGTACCGAGATTCCGGCTTTCTCAGCCAACTCTTCCATAGTGAACCCTGAATTAATCCTAAAGCGCTTAACATTTCCCCCCAATAGGCTTTTAAGAACTTCACCTTCCCCGTTTCTTTTTCTTTGGGATTCCATTTAGATTATTATTAAAATCACTTGCGGATTCTTCAATAATCTGTTAGAATTATCCATACTCCTTATAGGATTTTTTTAATTAAATAGATATAAATTTAAAGGAGATTTTTATGAAAATTAAGACAAATTTACTGTTATTCTTCACTCTTTTTTCTTTAATTATTGTGCTTTCAGGATGCAGATCAACACCGGGACAACCGGGCGGCGGCATGTACCCGCCACAAATAGAAAGAGCTTGGTCAATTTACTCACAAGAAAATGTTTTTATCGGTATCGGCAACGCTGATTTTGGACCGGATAACTTAGCTATGTCAAGAAGAATGGCCGCCTCTAGAGCAAGAATGGCTGTAGCATCCGAAATGAGCCAATTTGGACAAAGTATGGTTCTAGATTATGTAGGTGCCAACGAGCTAACAGGTGATTCACTAAACTACGCAATTGCATTAGACGAAGCTCTTTCAGAATTTGATGTAAGTGGTGCAAGAATGATTGCAGAAGATAGGGATTCCACAGGGATGATTTGGGTAATGGTAGTATTGGATGAAGCTTCTATAACCAGAGCAATTGATATGGCCGCTACCGCAGCGAGATTGGCTGTTCCTGCTATGGCCGCAATGAATGCCAGGGATCTAATGTATGAAGCTTTTGATAGGAGACAGGGGTATAGACCTACACCAATATCTATAGGTGGTGAAGAATAAAGCCATAGGAATAGTAACTTGTTTAAGGGAATATTTTCTTGTTTGATAATAAGCTCTCTTCTCTTAACTGCATGTATGACACCTAATTGGATTAACGATCCATACTCTAAAGTTAATAAAAATGAATCTCTTGCTGCTGTAGGGAGTGGAAATTCTCGACTAAGCGCGGAGAATAATGCCAGAGCCAATTTAATTTCCCAATTTGAGCTTAACTTTACAGCACATGAATCCATTATAGAGATTTTTGAACATGTAGTGAGAAGTGACGGGGCTGAAAGTTGGTATAATCACTTAGACTATAATATGCGCTATTCGTTAGTAACAGGTATAGATAACCTTGCCGGTTCTGAGATTGCCGGCAGCTGGGAAAATCGAAGAGGCGTACATTTTTCATTGGTAGCTCTCGACTTACAAAGAGCTTCGAGAGTCTATACAGATATTGTAAGAGCAAATCTATCAACCATCGATATACTTATAAATATTCCGGAGATAGAAAAATACTCTCTTAATGGTTACTCTCGGTTGCAATTGGCCGGAGCTATTGCCGATTTAACATATTTTTATGGAAATATTTTGAGGCAAATTGGTACACCGGTTCAGGGAATTAGGAATGGCGATTTATATCGCATTGAAGCCATGGATATTCTAAGGACTATTCCTGTCAGTATAGTTATTTCTAAGGCTGCTAGTGTAGATACATCCAACAAAATCCAATCAGCCTTTGCCGGTGCCATATCGAATTTAGGCCTCCTGATTGGAGATGATAGTTCAAGATATGTACTTGATATAAGTATTTTCCTTACACCTGTAACATTTTCCAATAGCAGGCATTTTTGGTCTCGTATTGAAATAATAGCTAATCTGAATGACTCATATAATGATCTTGTTTTGCTTCCTTTCAGTTTTAATGAACGCGATGGCCATTCTAGTCAGGAAGAGGCAGACCATAGTGCTATTCTTTCAGCAGAAAATAGAATTATTAATGAATATTCAACTTTACTGGGTAATTACCTCTTTAGGTTATTACCTCAAAGTTAAGATGAAGAGGTTATAGTGGTAAAAAGGCTAATTTGTATTTTATTTTTATTACCATTAACTCAATTAAACCCACAGAACAGATTTTCAATTGATAGTGCAATAAGCGATTTTGCAGAGAACGCTATTACACAGTTTATTAATAGAAGAATAGCTGTAATAGCCTCTGAGACTGATGACAGAAACTTAATGATTTATTTTATAGACGCAATGACTATGAAGTTAAGAGAGAATCATAGTGAATTGGAAATATATGCTCGCGATGCATTGGGGAGAGAAGCTTTCCAGAGAGAACAGGATTTTTCATTATCCGGTTATGTAAGTGATGGGACTCGACAGAGAATTGGTCAATTAGTAGGGGTAGATACTGTAGTTTTAGGTTCGATTAGAAGGACTGAGAATAGAGATGAACATCAAATGACTATAATCGCAGTAGTTGTTGAAACCGGCAGAGTAATAGATCGAAAGAATTACACATTAAGACTAGATTCAAAACTAAGAAACCTTCTTGGAATTAAATCGATAGAATTACAAGATGATTACTATTTTTGGACAATAGGAGGTCATATTGGTACCTCATTTTCAGAGCCATGGTTCATTGGAACAGTTAACGGGACCTTGGCTCCATTTAAGTATTCCTTTATACAAATGGGGTTTGATATTGGACTTATAAGTGATGCTAATAATATTGAAAGTTACTATTCTATATATCCATTTATCAATTATGCAGCTTTTTTACCATTTTCGAATATTAATATTTATACAGGTTTAGGTATAGGTTATATGTTTGGAGAAAGAATTTTCCCCGAATATATTGAGTTTATAAGAATTTTAGCAGCTAATTTAATTATAGGGTTAAACCTACCCAATGGAATAGATATTTCTTATACATTACGAACTAATTTTATTAGTGCAAGTAATAAATTTTCTGTAGGTTATACATACCGCTTTAATTAGGAGAGGGTTGCATGTTTAGAAGTAAAGTAATTATTATACTTTCCTCAATCATACTTCTTACAATGTGCTCTCTGGATGGAAACAATATTGGCAACAACTCTCCGGTATTAAGGTTTACTATTACATTTGACTTGAATGGAGGGAGTGGTACGCCTCCCGCAGAAAGAACAGTACCGGCAGGTACTAGCATAGCACTTCCGGGTGGAAGCGGTTTTACAAGGAGTGGATTTGTTTTTGGAGGGTGGATGACTAATCCTTCCGGTAATAATAGTGAATACAGACCAGATCATTTGTACACACCACGAGAGAATATTGCTTTATATGCTTTTTGGAGCAGTGGAGCATCATACACAGTAACATATGAGCCAAATGGCGGAATCGGGAATCCTCCCCCCTCAGTGACAGTCAGTGCAGGTTTAAGTATTACAGCTCCCGGTAGGGGTGAGCTAATGAATAGTGGATTTAATTTCATTGGCTGGAGTACAGATCCTAATGATACCGAAGTTGAATATCGACCTAATGCATCAATTCCTATCTCTCGTAATATAACCTTATATGCTATTTGGGTTTTAAGTAATACAAATTTCTCAATTACATTTAATGCTAATGGCGGGAGTGGAACACCTCCTGTATCACAAACAGTCTTAGCCGGCTCAAGTATTAATCTTCCAAATGGAAATAGTCTAACAAGAACCGGATTTATTTTCAATGGATGGAATACCAACGCGAACGGCACAGGAGATCATTATGGTGTTGGTTCTTATTTTTACCCTTCAAATAATGATACTTTATATGCTCAATGGACAGAGATATATACAATAACTTTTAATGCAAACAACGGTAATGGAACTCCTCCAATAACACAGATTATACAGGCCGGTTCTAGAATGACACTCCCCGACAGAGGTAATCTTTCAAGGAGTGGTTTTACTTTTGGAGGTTGGAGCACAAGTACAGCAGGTACAGGGTCTAATTATCAACCGGGAGATTCATTTACACCGTCCGGTAGTATCACGTTATTTGCAATATGGAATGCTAATGTTGCAAGCCATACAGTGACTTTTAATGCAAACGGTAGCAGCGGCACACCGCCTGCTGCTCAAACTGTTCAGGCAGGCTCGAGTATTATACTACCCGGGGCAGGAAGTCTTACAAGGGCCGGTTTTACCTTCAGTGGGTGGAACACGAATGCAGCAGGTACAGGAACTAACTACCAGCCCGGGGAATCTTTTTCGCCATCCGGCAGCATTACATTATTTGCGAGATGGAATCCCGTTACTGCAGACAATACAGTGACTTTTAATGCAAACAGTGGTACCGGAACACCGCCTACAGCTCAAACTGCACAGGCAGGCTCAAGTATTACACTTCCTAACGCAGGGAACCTTTCAAGGACCGGGTTTAATTTCGGAGGTTGGAATACGAATGCCAATGGGACAGGAACTAATTACCAGCCCGGTGATTCATTTTCACCGTCTAGTAATATAACTCTATTTGCAAGATGGATTACCATTACTGCAAGCCTTACTGTAACTTATAATGCAAACAGTGGTGTTGGAACACCGCCTGCTGCGCAAACTATTCAATCAGGATCTAGCATTACACTGCCAAACGCAGGAAGTCTTTCAAGGACCGGGTTTAATTTCAGTGGCTGGAATACGAATGCAGCAGGTACCGGAACTAATTACCAGCCCGGTGATTCTTTTTTACCGTCTAGCAGCATAACATTATTTGCAAGATGGAATGCTGTAACTGCAAGCTATACAGTGACATTTAATGCAAACGGTGGCAGCGGTACACCGCCTGCTGCTCTAAATGCACAGGCAGGGACTAATATTACACTGCCTAATGCCGGAAACCTTACAAGAAGTGGTTTTACTTTCGGAGGCTGGAACACAAATGCATCAGGTACAGGAACAAATTACCAAGTAGGAGGATCTTTTACGCCTTCCGCTAATATAACTTTGTATGCCAGATGGAATGTTGTTACTGTAAGTCATACCGTGACTTTCAATGCGAACGGAGGCAGCGGTTCACCACCGGCTGCACAAACTGTACAAGCAGGTTCCAGTATAACACTGCCCAACGCAGGAAATCTTACAAGAAGTGGTTTTACTTTCGGAGGCTGGAACACTAATGTATCAGGCACAGGGACAAATTACCAGGCAGGCGGATCTTTTACCCCGTCAAGCAGTATTACTTTGTATGCCAGATGGAATGCAGTTACAGTAAGCCATACGGTGACTTATAATGCTAACGGAGGGAGCGGTTCGCCGCCATCTGCACAAACTGTTCAGACCGGTTCTAGTATTACACTACCCAACGCCGGGAGTCTTACTAGGGGTGGTTATACCTTTGGCGGATGGAACACAAATGCATCAGGTACAGGAACAAACTACCAGGCAGGCGCTTCCTTTACACCTAGTAGTAATATTACTCTTTTTGCTAGATGGACAATGAATTCTTCATTTAATATTGGAGATATTGGCCCCGGTGGCGGCATTATTTTTTATCGAAGCACGAGTGGTTTTACATTATATACATCTGCCACAGACAATGTAGGTATTACCGCTCATTACCTCGAAGCAGCACCAACCGATATGTCCGGATTGCTTGAGTGGTCATCACGTAATTTTATAGCTACCAATATTTCTAATACCGGAACTGGTATTGGAATGGGCAGGCGAAATACTGCACTAATTCTTACTACAGATTCATCTTCTCCCGCTGCTAAAGCTTGCTCTGATTTTAGAGGCGGTGGGCTTAATGACTGGTTCCTACCAAGTAAAGATGAACTTAACCAACTATATATCAATAGAAACTTAATTGGCAATTTAGTTACAAGTGGATTACCGCCTAGAAATATGTATTGGTCTTCAACACAAGGAGGTTGGCCTTATGGCGGGGCATGGTATCAATATTTTAGAGATGGCGTTTCCGGGGATAGCATGTCTCGCAGCGAACCTATTTCCGTTAGAGCTATTAGGGCTTTTTAGATTATAGATTTTATGAAGGAGTAAAGATGAATTATAACCAATTTTCAGAAAATAAAGATGTAAATAATTTTGTTTCTTGGATTTCTTCTAAATTAGACGGAGAGAACTCATTTATTTATTCATATGCAACACAAAGACCAAGAAATCAATATAAATTTAATTCAATGTATTCTGCTTATGAGCAATATTCATGGAGAAATCGGTCATTCAGTCAAAATCAAATAGAATTAAGCAATTATTCGAATATGATTAAAAAGGGTTTAGGTTTATTATATAAAAATACTCATGATTCTAATCTTGTTAGAGAGAATTGTAAAAATATACTAAGCTGGGGTGGAGTTCTTGGTAATGAAACTAGAGGTAATTTAAAGAAGTTGAATGATATAAAAAATTTGAATGAATATTTATTAAATGCAATACATTATCTTAACCTTGAAATATGCAAAGACGAATCTGAAAGTTATAAAAAATTACATTGTAATGCCGGCTTTAGTAAAATATATTCTTCGATAATTGATGACTTTATTATTTATGATAGTAGAGTTTCTTCAGCATTATGTTTATTTATTAGACTATTTTCTAAAGACTCTGCTTTAAAAAATATTCCGGAAATACTAAGATTTTCATATTTAAGAGGAAGAAATCTAAATCAGAATGAAAATAGACGTAACCCTAGCAGCCAAATTTACATATTTAATGAATTATATGCAAATGATCATCGTAGGTATCTAAAAAATAATATAAGAGCATCATGGTTAATAAAATTGATTTTAGACAAAACAGAGTCTAGATTTAATTTATTAGACAGAAGCATTCAAGCTAGAGCTTTAGAAAGTGCTCTTTTTATGATCGGATATGAGATTAATATTTAATATGAATTTCTGCATAATAAGGAGAAAATAAAACTGAAATGACAATAACAAAAGCAAAAGATTTACGAGATAATGGACAATTTCATAATATTCCTGAAAATTTACCAGGCTGGTATCGCTGGTGGGCCAAGGAAAGTGAAGTAAAGACATTATTAAATTCAATATTTTTAAGCAAAGAGTACTTTAATTATCTTTCTAAGTTTATCTTAAAAGGAACCGGAGAACTAGAAAAATATTTTTGCATTTATATAGGAATTGCTTCTAAAGGATCTATCCGGGCAAGACTAAACTGGCATATAAATCAAGAGCATAGCTTATCCAATATAAAAAGTGGATTTTTATCAACATTTAGGCAGACAATCTCTAGTTTAATTTCCGGGTATCAGACAGATGAAAATAATACTAATAAATTTTTAGACAAACTAACTGTAGAATATTATTCAATTAATTTAAGAGTTAAAGATAAAGACGCAAAAAAAAGTTTAAAAATAATTGAAGAAGATAATTTAAAAAACAATATTATACCATTAAATATTCAAGGTAATAAAAGAATAGAGTTACAAGAATTTCTTAGAGACTTAAAAAAAGCAAGGCGTAGTGCCAAAGAGAAAGCTTTAAAGGAAGGTATGTTATGAAAAAATTTATTCCAATTTTATGCTGTTCAAAATCAAAAACAGTAGATTCATTTTGTTATGAAAACAATAAAATTAAATTCGTAGCTTCGCCAAATGTCACAACTGATAGCTCAAATAAATATTACACGCCTGATGATTCAATTCCAGGCAGTAATAAAAAATGGCGTGACCTGGTAAAGGAACAAAACCATGAGGGTTTAGCTCAGGCATATAAACTATATAGGCATATTATTTATGAATATCTATACGAGAAATACAAAGACTCTTTCTATATTTTATCTGCCGGATGGGGGATTATTCGTTCATCTTACAAAATTCCAACATATGATATAAGTTTTTTAAAACGCGCTGATAATATAACAAGACGAACAGGAAATATGAATTGGGAAGACTTTAATCATCTGCAGGATGATATTAATTCAGATATTATACCTTCTGATGCACCTATAGTTTTATTCGCAGGGAAAGACTACTTAAATTATTTCTATAATTTTGCTCTAAAGGCAGATAATAGAAAAATAATATTGTATAAATCAAAAAAGATAATTAAGATTAAAGGATATGAATACGAACACTTCGATGATAATGCCTCAACGAATTGGTTTTACAAAGCTGCAAAAAATTATTACATAGACTGATTGCAATATTCGAATAATTCCTATATAAAATTAGTAGGAGGACGAAGTGCCATATTACAATGAAGCTCTTTTTAAAGAATCTCTTGAAAACTCAGTTTACTATCCTGCATGTGCAAATGATGGAACTCCAATCAAAATTCTTGGTAAGATGTTTTCAAATTTTGTTTATTCAGATTACTTCACAGATATAAAAGGTTTAGATTATGAATTATCAACCTCCGGCCTTTTAGGATATAGACTAGAAAACAGTACTTTTTTAGATGCCAAAGAGCTATTTGGAGTTGATTGGAATAAATACTTAGAATTAAATAAAGAATTAGTAAAAAAAGTACGTCTCGAGTGGAATGACCCTTTTATTAAATTATACTCTTTTAGGTACCGTTCTTATTTTGCTAATCATAAGGGTAAAGATAATATCAATATTTTATATGTAAAATCAGAAGGCATTACTGCTTATAAATATCTATATGTAAATAGAAATATTTCTCCAAAATGTTTAGTTTCATTAAATCCGGGAATGAGTTTTGGCGGTAATTTTGATGATTATGTGGAAATACTAACTGAAACAATTATATCATCCGGGAAATTACCTGAATATCATTTTTATAGCGAAGAGTATTCAGATTTATTCAAGGATCTTTTAAAGTATTATGATTGCATAGAAGAATACGATTGTCCAAACGCAGAATCTCTTCATAGCACACATTTTCGTTTAGGAAAATTAAGAAACGATAGCACCTCTAGATAAACAGCTAAAATAAGGCTTAAAATTCTAGGTTGACTTTGTTTTGCCCCCTACAAAGGCTCGTGTGATAGACCAATGCCGGTAAAATAGGGTTATAGTGAGCTGTGGGAATGGAGCGTTTCAGAATGACCTAGGCGAACGAAAACCGGGATCCACCCGAACAGGCAGTGTTGCGTCAACCATTTGTTACAGGACACATGATCAATTTAATAATATTTTAAATGGACATATTAATGAAAAAAACTAAAAATAGAAGAGAATCTATTGACAAGACATATCAAATATGATATATTTATATTATGGAATATGTAGTAGAACTGTATGAAAAATTAGACGGCAAAATACCTGTCTTAGGATTCATATTAGATCTAAATCCAAAACAGCAAGCCAAAATTTACAGAGAAATTGATCTTTTGAAAAAATTTGGTAATGAATTACATTATCCCCATGTGGACAATATAAAAGGCAAGAAATATAAAGGTTTATGGGAATTAAGAATTGAGTTTGCATCAGATATATTCCGTATTTTTTACTTCTTACCAATAAATAATATAGCCATATTATTACATGGGATTGTAAAAAAGAAAAAGAAGACTCCACAAAAAGAATTGAATGTAGCACTTGATCGTATGAAAGAATATTTACGGAGGCAAAATTATGAATTGGGATAAAGCAAAAACCATTATTCTCAAAAATAAGGAAGTACAAAATGAACTAAAAATGAATGAAACTGAGTACAAAATAATTGAGGAAATTATAATGGCTCGGAAAGAGAAAAATTTAACACAAAAGGACTTGGCAAAATTAATTGGAACAAAACAGTCAAATATCTCAAGACTTGAGAGTGGTAATTATAACCCAACAATTGAATTTCTGAATAGAGTAGCTGTTGCTGTAGGGAAGGAACTAAAAGTAAGCATTGCTTAAAAATATTCATGCATCGCGTAACAAGCGGATACAAACTAGCTTGTGTATCGGCCTTTTCCTACATTTCTGTTTAAAATTTAAGACTTTTTAAACTTCTACCACAGTTGTACCGGCAATCTTATCCCCTATCCTGGTCTTAGTTATCAGTAATACAATAATTTCAACAGGTCCCAATAACCATGTAATATTCCTTAGAAATCTACATATAAAAATGGCCTCATTTTCGGTATTCTTATCAATTACTTTTAATTTCATAATTCTTTTTCCAATGCTTTTTACTCCGAGAATGTCTCTTATAACTAAAAAAGTTATAGAAGAATATGTAATAATAATATTTCTTGCCATAAAATCAGGTATGCTCAAACTCACCGGATTACTTAACATGGGCATTAATAAAAAATTCATCATAAAAATCGTTTGCAATAAACCGGCAACTAAAAAATCTACAGTGCCGGCTATTATTCTCTTATTATTCATAATTTAAGCTCTTTCAAAAACCTTCACCCTTATATTATCCCCTGCCTGTTTGTTAATTCTCTGCCGAATGCTTTTGTTAACACCTATTATATAGCAAACAGAGCCATCTTCATTCTTTACCCCCATGTTTACAATACTGCCTTCATAGGGCACATCATTAAACTCTGCATGAACCTTTACTCTCCCTTTACCGTACTCGATTTTTATATCAAAGGGAAATTCAATATATGCTCCATCAATATCCGGAACTTTCTTGATTTCAGCAATAAATTCATATACTCTAGGGTTCATGTTATTTCCATTATGAGAAAAATACATTTCTATGTCAATTAGTTGGTAATATTTATTATATATAAACTTGACGAAATGAAATAAAGCCGATACCATTATATTCAGAGTATTAATGATATTATTTCATGAAAAAATATCTTAATAAAACAATAAAAAATTATATTTAAAAGGAAGTACATTTTATGAGTTTTAAGAGTATCAAAATAAAAATCGCACTAATAATGACAATAGTTCTGCTAATAGCGACAATAGCAATTATCTTTGCTCGTTCTAACGAAATAAGGTCAAGATCCATGGCTTTTGCATCAGAACGTCTATTAAACGATGCAACTATGAACAGTGTTGTTCTGGATAAAATGCTGGAAAACGCCTGGGTAATGGTGAACTCTGCTCATGATCTTCCGCAAGTTCAGGCGACAGTACGCGGAGGCAGCCGGCAGGAAGCCGAAGACGCTCTTGATGCGCTTTATCGTAATACAATTGAAATTGACGGTGAGTTACTCTATGCTTCATATTTAGTACTTGACGCCGAGTTTTACATTGCAGCATTAGCATTCATCGCCGACATACCGCCCGGCTGGAATGCAGCAGATACCCCATACACCGAAAACCTCCGGCAGGCTCAAATGGGCAACTCTTGGATAAGTGATGTTACATTAAGCCCAATTTCCGGCCTTGCTCAAGTATGGCTCAGTAGACCTATTATGGAAGGCAATACCATGCTCGGCGTGATGGTTATACCGCTTCATACCCATGGCTTGGATTATTTTCTCTCAAGCCAGCCTTATCAAGACGGTAATTATTATAGTGTAATTGCAGATAATTCCGGTATTGTTGCCTATTCCAACCGGCCGGGTTATCTGGGGAAATCCATTGTTGATCTGGGAATAGCGCCTAATATGACACAATTGCCTCAGAATGTAATGTTTGAATATTATTCCACCGAAGCAGCTGACCATAGCCTTGCTCATCTAATCATTTCGGATACAGGCTGGGTCTCCATAACAGGCATTGTACATGACTATGTACTTCCCACAATATCAGAAATCACTTTAGGTACACTCCCGATTGTGCTTGGTCTTTTACTATTCGGAGCAATAATCTTTTTCACAATTTCTAAAATAATTAAACCGATCGGATTAATAACTAATGAACTAAAAAACATTTCAGAAGGCGAAGGTGATTTAACAAGACAGATCAAAATTAATTCCAAAGATGAGATCGGGCTCTTGGCACTTTATTATAACGAGACTATTGGAAAGATCAGGCAAATGATTCTCAGCACAAAAGGGGAGGCTTATTCACTTTCTCAAATAGGCGAAGACCTCTCTAACGACATGACAGAAACAGCAACGGCAATGAATGAAATTACAGTAAATCTTCAAAACATAAAATCACGAATGATTAGCCAGAGTGCCAGTGTCAGTGAAACAAATTCAACAATGGAACAAATTACCGTAAATATAAACAAACTCAATGAGCATGTGGAGAAACAAGCTTCCAGTGTGGCAGCAGGATCATCAGCTATAGAGCAGATGGTAGCCAATATTAACTCTGTTACACATACCTTGGTAAACAATAGCAAAAATGTCGAAGAACTCACTTCTGCATCTGAAATTGGTCGTACCGGATTACAGGAAGTGGCTGCGGATATTCAAGAAATATCCAGAGAATCTGAAGGGTTGCTGGAAATCAATACAGTTATGCAGAATATTGCAAGTCAGACAAATTTGCTTTCCATGAATGCTGCAATTGAAGCTGCACATGCAGGCGAATCCGGAAAGGGTTTTGCTGTAGTTGCAGATGAAATTCGTAAGCTTGCAGAAAATTCCAGCGAGCAATCAAAAACAATCAGTACTGTACTGAAAAAGATAAAAAGTTCTATTGATAAGATCACCCAATCTACAGACAAAGTACTTCAAAGGTTCGAGGCAATTGACTCGAGCATTAGAACTGTAGCAGAGCAGGAAGAAAATATTCGAAATTCGATGGAGGAACAAGGTGAAGGCAGCAAGCAGATACTGGTAGCTGTCGGCCTTGTAAATGATACAACCCAAATAGTGAAAGGCATATCACTTGAAATGCTTGAAGGTGCGAAAGAGGTAATACGTGAAGGGGACAATCTTGAAAAGGTCACACAAGAAATCATCGGCGGTGTAAACGAAATGGCAACAGGCGCTGAACAGATAAATACATCAATACACAATGTAAATAATCTAAGCAACAAGAACCGGGAGTGCATTGTTACTTTGACTAAAGATGTAATGCGGTTTAAAGTAGACTAATGAGAAAATTGTATGAACTTTCACCTCCTGCCCATATAAAGTGTAAAAACAGAATCTTGTGAATATTGTCCCCCGTGTTTTAATATTACCTCTTTTATTCCTTTATATAGAGCAACTCTATAGTCTTCGGGTAGATTTCTATGGTCCGACATTGTATCCAGAAGATCAATATAATCATTGGCGCTATAAGTGATAGTTTCTTCGTAAAAATTAATAATAATATCACTAAAGCCATATATACTCATATCATTAAATCCAAATCCTTGTAAAATTCCGGAAGGTTCCTTTAAGTCATCGTATGATTTCCTGCTCCATCTTTCTTTTGATGTATAATAGCTGAAGTAGTATTTTCTATATACCTCTTGAATCTTTTCATAAAGTACTTCGCCGTCTGCTGTATATACATTATTACGGAGCAGGGCGAATGTTCCGTATGGCTTTAGCAGCTTAAAAACTTTTGGACAAGCAATCTCTGCATCTAACCAATGAAAAGCAGAGGCAGAATAAATTAAATCATAGTTTTCTTCGGTCAATAATATATCTTCGAAAGGTGCAATAATAATATTTAAATTCTTATGCTCCTCGTGTTTGCTGTGCAAAAATTTTGCCATGTTTGTGCTTAACTCTATTGCAGTTACATCATATCCGGCTTCAAGTACAGGAGTCGTAGCCTTACCTGTTCCGGGACCAATCTCTATTGCATTTTTTCCTTTACTATTAAGAGAATACTCGAAAATGTCATTAAACATTTGTTTAGGGTAGTTCCAACGTACTTTATCATAACTTCCTACAATTTCATCAAAATGTGTTCTATTTTTTCGTTCCCATCCCGTTTCAATACACCCTTTCATTTAAACCTCATAAAAAAACTAAAAATGCCTCCGGTTCTGCTCTTGGGTTCATTTGAGTATAACTAAATTACTCCGATAGTCAAGCAAAAAAACTTGAAAATATAGCGATTTGGATATATTGGAGTTATTAGAGATATAGATCTCATAATAATGATAGAATCAGGAGCTATTTTCATTGCCTAAAATATATGCTACAATAAAGTGCGGAGGGATGCTGTGTCCAAGAATAACGATAAACCAAAACCAATTTCTATAGATATGGACGATGACCGGGAGATAGCTGAACTTTGGTTATATGCTGTTAAACAGTACGGGATGGTTCTTGAAGGAATTCCGGAAGAGCAAAAAACCGCAGAAATATGCCTGGCTGCTGTTAAGCAAAATGGGTGGGCTCTTGAATATGTTCCGGAAAAATTGAAAACATTGGACTTGTGCCTAATGGCGATCGAGCTGGAAGGAAGGGCAATTCAGTTTATCCCTGAGAGTTTAATAACAGAGGATATGTATTATATTGCTGTTGAAAATATTGGTTTGGCGCTTGAATTTGTTCCTGATCATTTTAAGACAGAGGAGATTTGTCTTATTGCTGTTGAACAGAATGGCTGGGCATTAAAATTCATTCCGGACTCTCTAAAAACGATACATATTTGTCATATTGCTGTTCAAAATGACAGCTGGGCACTCGAATTTGTCCCTGAAGAAATGAAGACTTTGGAAGTCTGCTATGCTGCAATTGAGCAGAATGTCTATATCTTAAATCTTGTTCCATATCACATTAAAGCACAGTATATTAAAGACTTGTTTAATCTAGATTAATGGAATAATAAATATCCTAAAACTCTGCTTTCAACTTGCTTGTCCATAATCTTAGTTCATGTGAAGCCCAATGAACAATAAGAAGCTGTAGCCTGAGATCATTAAAATGAACTTCGTCCAGTATGGTTTCAATAAAAACATTCCGTACAAATTCGTTAACGAGCTCATCAGGGATTTCTCTTATCCAGCGGCTTAACTTACTGCCGGAAAAGGTTTTAATATATTCTAAAATGGCAGATTGAAAACTTTTAGTTTGATAGTTGAAGGCCTTTAGTTTTGGATTCCTATTACTGCGTTTATTGACGTGAACAGATACGGCGTGTTCATAAGCCGACTCTGCTTCATCCTGGGCCAGAGTGGAAGCCTGGGTTTCATCAGCAAGAAAACGTACAAGCAGGGGGTAGAACTTGTGCTGGATTCCAAGGATGCCTGCCATTGCGAGGACCACTTCATCGGCAAGGTAGGGCGGCGGGTTAGCAACTCTTAACATATCAAGCAGCACGGGCAGTGAATCATTTACACCATAGATCCCGAGAGCCTCCGCTCCGGCCATTTGCAAACGTGGGTTACTCGTTTCCTTAATTATGCTTTCAATCTGCGACATAAATCCTGTGTCTTTTAATTTGGCAAGGGCAATCATGGCTTCACCTGAGAGCATATAGTCGTTAGATAATACCAACTCCCTTAATAGGGGCACGGCATGAAAGACACCGTGATTCCCGAGGGCCCTTGCAGACCTATAAGCAGAAGTGTAAGGGTTATTAATGATATCATCCATTAACGCACGCTCTGCATCCTCGTTCAGGTTTTTAAGCGCATCTATGGCACGGATACTTTCCATGCGCACGGAAAGTCTTGGAGATTTTATCCTTGTTAAAAGACCCTTAATTGCAAGCTTTGACGGGGTATCATGGAGAGCATCGAGGATGGCCTCTTCTTCACCTGCATTGCTCGACTTCTTTAATCTTTCCAAGAGGCTGATAGCCCTAAGTTCTCTAAAAGAAAAAAGCACACCAAGGGCGCTAATAAAGGGCAGAGCTCCAAGGCTGACCATCTTTCTCATTGGGATTAGGGTGATGCCTGTAATAATTATCAATATAAGGAAGAGAATCCTAAATGATGTATAATATGAACCTGAGATTGCCACTACGACATCAAGAAACACTCCGCCGAAAAGTGAACCGACAACCCCAGCAATTCCAAAGCTAAAAAAATAGATCATCCCCATGTCGGTCATTTTTTCAACCGGAACCATAGCCATAAAGTAAGTCTGCATGATTCCTTCAGAGCCAAGCCAGCCAAAGCTCAACATGAAAAACAGAAAAGATAAAAACAGAATCACAGTCGTAAGATTATCACTCTGTGATGCAGGGAAAAATAAAACCGGGATCATGCTTAATAAGCTTATAATTACACAGATTGTAAACAGGGGCTTAGCACCTACACGGTCAACGAGAAACTTGATAAACAGTCCGATCATAAGATGCCCAAGCCCGCCGAATACTGCAAAGAGAGCAACCATACCATCACTCTGATCAAAAACTTCACGGGCATAAACTACAAGGAAGGTCCTTGAAACACCGGAAACAAGAGCTACTAAAAGTACAATGATGATAAAACGCCTTAGAGAAGGCTGTTCCATTGTTTCTTTAATTACCTCGATTAAATTTTTCCCCTTTCCGGTTTCCTGTGCTTCCGGCTCAGGTATTTTATTGACGATAACTCCGCTTATGATACCTGTGATTATCCCAACGGCAATAATAATTGTATACAGAAAAAGAGGCGGATCCCTTCCTAAAAGCATGGCAATAATAAAACCTGCAAACATTACAACAGCGCTTTGCAGTACTTGGATTTGGGTCAGGTAACTGCCCTGATCGGGGCCCTTAGAGAGGTGGCTTAAAACAGGGTTATTTGCAATCATTCCAAGGCCGCGGATAATGTGGAAGGCGGCAACTCCAAGCAGGGTAATTAAAAGGGCAAGGTCCTGATGCCCTGCAGCAAAAATAATTGGGACAAAGAGCAGGGGAATCATTCCAAGTGAACGTCCGCCCCAGGCATAGCTAAAGATTTTTACCATGGAAATACGATTTGTAAGTGCTCTTCCAAGGGGAAGGAAAAAGAATGCGAGATAAAGGACTGCGCTTAAAACTCCAATATAGGTTGGGCTTGCTCCCATCCTAAGGGCAAACAGAGCTACCACATTGCCCGTAAGGAACTGCCATGAAAGGGCATTGAAAACGCTGAAAATATTGAATAAATCTCTGGCTTTTGCGAGCCTATAAGGTGATAGATTACTTGCCATACATCTGTCTCTATACCAATATATAATCATTTATGTTAAAATGTTTCAATGGACTTTAGCGAAAAGATCAAGATTGGCTTAAAAAACGAGAAAGAAGAAACCGTAAGCGAGGCAAATAGTGCCTTTAGCCTTGGCTCAGGCGGCCTTGCGGTATATGGTACTCCTGCAATGATTGCCCTTATGGAAGGGGCAGCCCTCTCTGCAGTGGACCCGCTTCTCCCCGAGGCCTTTTCTACGGTCGGTACAGAAGTCAATGTCAGGCATCTCTCAGCCACTCCCTTGGGAATGAAGGTCATTGCAAAAGCCGAGCTTTTGAGTATCGAGGGCAGGGCCTTGAGCTTTAAAGTCGAAGCCCTTGATGAGGCGGGTATAATCGGGGAAGGCACCCACAGCCGCTTCATAATCGAAAACGAAAAGTTTCTGGGGAAAGTAATGAACAAGGTCGGGAAATCCTAAAATGCATATAATAAACCCCAAAGATGCTGCAACTTTCCTTGATCATTGCGGAGCTGCACTGTGCGAAGATGAAATAAACTCAAACCTTATTTTCGGGCTTTCAAAAAACTTGATTAAAAATAAGTTTACTTATGGCAATGAAGAACCATTCTTCTGCATTGCATACAATAAAAATGATATTTCCATTGCCGCACTCATAACACCGCCCAGAAATCTAATAGTCTATGAATATAAAAACGTAAATGATGAAGTAATAAAGCAACTTGTCAAAAATGTTCATACGCAGTTTGAAAAGCTCCCGGGGATTAACGGCGAATTAGGCATCGCAAAAAGGATTGCCGAACAATGGGTGAATCATACAGGGTGTAAACATGAAATTAAAATGAACCTGCGTGTGTATAAGCTAATCAATGTGCTTGAATATAAAAAGCCTTCGGGGAGCTACAGGTTTGCCGTACAAGAAGACTTCGATACAATTAAGAATTTTGGCATGGAGTTTTCTGCAGAAATCAATGAGCCATTTTCGAATGAGCGTAATATTGAATGGGCTGCAAGCGGTATAAACAATAAAGAGTTCCTTGTATGGGATGATAAGGGCATTGTAAGCATGGCAAAAAGATCAAGGCCTAGTCAAAACGGTATGGCAATAGCTGCTGTCTATACTCCGCCCGGTCACAGGAAAAAAGGTTATGCCTCTGCTGTGGTTGCAGAATTATGCAGAGATACTTTGGAATCGGGGAAAACTTTTTGCACTCTCTTTACGGATTTGTCAAACCCTACATCCAATAGCATTTATCAAAAGATAGGGTTTTCTCCGGTATGCGACCATATAAGCTACTCTTTTGAATATTAAGGTGATCTATGATGCCGGAAAGAGAGCTTCTTGAAATTCGCATAAGAACGCTGTTTACTTTGAGTCCGGAGTCCAAGCTCCTTTCAATAAATGAGCCAAGTACAATTCCAAAACCTGCTCCGCGATTATATATTGGGAAAACCATCGATGATACTAAAATCGATGGCAAGATAATTTATTATTTTGGCAAGGATGTCTTACGAGAAACTATAGAAGAACTGAAGAGTTTCTTGGAAAGAGAATCGGCGCTGAATGAAAGTAAATTAATCGATTTTCAAGACGAGTATTTAAAAATATTAGCAGGTGTAAATTATGAAAAAGAAATATTTTATCATCATAATTGGCAGATTAACCCATCATCTAATGAATGTATATTAATAGCAAAAGAAAATATCGATAAAATAAACCTTGGCGAGTTTGATTGGTTAGCCGGAGAAATCCATTTTTGTCAGCCATGTTTTGGAATTACAGAAAACAATGTGCTTGTCTCCATTTGCAGGAGTGTAAGAATAGGTGATGGCGCACATGAGGCAGGAATTGAAACAATAGAGGAACATCGGGGAAAAAGCCATGCGCAAAAGGTATTAATTAATTGGATAAATAAGCTGCAAGGTTCTAATATAATTCCATTTTACAGCACGTCTATTAAAAATAAGGCATCTCAAAGAGTGGCAGAAAAGGCCGGCTTAAAATATTCTGGAATAGGTTTATCAATATATTAAGGGGTTGCTCATGACTAACAAAGAAATTATACAAAAAGATTTGGATGATATTTATCTGGGTAATCTCTTTACTGTAGAGACAGACTTAACTCTTCCTAAAGAAGGACGGGGAGGGTCAATCTTCACTTGGGTTTCAGGCTTTAAGAATATTCTCTCTGACGAAGGTAAAGTAACAAGGCCAAGGCCGGGGAGCGGTAATCGGATTGTTTCACTTACTGTAACCGCCGGCTTAGATGGCGTCTGCCTGGAAAAAAGCTTTGAAGTAACGGTACTTGAGCAGCCTCCCCGTCTTTCAATAGTTGAGGTTCTACCTGTAATTCTAGAAATTGCAATGGGAGAAGAATATCGGCTCCCGACATGCGTAATCGTTAAAAAAGAAGCGGGCGTTTTTGGCACTGTTCCCGTAAAATGGAAGGATATACCTAATTTTACATCCCTTGAACCCGGTATATATACTGTTGAAGGGGAGGCATTAATAAATAGGCCCGATCTAATTCCTGAAGCAAGAATAAGCGTTCTTGAAAAAATAGAAAAACCTGCGCAGCTAAATCATGTGCAAAAGGTGCAGGGCTTTTCTCTTGGAGAAGTGAAACTTCTCCCGGGGCATTTTAACGATAACCGCCTGCGCTTTGAAGAATTTCTGCTCACCTGCAACGACGACCAATTCCTCTATAACTTTCGCAGGGCATCGGGCCTTGACCCAAAAGATGCACCGCCAATGACAGGGTGGGACTCTCCTGACGGCAACCTCAGGGGCCACACTACAGGACATTATCTTTCAGGACTTGCACTTGCTTTCGCGGGGGGCCGTGAAAACAAAGAAAGGTTCAAAAGAAAGATTGACTATATGATAGATTCTCTTGAAGAATGTCAAAATAGCTTAGAAGTAAGCGGAGAGTACTCTCCCGGCTTTTTAAGCGCATACTCCGAAGAACAGTTTAACAAACTTGAAGAATATGAAGTTTACCCAAAGATTTGGGCACCTTACTATACATTGCATAAAATAATGGCAGGTCTTCTTGACTGTTATGAATACGGGGGCAATCCCAAGGCCCTTGTCATCGCAGAAAAACTTGGGCTATGGGTGCATGCACGGCTAAGCAAATTACCGCACGCACAACTAAATAAAATGTGGTCAATGTATATTGCAGGTGAATATGGCGGGATGAATGAAGTTATGGCAAGGTTATTCAAGATAAGCAAGAAGCCTGAGTACATTGAAAGCGCCGCATTCTTTGAAAACGAGAAGCTCTTCATACCAATGGCCCATAATATTAATACCCTATGCGATATCCATGCAAATCAGCATGTGCCACAAATTGTGGGAGCATTTGAAGTGTTTCGACAAACAGGAGACAATCGCTGCTATGACATAGCGCGTAACTTCTGGCATTTTGCGACAGATGCACATATTTTTAGCCTTGGCGGTATCGGAGAGGGAGAAATGTTCAAAGAGCCGAACAGCATTGCAGCCTATCTGACAGATAAAACCGCAGAGAGTTGTGTAAGTTATAATATGTTGAAACTAACAGGCATGCTCTTTCAATATGATCCAAATAGTAATTATATGGACTATTACGAAAGAACACTCTTTAACCATATTGCAGGGAACGGCGACCCTTTAGGTCCAACAGGGGGATCAACTTATTTCATGCCATTATTACCCGGAGGTAAGAAAAGTTTTGACATTCAGGGTAATTCCTGTTGTCACGGTACAGGGCTTGAAAGTCATGTAAAGTATCAGGAAAGCATTTACTTTAAACAGGGAAATATTCTATATGTAAATCTTTATATTCCAAGTATTGCAGAATGGAAGGAAAAAGGCATCAGAATAAAGCAGACAGGAGATTTTCTTAAAGAGCAGAGGACCTTATTTGAAATTGAAGGCAGTGGAGATTTGGAATTAAGGTTTCGCATTCCGTCTTGGTTGAACGGGAAAGCAGTCATAAAACTAAACTCTTTTGAAATTGATTATACAATGCAGGAAGGCTATGCCGGTATAAGGGCAGGTTTTAAAACAGGAGATATAATAGAGATAAACTTCCCATTTGGTTTCCGGCTTGAAAGAGCCCCGGACGATCCGAGTATTGCCTGCCTTTACTACGGGCCTCTTGTTATGGTGATTGAAGATGAAAGAGCTGATTTTATCGAATTAAAAATACCGGGTGAAGATTTAAGCAGTATCCGGCAAACAGGCGATTTAGAGTTTTCTTTTGAAGGGCATAAACTAATTCCCCTCTTCCTTGCAAACAATGCTCCCTACCATGCTTATTTTAAGGTAAGCCCTGTTTAAATACCAAGTTCTTTGCGTACCCTATCTTCCTGAAATTGCTGAATCTTATCAAAGTACCTCTTTCCACGCTCAATATTTGAGCCAGCCGGATCACCGAGAACACCGTTTGGAGTAATGCCTTTAATTCCCTCGCGCCTCATTTTTTCGATAAGCTCCATTGTTAATGTGTCGATGTATCCTGCTTCAGCCTTCACCATAAAAACATACTGCGGAGAATGCAAAAGCATAGTTGATGTTTCATAATCGCATCCATGCCCACCGCATGTACCGGTTTTTAATTGCTCTTCTTTTTCAGCCTCGTTAATAAGATTGGCTAAATCTTTCATGCTATAGCCTGTGGCAAAGCGAACATTCGGATACTTTATTTTTGATGCATTTGCAACTTCCTCAAGTGCATCAAAGTTTCCGCCATGTGAAGAAGAAAGAACAATTTTATCAAAGCCATGGTGTATATAGGATGATATATAATCCTCTACAACGCCTTTGAAAACCTCAGGGCGTAATGTGAGACTGCCGGGGAAGGCGAGGTGGTGGGCAGAAAGGCCGGGCCTTATGACAGGTGCTACAAGTGCATTACCAAGACGTTTGGCAAGATCCGCAGCTTGAGCATAACCTGCAACTGCATCGGCATTTTCTGCCAGGTGCCTGCCATGCTGTTCAATGGAACCTGCATAAATAATTATCGTCTTCATTCCCTTGGCAAGTGCTTCCTCAACTTCGGGCCAAGTCAACTCTTCAATCAATAAAGATCTCATATTATTACTCCCATTCAATTGTTGCGGGGGGCTTACTTGAAATATCATAAGTCACCCTGGATATATCTTTTACGTTAGTTGTAATAAGAGCAGAAATTTCAAACAGATCTTTTAGATTAAAAGGATAAACTTCTGCAGTCATTGCATCGCTGCTTGTAATTGCGCGCAGAGCAAGCACGCGGCCATAGCTGCGTTTCCCTCCGCTTATTCCAACAGATCGTAAATTAGTTAAAACCGCAAATGCCTGCCAGATTTCATTATAAAGATTGCGCTTTTTAAGTTCATCAATGTAAATAGCATCAGCCTCGCGGAGGATATCACATTTCTCACGGGTAACTTCGCCAAGAATGCGCACTGCCAGCCCCGGACCCGGGAACGGGTGCCGTTTGACAGTGTCCTCGGGGAGTCCCAAGGCGGCACCAAGTGCGCGGACATCGGTCTTAAAGAGCTTGTCAAAGGGCTCGATGAGCTTACCCGCCTGCTTTTTTGCCTGAACAAGAGGGGTCCCAACATTATGATGACTCTTAATAAGGCTCGCATTTCCTTCATTGCCGCTTTCAATTACATCGGGTGCGATGGTGCCCTGTGTAAGAAATGCATCGGGAATACCAAGCTTAGCAGTTTCCCTCTCCTGCACTTTAATAAAAGTATCTCCGACAGCCCTGCGTTTTGCTTCAGGGTCTTCGATACCTGCAAGCGCAGAAAGAAAATCTTCTTCGCAATTAATAATGTGAAGGTTTACACTTCCAAGCTTTGATAAAAGGGCCTTTACATTATTAGTCTCATTCTTTCGCATCAGCCCTGTGTCCATGTACATAAGATGCACTAGGCGCGGGTCTAGGGTTTTCAATAGGAGTGCACCCAATACAGTTGAATCTACTCCTCCTGAAATTAGGAGCAGTACAGGATTATCTCCCACCTTTTCAGGAAGACTCGATTGAACTTCTTCGATAAATTTTTCTATATCAATCATATTACTTTACCCATGGACTCTTCCTTATAATCGTTTCTTTTCTTTTATAACCGACAGAAACAATATCAATTGGGGTTTCGCAAAAGCGCTCGATAAACTCAATATACTCCATTGCTTCAACAGGGAAGTCAGCATAACTTATTGCATTTTTAAGCGGACTCTTCCAGCCGGGGAAACTGCGGTAAACAGGTTCGGCAGAATTAAGAGCTTCAATCGAAGCAGGAAAGGTTTCTACCATTTTGCCGTCAATGCGATATGCGATGCAGGCCTTAAACTCACTCAAGGTATCGTAGACATCAAGGTGGGTCATTACGAGGGAGTCGATGGAGTTGGTCTGACAGCTATAGCGCAGAGCTACAAGGTCGAGGTAACCGCAGCGCCTCGGCCTTCCTGTGGTGACTCCGTACTCTCTGCCGGTCTCCCTGATAAAACTGCAAAGCTCATCCTCTGAATCAAGGTTGAACTCACTCGGGAAGGGGCCGTTACCGACCCTTGTTGAGTACGCCTTGAAGACACCAAGGACCTTATCCAGGGCCCTCGGGCCGACACAGCCGCCTATTGCGGCCCCTGCTGCTGAGGACATACCGCTTGAAACGTAGGGGTAAGTTCCAAGGTCGAGGTCGAGCAGGGTGCCTTGTGCGCCCTCAAAAAGTATATGGGAATTTTTTCGGTGGCCAAGATAGGCAGCAAGGTCAATTATCATGGGCCTTAGCTTTTCAAGATAGGGTTCAAGGAAGTCCCTGTCCCCGCTTTCAAGCTCGTCCATCTTTTCCTTCCATTCAAGGTCAGCAAAACGAATGCCATCCCTATCACTTTTCATTGAATAGGTGATACCTATGCCCCTGCCGGTGGTACCTATCGGCTTTTTCCTTGCAGCATCCCTCTCCTTGTCAATATTGATATAACGGGGAAGTACAATGTGGGCCCTGTCGGAAATCAGCACCCTGCCTGTAGTATCAATGCCTCTGTCATTCAGCATCTTTAATTCACGGAATAGAGCCTCCGGGTCGATAACCATCCCCGCGCCAAGTATTGCAATTTTATCCTGGTAGAGAACGCCTGAGGGAATCAGATGCAGTGCGTATTGCTCATCATCAATAACTATAGTATGTCCTGCATTAGCGCCGCCTGCAAAGCGGATAATAAACTGAGCTTCAAGTGCAAGATAATCAACTATCTTTCCCTTTCCCTCATCACCCCACTGAGCACCTATTACAACAATTTTCATTCACCTCTCCTATTGAAAAGAGCTCGTCTTGCCCAAGGCCAGTTTCTTACAGCAGTTAAAGGGCGGACTGCAATACTAAAGTCAACCATCGCCGTAGGGAGAAGGCCCGGCTCTCTTCCGAATTCTTTTCCATAATAGGCCATATCAATTTCAACAGGACCAAGAGAAATGCCAAGGCCCGCTGCAGGGAGCATATCACTCATACCTATACGAACAAAGATAATATCAAGCCAGGAAATTTGAAAACCTACGCCTATATCAAGGGCGGCATTCCGATCAAGATAGTTGCCCTGCTGTAATGGATATTGCATAAAAACATTAACAATGTTCCGCCAGTCAAATGCAAATGTAAAGCCAAGACTGTTCAATAGGAAGGGTGCATCATCCAAAACATGGCCAAGCCTAAAGTCATAGGCAAGTCCAAGATTCATCGTGAAAGGAACATAGTAGGTATTATTTTCGATTATATTGGGATTAAGGTTTCGTATAACATATGCTCGGTTTACAATATCGGTAAAAGTAGCTCCGACAGAAAAACCAGGATCGATTCTATATAAAAGGCCAAGATCAAACCCGAATCCGGTCATAAGCGGAATATTAATCCGCTCGGCAAAATTATTTTCCTCACCTGTAAGAACAGAAACCCTCTCCTGCTCGAAGATCATCCCCCTGAAATAAGGTTTAAGGGTTATCCCGGTATCTATAGAATGATTACCATTATCAAGCACCCTAAAGGCAAATCCAACAGGCACAATAAGATCAGTGAAAATATTTGCAGAAACCCAAATCCCTTCTAAATACACTCCTTCTATGTTTGCATTAATAAAGGTTCTGTTCCAAATGCCAAAACCAAAGCCATTAGTAACCCATGCAAACGAAAGGGGGAACTCGCGAAGATCAAGGCCAAGTGCTAGTTTACCTTCCCTGTTTCCAAGATCATTCCCGATATTGCCGAGCACTTCTCCAAAGGTATCAAGGTTTACGGTTGCAGCAGCTGTAAACAACTCTCTTGCATACCTTGTTGAATCTACAATAAATTGGGGATTCATAATAGATGGTGAAAGACTAAAAAAACTGCGTTGCCGCACCCTTACCATTGCTGCAGGATTTACGAGAAGGGAGTAAACATTGTCGGTAAAACTAACATGAGTTCCGCCAAAGCCATTTGATGCTGCAGTAGGCAGCGACAACTGCGGCATTGCAATAACTCTTGAAAAAACCGGAGTAAGAAGGCAGGCAAAGAGTAAAAAGCAAATTATAGCTCTTTTCATTCTTCGTCCTCTTCCTCTTCACCTTCCTCTTCTTCGGCTCCTGTAAGCAAGACATTGCTTATAGCCTTGGTAAAGGGATTATTTGCGAATCTGCTGTCATCTGTAATCAGGTTAAGGTAAGCTGCAAGGGCAGTTGCATTTTCACTCGGAGGATTATCTCCGTCTCCGACGACATGAACTGCAACAGGGCTGCCGCCCACCCTAAGACCCAGATTTGCGATATTAATATTACCTGAGTGAAAATTATTATCGGGCTTTGACATTTCTCCAAGCAGAAGCACAATAATAGCTTCGGTAACATCCGCAGAGCTCAGCTTGTCGGCAAACTCCGGGTCGAACCTCGGAGCCCCCTCTCCGCTTATCCCCTTATTCACAAGGGAGGCAAGGTTATCGGCCGTATCGACTCCTCCCTTATTTTCAAAATCACTCTGTAGTGAATCAAGTAAATCCTTCATTCTTTCGGCAAGGTCTACAGGGCCTGCTTCAAGGGTGAAGCCGCCCAGAAGATCACCTGAATTCTGCAAAATGGATATACCGACTCCGGATGCTTCCATTGCAAGTCTTGCCGCATGCTGAAGGAATACCGCTCTTTCCGCTTCGTCTACAATAGAGTCAATTTTATCCATTATGGCTATTGTGACTGCCCTGGCCAAAGGAGGATTCCCCACCGAAGCCCTGACCCAGTCGCCCACATTCTCTATTGTCAGACTTATCTTTGCAGGGTCATAATCCCTTGAACTTCCAAGGCTGTCACTAAAAAAACTGTCACAGGAAGACAGTGCAAATATTGCAACAAGCATTGGAATAAGTAATAAAAAGACTGGTTTTTTCATGGTTTTTTCTCCATTTTATACTAGTGTATCATAAGTTCGAGGTTTTATCAACTTATGGTTTTTCTTTATCATTCACCATGAGCTTTTATTAAATATCCTCCTTACTCATAAAAGGATATTCAACTCTCGTTGGTGCTGTGAATGTCTCCTTTATAGTCCTAAGACAAGTCCAGCGATAAAGATTTAGAGCGCTTCCGGCCTTATCATTTGTTCCGGATGATCTTGAGCCGCCAAATGGTTGCTGCCCTACTACGGCTCCGGTGGGCTTATCATTAATATAAAAATTGCCTGCTGCAGAAGAAAGTGCTTTTTCCATATAGGTTATCACTTTTCTGTCTTTTGCGAAGATAGCTCCTGTAAGGGCATAATTTGATCCTGTATTGCAATATACAAGAGCATCTAAAAAGTCCTTGTCTTCGTAAATGTAAATAGTAAGAACCGGGCCGAAAAGCTCGTCTTTCATTGTGCGATAATTCGGATTCTTTGTTAGAATCACAGTCGGCGATATAAACCAACCGGTTGTTTTATCATAGTTTCCGCATAAAACTTCTGTATCATCCGATTTTCTTGCTTCGTCAATATATGAGGTAATTCTATCGAATGCTTTCTCATCTATAACTGCGCCCATAAAGTTCGTAAAGTCTTCAATTTCTCCAATTTTAATTTTCTCGATTTCGGCAAGAAGTTTTGTTTTTACTTCATCCCAAATGGATGCGGGAATATACGCTCGAGATGCTGCAGAGCATTTTTGCCCCTGATACTCAAAGGCGCCCCGAACCAGAGCGACAACAAGAGTATCAATATCTGTAGAAGAATGTGCAAAAACAAAGTTCTTGCCTCCAAGCTCGCCAACAAGACGGGGGTAACTTCTATATCTTTCAATATTGTTTCCAATGTTTTTCCAGATTGTATTGAAAACACCTGTTGAGCCGGTAAAATGAACTCCGCCTAAGTCAGTGTCAGTTAGAAGATATTTGCTTGCATTCGAGCCTTCACAGGGAACAAAATTTATTACACCATCCGGCAATCCGGCTTCAATAAAAATTTTCATAATAAAATAATTTGATAGGGATGATGTGTTTGACGGTTTCCAAACAACTGTATTTCCCATCAATGCGGGTGCCGAACATAGGTTGCCTCCAATAGCAGTAAAATTAAATGGAGTAATTGCAACAATAAAACCTTCAAGCGGTCTAAAATCAGTTCTATTCCAAATCCCTTGTTCATTGAATGGTTGTTCTCTGTAAATTGATTCAGCAAAATATACATTGAATCTTAAGAAATCTGCAAGCTCGCATGCTGAATCGATTTCCGCCTGGTAAGAAGTTTTACTTTGCCCCAACATTGTAGCTGCATTTAGAAAGGCACGATATTTTGTAGAAATCAATTCAGCAGCTTTCAAGAAAATACTTGCTCTATGCTCAAAAGGCATGTCTGACCAATCTGCCTTTGCTTGTTTGGCAGCTTCAACAGATAATTTCAGCTCGTGCTCGCCTGCAATAGATACATTTGCAATGACATGCTTATGATTGTGCGGCTTTGTTAATTGGATTTTCTTTTCTGTGTGAATCTCTTTGCCTGCAATTATCAAAGGGATTTCTACGACCATCTTTGACTGACGTTCAATCTCTTCTTTTAAACGCTTTCTTTCATTCGAGCCCGGGGCATAACTCAATACATGCTCATTTATTGGTTTTGGAACTGTATAAAGTCTTACTGACATCTTAAACCTCCTTAATACTTTTCTTCTCCAACCCCGTACCCGAATAGGGCAAGGTCATACTTACACGGATCCTCGGGACAGAAAGCTCGCAAACTATCTGTAAGAAACAGCGCCGACTTTCTGTCGTTGGCTTTTCTCTGCAAAAGGCCCAACTTACGGCTTATGCGGCCCACATGAACATCGAGCGGAATGATAAGTGAAGCAGGAGAAATGCTTTTCCAAAGTCCAAGGTCAACAGGGCCTTCACGGCGGATAAGCCAGCGGAGAGCAAGGTTTAATCTCTTGCAGGCAGACCCTGAATCGGGGTTAGCGACATGCTTTGAGTAAAGGCCGCCGTTTCCTTCGGCCATGGTTCGGCGGAAAAGGCTGATGCCGTCAAAAATATTATCACTTTGAGTAAACAGAGCCTCGAGGCTATCATACTTAGTATAGCAGGCCCTAAGACCCCGGCAGAAATATTTTAAATCGTCTTCAAAAAAAGTACGATGCAGGCTTTTACCCCTATCATCCAAACTAAGAAATTTTTCTTCCATCACATAAGAATAAGGACTTGGCCCTAAAGTTTCAAAGATTCTTTCACCTGATCTAAGAATCAGATCCCTACGCCCCCAAGCTATGGTTGCGGCAATGAAGGCTGCTATCTCCCTATCACTTTTTTTCTTATACCTATGCGGAAACTTGACAGGGTCTTTGGGAATAAAGTCAGGCCTGTTATATTCCAGGTAAAGCTCTTCAAGCTTATTTTTAAGTTCGGGAATAGTTTGGCGCATCCTTTGTAATTACCACATCGTGGGGGTGATTTTCCCTTAGGCCTGCAGAGCTTATCTTTACGAACTTGCGGTATCGTTTTAACTCATTTATACTCTTGCAGCCGCAATAACCCATGCCCTTCCTTAGCCCGGATACAAGCTGAAAGACAAAGTCCCTTAATTCACCCTTATAGGGGATACGGCCTTCGATGCCCTCAGGCGCGGGCGACTCGTCCTTACCTATCTGGTAACGATCCCCTGCACCGTCATGTATTGCGCCAAGGCTGCCCATGCCCCGATATTCCTTATAGATTCGCCCGTCATAAAAAATTTCCTGACCCGGGGATTCTTTCAGCCCCGCCAAAAGATTGCCAATCATAACGACATCGGCACCTGCTCCAATAGCCTTTGGTATGTCTCCTGAAAACTTGATCCCCCCGTCTGCAATAACAGGGATACCTGAAATCGAGGCCTCTTCTGCGCATTCCCAAACTGCAGTAAATTGAGGCACACCAACACCTGCAACAACTCTTGTCGTACAAATGGAGCCGGGGCCTATACCAACCTTGATTGCATCGGCACCTGCATCAATAAGCCTCTTTGTGCCGTCCCTTGAAACAACATTTCCGCCAATTACAGGAACTTCAAAATTCTTTTTTATGTCTGCAATTGCGTCAATCACATTCTTAGAATCTCCGTGAGCAGTGTCCATAACAACAAAGTCTACCCTTGCGGCGACAAGAAGCGGCAGCCGCACCTTATAGTCTTGCGGTGAAATGGCAGCACCCACCAAGAGCCTGCCTGAGTCGTCGGTTGCAGCCCTCGGGTGAATCTCATGCTTTTCCATGTCCTTAACTGTTATAAGACCTGTGAGTCTTTCTTCTTCGTCAACAACAGGGAGCTTTTCAATACGGTATTTTCCGAACTTCTCCCTTGCACTGGAAACAGAAGCCTTACCTTTTTCGACTATCGGATCCTTAGTCATGACCTCGCTTACAAGAAGTGAGTCATCCTGACAGAATCGAAGATCCCTTGCAGTGATAATACCGACTAGCTTTCCTTTTGCACCAATTACAGGTGCGCCCGAAACATTGAACTTGCCAAGGAGAAGCTTAACATCTCCAACAAGAGTTTTTTCCGCAACTGTTACAGGGTTTTCAATAATCCAATTAAGATAGCGCTTAACGTTTGCAACCTGCCTTGTCTGCTCCTCGGGGCTCAAGTTACGGTGAATTACACCTGCGCCGCCTTCGAGTGCAAGGGCAATTGCCAGCTTGTCTTCTGTTACTGTGTCCATTGCTGCCGATATAATCGGAACATTTAGGTGTACTTCTCCGCAGAGCTTTGCAGTGACATCACATTCTCTTGGGAGTATATCCGAGTACCCCGGCAATAGGAGTACATCGTCATAAGAAAGAGCTTCGATAAACATATTACCTCCTGAAAATTTTACGATATTTTAATGCGATGGATTGGGCCTTAGAGGTTGCAAGACCATTATATTGCTCAGGCTTAGCAAACCAATCTAAAGCTTCCCTTTTTTTATTCTCTCCCGGTTTAATTAAACCAAGCTCAGCCATTTTAGCACTGATTCTGTCAATTGCTTCTCCGTCATTTTCAAGAGCAGCAGAAAATGATAGTTTTTCCTTTTCTGCAATTAGGGTGATTCTTCGTATTACTTCATGTGCATCTGCTTCGGCAAGGAGTATGTACGCAGGCTCTGCGAGTATTGCACCGCTTCCCCCGCGCAGGTTTCCTAAGAGCCTTTCCCTATTAACACCGAGACCCTTAACAACCTTTGCCATACGATTTACCGCAAGGGTAAAGCCTGCGATATAATCGGCAATGAACCTCTGGCTTGCAGAATTGGTAAGGTCCCTTTGATGCTCGCTTATCTGATCCATGAAGAAGGTCATCACCCTTGGCATGAAGGCCTTCCAGAGACTTTTAACATGCTCGGAGTTCCAGGGATTTCGTTTCTGGGGCATAGTCGAAGAGCCGACCTGCTCTGCCGAAAAGCCTTCCCGTAATTCGTCAATTTCACTGCGTTGAAGATTGCGAAGATCATCTGCTAAATTTGCGATGATCCCAAAACTGATATTGAACTCAAGAAGAAGTCTTAGAAGATATTCAGGTTCAACGAGCTGGGTAGAGTGTTCTGACGGCTCAAGACCAAGCTCTGCAAGATACAGACGCTCAAGCTCAACCGGGTCACTGACAATCATGGATGTGGCGTTATACGCACCGACAGCTCCTGCAAGCTTGCCTTTCAGGTTTTTTTCAAGGCGCTCAATTTCGAGGATGGACTTCCCAAGGCGTGAAACATACTCGGCAATTGCGAAGCCCAAAGTGATGGGCACCGCATGCTGGCCGTGAGTCCTCCCAAGCTGAGGGGTACCAGCCTCCTTTTCTGCAAAATCGCAGAGGAGCAGTTCCAGCTTCACAAGTTCAGGCAGAAGAACTTCCCGGGTAAGGCCCCGGATTCTCAAGGAAAGACTAGTGTCAAGAATGTCCACGCTTGTAGCACCAAGATGCACAAGGGGTGCAAGTTCAGGCGATAACTTCTTCTGTAAAACGTTTACAAGGGCACGCATGAAATGGCTGATTTTTTTCTCTTCTTCGTAGACCTCATTTGGGTCTACCTGCTCGCCTGCCTCTTCCAAATCCTTCCTTAAACCCTCAGTCATTTTTCCGTTAATCGAAAGATGGGCAATAATAAGGGCAATTTCCGCCTTAATGCAGGCTTTCACAGATGCTTCCTCAGAAATCCAGGGAATAAGGGCATTATAAAGCGGCTCTTCGGAAAGTGAATAACGGTGATCCAAAGGAGAAATATTATGAAATATGGATCGCATTGACGGGTGGGCTTCCATGTTCCACTATGACATAAAAATAGCCCCTTTGTCCAGTGATTAGATATTCTATTTATGATATAATGATGATGGGAGAATTTAATGGAAGGTAAAGCAGATATCGGTCTAATAGGTCTTGCGGTAATGGGAGAAAACCTGATTCTGAATATGGAAAGCAAGGGTTATACCGTGGCTGTTTATAATAGAACCGCAGCGAAAGTAGACGATTTTCTCAAAGGGAGAGGTAAGGGAAAGAGAATTATCGGATGTAATAGCTTAAAAAACCTTGCCGAGGCCCTTTCTAAACCCGCAAAAGTAATGATTATGATTAAAGCCGGGGTAGCAATCGATGATATTATAGAAGAGCTTTTGGAAGTATTGGGAAAAGGGGATATAATTATAGACGGGGGCAATTCAAATTACCTTGAAAGTATAAAACGCAGTGGTTATATTGAATCGAAGGGGCTTTATTTCATAGGAACAGGTATATCAGGCGGAGAAGAAGGCGCTTTAAACGGGCCTTCGATAATGCCGGGAGGCTCAATTGAAGCCTGGCCCTTTATAAAGCCAATATTCCGGGCAATTTCAGCCACGGCAGGCAAAAACCTAGAGCCATGCTGTGACTGGGTGGGAGAAAACGGCGCAGGCCACTTTGTAAAAATGATTCATAATGGCATTGAATATGGTGATATGCAATTAATATGCGAAAGCTATTTTCTAATGAAAACTCTGCTTGGACTCTCTTCCGATGAAATGGGGGATATTTTTGCAGAGTGGAATACAGGTGAGCTAAACAGTTATCTTATCGAAATAACCGCTGACATACTTCAGTATAAGGACGATGCCGGCGGCCCCGGCGACGCGGCCGGCTCCACAGCCGGCCCAACCACCGGAGGCCCCCTTGTTGAAAAAATCCTAGACACAGCGGGGCAAAAGGGAACAGGGAAATGGACAGGCATTGCGGCGCTTGAGTTTGGCGTACCGCTAACCTTGATAGCCGAAGCAGTTTTCAGCCGCTGCCTTTCTGCAGCAAAAGACGAGCGTGTAAGAGCCTCAGAAGTTTTCTCAGGGCCTCTGCCTTCTTTCAGCGGAGATAAAACTGCCTTCATCGAAGACTTGCGCAGGGCCCTTTATGCAGCAAAGCTGGTATCCTACGCACAGGGCTTTCTTTTAATGAGAGAGGCTGCAAAAGAGTATGGCTGGAAACTGAACTACGGAGCCATAGCTCTTATGTGGAAGGGAGGCTGCATTATTCGCTCGGCATTCTTGGATAAAATTAAGGAAGCCTTTGACAGGGACCCCGGCTTATCAAACCTTCTCCTTGATCCCTTCTTTACGTCTATCATGCAGGAAGCTCAAAGCTCATGGCGTAAGGTTGCGGCGGCAGCCATCACAGCCGGGATTCCGGTACCTGCCCTTTGTGCCGCCTTAGAGTATTTCGATGCATATAGATGTGCGAAACTGCCTGCGAACCTGCTTCAGGCTCAGCGGGACTATTTTGGAGCTCATGGCTATGAGCGTATAGACAGAAAACGTGGCGAGTTCTTCCACACGAACTGGACCGGTAAGGGTGGGAAAACCGGTGCATCAACATATACGGTATAAAAAATGATCTACCTTACCGGCTTTCATGCAATTGAAGAAAGAATCAAATCGGGGCGTCCCTGCGGTACACTTTTAATTGCAAAACCGGGGCCAAGGGCAAAGGAGCTCACGGTATTAGCCAACGAGAAGAGGATACGGCTTGAGAGGGTTGGGACTGCCGACCTTGACAGGCTCTCTCCGAATCATAGGGGAATAATTCTGGAAATTGACGGAGGGGCCGGGGGGCCGGATATCTCCATTGAAGAATTTTTACAGAATATGAACGAAGAAAGTCAGGTAAATGATGCCCTGGTTGTCATCCTTGATGAAATTACCGATCCCCACAATTATGGCGCAATCCTTCGTTCCTGCGATCAATTCGGAGTCGACCTTGTAATAAGCAGGCAGAGAAGAACTGCAAAGCATGCTGATGTTATCTCGAAGACTTCGGCAGGGACTTCTGCCTGGGTCTTACAGGCAGAAACTCCAAACCTGCCGAGAGCTGTTGAGCTGCTCAAGGACAGCGGTTTCTGGATTTATGGCGCAGACATGGAAGGAGAAACTGCCTATACGCGTGACCTAAGGGGTAAGACAGCAATAATACTTGGAGGAGAGGGAACAGGTATATCGAGGCTCCTTCGCGAAAGCTGCGATGTAATGATTTCAATACCTTCACTTGGAAGAATAGATTCTTTAAATGTGTCTGTTGCAGCAGGGGTGCTATTCTACGAGGTTATGCGTCAGAGGAAATGTCAGGAGAAAGCAATTTAATGAAAAAAACATACAGTACAAATCCGGTTATTAGGTTTATTGTAAATTTCGCAACATCAGGAAAGTATACCGAAAAGAATGATTTCGGCATGTCCGATTATCTCATTCGTTATGTGCTATTAAATTTTATCAGCGTCTTTGGCGGCGGAATTCTTATGGGATTTATTGTAGTACGATTCATTGAAGGCAAGTATACCACAGTAATAGCCTGCTCTGTCATGCTTTTGATTGCCGTTCTTACAATAGTTTTTTCTAGAGCAAAGAAGGTGCAGCAAATAGTACCTGCTGCAATGCTCATGGTTTTTTACGGCTTTTTATGCATGGCTGTTACATACCTTGGTGAAGCAGAAGGCTCCAACTTCATGTTCATTTATATGTACCCCCTTACAACAATTATGCTTATGGGAATGAAACCGGGTATTATTTTTTCTTCAATTGCATTAGTACTTATATCTCTTCAGATGGTAATACCGGGCCTTTCTCTATACGATTATGAACTAACCATTCCAATACATTTAATTGTAACTTACGCCCTGGTATTTTCTGTAATGGTTGTAATAGAAACAACAAGAAAAACCAAAGATAGGGCCATTGAAATCCAGAACAGGAAGCTTCAGGAGCTGCGTGAAGAAGCGGAAGCAGCAAGCCGCACAAAGAGCAGCTTCCTTGCGAATATGAGCCACGAAATACGCACTCCAATGAATGCAATAAGCGGAATGTCTGAACTGCTTTTAAGAAGAGATCTGCCTGATGATGCAAGGAGTGACGTTAAAGATATTAAGCAGGCTGCAAGTAACCTTATTTCGATAATAAATGATATCCTTGACTTTTCAAAAATTGAAGCGGGCAAACTTGAAATATTACCTGTAAAATACATGCTTTCATCGTTGGTTAACGACTCTGTAAATATAATCAGGATGCGTCTTATTGAAAGACCAATTCGTTTTTACACAAATATAGACGGAAGTCTTCCAAACAATTTAATCGGAGATGAAGTCCGCCTGCGTCAAATAATACTAAACCTTCTTTCAAATGCAGCTAAGTTTACAGAGAAGGGACACATAAGCATGTCCATTACAAGTGAAAAAAAATCAGAAAGGCATGTTTGGCTTAAAATAAGCATAGGTGATACCGGAGGGGGCATTAAACCTGAAGATCAGCAGAAACTCTTCGGAGACTTTATGCAGGTTGATACGAAAAAGAATAGAGGTATAGAGGGTACAGGTCTTGGCCTTGCAATTACAAAGCGGCTCTGTATTGCAATGGGAGGAGATATAAGTGTAGTAAGTGAATACGGCAAAGGAAGTGAGTTTACAGTAATAATTCCGCAATATATTGAAGGTGATGATCCATTTGCCGCCGTTACAAACAGTGATCAAATGGATGTTCTTGTTTACGAAGGACGTCTTATTTACGCAGACTCTGTATGCTGGGCACTTAAAAACCTGGGCGTTCGATATACAATGGTAACAAACGAGGCTGAGTTTATAGAAGCTCTTGTTCTTAGTCAATGGACATTTATACTTTCAGGTTACGGTCTTTATAATAAAATAAAACCTGCCTTGGCAAATGCAGAGTTCCCCGGGGGGAAGAAACCGCCCTTAGCCCTTATGGTCGAATGGGGAACTGAAGTATATCTTCCTAATATTCGCTTTATAGCATTACCTGTTCATACACTTTCTATAGCAAATACCTTGAACGGAATTTCTGACAGACTCGATTATTATGACAGCACTGCCCAATTAAGTAAAACCCGCTTTACCATCCCGAAGGCAAGACTCCTTGTTGTGGATGATATAGCAGTAAACTTAAAAGTTGCAGAAGGACTTTTAGTCCCATACCAGGCTGAGCTTGAAACCTGTTTGAGCGGTAAAGAAGCCATAGAACTAATAAAGAAAAACGACTATGACCTTGTTTTCATGGATCACATGATGCCTGAAATGGACGGAATTGAAGCAACTACATTAATCCGCGCCTGGGAAGCGGAGAATGATCGCATGAACACTCCGATTATTGCACTTACGGCAAATGCAGTTTCCGGAATGAGAGAAATGTTCCTTGATAAGGGCTTCAGCGATTTTCTGCCTAAACCCATAGATATTTCCAGATTGGATGAGATACTTGGCCGCTGGATAGCAAGAGAAAAGCGAGAAGCCGGAGTAAGGGTGGTTGAACAGGCAGCAAAGAGCAAGATCAATAAGGAACTTCTTACAGATATTGGTATTAGCGTCAAACAGGGAATTACCATGACAGGGGGCAGGGAAGAGTACTATGAGCATGTCCTTGCACTTTTTTGTAAGGATGCAGGGGTACGTCTACCTCTGCTTGAAGTAGTACCTGATGCAAGCTCATTATCTCTTTATATAACTCATGTTCATGCCCTAAAAAGTGCAAGCGCCTCCATTGGTGCAGCTGAGCTTTCAGAAAAAGCTGCAGAATTGGAAGCGGCAGGCAGAGAAGAAGACTTTGAACAAATAAAAAGATTACTTCCCGGTTTTATTAACACTCTTACTTTAACTGTACGGACAATTAAAGCTTCAATTGACAATAAAACAGAAGAAGCCGATTTACATATCGATTCAGATAAAGCTAAAGAGCTCTTTTCAGCACTGCTTAAGGCATTGGAATCCGGAAAAAGCAATCAAATTGACTTATGCCTTGACAATCTATTGAATAAAAAATTCGATCAAAAGACTAAGGGAATTCTTGAAGAAATTTCAGACGATATTTTAATGGCTGAATACGAAAGCGCCATAGAGAAGATAAAGGAGTTCGCATGAGACCATCCGGCAAGAAATTAATTGACAGGCTGCAATTCGTATTTTCATTGTTTTCAGTTTCCGCTGCACTTATGTTAATTGTTACTATTGTGGTATCTGTTTATATAAGCCACATGGAAAGCGCTGTAGAAGAAAGTATTCATCACCATCTTCTTGCCGCCGCCCAGGCTGCTTCAACATTTCTAACAGTAGAGGAACTTGATCTCTTCCATACAGGTGAAGACATGGAAAGACCTGAATGGAAAGAAACAAGAACAAGACTCATGAGCTTCGCTGAAAGTTATAGAGTGCTCTACGTTTATTATTGGCGTTATGAAGATGGCCGCATCCAGTACATCATTGATAATGATGAGGATGAAGAATGGATGGTTACTCCGGAACTTTTTTACTATATTGATGAAGACCCTTCTACAGCAGAGGCAGTTCCATATATCATGGCCGGAAACCCCTGGGCATCCGATCTTGGTACCTATACCACAAGCTGGGACGGCCTAATATCAGGTCTTGCTCCTGTATTCGGACCTGACGGTTCTGTCTACGCTGCTGCAGGGGTAGACCTAAGCGATGAGATTATTATTACACAGAGAAACAATATCAGGATAATGCGCACCGTGCTTTTCTTCTCCCTCTTTTCTTCAATTCTCTCAGGCAGTCTCGGCATATGGCTATACCGAAGAAAGGCCCAACAAAGCGAAAGCGCGAATCAGGCAAAGAGCCAGTTCCTTTCCATTATGAGCCACGAAATCCGCACTCCCATGAATGCGATAACAGGGATGTCAGAACTTCTATTGCGAAGGGAACTCCCCGACGAAGCAAGGACTGACGCACAAAATATAAAACAGGCATCTTCTAACCTTATTTCAATAATAAACGATATTTTAGACTTCTCGAAAATCGAAGCTGGTAAACTTGAAATAATCACGGTAAAGTATCTTCTTTCATCGATTATAAATGATACTGCAAGCATAATAAACATGCGCCTTGAGAACAAACCTGTCAGTTTACAAATTAATATAGGTCAAGACATTCCAAATAAGCTTATAGGTGACGAAGTAAGGCTTAGACAAATTATACTTAATTTGCTTTCAAATGCTGTTAAGTTTACCCAAAGGGGCCAAGTTACCCTTTCCATAGAGACAGAAAAACGCCAGGATAAGGAAATACTTCTCAAAATTTCAATCTCCGATACCGGACAGGGGATTAAACCTGAAGACCAGAAGAAACTCTTCGGTGACTTTGCCCAAGTGGATACTGAAAGGAATAGAGCAATTGAAGGTACAGGCCTCGGTCTAGCAATTACACGGCGGTTATGCCAGGCAATGGATGGCAGCATTAGCGTAAGCAGCGAATACGGCAAGGGCAGTGTATTCACTGTATTATTACCTCAAGGTATTGATTCTGAAACGCCTTTAGCTAATGAGTTTATTGGCAAGGAAGCATTGCAGGAATACTATAAAGACTCTAATCAAAAAAGCAGCGGGATATTTACAATTCCCGGTGTCAAGCTGCTCGTTGTAGACGACATTGAAGTAAACCTGAAAGTCGCAGAGGGCCTTCTTTCGCCTTATAAGTCAGAGCTGGACACATGCTTAAGCGGAGCAGAGGCGATTGAGTTAATAAAAAACAATAATTATGACATTGTATTTATGGATCACATGATGCCCGGAATGGATGGGATCGAAGCAACATCAATTATTAGAAAACTAGATGACAATTACTTCAAAAGCCTTCCGATTGTTGCTCTTACTGCAAATGTGGTTTCAGGGATGCGAGAAATGTTCTTGGAAAAGGGCTTCAGTGATTTTCTTGCTAAACCAATTGATGTCTCAAAGCTGGATGATATCTTAAGGCGCTGGATCCCTGAAGAAAGAAGAGAGAAAGGTGCAGGGCAGACTCCAAAAAGCACACCTACGGAGACCACAGACTATCCCTTACTTACTGCAATTGGGGTTAATATAAAAAACGGCATTGCAATGACAGGCGGTACGGATGAACGTTACCGCAATGTTTTATCTTTATTCTGCAAAGATGCTCTCTCACGCCTTCCTCAAATAAGAACCATGCCGAAACCTGAATCCCTAACCTTATTCATAACGCAGGTACATGCCTTAAAAAGTGCATGTGCATCAATTGGTGCAGCAACACTTTCTCAGGCTGCGGCAGATATAGAGGCTGCAGGGAAGGCAGGACAAATGGACATAATAGAAGGGAAACTTTCTTCATTTGCAGAAGGCCTAGAAAAACTTACTGAAAGCATAAAGGCCACCATAAATGAAAATGAGGAAGATGGGCCTACCGATCCTCCGCCTAATTGCACTCCGCTTTTAAAGGCACTTGAATCTGCCTTAAGAATTGAAAAAGCAGAAGAAATTGACAATATAATAGAAGACTTAAAATTATTATCACTTGATAAAAAAACCATGGAAACTCTTGAAACAATTTCCGATGATGTATTAATGGCAGAATTTGGAAATGCTCTAAAAACTGTTCGTAACTTAATAAGGACAATGGAGTAAATATGGCAATAAAAGTTGCTTCCACCCATGATCATAACCTTGACTCTATATTAAAGGAAGTTGATCAAAAAAATATTAAAGCTATTATTTACTTCTTTTCCCCGGAACTTGAAGAGTACGAAGTTCACAAGCATATATCTAAAAAGTTTCCGGGGGCAACCTGCATAGGCGCTTCCATGATAGGCGGCTGGTCAAGCACCGGTGCAATTGAAAGCGGTATTACTATTATGTCACTTTCTGATGAGGAAGTTGAAGAAGTCTTTGTATCATTTCAGGAAGGTGTAAAAGAAGACCCGATAAAGGCCGCGAAAGCTGCAATAAACGAGCTAAAAGAAAAGACGGCGAACGAAAATATAAACCCTGACGAATACCTTGGGCTCATTTTCTTTGATGGCCTTTGCCTTGGAGAACTAATCATGAAAGAGTTCGCCATGGAGCAGGATTTAAACATGGCCTTTGTAGGCGGAGCCGCTGCGGACATACTTACTTTTACAAAGACCCTTGTAAGCACAGGAGAGTTGATATCAGGGGACGCTCTTTCAGCAGCAATCCTAAAAATGAAGATTCCATTTTTCTTTAACCATTATGTACATTATCTGCCAACCGACAATTCTTTTACTATCACTCGTGTAGAAACAATGAAGCGTATTGCCTGGGAAATAGACGGACAGCCTGCCGCAGTCTTTTATGCAAAGCAAATTGGTATAGACGATGTAAATAAACTGGATGCAGGTATTTTTGCAAAACATCCGGTGGGCCTAAGATTCGGAGACTCTGTTTATGTCAGAAGCCCAAATGCCGTCATAGATGGAGTTGGACTTCAATTTTACTGTTATATCGAAGCAGGAACGAAAGTACATTTATTAACTCAAGGCGATATAATAAAACATGCAGAGAAGAGCTTATCTGTGGCAGCACAGTTCTTGCCGGGCATACAGGGATGTCTTCTTTTTAATTGCGTTCTGCGATACCTTGAATTAAAAGAACTTAATAAGCTCAATGACTTTAACAATGTCTTCGCCTGTCATCCAATGATCGGCTTTAATACATACGGAGAGGAACTGTTCACCCATCATAACCAGACCTTAACCGCAGTAATTTTCGGCACTCCCCCGCCTGAGGGAGCCACAGACCCATATAAGGCAAAACGTCTTTTTCACTATACCGACAGCAAATTAAAGTCTTTGGTATTTGACATAGTAAGCCGAAGTGAATTATTAAACATCACCATTTCTTATCTTAAGGGGAGCATGGATGCCGGGGCAGATGAAGCCAACTTTGAAGTAATAAGAAAAAGCCTTGGAGCAATGGTACAACAATCGAATGTCTCTAAAGAAGACATTGAAAAAATGCTTGTAGTGTATCAAAAGAATGTTGAAAATACCGGTGAATATGTTTTCAGCATTGTTGACGAAATCAGGTCACAAAATCGCCGCCTCCTTGAGTTAAAAGAGGCTGCAGAAACAGCAAGCCGTACAAAGAGCAGCTTCCTTGCAAATATGAGCCACGAAATACGCACTCCAATGAATGCAATTTCAGGAATGGCCGAGCTTCTCTTACGAGAAAATCTCTCTGAGGATTCCAAGGGCTATGTCCTTGATATAAGACAAGCTGCAGGTAACCTTATCTCAATAATAAATGACCTATTAGACTTCTCTAAAATTGAAGCAGGCAAACTCGAAATTATCCCGACAAAGTATCTCCTTGCATCCCTTGTAAATGATGTGGTCAGTATAATTCGCACAAGGCTTATGGAGAAACCTGTCAGATTTTATACGAATATAGACGGCAATATTCCTCATTCTCTTATTGGTGATGAGATACGACTAAGGCAGATTCTCTTAAATCTGCTTTCAAACGCTGTAAAATATACAAACAAGGGACATATCAGCCTTACTGTGGAGCGGGTAGACAGGGGAGACGCACAGCTTTGGCTTCAGATTTCTGTCACTGATACCGGGTTTGGCATTAAGGCCGATGACCGTGAAAAACTGTTCACCGATTTCGCTCAAGTTGACACAAAGAAGAACCGCAGCATCGAAGGGACAGGTCTGGGTCTCGCAATTACAAAGAGACTTTGCATGACAATGGGAGGAGATGTCACAGTAGAAAGTGAGTACGGGGTTGGAAGCGTATTCACTGCAGTACTTCCTCAGGAGATTGACGAAAATATTCCCTTTGCAAAGGTGGAAAACCCAAGAGAGAAGAAAATCCTAATTTTTGAGCGGAGAGCCGTTTATGAAAAATCCATTAGCTGGTCATTGAAAAATCTGGATGTACCCTTTACATCTGTTGAGAATGTAGAAGACTTTGCGAATGAACTTTTTAAACAGGAATGGTTCTTTATATTCTCGGGCTACGGCCTTTATGAAAAAATTAAGCCTTATCTGGAAAGACCGGCCGAAGATTTCAAGGGAGGCAAGAAGCCTTCTTTAGCCCTAATGGTAGAGTGGGGAACCGAATCCTATATTTCTAATGTTCGCTTCATTTCCCTTCCTGTTCAGTCCCTATCCATTGCAAACACCCTTAATGGCAAGGCAGACAGCAAAGACTATTTTGAAAGCTCAAGCACCTTTAGCACAATCAGATTTACTCTTCCAAGTGCCAGGATCTTAATTGTAGATGATATTCCGACAAACTTAAAAGTCGCAGAAGGTCTTTTATTACCTTATAAGGCAAGTGTAGATACCTGCCAGAGCGGCATTGAGGCAATTGAACTTGTAAAACGCAGAGAATATGACTTAGTTTTCATGGATCATATGATGCCTGAAATGGACGGAATTGAAGCAACAGAGGCAATCAGAGATTGGGAGCAGCAGCAGAAGGACCAGGAAACTAAACGTAAGCAGGTGCCAATTATTGCCCTAACGGCAAATGCTGTATCGGGAATGAGGGAGATGTTCATCGAAAAGGGATTTAACGATTTTCTTGCCAAACCTGTTGATATTTCCAAGCTTGACGAAATGCTTACCCTATGGATACCTAAGGAAAAAAGGGTAAAGGGAGAAGATAAAGGCGAGAAGGCTGAAACAATCGAAGCAGGCAAGGCAAAAGAAGAACCTGTTGAACTTCAAATTCCGGGAGTTGATGTAAAACAGGGTATAGCAATGACAGGCGGAAAACTAGAGTTTTTTATTAGAGTGCTGAAACTTTTCTGTAAGGATGCCGAAAAACGCCTGCCGCTGCTGGAAAAAGCCCCGGAGGAGGATGCACTCGATGAGATTAGCTCCCAGGCCCATGCAATAAAGGGTGTTTCAGCATCCATAAGAGCAAACGATCTTTCAGCCCTTGCGGCAGAAGTGGAAGCAGCAGGTAAGGCAGGAGACATAGAAACAGTTCGCGAAAGACTTCCAAAGTTAACCGAAGAAATTACCGAATTGGTAAAAAATATTAAATCGGCCCTTAATATCCCCTGATCCACTATAGACGTATCTGCAAAAATATTGGATCATAGAGGAGATATGAGTAAAATCCCAGAAATCCCGGGAGTTGATACAGAACAAGGTGTTACAATGACCGGCGGTACAATTGAAGGCTATTGCCGTGTTCTGTCCATGTTTCGAAGAGATGCGGAAGGGCGTTTACGCATGCTCAGGTTTTTTCTCTTTGCAGACGGAAATATGGGCACCGAATTCCCCGAGAAACACATATCATCACTATTAACCCAAGTACAGGCCCTAAAAAGCGCTTCTGCCACTCTTGGAGCTATGGGCTTATACACTCAGGCAGCAGACCTTGAAAGCGCCGCAAAGAATAAGGAACTCGCCCTTGTGCAAAAAAACCTCCTTATCTTTATTGAGAATCTTGCAGAACTATCAAAAAATATTCGTATAGCTCTGGAAAAGCTGGAAAGCATGGAATCGGAGAATGATGAGAAAGAGACTCTGAACACCGATTACTTAAATGATCTTATTAACGCATTAAAATCGAAAAATGCATCCGAAATTGAATTTTTTCTAAACGATTTTGACAGGAAGAACCTTGATTCCAAGTTTAAGGAACTGCTTGAAAAGGTATCGGATCAGGTGCTTATGACTGAATTTGATAGTGCAGTAAAAACCATCGAGGATTTCTTAAACGCAAATAAGTAAGGAGAGAGCATGGCAGAAGAGAAGAAACTTGTCATTCTGGTAGATGATAATCCTGCAAACCTCCGAATAGGGAAAAATGTTCTCTCGGATCATTATATAGTAGCAACAGCTCCCTCGGCAGCAAAACTTTTTGCCCTTTTGGAAAACAATAAACCTGCTCTAATACTTCTTGACATAGATATGCCCGAAATGAACGGTTACCAAGCCATAGAAATCCTTAAATCGTCGCCGGATTCAAAGCATATTCCTGTAGTTTTCTTAACCGGAATGGCTGACTCACAAGATGAAGAAAAGGGCCGATCTCTTGGTGCAGTGGACTATATCCTAAAACCCTTTGATCCCCCGGATTTAATTGCATGTATTGAAAAGCATTCTTTATGAGGAACCTGCAAAGATCCAAATGATAAGCTGAATAAGAGCAGGAACAATTATTGCCATGATCCCGACAAAAACAAAATAATGGGCTTTGGCATTTTTTTGCTCACGATCCTCAGCAAAACGCTGCATGAAAGTAGTGTGATCAACCAGCTTATTTGCCATAAACAAGAGGCGCATTGGCAGAATAAGGAAGAAAATTCCAACCATAATAACTAATGCGCCAATAAAAAAGTTCGCATTAAAAATCATATCGAGTATCGGCTGTCTGCCTGTAAAGAGAAAAAAAAGGAGCATCAAAAAACTCGTTACCAGGTTAATTGATAAAGAGATTGCGAATACTTTAAGCAGCAGTTTCAACTAAGCCCTGGGTTCCACTATATGACAGGCACAGAGCCTGCCCTCAGAAATAGTTTGGAGCTCCGGTGTAATATTCTTACACTTATCTATACGGGCAAAGCAGCGTCCGTAAAAACGGCAGCCGGGCGGCGGTTCTATCGGGCTTGGCACATCCCCTTCAAGGATAATCCGCTCCCGCTTCTCGTCCACATCAGGCACCGGAATTGCCGAAAGCAGGGCCTTTGTATACGGGTGCAACGGGTCTTCAAAGAGGGATTTATAGTCGGACATCTCTACGATTTTACCAAGGTACATTACGGCAATATTATTGCTTACATGCTTTATTACACCAAGATCGTGCGAAATAAAGAGGTAAGTTAGACCCAGCTCCTTCTGTAGGTTGTCCATAAGATTCAGGATCTGCGCCTGGATGGAAACGTCAAGGGCTGATACCGGCTCGTCCATTACGATAAATTGCGGGTTCAGTGCCAGGGCTCTTGCAACACCGATACGCTGCCTTCTTCCCCCATCCAATTCGTGGGGATAAGAGTTTTCCAAACGCTCGGCAAGGCCAACTGTACTCATAAGGGAGAGTACCTTACTGCGCAATTCTGCTCTATTTGCTGTCTTCTTATTTATCAATAAGGGCTCACCGATAATTTCTGAAACGCTCTGGCGGGGGTTAAGAGAAGAAAATGGATCTTGGAAAACGATCTGCATGTTTTCGCGTAAATTGCGCATCTTCGACCTAGGGTACTTTAAAATGTCTTCGCCATTAAAAATAACTTCCCCTCCTGTAGCATCAAGGAGACGAAGCAAGGTGCGGCCAACGGTGGATTTCCCGCAGCCGGATTCACCAACAAGACCCAGAGTTTCACCCTTATTGATCACAAAATCAACGTCGTCAACGGCATGGAGCATGCCTCTCTTGGTCTTAAAATACTTCTTTAGATTCTTAGCTTCCAGCAGTTTTTCAGCCATCTTATCACCCTCTACTTATTTATAAAGCAAACATCTTACGATATGGTCGGCTTTGATCTCGACATTTTGCGGCACGGTTGCCGAACATTCAGGTTTTACCTGATCACAACGGGGATGGAAAGGACAGCCTGCAGGTAAATCTGTCGGGTCAGGCATTATTCCTTTAATCGGATTTAAGCTCTCTACGTCCTTCTTTATATCCGGGAGCGAATTGAAAAGTCCAATTGTATACGGATGCTTCGGATTTTTAAACAACTCCCGCTTCTCTGCATACTCAACGATATTCCCTGCATACATGATCGCAACCTTATCACAAATGTCCGCAACTACGCCAAGATCATGGGTTATCATAATCATCGAGGTATTGAACTCTTTCTTTAGGTTCTTCATTAGGATAAGAACCTGTGCCTGGATCGTAACGTCGAGTGCTGTTGTAGGCTCATCGGCAATGAGCAGCTCGGGATTACAGGCAAGGGCTATTGCAATAACAACCCTCTGTCGCATACCGCCCGAGAACTGGTGCGGATAATCCTTTGCTCGTTCCGGCTTGATCCCGACACGCATCAGCATTTCTTCACCCTTTTTATTCGCCTCAAGTGCTGTAACTTTTTCATGAAGCAAGATTACTTCAGCAATCTGGTCAACAACAGGCATAACAGGGTTCAAACTTGTCATTGGATCCTGGAAGATCATGGAGATCTTTTCCCCACGGATGCTTCGCATCTTATCTTCGGGGATTTTAAGGATATTCTCTCCGTCAACCCATACTTCCCCGCTTACGATCTTACCCGGTGGATTTGGAACAAGCCGGAGGAGCCCGAGGGCTGTTGTAGTTTTACCCGCTCCTGTTTCCCCAACAAGGCCCAGAGTTTCACCCTTATCCATGGAAAAACTCAGATTATTAACAGCTCGGACAGTGCCATCATCGGTTATATAATGAATAGTCAGGTCCTTAATATCAAGCAGTGTATTGTTACTCATATTATTCCCTTAGGTCTTTAATTTTGGGTCAAAGGCATCGCGAAGACCATCACCGAGCATATTAAAGGCAAGAACTACAATAACTATGGCAAAACCCGGATATAATGACAGGTGCGGGAAATCGCGGATGAAGCGCCTTCCCTGGGAAAGCATATAACCCCATTCGGGGATTGGCGGCATAACGCCAAGACCGATAAAGCTAAGGCCCGCTGCTGCAAGAATCGATCCTGCAAGGCCGAGGGTAGCCTGTACGATTAGGGGAGCCATACAGTTGGGTATGATATGCCTTAGAATAATACGAACGTCATTCCCGCCAATGGCCCTTGCTGCTTCCACAAACTCATTTTCCCTTACTGTAAGTACTGCTGCCCTTACCATTCTGGAATAACCGGGGATGGAGCCTATTCCTACGGCAATCATAACATTGAACATCCCCGGTCCAAGGGCCGAAGCAATTGCAATGGCTAAGAGGATATTCGGTATTGCAAGGAAGACGTCAACAACACGCATTATGATGGTATCCCTGACTCCGCCATAATAACCTGCTATAGAGCCGAGCAGGACTCCGAATACCATTGCAATGCCCACAACTATAAAGCCAATCTGTAAAGATGTCCTTGCCCCGTAAATAATCCTTGTAAACTGATCCCTTCCGAGGTTATCAGTACCAAATATATGCAGGGTACCCACGTCCGCTCTTTGCATCGGAAGAACATTCATTCTTGCAAAATCCTGATTGTCAGGTCCTTCCGGGGTAATGAACTCTGCAAATATCGCAGCAAGTACCAAGAGGGCAATTAGTATAAGGCCTATCATTGCAGGCGGACTTCTGCGAAATCTCCTCCATATATCTGTATAAAGGCTGGGTTTCTTTTTGCGTTTTACTGTATCCATATAGTCACCTTATTTATACTGCGATCTGATTCGCGGATCTATATATGCGTAAAGGATGTCGACCAGGAGATTTGCAAATGTAAAAACCGTGGCCATCATTAAAACACCCCCCTGAATAATCGGGGTGTCCCTTGTACGAATTGATGCCACCATAAAAGCCCCAAGACCGGGAATGGCAAAAACCGTCTCTGTTAAAACCGCTCCTCCCAACATTCCGCCGAACATAAGACCGACAACAGTGACTACGGGGATTAGGGCATTCTTTAGAGCGTGCCTCAAAATTACAACCGATTCTTTTTGCCCCTTTGCCCTTGCAGTCCTCATATAGTCCTGTCGAATTACTTCGAGCATGGAAGATCGGGTATAGCGCATTATCGACCCGGCACTGGAAAGGCCTATGGTAAGGGTTGGCAAGATCCAGTGTAACGGGGTATTGAAGCCCGTGACCGGGAGCCATCCCAGTCGCAGGGAAAATATCAGGATAAACATTAGTCCAAGCCAGAAGTTTGGCATTGAAAGGGCGATAAGGCCCAGTATCTGGGATAGAGTATCGAATATGGTACCCCGTTTAGTTGCACAAAGTATGCCCATCGGGATACCCACAATAACCGAAACAAATACGCTTAATGCTGCAAGCAACATGGTCGTGGGGAATCGATCCCGAATTTCAACGAAGACGGGTTGCCTTGTTAAATAGGAAGTTCCAAGATCAAGGCGGACAACTCTGGATAAATAGTACCCGAATTGAATAAGGAAGGGCTGGTCAAGGCCAAGTTGGGCTCGCAGGGCAATAATCATATCTTCCTGCGCTTGCTCGCCTAAAATCATCTGCGCTGCATCACCCGGGGTGATATAAACGAGCGTAAAAATAATCAATATTACGCCAATCAGAACCGGCAGCAATAATGCCAGCCGTCTCAGTATATATTTATGCATGGATATACCTGTTTAGAGAAAATAATTGCCTGACCACTAATAAGTGGTCAGGCACTGTCTAATTAATTACCATTCAAAATAGACGTTAAAGACATCGTGTGAGCCAACCGGAGTTGGTTCAAAGCCTCTCATAGCCGGATGAGCTGCCATTACAACTTCACCTGCCTGGATGAAGATCCAGGGGCTTTCGTCCCTAATTATCTGCTGAACTTCACGGTATATTGCTGCTCTCTGGGTAGGATTGGTTTCCTGTCTGCCCTGATCGAGTAATGTGTTTACCCTGGGGTTATTATAGAAACCGCGATTACCCCTTGCGCCAAAGTTATCGACGTGGAAGAGCGGGTGGAGACCATAGTCAGGATCGCCTGTTACGGTTACCCAACCAAGAATGAACATATCCATGTCGCCCTGTGCGGTTGCATCAAGGAATGCTCCCCATTCAAGGATCCTTACAGTGGCTGTAATACCTACTTGGGCAAGCATGTTCTGTGCAATTTCTGCAGCGTCTATACGGGATGCACCACCGTCAGAAACGAGAATGTGTGTGGTAAAGCCATTCGGATATCCGGCTTCTGCCAGCAACTGCCTTGCCCTTGCCTGATTATACTCAAAGGGCTGGAGCTGATCTGCTGTTGATCCCCAAACCATGGTATTGATCGGGCCCGCAGTCGGGCGACCTACATTAGGATATGCAACCCTTGCAATTACTTCTTTATCAAGGGCGTAGTTTATTGCCTGCCTTACTCTTACATCATTAAAGGGGGTCCTTGACATATTATAACCGATATACTCGGTTGCAAGATTCCAGCGGCGGTAAACCTGTAAGTTAGGATTTGCCAAGACACGAGGTACGTCCTGTGCTGCAACACCGTTAACATCAATTTCACCTGTTTCAAGAGCGATCTGCCTTGTTGAAGGATCGGGGATAATGCGGAAGGTTACGCGCTGTAATGCCTTGCGCCCACCCCAGTAGCCGTCGAAGCGGACAAGGTCCACACTTACACCGGTGATCCAGCTATCAAAACGCATCGGGCCTGTTCCTACGGGGTTACGGCCAAAGGCGGCATCTCCCATTTCCCTTACGGCCCTCTCGTTAACAATGCCTGTTGCAGAGTGTGCAAGGTGAGCAAGGAAGGGGACAAAGGGATAGTCAAGAACGATTACAGCTTCATTGTTGTTTATTACATCTACCCTGTTGATCATATTGGTTATATGGCCTACCTGCGGGGATACTGCTGCTCTTTCAAGTGTAAATTTAACATCGTTGGCTGTTAGAATATCGTTATTGTGGAATCTTACATTCTGCCTGATAAATACCCTAAGCCTTGTGGGATCATCCCATACCCATCTTTCTGCAAGACCCGGAATCGTGGGTGCATTGTTTTCGTCCATTACAACCAAGGTTTCAAAGATATTCCTTGCAAGCTGTGACGATGCAGTGTCATTGGCCCCTGAGGGGTCAAGGTTTACGGGTGAAGAACCCATGCCCCATACCAAATGGTCTGTGGCTCTGTTCCTGGCTACGCCCGGCCTGTCACCGGTCTGCTGCTGCTGCTGTCCACCGCCTGCAAATACCATGCCGGTGACGAGAGCAAGAGCCAAGACTACGAAAATTACTTTTCTCATCAAAAATCCTCCAAAAAAATATTTTACCCCAACTTGGGGCAATTATGAGCAAGTTAACAGTTAACCTTACCATCATATATAACACTTGTCAATAATAATAATTACAATTATCCCTAACAATACACCCCCTCTAGACAATATAAAACAATTATGTGAAACTGGGCCATAAAATGGAAGTAATTCTTGAAGTAAAGAACTTAAAAACCTATTTCTACAGCTCTGCAGGCATTGGAAAGGCCGTTGACGATGTGTCCTTCAATATCAAAAAAGGCCAAGTTCTTGGCATAGTCGGAGAGTCAGGCAGCGGGAAAAGCGTCACAAGCCTGTCAATTTTACGTCTTACACCAAAGGATGTCAGTAAAATCGAAGGCGGTCAGGTTTTATTCAAGGGCGAGGACCTTCTTAAGGCTTCCGAGACCAGAATGAGGGCCATAAGAGGCGGCGATATTGGAATGATCTTCCAGGAGCCAATGACCTCCTTAAACCCGGTATATACAGTCGGCAGCCAGATCACAGAAGCGCTCATGCTCCATAAAGGTATTACAGCATTCGAAGCAAGGGAACGTGCCATAGATATGATGAATCTGGTAAAAATACCGGATGCAGAAAGGCGCTTGGATGAATTTCCCCATCAATTATCGGGCGGAATGCGTCAGCGGGTAATGATCGCAATGGCCCTCTGTTGTGAGCCTGAAATCCTCATCTGCGATGAGCCGACCACCGCCTTGGATGTCACCATACAAGCACAGATACTCGAATTAATTAAAGAGATGATGGTGAAATTTAATTCATCAGTTGTGATGATTACACATAATATGGGTGTAATTGCCGAGATGGCAGACGAGGTAATCGTAATGTATGCAGGAAAGGTTGCAGAGCAATCCCTTGTCGATGACCTCTTTCAGAACCCCCTTCATCCATATACCGAGGCACTCCTAAGATCCATGCCCAAACTGCACTCAAATGAAAAACTCAAAGCCATTAGGGGTATGATGCCCCAGGGTGAAATGCCCGAAGGCTGCCTTTTTAACCCAAGATGTAACTATGCCAAAGATATTTGCAGAAGGGAAAAACCGGTAACCTGCGATGTGGCCGGCCGGATCGTAGCTTGCTGGAAGTACCATAAAAATTGGGAGGCAAGCCTTGAATAATGAACTTCTTATAGTAAAAGACCTCCACAAGCATTATTCGGTACGAAAAAGGCTGATTTTTTATAGGGAACAGACCCTAAAGGCCGTAAACGGAGTCAGTTTCAAGTTAAATAAGGGAGAGACACTCGGCATAGTCGGAGAGTCAGGCTGCGGGAAAACCACCCTTGGCCGCAGTTTAATGAGGTTGATTGAACCTACAAGCGGTGAAGTCAACTTCATGGGGAAGAATTTTTTAACCCTGGAGAAGGATGAGCTGCGAAAGATGCGCTCTCAGATGGGGATCATCTTCCAGGACCCCTTCGGCTCTCTAAACCCCAGAATGACAGCAGGGGCAATAATCCGAGAGCCAATGGATCTGCAGGGAGCATACGGCTCAAGGAGCGAAAGAAAGGAAAAAGTCCTGGAGCTATTGGACTTTGTAGGCCTCTCCCGTGATTACGATATCAGGTATCCCCACGAGTTTTCAGGCGGTCAGCGTCAGCGCATAGGTGTTGCCCGTGCCCTCGCCCTTAACCCAAAGTTGATTATATGTGATGAGCCGGTGAGCGCCCTTGACGTGAGTATTCAGGCGCAGATTCTCGATTTAATGGAAAGAATCCAACAGGAACTCGGGCTGTCATACATATTTATCTCCCACGACCTAAGTGTAGTTAAGTATGTTTCGCATAATGTGGCCGTAATGTACCTTGGTAAAATCGTGGAAATTGCCCCAAAAGACAAGCTCTACGATGAGGCCCTTCACCCGTATACAATTGCCCTGCTCTCTGCCATACCTATTCCCGATACCCGCGTCAAACGGAAAAAGATCATCCTTACAGGCGATGTGCCAAACCCGATGAACCTGCCCTCAGGCTGTTATTTCAGAACAAGATGCCCAAAATCAATAAAAATCTGCGAAGAAGTTCAACCCGAACTTACAGAATGGAAGGAAGGGCATTTTTGCGCCTGCCATGTTAAGGATGCATAGATACAGATTTAAAAACCTATATAGATAGAGTGGGTAAAATCCTGTATGATTCAAGTCATCATGCAGAAGAACGAGAAGGCCGTGCATTGGGCCGATGAGTACGCACAAAAAATAGTCCGCGAAAAGGGCGAGAAAGAAGTCTATACCTGTGCCTCGGGGATTACCCCTTCGGGCACTGTTCACATCGGTAACTTTAGGGAGATTATCTCTGTTGAGCTTGTGGTAAGGGCCCTTAGAGACCTCGGTAAAAATGTCAGGTTCATTTACTCCTGGGATGAATACGATGTCTTCCGCAAGGTTCCTGCAAACATGCCCAAACAGGATGAGCTTGCTAAATACCTGCGCTTCCCTATCACCCTGGTTCCCGACCCCTGGGAGCGTGACTCAAGCTATGCAAGGCACCACGAAGTTGACATCGAGCAGAGCCTTCCGCTTGTCGGGATTCACCCTGAATACCTTTACCAAGCAGCAAACTACCGCGCTTTCAAATACGCCGAAGGGATGCGCAGGGCGCTTGAAAAAAAGGAACATCTAAAAAATATCCTCGATAAATTCCGCGACGAGGATCATAAAATTCAAGGTGAGTGGTGGCCCATAAGCGTCTTCTGCGAGAAGTGCAATAAGGACGAGACCGGCATTGACGGGTGGGATGGAGAGTGGGGCATTTCCTATAACTGCGATTCTTGCGGCAATGCAGAAACCGTAGACCTCAGGAGCAGCGGTGCAGTTAAGCTGCTTTGGCGGGTTGACTGGCCAATGCGCTGGGAGTATGAGAAGGTAGACTTTGAGCCTGCGGGAAAGGAGCATCATAGTGCGGGTGGAAGCTTCGACACGGCGCGCCTTGTGTGTAAGGATGTGTACGACTGGGATGCCCCGGTTTCTTTTCGTTATGACTTTATAAGTCTAAAGGGCAGTCCCGGGAAAATGTCTTCTTCCAAAGGGCAGGTGGTAAATCTTACGGAAGTTCTTCGAGTCTATACCCCTGAGCTTACGCGCTACCTATTCGCAGGGACGAGGCCTAATACTGAGTTCACGATTTCCTTTGATCTGGATGTAATAAAGATTTATGAGGATTATGATAAAACCGAACGTATTGCTTGGAAAATGGAAGAGGCAAAAGACGAGACTGTTTACTTAAAAGAAAAGCGCATCTACGAACTGTCCCAAGTGGAGCCGGGTATGCCTGCTATAAAACCTTTCCAGGTGCCATTCCGTCATCTTTGCAATCTTATTCAGATCGCAGACGGCGACATCGATAAGGCACTCGAAGGCCTTGCCGCTCTTCCTGACGGTCCCGGTACTGAACAACTGCCCCCCCTTAAGACCCGCGGACTCTGCGCAAAGTACTGGGTCGATGAATGTGCCCCCGAGGATTTCCGCTTTAAACTGAAGGCCCCCGGGGAAGAGGCTTCTTCGGAATTAAGTGCCGGTGAAAAAGCTGCGATTGTCTCTCTCCGCGACAATCTGATTGCCTGCATCGAAAATTATAATGATGATAAATCCTGCGCAGCAGCAATTTACAAGATCGCAGAAGATGCGGGCATGGAAGGCAAAGACCTTTTCCGTGCCGCTTATAGGGCTTTAATCGGAAAAGATCAGGGCCCGAGGCTTGCCAACTTCCTTCGCTCAATAGACAAGGAAAGGCTGCTAGGCATACTTGCGGTGTATTAGTGTTTTATGGATAAACTTACCAAGGAGCAGCGAAAAAAGAATATGCAAGCTGTAAAAAGCAAAGATTCTAAAATTGAGCAGCTCCTTGATTCACATTTAAAAGCCATTGAGTTGGATTATACAAAAAATGATTCGAGTGTTTACGGAAAACCGGACTTCGTATTTGAAAAGGAAAAAATCGCAGTTTTCTGTGACAGCGAGTTTTGGCACGGGAAGGACTGGGAAAATAGAAAAAACGATCATAAATCGAATACAGAATTTTGGCATCAGAAAATCGAACGCAATAAAGAGCGAGATAAGGAAGTAACAGAGGAGCTTGAAAGGCAGGGATGGACTGTTTTAAGATTCTGGGGTAAGACAATTATGAAAGAGCCGGAAAAATGCGTAAGGGAAATTCTGCACTGTTTACCGGATGAATATCCTAAAGAGCATACCTTCTTGAAAGCTGCCGAAGAGCCGGCAGATTATGATTCTTTCAAGAACGTACCATTTTTATCTCGTGATAAAACAAAGTTTACCTTCATCGATTTATTCGCAGGAATTGGCGGCTTTAGAATTGCCTTGCAAAACCTTGGCGGGAAATGTCTTTTCTCAAGTGAATGGGATACTGATGCACAAAAAACTTATAAGGCTAATTTCGGGGAAGTTCCATTTGGTGATATTACTCTGGAAGAGACAAAATCCCATATACCGGATAATTTTGACCTTTTATGCGCAGGCTTTCCCTGTCAGGCATTTTCAATTGCAGGGAGAAGGGGGGGGTTCGAAGACACAAGGGGTACTTTGTTTTTTGATGTTGCAGAAATAATTAAGCGAAAGCAACCCAGAGCTATTTTTCTTGAAAACGTAAAAGGACTTCGCAACCATAATGGAGGTAAAACACTTTCAACAATTTTAAATGTACTTGAAAACGACTTAAATTATTTTGTACCCGAGCCGCAAATTATTAATGCAAAGGATTTCGGCGTGCCTCAAAATCGTGAGCGCATATTTATTGTCGGTTTCCATAAGGATACAGGAATAAAAAAGTTTAGCTATCCAAAACCTAAAGGAAAAAAAGTAAGTTTTTTGGACATAAGAGAAAAGAGTGTTGTCGACACAAAGTATTATTTGTCTACACAATATCTTGAAACATTAAGAAAACACAAGGCAAGACATGAGGATAAGGGCAATGGGTTCGGGTACGAAGTAATCTCTGACTCAGGGATAAGCAATGCGATAGTCGTTGGCGGCATGGGCAGGGAGCGGAATCTGGTTTTAGATGATAGAATTACAGATTTTACCCCAAAGACAAAAATCACCGGGGGAGTTAATCGCGAAGGCATTCGAAGGATGACACCGAGAGAATGGGCACGTTTGCAGGGTTTCCCTGACAAATTTATTATCCCTGTTTCAGATACATCGGCATATAAGCAGTTCGGAAACAGTGTTGCAATTCCTGCGATTCAGGCAACGGCGAAGGCAATTTTATCCCAATTAAAGGTTTAGATAAAAGGTAAAAAACCATGACAGGGAATAGGGGTGAATGGAGCGAAATATATGTCTTTCTGAAACTGCTTTCAGACGGGAAACTCCATGCAGCAGATGCAAGTTTAAATATGATAAGGGGTGTGTATTATCCAATTATAAAGATAATACGCCAAGAATATGACAGAAAACTAGAGTACTCGATCGATAAAAACAGTGAAAGCATCAAAATTACAGACAGCATTACAAAAGAAGAAATTTCACAATTTCCTATTACAGAATTTGCAGAACAGGCAAAGCGACTTTTAGAAAAGATAATACATTCAAGCGGGAGTGCCTTTGAAATCCCTGAAATAGAAAAATTCTTAAAAGAAATAAATATATACACCCTTATTGCAGCAAAAACTGAAAAGACTGATATAAAGATCGTTGTTCACGATTTCTATACGGGCTTACAGGTAGAGCTTGGCTTTAGTATAAAATCGTTGCTTGGAATGAACTCAACATTGTTTAATCCCGGTAATACGACAAACTTTATTTACGAAGTAATGGGCCCGGGCAGCATAGATATTTCAGAAATTAATTCAATAGAGACAACACCTAAAATTGCAAGTAGAATCGCTGAAATTCGCAGAAGAGGATATAAGATCGTTTTTGAAAAAATTCAGTCAGACACATTTCAACAAAACCTGCAGCTCATCGACAGTAACCTGCCTTCGATAATATCTGAATTATTATTAATAAAGTACTCAACCCCGGGAACTGCATCTTTATCAAAAACTTTAGATCAACTAACTAAAAACAATCCCTTAGGATATAATCTATTACAGGGACATCCCTTCTATGAGTATAAAATAAAGAACTTCCTTACAGACAGTGCTCTTGGTATGACTCCATCCGGTATATGGACAGGGAAATATAATGCAACCGGCGGAATAATTATCGTAAAAGGAAACGGAGAAGTAGTTTGTTATCATATCTATAATAGAAATGAGTTCCAAGATTACTTGCTTAATAATACAAGACTTGAGCAGGCAAGTACAACACGTTATGGCTTTGGCTCCTTATATGAAGAAAAGGGAAAAACTTACTTAAAACTAAACTTGCAAGTAAGGTTTAACTAAAATTTATATCGTTATTATCTTGGATGCTTTTGCAAGTTGATTTGTAATAAACATCATATCAACAATACTGCCAACTCCGATTTTATCGGATAAATTATAGTAATTGGCACAGGTTCCACAGATATAAACCTTCGTGCCATTATCCTCTAGGGTCTTAAGATCCCCCACCGTGTTTGCCCCCTCTACCGTAAGTCGAACACCGCTGTTTAAAAAGACAATAGCTTCAGGCGGAGGATCTAATTGTGTAAGCGAAAAAATAAAACCTTTAATTAATATCTTTCCGAGTTCACCCGGAGGAAACCCATAGGTAGTTAAAACAACACCCCCGGCAGCGGTGGCAGGATCATCTCCTCTGCCCATGCTGTCGGCAGTTATTAGCATTAGGGGGCCTCTGCTTCCTTGTCCCGGAGACTCGCTGCCCCCGGCATCCGCAGACTGCACGGGCTGGACATCGGCTTTAAACCCGGGGCCCTTCGTAATAGTCACCCTGAACTCCGTGCCGGCACCTGTATAGGAAAAAGCACAGCCGGTTCCCTTTGCCATCTTTTCAAGATTCTGCACAGCAACAATATTGTCTACGATAACTACAACACCCGTTACTTCTTGTACTGCAAGGGCCTTCTTCGCATTCACCACAGGTATAGGGCAGGGCTGCCCCCTCATGTCTAAGGTTATCATGTCTTAAATAATACCGGTTTTCCGGACCTTGGTGCAATCTCCCCGATAATCGCCGCATCAACATCACCTGCTTCCCTTATACGAGAGAGGAGCCGGTCTGCATCGCCGGGAGCAACGGCAATCAGAAGTCCGCCTGAAGTCTGCGGGTCAAAGAGCAGCTCTTGCGTGGAAAAGGGCAGCGCGTCTACATTTACAGTTTCTTCGGCACGGTTGCGGTTGCGCTGCCCTGCTGCCGTGAGTAGGTACTCATCGGCATAGGCTGCTGCCGCAGGGATTGAGGGCAGGGCCCCGGGAGTTAACACAGCGGTTACGGAGGAGGACACCATTTCGAGAGTGTGGACCATTAAGCCAAAGCCGGTGATGTCTGTACAGGCGCTTACATCGAAGTCTATCATTTGCTCGCAGGCATATTTATTAAGCTTTTCCATGGAGGCAATTGCCCGCATGACGCTATCATCATCTGCCATACCTACCCTGAGAGCTGCCATGACTATCCCTATGCCAAGAGGCTTTGTAAGGATGAGCTTATCTCCGGGCCTCGGTGTATTATTCCGAATAACCTTCGCCGTTTCGACAATCCCTGTAACGGCAAGACCATACTTCGGCTCCCTGTCATAAATCGAATGCCCTCCCCCAAGCACGGCCCCTGCTTCGGTAATTTTCTCAAGGCCCCCCGCGATAATTTCTGCAAGAATCTGCTTGTCCATTGCTTCAGGAAAGCAGACAAGGTTTAGGGCCAGTATCGGCTGCCCGCCCATTGCCCAGACATCACTTAATGCATTAGCCGCTGCAATCCTCCCGAAAGTCTTAGGGTCATCAACCATGGGGGGGAAAAAATCTACAGTGGAAATTAGAGAATGCTTATCATCAAGTTTATAAACAGCAGCATCATCAGAACCATCGAAACCCACAAGCAGGTTTGCATTGCTGTTTGGCTTGAGGCTTGCAAGCAGGCCGGCAAGAGCTGCGCTTTCTATCTTCGCCCCGCAGCCGCCGCTTGTGCAGTTTGAAAGGAGTGATTCAATTTTTTGCATTTTTCTTCCATATATATTCTTTGTAATTCATCACTTGCCCGTCAGAGACAGGGGTCTCCTCAGGGACATAAGCCTCGCCAACAGTAAGGCCCCGCTCCGATAAAAACACCGCCGCCCGCTCGAGATCTTCCGGTAAAAATCGCAGACAAAAACCACAGCCCTCCTTTATACTCGAGGGCACAGGCATGACCCGGACAGAGAAACCCCCTTCAAGGAGAGCTTGTTCTGCCATTATGGCTCGGGAAACATTTTTAAAACACATAATAATATCGTTGATAATGATACAATAGCATGTTATTTTAAAGTAATCAAACCTAAGGGGGAAGATATGGAAAAAGACTGGACCTGGTCCTTAAAGGAACTCTACGAGGGCTTTGACAGCCCTGCCTTCAAAAAGGACATGGAGGAGGCGGCGAAGGAGATTGCCCGAATAAAAGCATGGGCCGCTGAGAACTTTGCAAGCAGAGATAATGCCCAAAGCAAAATTGAAGAATTTATCAGAGCTTTGCAGGGAATGGAGAAGTTCCAAAAAATCGGTTCTTTCTGCCATTTATCAATCTCTACGAACTCTGAAGATGCAATCGCAATTAAAAACCAAGACGTGTTCCAGCAGATGATTACAGAGATGAGCCTGCCCCAAGTGATGTTTGAAAAATTTGTTGCGGAGACTGCCGATCTGGATTCCATGATCGAAAAGTCTGCCCTATTAAAAGAGCACTCATTCTACTTAAAGGAAATTCAAGCAGATGCAAAGTACATGCTCTCGGAAAAGGAAGAGGCCCTGCTTGCAAAAATGCGCAATACAGGATCAACTGCCTGGAATAAGAGCAAGGAACAGCTCACCTCCACAATGGAAGTCATAGTTCTAATTGACGGAAAAGAGCAGACTATGTCCCTATCCATGGCGCGCAACCTTGCGCGAGAAGAAAAAGCAGAAGTGCGCGAAGCAGCGTATAAGGCAGAGCTGGCAAGTTATAAGCAAGTAGATAAAGCTGTTGCAAGCGCGCTCAATGCCATTAAGGGCGAAGTAATTACTGTGGCAAAGCTCCGCGGATACAGCTCCCCCCTTGAAATGACAGTAAAACAATCTCGCATGGACATGGAAACCCTAAACGCAATGCTCTCTGCAATGAAAGACTTTTTACCTGTCTTTCACAAATATTATAGAAAGAAAGCTGAAATTTTGGGATATCAAAACGGCCTCCCATGGCACGGCATACTGGCACCTGTCGGCTCAGTTTCAATGAAGTTTACGGTTGAAGAAGCTGCAGACTTTATCGTAAAGAACTTCAATGACTTTAACGAAGAGCTGGGTAAGTTTGCCCGCGAAGCTTTCGATAATCGTTGGCTGGACATATTCCCGAGACACGGCAAACGCGGTGGTGCCTTCTGTTCAGGTGTTCCCCAACTTCGCCAATGCCGCATCCTGTCAAACTTTGACGGCTCCTTTGACGCAATGCTCACCCTTGCCCACGAGCTAGGTCACGGCTACCACGGCCGTTGCCTCAAAGACGCATCATACCTTAACATGCGCTACCCAATGCCGCTCGCAGAAACAGCCTCTACCTTCTGCGAAACCCTCGTAGCCCGTGCTGCCCTAAAGACAGCCACACCCGAAGAAGCCTACGTCATCCGTGAAAACGACATCGCAGGAAACTCGGCAATCATCGTAGACATCTATTCCCGTTTCCTGTTTGAAGACGAACTCTTCCGTCGCCGTGAAAACGGCTCCCTGTCTGTAAATGAGCTGAACGAGTTAATGGTAGAAAGCCAAAAGCAAGCCTACGGTGACGGCCTCGATCACAACCAACTAAACCCCGGAATGTGGATAAACAAACCCCACTATTATTACGCTGCCCGCAATTACTATAACTTCCCCTACGCCTACGGTCAGCTCTTCGCCCTCGGCCTCTATGCAATTTACCTGCAAGAAGGGAATAGTTTCCTTCCAAAGTACAAATCATTGTTAGCAGCTACAGGCATGAATAATGTTGCTGATGTGGGAAAGCTGGTCGGGATAAACGTACGCGAAAAGGCCTTCTGGGTTCAGAGCCTTAAAGTAATAGAAGACGAGATTAAAGAGTTTATAAAATAAAAGGAGATGATTTTATGTTAGCAATTAAAGGTGGCAGGATTATTACCGTTACAAAGGGCATTATTGAGAACGGTGATATTTTAATTAAGGACGGCAAAATAGCCGCAGTTGGACAGGGTATCGACATACCGGCCGATGCAAAAGTAATTGATGGGAAGGGAAAGTACATAACTCCGGGTTTTATCGATGCCCACACTCACATTTCAACGTTTAATGAGCCAAACACAATGCCCGGTATGCACGATGGCAATGAGATCACTAATCCCAATACAGCCCATATCAGGGGCATCGATGCTCTAAACCCCAACGACATGGCTATAAAGGAAAGCAGGCAAGCAGGGTTTACTACCTGCTATACAGGGCCCGGCTCGGCCAACGTAATAGGCGGCACAGGTATAAGTTTCAAACTTAAAGAAGGAGCAACTGTTTTTGATATAGTTATCAGTGGTTCGGAACATATGAAGATGGCTTTAGGTGAAAACCCGCGCCGTTGTTACGGCAGTGACAAGAAAATGCCATCGACACGTATGGGTATCGGAGCCGTTTTACGAGAGGCCCTATTCGACGCAAAGAACTATTCGGAGAAACTATTAAACGCCGACAAAGAATCTGAACCACCCAAGCGCGATTTTAAACTTGAGGCATTGGTTCCTGTTGTACGCGGGGAAATGAAATGCCGTATCCACGCACATAGAGCCGACGACATAGTAACGGCAGTAAGGATTGCTCAGGAGTTCAATCTTGACTTTTCAGTTGAGCACGCTACAGAAGGTTTCAAGATTCTCGATTTCCTTAAAGCCAATAATGTATCCTGTGTTGTAGGCCCGCTTACTATGGGACCAATGAAAATGGAAATTTGGGATTGCAAGCTCGAAACCCCCGGCATAATGGAAAAGGCAGGCGTAAACTTTGTCTTAACTGAAGACACTGCAAGCAGTACTAAATACCTTCCCATGCATATCGGCCTGTGCATCGCAAGGGGACTTTCTGAAGAGATGGCATACGAATCCGTTACAATCCGCCCGGCAAAGCTACTAGGACTGGATAAAAGAATAGGCTCCATAGAAGTGGGCAAAGACGCCGACATTGCCATCTTCAACGGCATGCCTTTCTGCAATCTGACCCTCTGTGAAAAAACAATAATCGAGGGCGTTGTGTACGAGAACTTAACAACATAATTCAATAGAAACCCCGGCACCAATTTCCGGTGCCGGGGTTAAATGCCGAGAAAATCAAGATGATCTACATTGAACCATGTATAACATAGAGAATGATTAAAAAGAGGAGTAATACATGTATAAGCCAATTGAGGTAAACAAAGAAAAGCTGACATTGATGGGAGTAAAATTTCCCGACTTAAAGACCCTTGAAAATACAGCATATGGTATAGGCTCAAATATGTATGAGGGGTATGAACCCACGCCCGGAACAATCAGCTTAATCCGTGACTATGTGATTGGTAAAATTTCTTTACAGGAATTTGTGAATCAAGTTAAAACAGGTAAGTATGCGTGACGATTATTCATACCTTGATCCGGACTATCAGTATACAGACCCAAAAACCGGTGTTCTGCGTAATCTCCATAATATTACTCTGCCTTTTGTGTACAATTCTCACAATAGCATATATAATATAACGAGGAGGATTCTATAATGCAAGAAGCCAACGATTTCCTAAAAAAAACAGGAATTTATTACCTTGCCACCATCGATGGTACTCAGCCAAGAGTCAGGCCCTTTGGTACCATCAACATATTCGAGGGAAAACTCTACATCCAAGCAGGCAAAAAGAAGGATGTGGCAAAGCAAATTGAAGCAAATCCAAAGGTTGAACTTTCTGCCTATGACGGTGAGAGCTGGATACGCATAGCCGCCACTCTTATAGAAGATAATCGTGCAGAAGCCCAGGCAAGCATGCTGGAAGCCTACCCTAACTTAAGGGGGATGTATGCCGTTAATGACGGAAACTGTGTTGTATATTACCTTAAAGATGCATGCGCCAGATTTTATACCTTTGGCGGAGAACCGAGAGTAATCAATTTCTAAGAAATAGATAATTCTCTCAACAGTGTTGTTGTAGCTTCCTCTGCATTGACAAAGCAAGAAAAAATATGTATAATGTCGGTGCAATAGGAGATAAAAATGGCACAGACAAATTTGACAATTCGTATAGACGAAAATATTAAACAGGAAGCAGAAACTCTTTTTAGCAAAATTGGTCTGAATATGTCCAGCGCTATCAATATCTTTTTCCGCCAGGCAATCCGTGAACAATGTATTCCATTTGAACTCAAGCCTTACGAAGATTACTACACGGGCGAGAACTTAAAAAGGCTAAAACGTAGTATAGCACAATCAGAAAGAGGCCAGATTATAACTTTCTCGATGGCAGAACTGGAAGCAATGGAAAAAGGGAAACTACCGCAAAAAGCCATAAACTTTCTAGAAAAACACAAAGAGACACACATCGATGATTGATAAAGTGAGCTTTACCTTAGAAAACCCCTACTCCAAGCTCCACTCGTAGATATTTATAAACCTCGTTCCTCCCGCATATAGGTCATGCCAGCCGGGAACACGAGCCTTTCGTAAAAATCTTGCTCCAATTTTCTCGCAGACCCGTCTTGAAGCAATATTATTAACATCATTTGAAATATACAGCTTCATCATTTGGTGTGCCTTGGCAACCGGGCCAAGGAGGCGACAGGCCCTTACGGCATATCCGTTACCCCGGTATTTTTCATCAATGCCATAGCCAATCTGCCCGCCATAATAAAGATTTTCCCCGTTGAGTCCGCCCTTATAACCAATTCTTAAATTAATCTCCCCGATTTTCTCTCCGCCCTTACAAATCGCAAAGGTATAAGAAGGCACATACTTTTTTTCAGGAATAGCAGATTGTTTAGAAATGCAAACAAGATAAATAACGCCATCATTAAGTTCAGGAACATCAATAAAATCATCGAAAACAAAGGGTAAAGAATAATATCGGGCTAAATCCTTCTTGATTTCCCACTCATCCCTTAGAATGGCATAGATTAACTCGTCGGAATATTCCTTATCCGAAAGTTTATTTATCTTTCGAGTTTCAAGAAAAAGGCCCTCCCTGCGCATGCCTGCCTTTTCCATAACACGATATGAGCTTATGTTTTCCGAATCGCAATGGGCAATAATACGGCGCAGTCCCAATACGCTAAAACCAAAGTCAATCAGTGCTAAGGCAGTCTCAGTGCCATAACCTTTCTTGCAATGATTCGGATGCATATGCCAGGCAAGAGTCGCTTCATCATCCTTGACAATTATTTCGCAGTCGCCGATTAAGGAATCCGTTTCCTTGCATACTACAGCAAATCTATACTCTGAAATCGGGCTCTCTTCAGATTTCTCTATTGCAAAATCAATATACTCCCGTGTTTCTTCTTCACTGTTTGGACCCCACGGTACAAAAGCAACGTGTTCATTATTGCTCGCATAGCTGTGAACAGCTTCAAAGTCGTCGATCGAGAATTTGCGTAAAATCAAGCGTTCGGTTATAAGTGATTTCATGGTTAAAAAAATGGCGGAGGCGTGTGAGAATCGAACTCACCAAGGAAGTTTCCCCCCTTCAACGGATTTGAAGTCCGCAGTCGCCACCAGACGACATTCACCTCCACTGTATTAATGGACTATATGGGGCATTTCACCTCTTGTCAACTGCCTTCGGCAGTTGGCTCTTCGGGTCAACTACTTTGCCACCGGCTCTTGGGGTCAATATATCAAGTTTCTATTTTCTTGAGTTCTTTTTCCAGTTCTTTAATACTCGGCAGGCTACTCTTCAAATGTTTAGGTAACAGTTTAGCAAGCCGATATTCTGAAACACCAATAGGCTGGTTTACAATTTCCAGTGAATACTGCACTTCAATGCTGTCTTTTGTTTTACATATAATCAACCCTATAGTAGGGCCATCGGTCTCTCTTTTCATTTGATGGTTGATTGCTGAAACATACAAGCCAAGCTTCCCAACATACTCAGCCTCAAATTTACCGGCTTTTAACTCTATTACTATAAAACAGCGCAATTCCAGATGATAAAAAAGCAAAGCCCTGCCCAAGTTCAAGCAGGAACTTTGTGATATTTGCAGTCAGCTCAACTTCAAGTTCTTTTTCTTTATAGTTTTCTGTTAACGTCAAAAAATCAAAGTTATACGGGTCTTTCAGGATTTGGTTGGCAAGATCGCTTTGCGGTTCAGGGAATAAACGGGGAAAATTGGTAAGAGCTTTCCCCTGTGCAGAAAACAAATCAGTCTCAAGAAAGTTCATCAATACTGCACGGCTCCATCCATTTTCGATGGTTTTTTGTACATAAAAAAGTGCTTCTTTTACAGATTTACATTTGGTTATTATTTGAACATTATGAAACCACGGGATTTGGAAAATTGGATGATTTGCTAAATCGTCAGCAACTTGCTGACGATTTGTATTATCCTGTGTGTAAAACAAAAAAAAGCGTTTACAATACTTTAAATTTGTAGAAGAAAACCCTTGCATATCAGGAAATTCACTTCTTAGATCTTTGCTCAACTGCTCAAAGAAACCACTGCCCCAAGCGGCCTCCATTTGCCTGGCAACTATATCTTGCCTCAAATCCCAGTAAAGAAGCAAAAGTTCAGTATTTACCTTTACAGCAGCTTTTTACTGGCTTTGACGTATACGGTTTTTCAAGTCAATTAGCCACTGTTTATACTCTTTATCCTTCTTCATCTCCTAGTAATTATAAAACCCCCGGCCGGTCTTGCGGCCAAGTTGGCCGCCGCTCGCCATCTTCCGTAGAAGTGGGTGGGGCCTGTACTTGGGATCGCCGGTTTGCATCTGTAAGACTTCCATGATGGCAAGGCAGACATCAAGTCCGATAAGATCGCCTAAGGCAAGGGGGCCCATGACATGACTTGCGCCAAGCTTCATGGCTGTGTCTATGTCTTCAGCGGAGGCAGTGCCGTCGGCATAAACACCGACCGCCTCGTTTATCATGGGGATGAGAACTCGGTTAACAATGAACCCGGCATCGTCCTTAACTTCCACCGGGGTCTTGCCGATTGCGACAGCAATCCCACGGATTTTTTCAACGAGTTCCGGGGGGGTATTAAGCCCGATGATAATTTCAACGAGCTTCATCACAGGTACAGGGTTGAAAAAGTGCATACCAATAATGGGACGATCAAGACCGGCACCAAGCTCTGTCACTGAAAGGGAGGAAGTATTGGTTGCGAAAATGGTCTCTTTCTTGCAGAAACCTGAAAGACTTTTAAACAATTCTTTCTTTACTTCCATGTTCTCAAGAGCAGCCTCTATAATAAGATCGCAGTCGGCAGCGGCCTTACTCACTCCGGTAGTAATACCTGCAAGGATCTTGTCAGCAGCCTCTTTCGTCATCTTCTCTTTTGAAACGAGCTTATCAAGAGAGTCTGCAATTTTTTTCTTACCGTTGGCGGCATATTCTTCGCTTACATCGCATAACACTACACTATACCCGTCAGTTCCGGCAAAGACTTGAGCAATGCCGCAGCCCATGGTTCCGGCACCAATAACTCCAACTTTCATATCTTCCTTCCTATTTACCTGTAAAAGGCTCAGGCTTACGCTTTTCAAGCATTGCAGACATACCTTCGACCTGGTCCTTTGTTTCAAAACAGTCGCCAAAGTAACCGGCCTCAAGTTCAAGGCCCGCTTTTAAATCCATCGCAAGGCCCTTCTTAATAGCCACCTTAGTACCACGAATCGCTATAGGCCCGTTAGCCGCAATTGCATTGGCCATCGCCAAGGCTTTTTCGATTAATTCTTCAATAGGAAAAACCTTGCAAACAAGGCCTATCTGTAAAGCCTCATCGGCCTTAACCCGCTCGCCCGTAAACAATAGCCGTTTAGCCTGGCCCTCCCCGATAAGCCGCGGCAGCCTCTGTGTTGCACCAAAACCTGCGGTAATGCCAAGGGCAACTTCCGGCTGGCCGAACACTGCATTATCGGAAGCAATCCGAATATCGCAGGCAAGGGCAAGTTCAGAGCCGCCGCCAAGGGCGAAGCCGTTAACAGCAGCAATCACAGGCACAGGCAGCTCCTCAAGGGCAGAGAAGACACTATTGCCAAACAGGCCGAACTCTTTTCCCTCTGCCTTAGTCATTGACTTCATTTGTGCTATGTCTGCACCTGCAACAAAGGCCTTATTGCCTGAACCTGTTATAACGACACAGCGCACTTTTTCAGGATCAATACCTTCGACACAGGTTTTAAGCTCGCTTAGAACTTGGCGGTTTAACGCATTTAAAGCATCAGGTCTGTTTATAGTTATGATTAAAACATGGCCCTGCTGCTCGGTCTTAATAAATTCCATTTTACTCCCCTATGAAGCCGCCTTCTTTTAGAATGGCCTCGGCATCGTGCTTTCGTTTCTCGTTAATAAGGACAACAGGCCCCGTACAGCCCATGCCGGTTTCAGCATAGATCCCCTTCGATTTTAAAAGGGATGCTGCATTCTCAAGATCAAATATCTCGATACCCGCAATCTCCTCAGTCACAACCTCTTTGTCAGGCTCTTTCACCCCCGGAGCTGCAGCCGCAGGCTTCTCAGGTGCCGTCGCCGCAAGCACATCCTGAAGCCCTGCGCTCTTTGCCTTATTATACTCTTCCTGCGCAAGCTTTAAGACTTCTCCCTCTGCAAGCTTTGCCGCAAAAGTTAACGCATTAGCCACGACCGGCGACCCTGAAGCCCTCGATAAAATTAACACAAGGCGTTTATAACCATCGCCGATACCCGGCCCATAGCCGTAACCTGTAGCCTCGTAGTTCCCACCCGTCGAATAAGCAGAGAACATCTTCATTAGGATATTACCCGTAAGAGTGTCTGTCACCATTACATCAAAGCCGGGGTTAAGCAAATCGTTGCCCCGCATGACAGAACCACCGTCTGCACGGCCCGACTGTGCAAGGTTTACCTTATAGCCCTTCTTACTAAGCTCGCTCAAAGCACGCTCCACTGCCCTTGCACCGTCAAGATTCAGAATACCAACTGTCGGATCGGAAATCCCCATGGCCTTTGCTGTTGCAATACCGTTAACTGCATTTTTCACCATTGCGCCAACACGGTCAGTGTCGGAAGTTCCTGTGGTCGTAGCAAGATAAAGATCGCGGCCCATCGCAGGAGTTGTAACACAGCCAACGGTAGAGACACCAATCGGGAAGTTATAATGCATTGTGACACAGCCCTTGATATAACCCGAGTCAAGCAATTCTTCCATCTTTGCATACATGGCTTTTTCGTCTGCTGCCTCAGCTAACTCCAAAGAAGTATCGACTTTCGGCCCTATCAACACAACATCAAAGTTCCCTGCTTTAGCAGCCATCTCCGCACCCTTAACGATATTCTCAACCCCATGCTCACTGCCAAGAGTTGTCACCGCAACCTTCACTCTGTTACGCGCAACCGCCGCGCTCGAAGCCCCACCCGAGGCCGCCGCAGCCCCACCAGCCGCTTCCTTACCCTTATTCCGCTCAAGCACAATCGACACACCGTCAAAAAGGTTGGTCATGCGACCAAGGAAGAGGCTTCCCTTACCGACAATCATCACCCTATTATGAGGCCCCTTGGTTAAATCATCATAGGCAAAGCCAATGTAAGGTACACCGGAAGGAATATGACCTTGAGGCGGGGCCCAGCCTGACATTCCATGATTATCGATAAAG
>WRKT01000002.1 GCA_009777995.1 Treponema sp. | reverse complement strand
GCATCAACATAGATACGCGGTACACGCTCAGGGATGACGCAGGTCATAGAGTGGAAGTTCAGACCCATTAACTCCTGTATTTCAAAAACAGAAATTAACTCACCTCCATTACGGCCAATGAGTGTGGCTTCATCATTAATTTTAACTTCCATACCTGTAATATCCACAAGCATCTGATCCATGGAAACACCGATAATTTTACACCTCTTGCCGTTTATTATTACATCGCCGCCTAAAAATAACAACTGCCTATTATAACCGTCTCCGTAACCTATGCTTATTGTTGCGACCTGCATTGGATGCTCAACCTTATGCGTGCGGTTATATCCGACTGTTTCACCCGGGAATACATCCTTTACATGGGTTACATAACAGTTCCATGAAAGAGTTTCCTCAAGGTTTAAGGCATTGAAGGGTTTTATATTTATATCATAACCAAAAAGAGAACTGCCGTTTCGGATATGGGTTATTCCTTCGTAGTCCTTTAACCATACTGCAGAAGAGCTATTAAAAGCATGGACATATTGCAAATTACATCCTCTTTCCCTTAATTGCTTAAGTCCTATCTTAAACTCTTCTAACTGCATTAGTGTGAAACTTTTATCTTCGCTTTCTGCTTCAGCAAAATGAGTAAAAGCACCGATTAACTTTATCAGGGGCATTGAGTCAAGTAAATCGAGGAGTCCGGTTAAGGAATCTCCTCTTCGTATTCCTATGCGGTTCATACCGGTTTCAAGCTTTATCTTTACCCTTGCCTCTTTCCCCCTGCGTACTGCTTCTTCATTTAACTTCCTTAGATAGTCTTCATGGTACACAGGGGTGATAAAATCATTTTCAATACAGCACTCGATATTATTGAAGGGCACACCTGCCATAACAAAAATATCAGTGTTTTTTGTTACGGACTTAATTTGCTCAGCCTCAAAAACTTCAGAGCATGCAAAGAAATTAAGACCAATGTCTTTATGAAGAAACTCGGCGATTTTTACAAGGCCAAGGCCATAGGCATTTCCCTTAAGAACGGGGATAATGCCTACGCTCTTATCAATATTAGCCTTAACCTTTTTATAGTTTTCCCTAATCTTTTTTAAGTCTATAAGGACATAGGAATTATAAACTTTAGGAGTATCGTACACAGATCATTTGCCCTCTTCTTTGCATTTTTCGAAAAGTATCATATCTGAAAAAGCTTCGAGCTTAATACGGACTCCTGTGACAACTTCTTCAAAATCGCATGCGAATTGCACGGGAATAAAGGTTTTAATATTTGCACCCGGGGTCATTGTAGAAATATAGAAATTGTCATGACCTGTACCATAGGGTAATAGATCCATATCCCTTTGTATTGCGTGAATGATTAAGGCATTATCTTTGACTTTAACACTGACATCTCCATACCCCGCATTCACATACTTTCCTGCATAATTTTCCAGGGGCCTTATCGGAGGTTTCGCCTTCTTTACTGCCTCTTCCTTCTTCTCGGCATCTGCTCTTAGGTCTGCCCTCATTTTTTCGAGGAAGTCGAAGTAGCGCTTGCCCCAGTCTATTTCAGAGAGACCAAGGACCATGTCGCAGATATTATAACCGATTGCATTGGGGGTCTGGTTGCCGCTCAAGTTCGTTAGAATCGAGAAGCCGATATTCTTCTTAGGAAGGAAGCCGACCTGGGACTTATAACCGTTGATAGTCCCCCCGTGGTGGACGAGCATATTTCCGCGATAGCTTTCAATGAACCATCCAAGGCAGTAATTTTCAAACTCGATTTCTTCAAAGGAAATCGGCATAAGATCGCCGGTTCTGATTATCATCTGAGGGCCGTGCAGTTGCTTGGCCATTTCCTCGGAGAAGATGCGCTTGCCTTCGAACTCGCCGCGGCCGAGCTGCAGCCTTACCCATTTATCAAGGTCGCGGACACTTGAGTGCATTACCCCTGCTCCTGCGACAGGCGCAAAGGGTATTTCTTGGGTTCTGACTATTTTATCGCCGATTAAGTCATAGGGAACCGATTCATGTTCGCTGCCCTTGCCTCTATATACTTTCGGGTCTGTATAAGTATGGGTCATGCCAAGGGGATTAAAAACCTTCTCCTTTAGGAAGTCCCCCCAGGGCTTTCCGCTTACATGTTCCACGATAACACTGCTGAGTGCAAACATGATGTTCTGGTAGTACATCCTTGTACGCGGCTCAAAGGACGGGGGGAGATGCTTCAATGTATAGGCGAGCTCTTTTAAAGTAAGGTCGGGCCTGTTAAACCAGACCATGTCATGCCGGGGAAGCCCGCCTCTATGGGAGAGGGCATCCTTTATTGTAAGATGATCTGTCATATAGGGGTCGTGCATCTTAAAATCTTTTAAGTGCTTTTTTACAGGATCATCGAGGTTTAACTTCTTTTCATCGGCAAGTATTGCAATGGATGTCGCAGCAAAGGCCTTTGTCGATGAGGCTATTGCGTAGATCGTATCGGGAGTTGCCTTGATACTCTTGTCAATATCGCTCAAACCTTCATTCACAAAGAAGGTTTCTCCGTCCTTAAAAACGCTTACCGAAATTGACGGTACCTTAAAATCTTCCTTAAGTTTTCTTACCAGTTCGGTTAATTTTTCTTGCATGGCTCACTCCTTTAATAATACATGATGCATTATGCATTGCATATTCTATGCCTGATTCCCCCCGGTGTCAAGGGAAATTAACGATCCTGTCAACGAGCACCGGCCTTAACGATGCCTTCAGCGTATTCGTCTGCAGCCCTGCTTGTGCTTATCTTTTTTTCCTTTGCTAAAGAGATGATCTTTAATGCCGTATTATAGATATCATCAACCTTTTTATTTACAAGATTTACATCGTAGGTCCTTTCTATTGCTTCCATACCGCAGTTAATTACGCCGCCTGCATTTGCGATATAATCCGGAATATAAAGAATATCCAGCTTATTCAGCTCATCCCCTGCTTCGGAGTCTACAAGTACATTATTAGCCGCTCCTGCGATTAGCTTACATTTTAGCTTCTTTACGTTTTCGGTATTAAATATAGCGCCGAGGGCACAGGGTGCAAAAATATCGCAGTCTGTTGTGAGTATTTCTTCTGCACTTACAGGGATTGCTCCAAGTTCCTTTTTTGCCTTTTCAACTGCATCACTCTTTAGATCGTAAACTTTTAACTTAGCCCCCTCCTTATGCAGGGACTCGCAGAGGGAGTAGCCGACGCTTCCAAGGCCCATGACGGCTATAGTCTTGTCCGAGAGAGAGTCAGAGCCGAACTTTTCCCTTGCACCTGCCTTCATGGCCATATAGACACCCCTTGCTGTAAAGGGGCCCGGGTTCCCGCTTATTGCAGGGGTTCCGCATACGAACTTTGTGGTCTCGTTTATCATTGCAATATCGGCAGTGGAAATATTAACGTCTTCGGCAGTAAAATACTTGCCGCCAAGGGTATCCACAAACCTTCCGTAGGCATGGAAGAATTCCTTCGACTTAAGTTTTACAGGGTCTCCGATAATTACAGCCTTGCCCCCTCCAAGCTTAAGGCCCGCTGCAGCACTTTTAAGGGTCATTCCCTTGGAAAGGCGCAGAACATCAAAAAGAGCCTCCTCCTCCGACGCATAGTTCCAGAACCGGGTTCCGCCAAGAGCGGGGCCTAAGTTTGTATTGTGGATTGCAATAATGGCCCGCAGCCCTGTTTTTTCATCACGCGCAAAAACAATTTGCTCATGGCCATAATTATCCATTTCCTTTATAACGTTCATTGATATTAGCCTCCGAATTGTATATAATATGTCGCATGATGCATCATGCAACGATATTGTACCTTGTAAAACCCATATTTGCAAGGGCTATTTTCTTTTTTTTGACATAGTTTATTTTTTATGTTATATTACCGGCATGGGTAGGACACACACAAGTGGAAATTCAAAAAGTAAATCTAAGTGATCAGATATATGATAATCTGAAAAAAAGCATCCTTACAGGCAAAATCAGCCTTGGAGAGAAGCTGATAAATAGAGAACTGCAGAAAAAATACGGGGTTAGCTCCACTCCTGTAAGGGATGCGATAAATAGGCTCTATATAGACGGGCTTGTAGACAATATAACCAACTCCGGAGCCAAGATAAAAAATCTGAATCTTGAGTTCATGCTTGAAGTAAACGAGATGGTTACCCTGTTTTGCTGTGCTTCTATAGAACTTGCATCAAAAAGAGCAGACAAGACCGCAGTTTGCAATACAATTCCGAAAATTATTGAGAAACAAGAAATGATACTTGGCTCTGATAAGTACTATACATACGATTATCAGTTTCATAAAACGTTTTTTGACCATTGCGGGAATTCCCAGCTATTTAAATGCTATGAGCAATACCGTATTTTATGGGAAATGTTCCTTGTAAAGTTTAATTTTAAGGAAGAGCAGGCCCTTTCAATAAAGGAGCATAAGTCCATTTACGAGAATTTTTGCGATGGGCACTATAATAAAGCAAGTGAAATCGTTAAACAGCACTTCCTTCGAAGCGAAGAAATAATGAAAAAACACATGACTTAGGTTTATGGAGAAAAAAATGAGCAAAGAACAAGTCATAAAGGTAATGGATCAGCATGCAGGTATGGTCAAAGGTAAAATCGGGCTGGGTTATAAAAACTTTAAAACCGGCGATGAATACTATATTAATGGTGATGAGCCCTTCCCCGCCGCAAGCACCTTTAAGGTTCCGGTATTGATTGAGCTGTTTAGACAGGCAAAGGAAGGCAAGCTTTCTATAACCGATACTTATACCCTAAAACCTGAGGATATTGCTCCCGGAAGCGGGATACTGTCATTTCTTACCCCCGGAATGTCCATGAGCCTTAAGGATCATGCTATGTTAATGATGATAATAAGTGATAATACATGCACGGATGCCCTGGTCAGGATTCTCGGGAAAGACAATATCAAGGCTGCGATAGAGAGCATGGGATTAAAAAACACCCGTGTTGATTTTAACTGCAGGGAGATCATCCATTCTTTTGCAAATATTCCATTGGATCTTAGTATTGATGAAGTGAACAAGCTTTTTAAGGAAGAAAAGTTCGAAGCAAACTATGCTTTGTTTACCGACATGACCCTCCCAAATGATATTTCTTCACCAAAAGACATGATGACCATGTTTACAATGATATATAACGGGGAAGTTGTGAGCCCGGATGCCTGCAGGCAGATGATGGACATAATGGAGAAGTGTCAGACCAATACACGTATACCTGCATTACTGCCTATGACAGGGCCGAAGGCAGTCAGGGCCATTCATAAGACAGGTACCCTTCAGTTTGTAACAAACGACTGCGGGATAGTGATCACTCCTCAGCATACCTACGGCCTAATGATGTACTATAATAGCTTCACAGGCGACAAGGGTGATAAAACCTTTGTGAAAAATGATGCCATCCTGGCAGAGATTTCAAGGGATGTTTACAACGCCCTCCACGGTGCTTAAGAGCCAAGGCCATCGTGCTAACACGATGGCCTTGACAAATAACATAAACGGATTTACGATCCGGAGAGCAATGCGTAATGCATCGCGCGTAAGAAAGGGGTGTACTTATGCCGCAGGCAATTGTTGAAACGAAAAACCTAAAGAAATATTTTAAAGTGTCTGCGGGAATGCTTCATGCCGTAGACGGAGTCAATATAAACATCGAGAAGGGAAAGACCCTTGGCGTGGTCGGAGAATCCGGCTGCGGCAAGAGCACTCTTGGACGGGTAATACTGCAGCTCATTAAGCCCACAGACGGCGATATTTTTTTCGAGGGAAACAGCATAACAAAACACTCGGCTAAGGAATTCAGGAAGGTGCAGAGGCAGATGCAGATAATCTTCCAGGATCCCTATTCCAGCATAAACCCCCGCATGTCAGTGCAGGAAATTATCGCAGAGCCAATGCTGGTAAACAAGGTCTATAAGACAAGTGCCGAAGTCTATAGCCGAACTGCCAAACTGATGGACACGGTGGGTCTTGCAAGGAGGCTTGCAGGTTCATATCCCCACGAGCTTGACGGAGGCAGACGCCAGAGGATTGGCGTAGCGCGGGCCCTCTCCCTTGACCCGAAGTTCATTGTCTGCGATGAGCCGGTCTCGGCACTCGATGTTTCAATACAGGCCCAGATTTTGAATCTTTTAATGGATCTACAGGATGAGTTTGGCCTTACCTATCTTTTTATCACCCATGATCTAGCTGTTGTAAAGCATATATCGGACGAAATTATGGTAATGTATCTGGGGAAATCTGTTGAGCAGGCTCAGGTAAAACAACTGTTTGATAACCCCGTACATCCGTATACACAGGCCCTGCTAGATGCAATCCCAATCCCCGATACTTCAATGAAAAACCGTAAAATAAATGTTGTAAGGGGCGAAGTTACAAGCCCGATAAACCCTAAACCCGGCTGCCGTTTCGCACCTCGCTGTCCGAGAGCGATAAAGGAATGTACGGAGAAGGACCCTGAACTTCTTGAAATATCACCGGGTCATTTCACCGAATGTATACTCTTAAAAAAATAAGGAGATAGAAATGTACGACTTAATAATAAAAAACGCAAATCTAATGGACGGAAGCGGTTCCCCTGCCTTTAAGGCGGACCTTGCCGTTAAGGGAGACAGCATCGTAAAAATAGGCGATCTCTCTTCTGCAGAAGCAAAGGAGTCTGTCGATGCTTCAGGATTAACCCTGGCACCCGGCTTTATTGATCTGCATACACATTCGGACATGAACCTCCTTATTGACGGTGAAGCACATTCCCATATCCTTCAGGGGGTAACGACCGTTGGTGTCGGGAATTGCGGCACTTCGGTTGCTCCCCTTAATAAGGAAATGTCGGAAGAAACAAACAGGCTCGTTAAGAGTTACTACCCCGATGCAAAGCCCTATGAGTTTTCCACCGTTGGCGAGTTTTTTACAGAACTTGAAAAACGGGGCATAAGCCAGAACATGGTCTTCTGGGTTGGGCAGGGTAGTATAAGACAGTATGTAATGGGTTTTAAGGGTGATAAGGCATCGGCCGAAGAACTTGCTGCAATGAAGCAACAGGTAAAGAAGGCAATGGATGACGGTGCCATCGGCGTATCGACGGGCCTCATTTATGTGCCCGGTGTCTATGCAGAAAGAGAAGAAATAATTGAGTTGATAAAAGAAACAGCTCCATATAAAGGCATTTATTCATCCCATATAAGGGGAGAGAATGATACTGTCTTCGATGCCTTAAACGAGGCAATAGATGTTGCAAGAGCAGCAGGAGTGCCATTGCACGTTTCCCACTTAAAAATTATGGGGAGCCATATGTGGGGAAGGTCTAAGGAAATGCTAAAATTAATCGAAGATGCAGTTGCATCAGGAGTTGATGTTACTTTTGATCAGTATCCGTATAAGGCAGGCGCCACAGGTCTTAACGCGGTACTGCCGCCTTGGGCATCCATAGGCGGAAAGGAAAAGCTCATAGAGCGATTAAAGGACCCCGCCGAGAGGGCAAAAATTCGCGCAGATATAAGCAACCCGGACGGAATAGACGGCTGGTACAGTCTCTGGAAGGGAGTAGGATGGGAAAATATTATGGTAACGGGCTTCCCGCCGGACAAGTCTCTTGAAGGCAAGTCTGTCGCAGAGATTGGAAAAATCTGGGGCATGGACGGCTTTGACGCCTGCTTTGAGTTGATCTTGAAAAAAGACGGAGATCGTGCAGACATCGTAATTTTTTCAATGGGAGATGAGGACATCGAAAACATAATGAAGCATCCTCTGCAAATGGTCGCTTCCGATTCCATCGGTCAAAGAGCACCGGGTGACCCTTCCGAAGGCCAGACCCACCCGCGCGGCTTTGGCACCTTCGTAAAGGTGCTTGGTGAATATGCCCGCGAGCGCAAGGTAATTTCCATGGAAGAGGCCGTGCGAAAAATGACATCAACGCCGGCAAAAAGGGTCGGAATTAAAGACAGGGGTTTACTTAAAGAAGGCATGAAAGCAGACTTAGTATTATTCGATGCAAAGACCGTCAACTCAAACGGAGACTATACAAACCCTCGTATGTACCCCACAGGGATTCATAAGGTGTGGGTGAACGGAGTACTTGCATCTAAGGGAAAAGAACATACAGGTGCAAGGCCCGGGAAGGTGCTTAAACCCCTGCTCTAAAAAAAGGCGGTGTTGCGAAACAGTCGCAACACCGCCGGGCAAGACCTAAATTAATTTACTTTAAACTAATTTCTCCAGCTGTTTTCTCTATAGAGTACAGAGGCAGTGCTGCGATGCACATAATTTAAGTTTCTGTCATGAGCCATAGGGACCAAACGGAAGAACACAGGGGCATAGACCGCATCACGCTGTAAAATCTCGATGAGCTCCGCATAGACGCGCAGCCTTGCAGGGACATCTATAGTCGCTAAACCCACTTCGAAAAGTTCGTCAACAACCGGATTTCTGTACCTTGCAGCATTTAAACTTGAATTAATAGCATTTGAATGATAGATAACCCTATGTGCATCCGCATCGGGGAATAATTGAACACCCATAACACCAATTGCATAGTCTCCCATCAATACACTTCCAACATAGGTTGCAGACTCGCGCAATTCAACTCTTGTGGTTATTCCGACATTCCTAAGTGCATCTTGGAGTACAACTGCAACATTTTCAAAATAGGAGCCTCCAAGGGTTAGAATGGGCGGGAGCTCTAGGCCGCTCGGGTAACCTGCTTCTGCTAAGAGCTGCCTTGCCCTCTGCGGGTTATAATCAAATGATGTAAAATTTTGGGCATAGCCAAAAACAAGCTCAGGATTTCCCATTGTTAAGGCAGGGGAAGCAAGGCCGTCGAAGGCAAGAATCACCATGTCATCGCGATTAATTGCATGGCTTATTGCCTGCCTTACGCGCACATCGTTAAATGGGGGAATCTCGTGATTCATCATGATATAGGTGGTGTGATTCATGGGATATAGCTCAGTAGTCCATTGATTTTGAGCTACAATCGTATCCCAGTTTGCGCTTGGAACCCCAATAATATCAAGTTCCCCTGATTCAAAGGAGATAAGAGCTGCCGCAGCATTCCCGTATACAGTCCAGTTGAGGGTCTTAATCGGGGGAGCACCCCTCCAGTGATTCTCGTTTGCAGCAAGGGTAATGCTGATATTCCTGCGCTGGGAATCGAATACATAGGCACCTGTTCCGCAGGCCACTTCCAGAAGATCTCCTACGCTTTGCACGAATCTATGGTTTACCATGGCGAGACTGCCAACATAAGTTGCAAACAGAGCCGACACTGATCTGGCCCTTACTTCTACTGTATAATCATCGATTTTCCTGACACTCTCAATTAACTCAGTCTGTGCAAACAGTACAGGAGATTCAATGGCCCTTTCAAGGGAAAAAACAGCATCATCTGCAGTAAATTGATCCCCGTTACAGAAGGTGACCCCCCTACGCAGGTGGAAGGTATAGACAAGCCCGTCTGCACTGACAGTAAACCTTTCGGCCAATTGTGGTGTCAAACTCTGGTCATCCTCAACCAGAAAAAGGCTTTCGTAAATCTGGTTAACAATTAAGCTGTCGACTATCCTTGTGATATAATGAGGGTCCAGGGTTGTAAAAGCTTCAGTTACTGCCATGTTCAAATCTGTCCTTGCAGCCCCCGCTGTGGTTCCCGTCTGACGATTACACGAGGGAACAAGCAAAATAAGAGATGAAAGGAATAAAACGAATAATAATTTCTTCATTGGATAATGGCTCCTTTTATGCATTATGCATTACGCATGGTAATATAGTTTACTGTACACCTCTTCGCCCGCCTGTGTCAAGGTGATCTAACCGGATGCATTTGGCATAACTAATAGCTTGACAAAAAACCACTGACAGATTTATAATGCATCATGCATCATGCGTTATCCGGTAAAAGGAGAAGAATACCAATGAAAAAAGCAATAATTACATTCTTTCTTATTGCAATGATACTGCTTATGGCAGCTTGTAACAGGCCGGGGCCGACCGTTACACAGGCAGGAAGGACAGATTTGAATCTGGTTACAATAACAGAGAACTTCGCCACCCTTGACCCGCATTTTATGGATAGGGCTGCTGATAGAATAGTAGCTGCTCAGATTTTCGAAAGACTTTTTCTGATTGAAGATGATCAGAGCCTGACTCCCCAGCTTGCCGAAAGATATACGGTGAGCGCCGACGGGCTCACCTATACCTTCCACCTTCGCAGGGGGGTGACCTTCTGTAACGGAGATGTCTTTACAGCCGATGATGTAATTTATTCTCTTGCAAGGGCTCAAAGATCTCCTCAAATGTTCGTCTGGGTTCAGCAAATAGAAAGCTTTAGGAAGATTGATGATTATACTGTCGAAATAAGGTCAAACACCCTTTCTGCACTTTTTGCAACCTATATGTCTTCAATCTACATCATAAACTCTAAGCATGCTGAGAGGGTTGGTGATATTACTGAAGACGCCTGCGGTACGGGTGCATATATGCTTGAATCCCAGCGCAGAAATGTAAACCTTGTACTTACAGCAAATGAAAATTATTGGGGTGGTGCTCCTCCTATTAAAACCTTAAGATGGGAAATAATGGGGAATGAAGCATCTGCACTTATATCATTTGAAGCAGGGGAGCTCGATATGATAGGCGTCCCAAGTGCAAACTGGGATACCATTGTCGCACAAAATAAATGGACTACAGATCTATTGCCAAGGAATCATATTACATACATTGTCATGAACCATGAAGTAGCACCTTTTAACGATGTGCGTGTAAGACAGGCAATAAACCATGCAATTAATCGTGATGATATGGTAATACTTGCAATGGACGGGCTTGCAATGCCGGCCCTTACAATGGCAAATCCTGACTTGGTTTTTGGCGCAACGAATAATGTAACAACTCATGATTTTAATCTGCAAAGGGCAAGGCAGCTCTTAGCCGAGGCAGGTTATCCGAACGGCCTTGAAATACCTCCAATCCTGACAATGGGCGGAATGTTTTTTGAGGCAGTTGCCGTAGTAGCACAGGATGCACTCAGGAATATTGGCATTACAACAAGGGTTGAAATACGCGAGGCAGCTTCCTATGTCCCGACATTATTTGCAGGTGACTTTGCAATTGCTGTTCTTGGCATGAATACCAGTCAAGACTACGATTTCTTCAGGAGACTTTATCACTCAGCCTTCATTAATAATGTGAATATATCAAGATATTCCAACCCCCGAGTGGATGAGCTTTTTGACACCGGTCTACAAACAATTGATCCACAGGCAAGGCAGGCAGTGTATGCTGATCTCATCGGCATAGTACAGCGTGATGCAGTATACGCACCTGTCTTCTTTATGATGGATGCCATTGCCCACGACCCAAACCTTAATATTAGGCTGCGAGCAACGGGATCACTTTATAAAGAGTTTAGCTGGGGAAATTAGGGTTAATCGTGCTTAGCAAGGAAGTCTGCAAGTACGCTTAGATACCTTTCCTTCTCTTCGCAATGTGCCAGATGGCTGGAGTGCTCAAAAAGCTCCCAGCGTGAACCGGGAATGCCGTCGTGGATGTTTTTCGCAATCCACGGCGTGCATTCGTCCATAAGCCCCGAGGTTATTAAGGTTGGGACTTTTAATTCACCAAGCCTTTCCCTATAGTCCCAGCCTTTTAGAGTGCCTGTGCAGTTAAACTCACTCGGGCCCCAGGCCGTTAAATAAGACTCATTGGGTTTTTCAAAGCCTTCGAGGATAAACTTAGGCATCGGCTTTATATTGCAAAGATGGCGGCCGTAAAACTCCCAAACGGCCTTTTCGTATACGTCCCCCTCATAAACACCGCTTTCCTCTGCTTCAAAAATTGCATCCCTCATCTCGGGCGGAAGAAGGCCTGCAAGCCTCCTCCCCTCCTTACACCACATATCACTCGATGCCATTGTAGAGGCCAGGACGAGGCTTTTAACCTGTTTTGGCTTCTTTTCGATATAGGTCTGGAGGGCAAGCATGCCGCCCCAGGAGTGCCCGAATAAATGGAAGCTATCTAACTTTAGTTTGTCGATTAAATTAAGTAGCTCTTCAACCCAGGTTTCAGCCTTCCATAATTCAGGGGCCGAGGGGATTTCAGACTTTACCGCCCCAAGCTGATCATAGTAAATAATGCTGCGACCGGAAGCTGAAAGCGGATCAAGGTCTCTAAGGGTCTTGCTGCCCGAGCCCGGGCCCCCGTGCAGGGTCAAAAGGGGAGTTTTCCCGGCTTCACATTCCCCTACAATACAGTAATAAGTCTTATAGTCCCTAAACTCTATATAACCTTCTTTGAAACTGCTCATAAGGCGCTAGATTTCAAAGATGAACTCAATTTCAACACCAACGCCGTGGGGAAGCTGGTTAACACCGATGGCAGAGCGTGCGCCAAGGCCGTCTTCCCCCCAGATCTCTTCGAGTAGACCCGATGCTCCGTTAATCACTTCAGGCTGGCGGGTAAAGCCTTCGGCACTTTGGACAAAGCCGAGGGTCTTAATAAGCCCCTTAATTTTATTTAAGTCTCCAAGGAAATGATGCAAATTGCTCAAAGCTCCCATTACACAGGACCTTGCAGCTTCCTGCCCCTGCTCCACTGTAAGTTCTGCTCCGAGTTTTCCGATATAGCCGATCTCTCCATTTACCCTTGGCACCTGACCTGAAACATAAAGACAGTTTCCTGCCTGCCTTACAGACTTATAAATCCCGCCCTTACCCGGTAATTCAGGCAGTGTTAGATTTAACTCTTTTAATCTTGCATATACATCCATTATTATCTCCTTATCTGTGATTTCATCACGATTCTATCATAAAATGGTCTTACTAAGTAATGATGCAATCAATTGAGCAGCGACCTCTCCTGTTTGATTCCCGATATCGAGAATGGGGTTTAGCTCCACCACTTCAATCCCAATCAGCTTATTGCTTGCTGCAAGGAACTCGCAAAGGAGATGCGCCTCCCTAAAGGTGAGCCCCCCGTTCACGGGCGTTCCGACCCCGGGAGCAACAGAAGGGTCAATGGCATCAAGATCAAAGCTCAACTGAATGCCTTCGGTGCCCTCCCCTGCAATCGCAACAGCGTTCTTTATTACCTCGTACATTCCGTGTCTATCGATATCGGCAATCGTAAAAACAGAAATGCCTGCCTTTTTTATCAACTCCCTCTCCGGTTTATCGATTGAGCGGGCCCCAATTATAACTGTATTCTTGGGACTTATATGGGAGCTTTCCTTCTCTTTAAACGGCAGGATTTCATCAGGACCGTTCCCTGTAATTGCAGAGAGGGGCATCCCGTGAATATTCCCCGATGGCGAACTCTTTGAATTATTGAAATCCCCGTGTGCATCAACCCAGATAATTCCAATATTGCCGTAATACTTCTGCATTGCAGTTGCAGAACCTGCCGCAATGGAATGGTCGCCTCCCAAAATCAGAGGAAAACCTCTGCGATCAAGTGCAGCAAGCACTCTTTTATAGAGTTCCCAATTAATCTCGTTTATTATGTGTATATTTTGATTATTAGGACTTTCTTCAGCCTGAAGCTCACTAGTTGTAATATCACCTGTATCATATACATTAAAGCCAAGTTCTTTTATCATGCGGTGAAGCCCTGCATATCGGATGGCACTCGGGCCCATGTCAACACCCCTAAGAACCGCGCCCTTATCCATCTGTGCGCCAATAATTTCAATGTTTTTCATAGCATCCGGTTGTACCCCCGATGATTAATATTGTAAAGTATTAATATATGAGTCAATACATAATAGAAGGCGGTTTCCCGATTAAGGGAAAGATTAAGGCAAGCGGAAACAAGAACGCAGCCCTGCCTTGCATAGCCGCAGCTCTTTTAAGTGATGAGCCGGTAATTTTGCGAAATATCCCTGATATTGAAGATGTCCATGTGATGCTCGAGATTTATAAGGCCCTTGGAGGGGAGGTTTCTTCGATAGGGCCGAATGCCTGGCGCTTAAATATCGGAGACATTAATAGCTCTACGATTCCGGTTGAGTTTGCAAAGAAAATTCGCGCTTCCATCCTCTTTGCAGGCCCCTTACTTGCAAGAACAGGAAAGGTTATACTGCCTCCCCCGGGGGGAGACGTAATCGGGAGGAGGAGGCTCGACACGCATTTCCTTGCCTTAACCGAACTTGGCGCAAAGGTAGAAGTAAACGATACCTTTACTTTTAAAGCAGAAACCCTGAAGGGAGAAGATATTTTCCTTGATGAAGCATCGGTTACTGCAACAGAAAATGCGATTATGGCGGCGGCCCTTGCAGAGGGGACTACGATTCTGACGAATGCTGCAAGCGAGCCCCATGTTCAAGACCTATGCAGGATGTTATGCGAAATGGGAGCATCTATCGAGGGTATAGGGTCTAATATCTTAAGAATTACAGGCAGAAAAAAGCTTACCGGCTGCGATTTTACGATTGGGGCTGACTTTATGGAAGTGGGCTCATTTATTGGCCTAACAACTGTAACGAGGGGGGAGCTGACTATAGAAGGGATAAAACCGGGAGACATGCGCCCTGCGAAGATTGCATTCGGGAAACTTGGCATCCTTTGGGAGCATGAGGGTGATACCCTGCATATCCCACCGAATCAGGCAATGGAAGTTAACCACGATTTAGGCGGGATGATTCCAAAGATTGATGATGCCCCGTGGCCCGGCTTCCCACCCGATTTAACCAGCATTATTACGGTTGTAGCCACTCAGGTTAAAGGAACCATCTTGGTCCACGAGAAAATGTATGAGTCAAGGATGTTCTTTGTAGATAAACTGATTGGAATGGGTGCTCGAATTGTACTCTGCGACCCCCATAGAGCCGTTGTATCAGGCCCAACTCGCCTGATTGGCTCAGAGCTTCACAGCCCTGACGTTCGGGCAGGCATGGCCATGATCATAGCTGCAATGTGCGCAGAGGGAAGGAGTACAATTCATAATGTGTATCAGATTGAAAGGGGCTATGAGAGTATAGTAAAGAAGCTTTCGGCCCTTGGAGGGAGAATAAGTACGCTAGATATACATTGACAACCCCGCAATCCATATTTTATGTTATAACTTACAATTAAAAGCAAGAAGGAGTTTTTATGAGTTTTTCCACCGATCTAATCAGAAATGTTGCATTCGCAGGGCATGGAGGTACAGGTAAAACAACCCTTTTTGAGCGCTTGCTTTACGCAGGCGGGGTGATCACAAGGGCCGAAACCGTGGATTCAGGGAAGACGGTCAGCGATTATACCCCCGAAGAGATAGATCGAAAGATTTCAATCAGGACGGCAATGGCCCATATAGACAGAGACGGAAAGAAGATCAATCTATTCGACACCCCGGGCTCTTCAGACTTCACGGGCGATGTGATTATTTCCTTTAGGGCAAGCGAACTCGTTGTTTTAACAGTTGACGGCCAGACCGGGGTTCAAATTGAAACAATAAAGTTAATGCGCGGTCTTGAAGGCACAACAAAACCAAGGGCTGTCTTCATTACCCGTCTGGATGGTGATAGGGCAGATTTTGAGAATGTCCTTGCAGACATAAAAGAAAAGTTTAAGATGGATCCTGTTCCAATTACCATTCCAATGGGAAAGGGAAAGGATTTTAAGGGCGTAATTGATGTTTTAACAGGGAAGGCCTATATCGCAGGGGAAGACGATCTTGAAAAGGAAGTCCCCATTCCCGGCGAATATCAGGATGCAGTGAATGCCGCAAAGGAAAAGTTGATTGAGGCCGCCGCAGAGGGGAATGACAGCTTAATGGAGCAGTACATCGAGAACGGCACCCTTTCTCCTGAGGACATGCAAAAGGGCCTTGTACAGGCACTTGCAGAAAATAAGTTCCTCCCCGCATTTTCAGGCGTTGCCTTAAGAAACTCTGGTCTTATCCCATTTCTTGACTTCATTGCAACAGTAGCCCCGAGTCCTCAAGTCTCCAAAGATATATCTGTGGGCAAGGACGGAAGCGAAACAGAAGTCACGATTGATTCGTCAAAGCCGATGGCAGCTCTTATCATAAAGACTTCCTACGATCAATTTTCAGGAAAGCTTTCATGGGTAAAGGTGATAAACGGCAAGCTGAGCGCAGACTCGGATATCATTAATGCTACAGATGGCAAGAAGGAGAGGGTTGGCAAACTCTATACCTGTCAGGGGAAGAAACTTGAAGAAATAAGAGAGCTCTCTGCAGGGGATGTCGGGATCATAACAAAGAGTGCCACATTAAAGACAAACGACACAATTTGCTCAGCCGAAACAGGCCTTATCTTTAAGCCTCTAAATCTGCCTGAGCCTGTTCACTCAATTGCGGTTAATGCCACTGCAAAGAAAGATGATGATAAACTCGGGGAATTCCTTGTAAGGGCCGCTGAGGAAGATAAGACCTTCCGTTATATTTTTAACGGTGAAACAAAGGAAACCGTAATTTCCGGGATGGGGGAACTCCAGATAAATATCATCCTTGATAAAATAAAAACAAATCAAAAGATCGAAGTTGAAACTCGTGTTCCCCGGGTTGCCTATAGGGAGACAATAGGGAAGAAGGCAAGTGCAGAGTATACCCATAAGAAGCAGACAGGCGGTCACGGGCAGTACGGTAAGGTAGTCCTTGATATTGGCCCCCTTGCAAGGGGAGAAGGCTATAAGTTCGAAAACAAGATTTTCGGAGGTGCAGTTCCGAAGAACTATATTCCGGGTGTTGAAAAGGGCATTGCAGAGGGCATGGCTCACGGGACGGTTGCACAATACCCCACAGTCGATGTGGAAGTGGCCATTGTTGACGGTAAATACCACCCGGTAGATTCTTCAGAGCTTTCCTTTAAGCTCGCAGCAAGGAATGCCTTCCGCGAAGCAATGAGGCAGGCGAACCCGACTCTGCTCGAGCCCATCATGAACCTTTCGGTCTTTGTTGAAGACAAGTACTTGGGCGATGTAATGAGTGACCTCTCAGGCAAGAGGGGCAAGATACTCGGCCAGGACTCGGCAGGGGGCATTGCGGAAATCAGGGCGGAGGTGCCGCAGGCAGAGCTCCTGCGCTATTCCATAGACCTAAGGTCGATTACTTCCGGCACCGGTTCTTTCGGCGTGGCTTTCAGCCACTATGCCCCGATTTCAGGCCGCATAGCAGAGGATGTGATCAAGGCAGCAGAGGCCTTCAAGATCCAGGAAGAAGAAGAATAGACTATTTTCTCGTTTATTCTCTAAGGATTCTGTTCTCGATTTCCTCTTCAAACTGCCGGGTATAAAGCTCGTAGTAGTGGCCCCTTGCAGACATGAGTTCCTTATGAGTTCCCCTCTCGATGATCTTTCCGTCATGCATTACCAAAATGGTATCTGCATTCCTTATGGTTGAAAGGCGATGGGCAATAACAAAGCTCGTCCTTTCTTCAAGGAGGGTGCGGATTGCGTTCTGCAAGAGCATCTCCATGTCGGTATCAACAGAGCTTGTTGCCTCATCCAGGATGAAGATCCTCGGATTTGCAAGAACTGCCCTTGCAAAGGAAATCAACTGCTTTTCCCCTGTCGAAAGGCGATCACCTCCCTCCCCTACTTCACTGTCATAACCCTTATCAAGTTTGGCAATAACTTCATCTGCATGGACTATTCTTGCAGCCTCTTCCACTTCTTCGTCAGTTGCATCCAGCCTGCCATAGCGAATATTATCTCGAATTGTTCCTGAAAAGAGGTGAGGGGTTTGCAGTACATAACCCAGGGAGCTGTGAAGCCAGAGCTGACTGCGCTCCCTATAGTCAAGGCCGTCAACAAGGATTTCACCTGTATTCGGTTCAAAGAAACGGCATACAAGGTTTACCATGGTTGACTTGCCCGCACCTGTTTCTCCGACTATTGCCACGTAAGTTCCTGCCTTAACATGAAGGTTAAAATTTTCAAGCACATTTTCATGTCCATCCGGATACATAAAGGTAACATCGCGGAACTCTATATCCCCTGTAATGGGTTCCCAATTTTCTTTTTTCGCATTAAATGTGTCACCGTATTTAGCGATAACATCCTCTCTGTCTGTAATTCCGGGCTCCTGCACCAAAAGGCCATCAACCCTTTCAACATTCGCCTGTGTTGAAACTATGTCTGTTAAAATACTTGCAATATTCTGAATCGGGTCAAAGAAACTTCCTGCATATTGTAAAAATATGGCAAGGGTCGCAAGGTCTGCTCCAAGCACTACAATTTCCCAGCCTCCATAGCCAAGAACCGCAGCGCTTGCGGCAGAGCCTATGAAAATAACAATGGGAATAAAAATAGACCTTAGACGTGCCATGTGCTTTGCATGGAAGAGGTATTCCCCTGTAATCGCCGAATATTCTTTTAGACTCTGCTTTTCGGAAACCAAAACCTTGACAGTTCTTGAACCGGTTATACCTTCGTTCATTGCACCGGTCATTTTGGAATTGAGCTTTCGTATGATACGATTTACAGAAAGGATACGCTTCTGAAAGAACCAGGTTATAATTGCAAGGGGAGGAATTGTCAAACATACAATAATGGCCAACTGCCAATGAACTAAAAACATTGCAATTACTACCCCGACACAGTAGGAGATGGACCAACTAAAATCAATAACACCCCAGGCAACAAGTTCGCCTATTCGGCCTGTATCAGAGTTTGTCCTTGCCATCATATAACCGACAGGAGTCTTGTTATAATATGAAAGACTAAGTTTCTGTAAGTGTAAAAAGATTGCATTCCTAAGCGATCTGCTTATCCCTGTTTCTGCCCTTAGCCCCATTGCAACAAATACCCGTACACTGACTCCCTGAATGATCATAAGCAGTACTGCGGTTATAAGTATTCTGCTTAATCCTTCCATGCTGCGCGGCTGAATATTCTGCCTTATTGCAAAACCAAGCAGTAAGGGAAATAAAACATCCACTGTCGCAAGGACTAACATAAGAAGGGCAGTGTAAATTAGCAGCCTCTTCTGAGGCAGTATAAATGGAAGCATCTTTTTCCAGATGCTAAGGGACATGGGTTTATGATAATCAAAATCTTCAAAATCAGCCATTGTAATCCTCGGTGACACCGTCGGTGATACCGTCGGCGATACCGTTTATATCACCGTTGGTAAGGCCATCTGCAAGGCCGCGTTGTAAATCAAAGATTCGGCGATAGCTGCCGCCTCTTTCCAGTAATTCTTCATGAGAGCCAATATCCTCCACGGTTCCGTTCTTCAAAACCAGGATCTTGTCTGCCTGCATTAAACTTGATATTCGGTGCGAAATAATGATCACAGCAGTATTTTTTATTCCGCGCAATGCGGAGCGTATCTTTGCATCAGTTTCTGTATCTACAGCAGAAAGGCTGTCATCAAAGATCATTATCGGGGCATTGCCTGCAAGCATGCGCGCAATTGCCACCCTCTGCTTCTGTCCGCCTGAAATTGTAACTCCCCTCTCTCCAATTACGGTATCGTAGCCTTCTGCGAAACCTTCAATTGTGTCATCTATCATGGCAATTGCTGCGGCCTTCTTTAATTCTTCAAGGTTCATTTCAGGGTGGGACATTGCAATATTATCCCTTATTGACTTTGAGAAAAGGAAGGGTTCCTGGAGGCATAGCCCAATCGACCTCCTAAGATGGGGTCTTGCAATTCTTCGAATATCTATCCCGTCAATGCTGATTGTGCCCTGCCCTTCTTTGAGTTCATAGAGCCGGCCAAGGAGATGAACAAGGGAGGATTTGCCCGAGCCTGTTGCGCCAAGTATTGCAAGACTTTCCCCGGGGCTTAGGCTGAAAGATATGTCCCTTAAAATGGGCTCACTGTCTTTATAACCGAAACTCACACGGTCAAAGGAGACTTCTCCCTTAAGATGGGGGGTAAGTGCATCGGGGGGATCTGTTTCAGGAATGGCAGAAAGTATGTCTTTAAGCCTGCCTGAGGCAACAAGGGTTTTTGAAAGCTCTGAGAGAATTCTGCCCAATCCGCGTACGGGCCAGATCATAAGATTGCTGTATGTATAAAAGGCGATAAAGGTTCCCGGGGAAAGATTACCATTCACACTGCGCCAGACACCCGCTCCGATTATAATTGCAAGCTGAAGGCCGACAAACATGTCTCCTGCACCCCAGAATAGACCGAGCATCTTTCCTATGCGAACCCAAATATCCTGGTAGAGCTTTGTTTTTTTGGAGAACTTATCCATTTCAAAGCTTTCCCTCCCAAAGGCCCTTACAACCCTGACCCCTGTATAATTTTCCTGTGATGCTGCCTGCAGATCTCCTTCTGCTTCATCTGCTTTTGTAAATTCCTTGCTCACCTTGCGAAAATATACAATGGAGAAAACCACGATGATGGGGATTACAATCAGAGACATCAATGTCATAAAGACATCCATGGAGAACATCATAAAAAGTGCAATTGACACAATAAAGAAGATTCGCACAAGGTCTAACAATTGGTTTTGAATAAAGCTGCGAATATGATCCACGTCGCTTGTACATCTCTGAATTATGTCTCCTGTTTGACAGCTTACATGCCAATCGTAGGGTAATTTTTGGATATAACCGTAAAGGGTATTCCTAAGTTTCCAGGTGACAGTCTCTGCAATTTCTATAATCGTATAACGGCGCGCAACTGTGCAGAGTGCAGAGAGCAATGCCGAGAAAAGTGAGAATATGGCACAGATCCAGATATTCTGCTTTAGGAACTCAAGTCCTCCAAGAGCCTTGACAATACTATGAACAAATGGAGGTGCGACAAGGGGCAGATCTCCTATAACTGAATCTATTGTCATCCTTATAATCTGGGGATTTAGAAACAAAAAGAGTATGGTTCCCAATGTTGCAAAAGTAAAAAATAAAAAACGTAATCGGCGGCCTTCGCTCGCTGCAATAAGCAGTCCTATCCTGCCGCCTTCCCATGGTAGCTTCATAAATGTATTAACTCCGTCTTTGAACCTTGCCGTCAGCAAGGCCTATAAAAATTTCGGGCCGCCAGGGACTCAAGGGTCGCAGTGACTGCGACAATGCATTTCCTGTGGCTTTAGGCCCTGTAAAAAAACCGTTTTCTACGACTCCGGGAATTTGGTTAAGCTCCCTTTCAAGGGCGTTCACATCAACCTTATCCTTAAACCGTATATCAAAAATCAAATTGCCATGCTCGGTGATTACCGGCCCTGCCTTCCTCAGTGCCTCTCTAAGCATTACTTCGGCCCCAAGGCCTTCAAGAGCCATGCTTACCGGAACCCTTGCTTCAGGGATAACTTCCACAGGCACAGGGAATTTAATGCCGAGGTTCTCAACAAGTTTTGACTCATCTACAACAACTGCAAAGGAAGCAGACATATAGGCTGCAATCTTTTCCATAAGAAGGGCACCGCCGCCGCCCTTAATAAGCCGGTTTTCAGGATCAACTTCATCTGCACCATCAATCGTAAGATCAAGAGTGCCGCCTATTTCTCTTGAGTTAAATGTAAATATGGGTATTCCCAATTTTTCACATTCTATTGATGTTTGAAAACTCGTAGAAACTGCAAGAATATCTTTTAGTTTCCCTTCTTTCATTAAAAGGCCTATATGCCTAACCGCATGAACCACTGTAGAACCGGTTCCAAGACCAATCCTCATGCCGCTTTTGACAAGGAAGGCCGCAGCTTCCCTGCCTACATTTTCTTTAATTGCATTCTGTTCCATAACTTACCGGCTCTATATTTTTACCCTTGAAATCAATGAGGGCGGATATTCATCACCCATAAAATGAGTATACTGAAATTGTGTACCTTTGCGAAGCATCTCTTGCCCGTTTATTATCCTGCAACCTGCTTTTTCTGCTCTTGCAAGGCAGCGGGTTTTTTCCGGTTTATAGACAAGGTCTATGACAACTTCCCTTCCCGAAAACTTATAAAATTCCATTACATCCTCATCTTCATGACCTTCCATTCCCACAGAGCTTGCCTGTATTATAATATTAGAATACTTTTCCATTAATTTTGCCCCGTTTGAATCGAGCCCTGCCCAGGCAAAACGGTAGGGCTCGGCAAGGGCCCTTGCACGTGCCACTGTTCTATTAAGGATTAGAGCCTTTCCCCTTAAGCGATGCACTTCAGCGGCTATGGTGCGGGCAATTCCGCCTGCCCCAACAATGGTTAGCTTTCGTCCCCTAAGATCCTTACGCCCGATAAGAGAAAGGACCGAGTCTGAAAAGGCTGCAGCATCAGTATTATATCCCATCCAACCATGCCTGCCTGCAATAATTGTATTACAGGCACCAATGGAAATTACATCTTGAGATTTATATACAAGGTAACGGAGTATATCTTCTTTATATGGGACAGTAATTGCAATGCCGCTAATTCCGATTTCTTCCGCAAGTAATAATAATGATTTTAAAGAATCTGTCGGCATCGGCAGGAAGACTGCATCACTCTGTTCCATATCAAATACTGCATTAAAGAAACGGGGGCTGTCCGTTTCATTTACCGGATAGCCGCAAATTGCAAAGACCTTGGTTTTTTTTGTAATCTTCCTGAATCGGTATAATTCTGCAAGTTCAACAGGTGTAATATCTCCGATAGCGGAAGAGGTATAACTTATTTCAGAGCCAAGAAACTCGGCAAGTATTTTCGTATTAATTCCAAACTCTCCGTCACAGTGCAGGATCTTCCTAATATCTTTTGTTTCTTTTGCCGCCTTATAAATCTTAATCAGATCGTCCAGGGAGCGCGGCGTCATGGATACCTTTGCAATTTCATCACCTGCCCGCATTAACTTTGCAATATTACCTTCCGGGTTAGAATCAACTCCGTCAAAATTGTATCTCGAGCGGATTATCCTCGTACCAAAGGTGCGAGCGGCCTCTTCAAGGGTGGGAACATCAAGGTCCTCTTCCAAGTCCACATAGGCGAAGTTCCGCCTCTGATCGGCTTCGGCATAGGCTAGCCCTTTGGCAAGCATGGTTATCCTCGATCCTTCGCCCCCTGAATAAAGACCTCCGTCTATACTCCGCCTAATGCTCAATATTATTGGGACATCCACCATTTCAGGGAAACGCCGGATATGCAGGCGCTCGTCAGGATCAAGGCAATCAACACGCAGCTCTGCTAAATCAATATGATTCCTGTTATTGTTTAGAATTTCCACATTCCGGGCAAGGGTTTTACCTTCCAGGCTAAGACAAATTTTTGCCATTTAATTCCATCCATTCAATTCAGTGACAAAAGAAAGGGGTTAAAACCTAATTGGGGGAATCCCGATTATAGATGATACGGTTTCCCTGTGAATTTCACGGTTCAGCATATAAAGCACAAGTACTGAACCTGCAGGTTGAACATAGGGAATGGTCAGACGCCCGCCTGCATAGTTTACCGAAAAGAGCCTGTGCTGCTCGCCGTTGGGGTGAACAACGTCAAGGCGTATCAATAGGGGATAAGGGTTTAAAGCCATTTCATAGGAAAAAAGGCCGAAAACATCATTCTGATACAGTATGCCCGGGTAGGTCAGGCTAATCATCACCCTTGTATCTGATGATGCAAAGACATCACCCTGCGGATCTTGGGATACTACAGTACCCGATGCCTCTGCTCCCTGGGCCGAGCGGAGGGAAAACTCAAAATCGATGCCGGTTAGGCTGATTTGTTCAAGGGCATCTTCAAAATCAAGGCCTACAAGATTCGGGAGTCTGGTCATAATATGCTCAGGACCCCTGCTCACAACAAGGTCCAGCGTTATAGGGCCCGAAATACTGGCCCCGGGCTCGGGATTTTGCTGTAAGACGGTGCCTGCACTCTCGGAGGAGTACTCATACATCACAGGCTCCCTCAAAGATACGAGCTGGGAGACAGGTACACCCCCTAAAATGCCTGTTTGGTCAGGAATAAAGGTAAGAAGATCCACTCGAACTTCATCAATATTGCGTCCTATATAGTTTTCAACCGTACTAAGCATTACTCCCTGGCTTACAACAAGCTGAATTCTCCTTCCTGCCCTGACTATTGCCCCTGCTCTCGGAGTTTGCTCTAAGACGAGGCCCCTGTCGGCAGAGCTCTGACTGTATCGCAGTTGAATTCTCGGGTAAAGTTCCTTGATTTGCAGTTCCAGAAGCGCGGCGGTAAGTTCCTTTCCCTCGACATCGGGGACCATGGTCTGCTCTGCTCCCCTTAGATAGATAAAAAAAACAGAAATAGCAACGATTCCCACCAGCATCACAAGCCCCGCCGCCATTAAAATAAAAAGCCTAAGATGGTTCGCCACATAGTTCTGAATGGCATCAAGTTCTGTTTTAAAAATGCTCATACAATTATATTAAACAGGAAAAACAATACTTTGTCGAGTGAATGTCTTGCACTGCCTTAAAAATAAGGTTAACATTAATAATAATGAGCGAAGAAGAAAGACACAGCATATTAATTGTTGATGATCAAAGTTCGAATATAGAAGCCTTAAAGCAGATTTTAAGGTCTGAGTACACTGTTTACACAGCAAGCAGTGGAAAGAACGCCATAGAACTGGCCGAAAAGCTCCTTCCCGACTTAATTTTGCTCGATATAGTCATGCCTGTAATGGACGGATATACGGTAATTGCAGAATTAAAAAACTCAAATACTACAAAACACATCCCGGTTATCTTTCTTACAGGGCTAAACAGTGATGATGAAGAAGAAAAGGGGCTGCATCTTGGGGCCGCAGACTATATTACAAAACCTTTTTCCCTTGCAACGGTCAGACTTAGGGTAAGGAATCAAATACAGATGCTTATTCAATTGCGCACAATTGAAAGGCTCAGCATAGTCGACCAGTTAACTGATATGCCGAATAGGCGCGGCTTCGAGAAGCAGTTGAACTCCGAATGGGCAAGGGCAATAAGAGATAAAACCATAATGAGCATCCTTTTTGTGGATGTAGATAAATTTAAGAACTATAACGATAGCTTCGGTCACAGGCAGGGAGACATCGCCCTGCAGACCCTTGCAAGAGTGTTTAAGGACACCCTAAAACGCCCCGGGGACTATAGTGCGCGCTGGGGAGGAGAGGAGTTCATTGCCCTGCTTCCGAATACTGATGTAAACGGCTCCCTGGAGGTTGCAGAGCATTTGCGCAAGAATGTTGAAGATGTTCAAGTTCCATGTACCGAGGAAAATGCCTTAAAAATTACCATCAGCGTCGGTGTGAACACCATGATCGAAGGAAAGAGCAATTCCATCGAAGAGTTTATCTCAAATGCGGATGCTGCACTTTATAATGCAAAGGAAAACGGGCGGAATAGGGTTAGTCATTTCCGGCAAATCTAGGAATGCTTTTTTAGCTCTCCTGCTTCTTTCTTCTTGAGTTTACAAAGCGTGAGAAGTCATTAATATTTTTTACAACTATTTTATCCTGAAAAATCTCGATACGCCTTTGATTCGCAAAGGTGCTTAGAATATCCCTTGTTTCATTTTCTGTCATACCTGCCCAGTGGGCAATATCATTCACAGAGCTATTAAACTCCCGTCTTTCGGTGCCCTTATCCATGTCCATCCTGGTTTCATCCAGCATAAGGAATACATCGGCAACTTTAGCCTGTGGTTCCTCAAGGGTTAGAATCATGAACCTTCTCTTTGCATCGTAGATGCGCTTACAGAACATTTTAAGGAGCTTTAGCGCAATCTGGGGGTTCCCGAGCATGAGGATTTCAAAGTTTTGGCTGTTAAATTCCAGTACATTTACTGTATCGAGGGCAATTGCGGAGGCGGACCTTGGGGAGTTTTCAAGTATTGACATTTCACCGAACATATCGGAGGGCACAAGTATATCAAGGTTTTTTTCGATATCTCCTATCAATTTAACTAATTGGACACGGCCCGACTGGATCAGGTAAAAATTATCCCCGGGCTCAAACTCGGAAAAAATCATCTCGCCCGGTTGAAAAGTACGTGCAAACCTGCCGAATGCGGATAAATTCATATCTGACATACTATGCCTCCAGCTCATTAAGAGCCTTTCTTGCTCTCTCTAAGGTGGCTTCCTTTGCAATACCCGTCATTGAAAGTATTTGTTTATAAAAGGTGATAGCCTGCTCCTTATTCCTGGTTTTTTCATAAGACTGGCCGACATAAAATAAGGCATCGGGAAGAATCTGATGCTTTGGATACTTGGTAATCATCATTGTTAAGGCCCTTATGCAGTCCCCGAATTTATTCAGGAAGAAAAGGCAGCGCCCGCTTTCAAAGGTACTCAAGGTAACATACTCGGCATCTTCATTTGCATCGATTATTTTCTTGAATGCAAGATAAGCCTGCTGATACTTCTGCTGAGATATGAGCATTTGAGCATCGCGATATACCTTTGCTATGCCTGTTTCGGGGGTAAAATCCGGTTTTGCTGTGCTGACAGGGCTCTTCTCGACAATGGGCGCAGCGGGCGCTGACCTGGACAATAGGTTTTCTGCCTGCTGCATATTGCTTGCTGCCTGTGAGGCATTTATTCCCGCAGGATAATATGTTAAATAAGCTCTAAATACATATCTTGCCTGGGAGAATTTCTTGGCTTTCAAATAATATTCGCCAAGATTATATAGGCCTGCCTCAGGGTTCGTATGATCTTCCTTCTCCATAAGGCTTGCAACCTGTTTATGCACCTTCCTTAACTGATTGGAAAAAACCTTAAGCATCTTCATTATTATCCTGGTATTTGCCATGGATAAGGCCTCAAATTCGGGGACGGTAAAAGTCATAAGGGTGGAATTTTGAAGGGCTACGGCATTTTCTTCTCTCGGGAAGCGGCCTAAGGCCGATTTTACCCCAAAGAATTCGCCCGGCTGAACTATATCGTTAACATCATCTCCTGTTTCAATGTCCTTGTATGCAAGGTTCACCTTCCCGCTCTGTAGAATGAATACCTTATCCGCCGGATCGCCCTGGAAGTAAATCAGGGAGCCTTGACTAAACTGTAGGGGCTTCGGCATTAATATTCCTCCGGCACTATTAAATTTGACCCTTTTCGTGTAATTTGTCAATTAGATGATAGACCTTCATACCCATTCTACTGCATCCGACGGGAGTTTTTCACCATCTGCCCTGATGCAAGAGGCAGCAAGACGCTCATTAAAAGCAATTGCATTAACAGATCATGATACTGCGGCAGGGCTGATTGAAGCAGAAAGGACAGCAAAGGAGTTGGGCATAATTTTCATTCCGGGAATTGAACTTGAAATAATCTGGCCTTCAAGGGGGGAGTTCCATCTTCTTGGCCTTGGCTTAAGCCGGCTTTCCCCCGGCTTTATAAAGGCTGTAGAGGAGATATCGAGCCGCCGCGAGGAGAGGAACCTTGAAATCCTTGAAAGGATGAAGGAGGCAGGAATAATAGCAACCTATGAGGAAATAAGCAGTTTACCCGGAGAAGAATTAAAGAGTGAGTTTCAACGCTCAATCGGAAGGCCCCATTTTGCATCATTCTTGATTAAGAGAAAAATAGTAAGGAACCGTGAACAGGCTTTTAAGCGTTATCTCGGGAAGGGGAAGCCTTTCTATATCTCGAAAGAGGGAATGGAATTTGAAAAAGCTATTGAAATAATAAAGGAATCAGGGGGGAAGGCGATTCTTGCCCATCCAATGTCATTATATACCGGCTGGGGAAGGCTCCCTGATTTATTAAAGAGTTTTAAGGAAAAGGGGCTTGACGGTATTGAAGCCTGGCATCCTGCGGCAAAGGTATCTTCCTGTAAGAGGCTTGAAGAAATCGGGAGAGGTCTTGGGCTTATTATTACAGCGGGGAGCGATTTTCACGGGGAGGCTAGTCCTGACAGAAAGCTCGGCCTTACTGCAGGGGACAGGAAAATTGAAGATTTTTATCTTGAAGAGCTGCTCGATGAGCTGCCGGGTTAATAGAAACTATTCGCCAGCCGAAAGTATATCGTAAGGATCATCCCCAAACCTGCGATGTTGTATTGCTTCAAGAATTTCATGGGTATCGATTATATCCTTCCCTCCAAGATCTGCAATGGTTCTTGCTATTTTCAATACGCCATGACAGGCACGCCCCGAAAGGCCGAGCCTTAGACTTGCAAGAGAAAATATCTCACCTGCCTTCTTTGATAAAAGGCAATGGGCTTCGATTAGGGCGGGCGACATATCGGCATTTCGCCTAACCACACCGAGGCGATTTTTATGGTGATATTCGGTAAATCGATTCCTTTGAACTTCAACAGCCCTTATAACCCTTTCCCTGATTGTATCACTCCCCTCTTCTCCCTCCCCTCCCCTTGTTAAAACATCGGGTTTGCTTACGGGAATTCGGAGTTCTATCCTGTCAAGAAGGGCCCCGCTTAATTTCCTCCAATACCTGCGAATCTCATCGGGTGAGCAAAAGCACCCGGCAAGCCCCGGGTCCGAACCTTGGGCCGGGAAATCTGCCCCAAGACGGCCGCAGGGGCAGCCGTTAGCCGCAAGGATGAGCTGAAAGTTTGCAGGCAGTTTCATCGGCCCTTCTGCGCGGACTATTGTGATTTGCCTGTCTTCTAAAGGCTCCCTAAGTGACTGTAATACAGAAGCGCGAAACTCGGGCGCCTCATCTAGAAATAGGGTGCCAAAGTGGGCCAGGGTAATCTCCCCGGGGCGGACTATCCTGCCGCCCCCTAAAATGCCCTCGGTGCTTGCACTGTGGTGAGGAGAGCGGAAGGGCGGCCTATTGATAAGGCCCCCTGAGATCTGCCCTGCTAAGCTGTGAAGCCTTGTAACCTCGACAGCTTCATCGGGGCTAAGGGGGGCCATAATTCCCGGGAAGCATCTTGCGAGCATTGTTTTACCCGAGCCCGGGGGACCGAAGACAAGGAGATTATGCCCGCCTGCAGCAGCGATTTCGAGGGCCCTTTTATACCTGCTCTGGCCCTTCACTTCAGAAAAATCCCCAAAAAAAGAATTGTCTTTGAATGAGCTTTTTTGAAATGAAACAGCAGGAAGCTCCCCTGTCTGGGCCCTGACATTAAGGGCATGGTAGAGCTCTGCAAGGGTGGCAGGGGCAAAGAAGCTAAGGCCGGGGAGCAGGGCAGCTTCCTCTGCGTTTTGCAGGGGTACGATAAATTCAGTGATTCCTGCCTTAAGCCCTGCAGAGAGAGCCGCAAGGACTCCGCGAACGGGACGTACCCTCCCGGATAATTCAAGCTCTCCAAGCACCATCAAATTGCCCGGGATTGAAACAAGCCCTGCGGCAGCCATTACAGATATTGCTATCGGTAAATCAAGAGATGCCCCTGCCTTTTTAACGTCAGCGGGAGCAAGGTTTATTAAAATACGGTCGGAAGGAAATTTGAAACCTGAATTACGGAAACCTGCTCTTATCCTCTCTCTCGCCTCCTTTACAGCCCCGTCGGCAAGGCCGGTAATATCGATCCCGGGAATTCCCCTGCGTATATCAACCTCTACCCTTACGATAACTCCGTCCGCCCCGAGGGGCGCATAAGCTAAAACATGCATAAAGACCTCCGCCTATATACTGCGCGGATATGGATTTTGCTTTAACTTTTAAGGAAAAATCGAGAAAATTGTAGGATTTTTTTCATTCGACAGGCCCCTGGGCTTCTCCGGGCCCGGGCAGGCCTCGGGCAGGGCCTGCTCCGGTCCTGCTCCGGGTTTAAATAAGCAGATGCCTTACTTCAACACCCAGCTCTTTTGCCGCCTTTTTTGCCTGCTCCCTTCCTGCGACAATGATGGGATACGTTAAGCCGCTTTCGTGGGCAGTGCGAATTGATTCTGCGAGATGCTCATGGACTGCGTAAACCTGATCCCTTGTTGTATTGATAAGGTTCTTAATATTTTTTAATCGCTGTTTATCACTTATGCCCCACATGAATCTAATAAAGTTATCGTATCCTTTTACGGCAGGGCTTAGAGGCTGCTTAACTACCGAATATGTACCGATTATTGCCTTTGTTAAAGCGTCTTCGCTCAATGAATCGTTTTTATAGTAAGTCGGGTCTCCAATTATTGAAGAGAATTTTTGCAGTGATTTTATGGGATTTGGATCATTGGATGTAAGAAAGGTAAAATGATTGTTTACATATTCGGAAAAAACTTCAACAACATAGGCCCCACCCTTTACACGAACCTCATCCCAGAGAGCTCCCGTCGAAAGAATATGACTTAAAATAAATTCTGCACCGTTTAAAGGAGAACCGTACTTTGTTGATTTTATCGAAATGGAAGCAGAAGAAACTTCCAGAGAAGGAGAAGTAAAAACTTCAGCCTTCCCGGGTTTAAATGCAGAAAGGGATAATAAACTTTCATAATCAGGGTAAAGTTCATTCCTTGGCATTGGCGGACCAAAGGAGCTAAGAATCTTTGCAGATTTTTTAAACTTATTTATGGGAATATCGCCTACGAGGTTTATCAATACGCCTGCTTTTTTTATCCTTGACTGAATGGAGGTGAGTTTTTCGCTTATCTCTTTAATATCGAGACTTATCAATTTATGCAGGAAAATATTTTGATCAAAGCCGTCCCATAAAGAATCAATTAATAGACTTCTCGAAAAAAGGCGCTTGGAAAATTGTACTGCATAATGTGCACCTGAATAGGCAATGTCAGAACTTAGATCATTCTTTAGCTCTAAAACCAGATCTTTAAGCCTTTTAAGGTCAGAAAAATCTGCCTCTGTAATAATTCTATATGCAAGATCAATTGCAGGGCCGATTTTTTCATCAAGTGCTCTAAAGCTGAAACTTACCCAGTCTCTCCCCCTTATGTCGAAAGGCCCCCCGGGAAATTCTATTATCGGAGCCGTCTCGTTCAATAAAGAGAAGCAGCCGGCATTTGAAGAAAATCTCCCGACTGTTTTTGCAAGAAGAGAAGAGACAAGGGTATAATCCATACCCGGAAGTCCCATAGAAACTGCTATGCTTGAAAAAAATGGCATCCACATATAATCATCAATGGGAAAAATATCCAGGGGAAATAACATGGTTACATAGCTTATTCCGTTAGTATAAATGGGATGAAAGATCATTGGTAAACCGTGAACATCAATAAGACGTTTTCTTTGAATACTAATTACCTGCTCAAGATCATCTCTTTTTAGATGGGGAATAATTTCATGGGTATCCGGGGTACTTTTCTCTTGATGGTACTCCTGCAGTTTGGCAACTTTTTTTACTATCTTTTCTCTGTCTTCAGTTCTTAATGCTGCTTCTCTTTCCTTAAGCTTTAAGGCACTTGCTGCTTCCTTCTCTTCTTTAAACCCCTTTTTCGGCTCAATTACAATAAAGGCCCTGTGATTATTTTCAAGAAAATACCTGCGAATCATCTTTTCTAAAAAGCGCGGGTCTTCTTTTAAACGGCGTTTCACTTCATTAAACGCAGGGAGGAAAAGAAGGGTATTCCAGGGCTCTGCCCCGTTTAACCAGGAATTATAGACCTTGGTCATCCAGTTAAGGGAGAATGGCCCGCCTGAACGCCTAATCTCCCTGAAAAAGAACTCTGCTCTAATAAGGGCAGTTTCAACTTCCTCCTTAGGCAGTCCCTCCCTTTCAAGACGTTCCAGCTCATTCATTATAAGATTCTTTACCTTTTCCCTATTCCTTTGCGATACTCCCCTAAGCCCTGCAGTGAAAGACACCTCCCTATATTCGACACGATGCCCCGATGAAGGAGATATATCTTCTCCAAGACCCGAATCGATAAGCGCCTTATTTAGCGGAGAGCCGTTATGGTTTTTTATAGCCATAATCAATATTGAAAGGGCCATATTTTCATAATGATCTGTAATATCGGTGCAAAGCCAGGATAATAAAACCGTTGATTTTTTTTCTGTTATTAAGGGGCATGGAACCGTATAACTTACAGGGCTTTCCCTGCGTTTAATTTTAGGGAGACCTTCAACTTTCTTTCCCGGAGGAAGGGACGAGAAGAAGCGCTCGTTTAAAAAGTTTAACTGTTTTTCAGTCGGAATATTACCTGCAAGAAAAATTTTACAGTTTGCAGGAGTATAATGCAGGCGATGGAATTTTTTAAGATCATTAAAACTTAAATCCGGAATATGATCAGGGTCGCCTCCAAATTCATGATCGAAATGAGTATCCAGAAAGAGAGACTTGGTGATCCAGCGGTCTGCATAGGAGTCGATGGTTGGATAGGCGTCTTTGACCTCATTATAAACAACTCCGTTTACCTTTAATTCTCCCCTTTCATCAAAATAAAGATGATGCCCTTCCTGCATAAAGGTCCACTCGGATAATAGGGGTCTAAAAATTGAATCGCCGTATACGCTCATCAGATTAAAATAATCATGCTCATTTAAGGAGCTTGCAGGATAAATTGTACTTCCGGACATGGTCATTGCATTTAAATAAGTGTTTAGACTGCCCTGTGCAAGAATATTAAATGCATTTTTAATTGGGTAATTTTTGGAGCCGCCCGAAAGCACAATATGTTCTAAGATATGAGAAACTCCTGTTGAGTCTCTGCTTGGTGTTGTAAAGGCAAAAGAAAAAAGATTCTCTTCATCATCATTATAAATATGAAAAACCTCTGCCCTGCTCTTTTCATGAACTGCTAAAATGCCTACTGAATCAAGCTCTTTTAAGTCAACAATTTCGAGGATCTTAAAACCGCTTTCAAGAAGACGGCCTTTGCGGAGATCGGTTTTCACGTAATAATATCCTCACCTGTGAGCAAGAGGATGCGTCCGTCTTCAAGATTCAATCTGAACCATGCAAGGAATTCTCTGGTCACTGCTTCTATTTCGATTTTAGGAACAGGTCCCATAATTTCATTTTCTTCCTGTACACGTTCTGTCCTGCCCTTGGAAAGGTTATAGTATATTTTATTACAGAAATCGTCGGAGCGGCCGCGAAGCAGAAGAGCAACTTCCCTATCGTCCATGGTTCTTAGTTTTTCCTGTATTGGTTTATCCGAAGCATTGCATACATCATCGAGGGTATAAAGACGAGCTTTCATTTCCCTGCCGATAAAGGGATCTTCCTCTTCGAGCTTTTCAAGCAACTGACTACCAAAGCCGGTTTCGGAATGCTTAAGAATTGCCGTAAGTACTCCCATCCCGTCTATCTCTGTTTCGGTATCGTCTTTCCCGAAATGCCGGGCCTTCTCTTTTAGGGCTGCAGAGACCCTTTCAATAACTTCGGGGGAAATATCATTAATGCGTGCAATGCGCTTAACAATTTCAAGTTTCCTCTCCTTTCCGATATTTCTTAGAATATCTGCAGAGAGCTTAGAGGGCAGTCTTGAAAAAACCATTGCACAGGCTAAGGGACTTTCATCCTTAAAAAGAAGGTTTAACTGTTCGGGGGAAAAATCTGAGAGAAAATCGAAGGGGTTCTCTGCTGCATCGGGAACCGCCTTTACAAGCATTGCCTCCCCTCTTTCAGGGCCAAAGGCTGCGTATAATAGTCTTCGGGCCTGAGCAGGACCCCCGCTCGAAGAGCCAAAGTATCTATATGCGGGGGAAAGCAGATTCCGGAATTCCTCAAGAACTGACTCGGCTTCCTCTGTGCTTATGGTCTTAATCGAAACAAGCTCTTTGGAGATCGCTTCAACCTGTTCAGGTTCAAGCTGTGAAAGAATTTTCGATGATTCATCACTTCCAATAAGCAGCATGAACTGTGCAGTTCTTCTATACTTTGAAGCCTTTGGCGTTTCGGGAGCTTTTGGAACATCGCTCCTGCCGGTTTTTATCAGGCCCGGGCCTTCCTTCTCCATTATTTTCTTATATGCATTAATGCCTTCGGCTTTAGATTTCTTCATGATAGTATAATAAGTCAAATAAAAAGAATAGACAATGCAGTGCCGGACAAGCTATAGTATAGAAAGGAGGGTGTATCAATGAAACTATACAGCCGTAGACAACTGGTTTTTTCCTCAGTTTTAAGCGGATTGATTATTCTACTCTTGGTCATTGGATTCGGTTTAATTAGGATTCCGGGTTCAGCAAGAGATGAGCCGGAAGTCCAATTGACGGAGGTTAGAGTAAATGATCCAAGAATAAACATAGATACCTTTTTTGATGAAGTCTATAATTCCTCGTTCAATCCATTGCAGCGCAATGTAAATGACCTTATAGGATTTACAGAGGAAGAGCGCTTAAACATCACTATTTATGAAAGGCTTAATGCAGGTGTTGTAAATATTACAACCGAAACCGTTGCAATTAACTGGTTTTTAGAGCCTGTTCCCCAGGCAGGAAGTTCAGGCTCAGGGACAATCATCAATACCCGCGGATATGTTCTTACGAATAACCATGTTATTGCAAATGCAAACAGGGTCTTTATCAACCTTGCAGACGGCAGTCAATACGAGGGAACAGTGGTTGGGACAGACCCCGAGAATGATATCGCAGTTCTCAGGTTTGATCCCCCTCCGGGCCTTGAGCTTACGGTCATACCCTTTGGCAGCTCAGATAACCTTATGGTGGGCCAGAGGGTCCTCGCAATAGGCAATCCCTTCGCACTCGAAAGGACCCTGACTGTGGGCATAGTCTCAGGCCTGGGCCGCCCGATTCAGATATCCCGAAACCATATAGTGCGCAATATGATACAGACCGATGCCTCGATTAACCCCGGAAATTCGGGCGGCCCCCTTCTAAACTCCCAGGGCCAGATGATAGGCATTAATACAATGATCTACTCTCCAAGCGGGGGCTCTGTGGGTATCGGCTTTGCAGTACCGATTGACACTGCAAAAAGGGTCGTAGCGGAGATTATCGAGTTCGGCAGGGTACGCCGCGGCTGGATTGATGCAACCGTGGTTCAGCTCTTCCCGGCCCTCGTCCGCCATGCAAGACTCCCTGTAGAGACAGGGCTCCTTGTTTCCCAGGTTCGCAGAGGGGGCCTTGCTGAAAGGGCAGGTCTTCAGCAGGGAATTGAGCCGGTGCAATACGGCCGCAGCGTCATATATCTTGGAGGAGACATAATAACGTCAGTAAACGGGATGGTTACGAACTCTCTCGCAGACCTCTATTCTGCACTCGAGGATAATAGGCCGGGAGATATAGTCAGGGTGGATTTAATCCGTGCAGGAAACCCTGTCTCCTTAACAGTAACCTTGGCAAATAGGGAAGAGGTTCTTGGCAGATAGGAATGGAACTGCTCATTACCGATAAGGAAAAAAAGGCCCTTCTTGCAATCGCAAGGGAGACAATAACTGCGAAACTGGAGGGCCGTAAACCTTCTTATAACGAAGCTGACCTTCCTGAAGCCAAATGCGGGGCCTTCGTGACCCTGCGTAATCGGCAGTCAAGGCAGCTTCGGGGCTGTATCGGGAGAATTTTCTCCAATGAACCCCTGCCCCAGACCATTCGCACAATGGCAATACAGTCCGGGTTTAACGACCCCCGCTTTCCCCCACTCTCTCGCGAGGAATTAAGAGAAGTCAGCATAGAGATTTCAGCAATCTCGCCAATGGAGCCCTGTACTAACCCCGAAAAGGTGGAAGTAGGCGTTCACGGCCTCTATCTGATCTACTCGGGCCGCTCGGGCATTCTCCTCCCTCAGGTGCCCTTGGAGCAGGGTTGGAATAGGGAAGAGTACCTTGAATATATTTGCATAAAGGCAGGCCTTCCTGCAAATTCGTATAGTAAAGAGGGAGCAGAGTTTTATACCTTTACTGCAACGGTTTTTGAGGAAGAGTAGAAATAAATCGAAAAAAATGCTATAATTCCATATCAAAATATTATAGGAGCATGATATGGGATATAAAGTTGAGATTGGAATTTCAAACAAGCATCTACATTTAAGTGATGCAGATTTAGAAGCACTCTTTGGTCAGGGTCATAAGCTTACAGTAAAGAAGGATCTGAAACAGCCCGGTCAATATGCGGCGGATGAGCTGGTAGACATAGAAGGTCCAAAGGGCGTTTTAAAAAACGTACGCGTTTTAGGCCCAACCCGCAAGGAATCCCAGGTGGAACTTGCTGCGACAGATGCAAGGGTACTCGGACTTGAGCTTCCGGTTCGAGAATCGGGCGCTCTCGATGGAAGCCCCGGCATCAAACTTATAGGCCCTAAAGGTGAAATTAAGCTTCCCAAGGGTGCAATCATAGCCCTTCGCCATATACACCTGTCAACAAGTGAAGCAAAAGATGCAGGAGTGGAAGACAGGCAGATGGTTACTGTAAAAACATATGGAAGCAGGCCCCTTATTTTCGAAGACGTCCTAATAAGAACTTCAGACAGCTTTGTCAACGAAATGCATGTGGACACCGATGAGGGAAATGCCGCAGGCATAACCAACGGAGATATTGCCGAAATTATCTAGGATCCCTCTGTGCATCCTTTTAAGACACCCAAGCCTTAGATATTTTCTAAAAGCTCAGCTCTCTCATTAAAGCCGATTGCTCTGAAAATCTCGGCAGACCTGGTAAAAGCTGCCCGTGCATCATCGCTAAGGCCCATTTTTGAGTATACGTCCCCGATTGCCTGCCAACTCGTTGCGAGGCCATAGCTGTTTTCGATTCTGCGGTCAATGCTTATCGAGGCTTGGAGTGCATTGAGTGCACCCCCGTAATTTCCCCCGAGGGAACGGATGGATCCTATTACAAACCAGGCATAAGCTGAATCTTCAAGACTGCGATTCCTCTCGTAGATATCAAGGGCATTTCTTACTGCAGCTTCCGCTTCGGCCCACTGCCCGGCCTGCCTCTCTGCAAGGCCAAGGGTAAGGTACCAGGCGGCATTTGTAAGAGGGTCCTGCCTTGCTGCAGGTAAAATTTGCCTCAGATCAGGCCTTAAATCGGTTCTACTGCCTGTAATCCCTCCGGCTTCCCCCTCTGCAAGTAAAAATAAAGAGCCCCTTATCCCGTGAATCCTTGCAAGGGCCGCAAGACCCGGCCGGTTAAATGCATCCCCTTCAAGTGCGGCACTTTCCCACCTTGAAAAGGCTTCTTCGGTTCGGCCCAGGGAAAAAAGAATATCTCCAAGACTGATTGCAGTCCTAATTCGCAGTTCCGGATCATCTGCACTCACCGCAAGACGGCGGCCCTCCTCAAGAATGCTTAAAGCCTCGGAGAAACGACCCCTGTTTGCGGCATGGTTAGCAAGCTCTAATTGGCTAAGGGCTGCATTTCTGCTTGCGTTGATCTCCACAACTTGAGCCGGAGAGGAGGAGCAGCCAAGCATGATAATAGAGATGAATAGTAGTAATAACCTCATTCCGGTCCTCCTTAATTAAAACCCTAAATCTCTCGGGTTTACACCGGGCCTTACAGGTCTTTCAGGGACGCCTCCCCGTAATAAGGGGTTATTTGTCAGTGCAATAAGGACATCTTCTGCAACCTGAAGTGTGCTTCTAAGTTCAAAAATAATACCGGCTAACTGCGGAAGCTGAGTCGGGACAAAGGCTGCTGCCTCTGAAAGGCTATTGAGGGTTGAAGAAATGGAATAAAGTGAATCCAAGAGATTCACATAAACTTCCCCTTCTGTATCAAGCACTGTATAAAGGAGGCCGTCAGGTTCGTTTAAGGCTGCAAGCATTATCCCAACATTACTTAGAATCGGCTGAAGTTCAGCCTGCAATTCGCTTATCGTCCGTTCCAGAGTTGGTGGAATATCTTCAAGTCCGAAAGCAAGAACCTGAAGGCTTCCTACAATCTTCCCGATTTCGGTTATATCGCTCCCGGGCCCAAGGGCCTCGCCAAGAAGGGAAGTAATAAGGTTTACGTCTTCAAGTATGGAATTGACCCTATTCATTATCGAAGAAATGCTGTCATCCTGCCTTGGTTCTTCTGCAATCCCCATAGAGATGAGCTCCCTCGCTTCAAGTGAGCCTAAAACAGGAAGAAAAGAGCCTGTTGGAAGGGGATTTCCCCTCCCTGCATGCAAAATGAACTGATTCCCAAGTCCGACAGGGCTGACCATCATTTCCACCATCGAGCCAAGCCTTACCCTATCACTATATTCCTCATATATTGAAAAAATAACCATAACATTATCATCTTCAGTAAGGTAAAAATCTTTCACATTGCCTACTGCAAAACCCCTATAAAGAACGGTCATATTGCGGCTAAGCCCTGTCGCAGTGCCGAGAATTGTGTTGTACTCGGGATCGTTTATAAACCATCTCTGGGTTCTGCCAAGCATAATTACCAAAAATACTAAGAAAACAAGAGATAAAATGATGAAGAGTCCGACTATTTGGTCAGCAAAACGTATTTTAAACTTCATGATGCTATTCCCTCTTCTATATGCCTTGCAAGACTCTCATCTTCATCCAATTGTTGACGGGTTAAACTATAAAATAACTCCCCGTTTTTTATCATGATAATATGATCAGCAAGGTCTCGGACTATTCGGAAGTCGTGGCTTACAAAAATGACGCTTTTTTCTTCCTTTTGGTGACGTTTCACAAGGTGCATGAGCCTATGGGAGGCAGTTTCATCTAAAGATTCTGTCCATTCATCAAGAAAGAGCAGTTGAGGCTTACAGATTATTGCCCTTGCAAAGGCAATAAGTTTCTGTTCTCCCATCGAGAGCAGGGAAGGCCTTATTCCAAGCTCTCTTTTATAGCCCACTTCCGAAAGAACCTCGCTTACCCGAGTATTAATATCATTTATACTCATAAGCGGGAAGTGAATCTTCAAGGGCAGTTCCAGGATCTGGTTCAGATTCTGATTTGACCAAAGGGCAGAATCTTGAAAAACAAAGGCTGCTTTGCGGCGGAAATCCAGATTTTCTTTACGATTCATGACATAAATATCTCTGCCCTTAAAAAATACATCCCCTTCTGAGGGAACAAGGATCCCTGCCGCAATTTTTAAGACAGTGCTCTTGCCGCTTCCTGAAGGGCCAATAAGGGCGATGGATTTCCCTTCTTCAAAGCAAAGGGAGAAATTTTTTACGATGTTCTGATCCTGAACAGAAAATGAAACATTCTTTAATTCGATAATTTCTGCCATTAATCACCCTTAAATTATAAGCAGCATATAATACATTGCTGAAAGCAGTATATTAAGAAAAACACACCATCCCACTGCTGCACCCACCGACTTTAGCCCTGCCACTGGTACCTCTGTCCTTGCAATTCCAACATCAAAACCCCTGCTTATGGCTACAAAGGATATTATCATCCCAAATCCTATACTTTTTATAATGGAAAATAGAAGATCACTCAAGCTCAAAATCTCAAGAAGGCTTCCAAAATAGTCTCCTGCAGGCAGTGAGGTGAAAAATTGGGCCACCCCGTAAGAGCCTACAATGCCAAAAAGATTAAAAAATACATTAAGCATGAAAAGTGATATGGTAACGCCAAGGAATCTTGGGACAGCAAGGTGTTCTATCGGGTCAACTCCCACCGAAATATAGGCCTCAACCTCATGGGAAATTACCATTCCTGCCATTTCCGTTGCAATTGCGGTGGCCGAGCGGGCTATTACAATGAAGGCCATTAGCAGGGGGCCAAGTTCCCTCGTAAAAATGATAATTAATAGGGTATAGATAAGCCTTTCCTGGGAAAGGGAGGCAAGAAAGGGAATGCCTATTATATTAACCATGGTTCCTATGCCTAAGGCCAGGATTGCCGTAACAGGCAGGGCTTCGACAAAGGTAAAGAGGATCTGCATGGTTAAAACCCTGCGCGCCGCCTTTCCCCTTATAATAAAACTCCCCACACCCTTTAAAAGGCGTACAAAAAGGCCCAATCTATAGAGTGACGGTTTCAAGAGTACTCCCATAATTCCGATTATATAGTATAATTAAAGAATGGATAAGAACACATCCGATTCTGCAAAAAGTAATTTTCTTGCAAGAATGAGCCATGAAATGAGAACCCCATTAAATGCAATAATCGGAATGTGTACCATAGCCCAAGCTACAAAAGACAGCGAGAAGGTCGCCGAATGTCTTGGTAAAATACAGGAGGCATCGGCAAACCTGCTTGGAATTATCAACGATATACTTGATATGGCTAATATTGAAGCAGGGAAATTAAGAATTTTAAATGAAAAGTTTAATTTAAACGGAATGCTGCAAAATATAGTAAAAATGAAGAGCTTTAATATTAATCAAAAAAGACAGAACCTTATTTTGGACCTGGATTCTAATCTGCCTGAAAATATTATTGCCGACGAGCATAGAATGACTCAAGTTTTGGACCACCTTATTTCAAATGCAATCAAGTTTACAGGCCCTGCAGGCAATATAACCTTTTCGGTTAAATTGGTAAAAGAGGAAGAAGCCAATTGTACTCTTAAATTTTCAGTAAAGGATTCCGGAATAGGCATTTCAAATGAGGGGCTAAAGAATATTTTTGCCCTTTTTGAACAGATTGATGGGGGAATGGCTCGGAAGTTTGAAGGTCTAGGGACGGGACTTGTAATCTGCGACAGCATAGTTCACCTTATGGGCGGCAGGATTAACGTTGAATCTGAGCCGGGGAAGGGTTCCTGCTTCAGTTTTGAGCTTAGCATCGAGAAGGAAGTTATCCATGCCGATGATTCTTCCGACAGCGGAGGCGGGTTAAAGTTCAGTAAGCATACCATCCTCTTAGCCGAGGATGTGGAAATAAACAGGGAGATTGTAATAGCACTTCTTGAAGATACAGGTGTTAAAATAGAATGTGCCGAGAACGGCCTTGAGGCCTTTGAGAAATTTAAGGCCTCCCCCTCCCTTTACAGTTTAATCTTTATGGACATCCACATGCCTGAAATGGACGGTTATGAAGCAACCCGCAAGATCAGGGAATTTGAAGAAGAGATGGCGAAGCAAACTCCGGAGCTATTATCGGGACGCCCGCAGGGTGTCCCGATAATAGCCATGACCGCGAATGTCTTCAAGGAAGATGTTGAAAAATGCATTGAAGCAGGCATGAACGCTCACCTCGGAAAGCCGGTTGATATCGAGGAAGTATTAAAGACGATGGAAACCTTCCTTCTTACTCAACCTTAAACTTTGCAATTTCACTGCTTAAGACATTGATATTACTCTTATTCTTCCTGCTTATCTCGTTTACCTTCCTAACGGTACTATCGATCTGATCGGTTCCCATGGCAACTTCATCCATGCCGCCTGCAACTTCAGTCGTAATCTGCCTAAGGCTTGTGCTTTGGAGAATTACCCCCTTGCTTTCTGCGGCCATTTCTTCAGAGGCGCTTCTTACAAGGCCGGTTATCGAGTTTAGCTTGCTTACTGCATCAAGAATCTGCCTGCTCCCTGCTTCCTGTTCTTCCATTGCACTGCGAATCTGGGTTTCCTGATTTGAAACAGTTCTTACATCCTGTGCAATTGTCTCAAAACGATCGAGGACTATTCCTGTGGACTTTGTTATCGTATCTATGGAAGTCTTAATCTTCTTTAGGACTTCACTTATCGTCTTTGACTGCCTTGCAGAATTTTCCGCAAGCTTACGAATCTCTGCCGCAACCACTGCAAAGCCCTTTCCTGCCTCTCCTGCATGGGCTGCTTCGATGGCCGCATTCATGGAAAGAAGATTGGTTTGACTTGAAATATTCTCCATCACCGAGTTAATCTCAAGGAGCCCCTCAGATTCTCGTGCAATCTCCTGAATATCCCCCGATACCTTCTGTAGGTCCATCCTGCCCGTCTCAGAAGAAACACCAAGAGAAGCTATATTAGCCTCGTTTTTAACAAGGGTCTCAGCAACAGCACGGATATTCGCAAGCATCTGTTCTATTGAAGATGAGGAGCGTGCAACACTTTCCACCTGGACAGTGATATGTCCGTTAAGTTTATCAAGGCCCGATATTATCTTCTCCATCGAAGAGGAGGCAGCAAGCACTTCATCTGCCTGGGTTAAAGAACGTTTCTTGACATTCTGGATGTTTTCATTTATTTCGTTGATGGCAGATGTTGTACCTGTCATATTTGAAGCGAGCTCATCTCCTGTCTCTTCAAGAGAAACAGCCTCATCACGGATGGTTTTTAAAAGCTGACGGATTCTCTCAAAGGTCCTATTGAAAAAGTTAGCAAGGTTTCCTATTTCATCCTTCCTGTCTATATCAAGCCTCTTTGTAAGGTCCCAATCCGTTGAAATTTGGGTTAGTATATTCACTATTGTATTTAAGGGCTTTAAAAAGGTCACAATTGAAATATTAAACACTATAAAGATTGCGAGTAATAAAATCGCAATAACCACAAATAGGATGGTCATACCTGTAGCAAGATAATCCTCCACGCTCAGGCTCTGAATTGCAACAGCATACCATCCGAGAGCAGGCACGGAACCTATGGCAATTTCTACATTATTATGAAGGTAGGTTACAATTTCATTGCTTCCAAGGTTTTCCACAATCTGAAGCACCTCTATTCCCATTGGGCCAAGTCTTTCATCTATTGTCACCTTATCCGCAACAAGCCTTGAATCCCTTGCACCTGTAATCTCGTTAAGATTATTGAAAAAGTAAAGTGTAGCAGAGCCCCTATATCTGTCGTAGATAGTATCGACAAAGGAAGTAAGATCAATGCCTGTACCCAAAATACCTATGGGCCTTCTATTATCGTCATAAACAGGAGCATTTATCCATAGATTTGTAACATCCAAATCGGGATTATAGTTAATATTAAAGTTATAGCTCTCTGTTTCAAACATGGTCATAAGATACCAGTAATTATCCGGATCATTTGGATCAACGGTGAAGGCATAGGCATCATCGGAATAGAACATCTTATCTATATCGTTAACCCAGAACACCGAATTTGCGGCAAATGCCCTGCGGTATCCTGCGATCTCCAGGAAGGCCATTTCACTTAACTGCGGATTATAGGGGTCTGCAAAATAACTTTTAATAATGGCTGAATCAGCCATCTTAAGTGCAATGGCAATTTCCCCGTTTACGGAGGCTTCGAGTGTAATTCTTTCAAGCTCAATTATATGACTTAGAGCACTGCTTACATTACTATGAACTATCCGTCTCATGGATAATACGAAGGTAAAGCTTCCGCCTATAAGAATTACAGCGAATAAAATAACGGAAAAAGCAATAAATTTACGTTTTATAGAGCCATGTAATATAATGGGATTTGAGTCCTGTGAATCTTTCATAATTAATCCACCTCTTTTGAGCTACTATACTATTCCTATTGCCCCCATTTGTCAATTCCGGTAATATTTTTTAAAGAGAGGATTTATCAATGCAAAAGAGAAAGATCATAATTATTGGGGCCGCAGGCAGGGATTTTCATAATTTCAACTGCTTTTTTAGGGATAATAAAGAAACAGAGGTTGTAGCTTTTACAGCCGCTCAGATTCCGGATATTTCAGGGAGGAAGTACCCGGCTCAGCTCGCAGGAGAGCTCTATCCGAACGGGATTCCCATATACGAGCAGGAAGAGCTGGAGCAGTTAATCAAGAAACTTGATGCCGATGAATGTATTTTTTCATATAGTGATGTAAATTATAATACGGTCATGGCCCTCGGGGCAAAGGTTAATGCTGCAGGTGCAGACTTCACATTGATGGGCCCAAAAAGAACCATGCTAAGTTCAAATAAGCCGGTAATTGGAGTCGGTGCAATCCGTACAGGCTGCGGGAAAAGCCAGACCTCGCGCAGGGTAATCGAAATACTCATGGCTTCCGGCTTAAAGGTGATAGCCGTCCGTCATCCAATGCCCTACGGTGATCTCGCTGCACAAAAAGTTCAACGCTTTGCAAGCATTGCCGATCTGCAAAAGCATAACTGCACCATTGAAGAAATGGAAGAATACGAGCCCCATGTGGTACGCGGCAATGTTATTTATGCAGGTGTTGACTATAAGGCCATCTTAGAGGCGGCTGAAAATGATCCTCTCGGCTGCGATATAATAGTTTGGGACGGCGGGAATAATGACTTCCCCTTCTATAAACCTGACTTAATGATTACTGTAACAGACCCTCACCGCCCGGGGCATGAGCTTAATTATTATCCCGGGGAAGTGACTCTTCGCATCGCCGATGTAGTCATAATAAATAAGATAGACAGCTCTGACTTTGAAAATATACAAGAAGTAAGGGCTAATATTGAAAGGGTAAACCCAAAGGCGATGGTAGTCGATGCTGCTTCAACTATAAGCGTGGACAAACCTGAACTAATCCGGGGTAAAAGAGTGCTTGTAGTCGAAGACGGTCCAACCTTAACTCATGGCGAAATGAAAATTGGTGCGGGCATAGTGGCCGCAAAGCGCTTCGGTGCAAAGGAAATTATTGACCCAAGAAATTTTGCTGTTGGAAGGCTCGCAGAAACCTATAAAACCTACCCGAATATTGGAACCCTATTGCCTGCAATGGGTTATGGAGAGCAGCAGATGAATGACCTTGCCGCAACCATAGACAGATCAGACTGCGATTCTGTTATTATTGCAACTCCTATAGACCTTGGAAGGGTAATAAAAATAAATAAGCCGAGTACAAGGGTGGAATATTCCTTACAGGAAATAGGTAATCCAAATATGGAAGATGCGTTAAAGGGAATAATAGGGAAAATTAAAGGTTAAGCTCTATTTCCTAAATCGAACCGGTTTTTCTCTCAAGCAGGGCTGTGGCAAATTCCACTTCGGCAATACTTATTTCAAGGCGGGAGGCAATCAAGGGAGCCGGAAAACCTGCCTGAACCATGGAGATGATCTGTTCGTTTCTTGACAGCTTTTCATCCGGGACCTGCTCCTCGTCCGACGGCAACGCCGACGGCAAGGCCGACGGCTCGGTTAAAGGCAAGGCCGAAGGAGATGCCTGCGGCACAGGAGCGACCGGCTCCGGCGGCTCGCTGAACAGATCCTGCTCAACCTTCAGCCTAAAATTTTTCCCGAGGTCCTGATAGCTTGGTGCAGCAATGACCTGTTCATAAGCTGTATTTGCATCCTTCACCTTCTCCATCTCTTTAATATATGCAGAGGTGAGTTTCTCGGTTTCTGTAAGAAGATTTTTAAGGTCTCTTTCTCTATCTTTTATAAGGGATATATCTCTTTCAGTAACTTCATTAATCGATCTTAAAATTTTATTTACTTCATCATTAATCTCGGCCAGCACATGCTCCTTTGCAGTCCTCTTCCCAAGATAAGACTTGAAATAGAAGAAAGAAAAAAGAGTAATAAAAAATGCTGTAATCGAAAAAAACAATGCAAAAGAAGAAGACATTATATCACCCTTCAATATCCAGATTCTTACCCAGGGCAGGGTCCTTAATTATCTCAGGGCGCTGCACTTCCTGTTCCTCTTCCTTCTCTTTCTCATTTGCCTCAGGGGCATCATACGCGCCGGACTCTTCCCTGTTTTCGTCTTTAATTGCCATTGTTTCCTGGCCCATGTTCTGAGCCTGATTCACCGATTTAACATTCTGCTCAAGTTTTCTTTGGGTATCCGCCTGATGCAGGGCATCCTGCATTTGCTGCCCCTCTCGAATATTGGCCTGGGTTCTGCCAACCTTGTCAACTTGAGAAAAAATTGCCTGGAGATCAAGAGGTTGAATAGCCATCGGGCACCTTCCCTGCTTCTTCATCGGGTTCTTCATACGGTGCCACTCTGATAAGGCCATTTTCAAGCACAAATGTAACTGCCTTATACTCAGTGCGAACATCGTTCATCTGATCCCGGATAATGATCCTGACCCCCGGATATACCTTACCTGATGCAGAAATCTTTCCGTTTGCCGTAAGTGAAGTCAGATAACTCTGGATTTTTTCGGCTTCTTCATTATTTTTTACAAGATCGGACATGAGCATTTGCCTTCTGTCCATAAGTTCTCCAAGCTTAGCTTCCTTATCCTCAGGGAGAGACTTCCTTTGCTTCTTAATATTGATAAGAGTCTGCAGATCGCGCTGGATTTCTCCAAGCTCACTTTCCATCTCTTCTTTTTTACCGTTAAGAACTTCCAGTTGAGACTTGCTTTTCGGATCAATTCCTACTTCACAAATAGTTTCGGTTCCGCTGGTAGGACTCCCAAGACTCTTTGCATTGATTTCCTCACAGGCCCTGAGCTTTCCTCCAACTATGCTGGCTCTCTTCCCCTGGCAAATTATCCTCTTATTGGCATCAACATTGGAATTAATAATACCATCGGAGACAACCACCATATTGCCAACTTCGATATTGCTGTTCTCGATAAATCGGGCCCAAAGTGATCTGCCGGCCTTAACCAGGGCAGAACCCTTTCCTGCAATACCCTGATGAACAATGATATCTCCCTCAGCATCAAGGTCAGCCTTAGAAACAGTTCCATTCACTTCGATGTTACCTGCAGCCTTAACTGAAAATCCGTCTTCAACATTACCGCGAATAACAACTGTTCCAAGAAAGATGATATTCCCTGTCTTTAAATTCACATCTCCTGCAACAGTGTAAACAGGCTCAACATTTACCTTTCCCCCTGCAAGAACAACCTGACCATTTATGTCTGCAACAATGGTCACACCGTCTTCGCCGACATGGACATTTTTCCCAAGGGGTAGGGGAATGTCCTTACCGTCCTTTGCAGGAATAAACTTTCCTGTAACAGTTCTTCCGTTAACCCCCCTTTCAGGCGGCATTTTTACCGCAAGGGGCTGTTTTTCAACAACGTTCTTTATAATATTAATATCTTTAAAATCTATTCTTCCGTCACTGCCTTCCCGCAGTTTAATTTTTTTCTGATCTGTTTCAAAATTATACCGCATATAGGCATTCTTGCCGTCCTTCGGCTTTAGCCCTTCGGCAATGAGGATCTTCTCTTTATAAATAGGCCTGTCTGCAAACTCCCTAAGATACTCCTCGTTTATGCCATAGATAACCCTATTATTTCTGAGGAAACTGATAAAAGTCTCAAAGGAAATATCGCCGCCTCCGGGCCCGGGCGGAGTTACCACCATTAGGGCCTTCGATTCTGCTTCGGCAATTTCAACAGAGACTGTACTGTCGTTAACGATTCTATGCTCATAATCAGCTACCTTAACATACTCACCTGTAGCATCCTTAACAGCGGCAGAGATATTCTCCTTTTCATAATCCTTGATGCCTCTGCTTTGAATAAGCCTGAAAGCCTCTATATCCTTTACCTTCGAGCCCCTCCCAACCGGCGGAACCACCTTAAGGAAGACACCTTCAGAGCTAAGGTGTACGAAGCAATCACCGTCCTTATTATCCTTCGAGGAATAATCAAGAGAATCATCATCGGTGAAGCGGGAAATATCGAGCTCTTCTTTCTTTGCGAAGATTCTTTCATAGGCTTGAATCGACCATAACTTTTTCCCGCGGCCCATAAAGCCGGGCTGGCCTCTTTCGGTAACTTCATAGTCGAGTCTGCGCAGGGGAATGTCCAGAAGTATTGCCGCCTTGCTTACTGCATCTTCAAGAGTATCCCCTTCCGTAGTAACAAGTCTGATATTCCTATCCTGCTCTAAGCGATCCTTGACAATCTCCTGAAGCCGAACAAAATCAACCATTGATATTGCTCCTTTTACACTATTCCTTTGGGACTGTTTCTCAATTTAAACCTAAGCCTCATTATGGCCTTGGTATGAAGCTGAGAAACCCGGGATTCGGTAACTTCAAGCACCTGACCTATTTCTTTTAATGTGAGATCTTCGAAATAGTAAAGTACGAGTATTTTTTTCTCTTTTTCGGGGAGTTCATTTATCGCTTCGACTATGACCCTGCGTATCTCATCTCTTTCGGCAATTACTTCCGGGTTTAAACTCGCAGGTGACTCAATACTGTCGCCAATGGACATTTTATCGTTTTCATCACCGGAATACCAAACCTCGTTTATCGAAAGAATTGAAGTGCCGGATATTTTCTGCAAGGTCTTCATGTATTCTTCTTCGCTAATACCCATTGCATTTGCAACTTCTTGATCCGTTGCAGTTCTTCCAAGCCTTGCTTCAAGGGAGCCGATGGTATCCTCAACTTCCCTGGTTTTCTGTCTTATTGAACGCGGCACCCAGTCTATTGAACGCAATTCATCAAAAATAGCGCCCCGTATTCGGGTCACTGCATAAGTTTTGAACTTTACATTTTTTTCAGGGTCAAATTTATCAATGGCATCCAGAAGTCCGAAAACCCCAAACTGGACTAAATCATCAAACTCAACATTATGAGGCATGCCAACAGCGACCTTACCTGCAACATATTTAACAAGGGGCGCATATTGTTTTATGAAGGCCTCACGAATTTTTAGATCCCCGTTTTTACGGTACTGAATCCAGAGTTCATCTTCCCTCTGTTGTTCGGCCGAGGCAGCTGCCGCGTTAGCGGCTGAGCTTACTTCTTCCCTGGTTCCGGGACTTTTCCCCATAATCTAAGCCTCTTTATCCTTTAATAGCACTGTTCTAAGCCCTGATGCTATATCTTTCGGAACAAAATCTCCTGCCCATCCCGCCTGATCCTTCGCGGAACTGCTCTTCTTAGATGCAGGTGCCGGTGAAAAATCACTCGACTCAGGTTCTGCATCCGACGAAGAAGGTGCGAAAGCTCCCGCCATAGTATCCAGATCGGGCAGCAGATCGTCGGAACCTGAACCCCCCCCGGCACCCGGAATAAAGAAGTCAGGCAGATCAGGCACTGCCTGCTTTTCTACAGGTGCCCGCTCAATCACGGGTGCCTTTGCCTGCACGGAAATTTCCTCCACCTCTCCACTATCAGTATAATCGCTTATTTGATTTTGATCTACATGGGAGCTTTGTTCAGCGGAGCTTTCGCCGAGGGGACTTTGCTCTGCCACGCTTTGGCTCATAAAGCCCCGGTTTCCTTCCCCTACAGAAACTGAACTAAGGCCTGAAATATCATCCAGTTCCTTATCTGAATCATTAGGACGGGCTCCTACGACAGACTGTTGAGCATAGCTCACGGTAGCTGCGGGAGGGTCGGGCGTATAATCCTGCGGAGTAGCAAGGGGCTCTTTCTCGGAAATATTTACCCGTGAGCCCGGGAGAAATTCATCCTCGGCAGGGCCCCCCCCTTCAAAAAGCTCGGGCAGGAAACGATTCGCTATAATCTGGATTACGGCAAATAGCATAAAAAAGACCCCTGCAAATATTACAGGTCTAATAAAAATGACGGGCATCGGCGAACGACTTAGGATTCCGAGTAAAAATGACAGAAGAAAAGCTACTCCTGCCGCTACTATATTAATTTTAAGGTTAAACACCCTGCTCCCTCCCTGCCATTATTGCCTTTTAAAAAGCCTTTTAAACATCGAAGCAAAACCTCCGGTTTCCCTAAACTCACTTTTCTCCATTTTACCGACTATATGCTGAACACAAATACTTGCCTTGCATCTGGGGTCAATAACCATAAAGGGCCTTTGTCTTAAAACCGCCTGGGGTACCACATGGTCATCATATATAAACCCAAGATAATCAACCTTTAGGTTCAAGAATTGCCCTGCAATATTTGTCATCCTGTCTGCAACCTTTTTTGCCTCTGCCGCACTTTTTGCACGGTTAACAACGAGTTTTAATTCCATATCAAGGCTGTCATACTCTGTTGCAATAATCTTGATTATACCGTATGCATCGGTAATTGCAGTCGGCTCAGGCGTTGTTATTATAACCGCATCATCTGCTGCAGCAATAAAGTCAAGAACATTATGCGATACCCCTGCACTTGTATCAATAATTATAATGTCTGCAAAGGAAAGAGTATTAAGCTGTTCAATGAACTTCTGTCTTTCTTCATCGCTTAAATTTGCAACCTGAGAAATGCCAAGAGCACCTGCAACAATGGAAATGCCGTATTCGGTTTCAACAAGGATTTCCTTCATGGATTTCCCTCTGCGGATCATGTCATAAATATTATACTTTGGCAGCATATTAAGCATTATATTTACATTCGCAAGCCCAAGGTCAGCATCCATTACAACGACTTTCTTTCCGAGTCTTGCATAGGCTAGAGCCATATTAACAGATACATTTGTCTTTCCGACACCGCCCTTCCCGCTGGTAATTGCAATAATCCTCGTCTTTCCCTTTTTGGAAAGTATAGCTCCCGGGGCCCGGCTTTCTCCGGCTTCTTGAGTCTCCTTGGCCCCTGATTTTTTCCTCATTATTTCACGAAGTTTTTCAGCCTGATCTTCCATTTTATCTCCACTTCTGCATAAGCTCCTGCCCCTTAGGGAGGAACCTTTCTTCAAGTTTGGTTCTGTTTACTTTAAAACCTTCAAGGCGTGTTAAAAATTGAATGGCTGAAGCCATGCAAATATCTGTCGGCACCTTCTGCCCGTTTGTAATATAGGATACCGCCTTTTGCCTCTCTGAAAGTGCACTAATTATATTGCCTGTTCTTATTGTTTCATCTAATTTAGTAACAATTACCGACTTATAACCGAAAATCTCAAAGATCCTTAAGGTTTCATTTATATCGCTTGCCTTTGTAGTTGCTGAAAGTATAAGATGCACCTCGGTTTGAGTTCCGCAGGCATCAAGGAGCATTTTCATTTCTCCAAGTTCTACGGGATTCCTCGGGCTCTTCCCTATGGTATCAACGATTATCAAGTCGCTTTCCTCTGAGTTAAGCGCAATGGTTTTTCTCAGTTCATCGTAATCGCTTGCAGAATAACATGGGAATTCCATAATGCGTGCATAACCTTCAAGGTGCTGGATTGCACCAATCCTATACGCATCTATCGTAACAGTAACAACTCTGCGCTTATGCTTACCCTTTTCAAAATTAATGCCTAGGTTAGCCGCAAGTTTGGCAACCGTGGTGGTCTTCCCAACCCCTGTAGGACCAACTAAAATGACGATCTTGGGTTTCACATTAAACTCAATACTCCTGTGAATATTTAAACTCTCTCCTATCCACTCTAAAATTATGTCCTGTATATTATCGTAATTTTCAAGTTCACCCGGTGAAAAATCCTTCCGTGCCCTATCCATAATAGTCTTGCGATAAATAGGAGAAAAATCGTTTAAAATGAGCAGGTCTTCAAGACGGTTAAGAGTAGGATGCTCCTCCCTTGAACTTAAATGGCCAAGGCTTTCAATCATTTCCTTAAGGGACTTTAACTCCGTCTGTACTTCCTTTAATGCCTTTGAATCCTTCCCTGCAATTTCTTCAAGAATCTTTCCCTTATTCTCTTCAAATTGCTTCTTTTCTTTTTCGATAAGATTCTCTTTAACCGCCGCAGGTATCACGGATGCGCCGGATATCACCTGTGGTATCACCTGCGGAGAGGCTGCCTCTCTCGCCGCATTTTCCTTTGCGGCCTGCCTTGAAGTGCTCGGGATAATACCTGTTATCTTAATCCCATCCCTAAGACGAAGATTCAAGAAACCGCTCGGAATTTTTACGGTTTCGTGCATTAGAATTGTAAGGCGATCTCCGTATTTCGCACGAGCCTTTCTTTCTGCCTCATCATAGGTAAGTGCCTGCTCAATAAAGTACTGCTGCATTTCTTCCTCTTACTTTTCCGCTTCCAAAGCAATAACGCCGATGGATTCTACAATATAGTCTTGGGCAATTTCTGCCACTGAAAGTACTGCAACCTCAGGGAGTTCTCTTTCCATTGCGGTTTTTACCAGGTATCTGCCCTGATACGAGCATAAAATGACCGGGAAATAACCATGGTCATGAGATGCCTGAACTGATCTTCCAAGTGCTCTTATCCAAGCACTGTGCAAGCCGGGCTCCATTGCAGAGAAAATTTCCCCGGTCTGGGTCTGCGCCTTGCTATCGACAATCTTTTGTTCGAGGGAGGGATCAAGAGTCATAACATGGAGAACCCTATTCTCATCTGCATACTGATGACAGATCTGATTTGAAAGGGCCTGCCTTGCCTTCTCGATAAGAAACCTGGTATCAGTTGTAAGCGGAGCATAGTCTGCAATGGATTCAAGAATTGAAACAACATTTCTTATTGATACCTGTTCTTTTAAGAGCCCCTGGAATACCTTCTGAATATTACCAAGAGAGAGGCCCTTTCCGTCCCTGCCCATAAGCACTTCGTCAACTACGGCCGGGTAATCCTTTCTTATTCCGTCTAAAATAGACTGAGTTTCCTGCCTTCCAAGAAGTTCTGATGCATGCCTCTTAATAATTTCGGTAAGATGGGTTGCAATTATCGAAGGCGGATCAACTACGGTATAACCTGCCCTTTCAGCCTCATCCCGCCTGTCTTCGAGAATCCACAGTGCGGGAAGTCCGAAGGCAGGATCCTTTGTCTTCTCTCCGGGCAGCTCTTCTTTCGCGGTTCCCGGATTTATACAAAGAAAATGACCCATCCTAATGGTACTTTTCCCGACATCAACCCCCCGAATCTTAAAGCAATACTCTGAAGATCCAAGGAGCATATTATCGATAATCCTAATCTTGGGAATTACTATACCCATATCAAGGGCGATCTGACGGCGCATTGCCTGCATCCTCTCAAGGAGTTCTGCGCCCTTATCTTTATCAACAAGAGGTATAAGGCCAAAGCCAAGTTCAAGAGACAATTGATCGGGGGGCTCCATCTGCGGGACATCAACCTTCTCGTCCCTTGCCTTCCTTGTGCTCTCTCCTACCCTGCCCATGACCTCTTTAAAGTCTGCTTCCTTCTTATGCTTGCGCCTAATCCTTAAAGCAGTAAAGCCAAAAAGAGCTGACATCGGTATAAGAACGAAATGAGGAAAGCCGGGAAGTATTGCCATGCCGAAGAGAACCCCTGCACCTATCCAATAAACCCTTGCACTATGGGTAAACTGTAAAACAACCTGCTCGCCAAGATCCCCCGGGGATGCCGCGCGGGTCACCACTATACCCATTGCCGTTGAAATCAAAAGGGCCGGAATCTGGGAAACAAGACCGTCACCAATTGTTAAAGTGAAGTAAGTACTTACAGCTTCCGCAATAGGCTCACCGTGTATGGTTACCCCGACAATGATCCCCGCAATAATATTTACTATAATGACAAAAATTCCGACCTTTACGTTTCCGCTTATAAACTTACTTGCACCATCCATGGAACCGTAATAGTCTGACTCCTTCTGAAGAGCATCCTTTTTTGCCGTAGCTTCCTCCCGATCAATTGCCCCGGACGAATACTCGGCATCAATTGCCATCTGCTTACCGTTAAGACTGTCAAGGGTAAAACGTGCGGCAACTTCGGCGACCCTTGTTGCACCCTTTGTAATTACCATGACTTGCACTGCAATTATAATGATAAAGATGATAAATCCTACAACTAGGCCTTCGCTCCCTGCAGAGCCTACAACGAAGCTCGAAAAGGCCCTTATCATCCTTGAATCAAAATTCGCTCCCTGAGTTAAAATTAACCTTGTGGAAGAAACATTTAAGACTAAAGAAAAGATTGTCAGAACTAATAATACAGTCGGGAAAAGAGAGAAATCTGTCGGCTTCCTATTAAAAAGTACATTAAGCAGTACCAAAATTGAAAGTACGAGGTTGAATGAAATAAAGGTATCGAGTAAGAAGGTCGGCATTGGGATGATCAAAGCCCCAAGACAGGCCACAACTGCAACAGCTATAATATTCTTAGGATCGAATATGCCGGGCAAATTAAACCTTGCTCCTCCCGGTGCATCTCTCTGTGAAGTTCCTTGTTTTACTACATCAGCCATTCATTACCTCATTCATACAACGTTATCAATAACTCTGCCTTTTGCCTGCTTCTGTTCAAGGCTGAGAAATCTTCTAAGCACAAGGACAACCACATACCAGTATTTAATGGGAATCTCGTCCCCGAGCCGGGTTTCATAATAAAGGGCACGGGTCAATGGAGGATGAGAAACCACCGGAACCCCGTTCTCCTTTGCCACTTCTCGAATTTTAAATGCAAGCTCATCCTCTCCCTTTGCAATAACTCTTGGTGCACTTTTTAGATTCGGATCAGGATTGTATTCAATTGCCACTGAGAAGTGGGTGGGATTCGTAATTACAACATTGGCCCTCGGTACATCATTAAGCATATTTCGCGATAAAAGTTCCCTATAGCGGTGCCTGAGCCTTGCTCTTACCTCAGGGTCTCCCTCATCCTGCTTTAACTCTTCCTTTGCCGATTCCCTTGTCATTTTAAGTGAGCGCCTAAACTGCCAGCGCTGGAAGAAGACATCAGGAATAGAAAGAACCAATAGAAGTATTGCAACAATGATAAGCAATCTGCCAGCTAAGGACGCAATAATCGTAACTGCTGTCCAAAGATCGGCCTTCTGCAAATTAACAAGCTCATGGAACTGGGAGCTTATAAGGACATAGGCCACGGCCCCAATTACAACAAGTTTAAGAATGGACTTTGCAAGATTAAAAAGCCCCTCCGATGAAAAAATCTTTTTAAAATAGCGGCCGAACTTTGGAAGTATCCTTGAAAATTGGAGTTCAATCGGCTTCGTTGAAAAGAGAAAACCCACCTGTACTATATTTGAAAAAAGGGCTGCAATTACGGCAACAGTAAGAATGGGCAATGCAATACGAAGAAAATAATTGATAAAAATCCCTGCAACAATCCTATCTGTAAGGGGGTCAAGCTCATTAATCCTCGTAAAGAAAAACCTAAGCATCTCTGCACAGGTTCTTAAGATCCAGGGTGCAAGCAGGAAGATGGCAATTGCGGGAAGCAGAAGACCAAGGGCTGCAACAAGCTCCTGGCTCTTTGCCACCCTGCCCTCTTCCCTCGCCTTTCTGAATGTAACTTCCGTGGGCTCATGGGTACGGCCCTCATCTTCCGGGTCTCCTCCCTGGGGATCGGAGAACCACTGTAAGTCCATTTCAAGGGCGGTGCGTAGAAAATCAGCTTGGAGCAATTTGGCACGTAGCAGTTCATCACTCACTATGTGCCTCCTATGACTTCGCCTATCGGTTCGCCGATGCGGATATAGAGGGTCTGGAGGGTTTCAAACCCTGAGCCGATTATTCGACTGAACAACTCTGTCATAAAGGGAAGAGCTGTGAATATAAGGAGCCATGCTACGATAATAGCAATAGGAAAACCTTCCGAAAGAATATTAATTTGGGGGGAGGCCTTTGAAATAAGCCCTGTGGACAGGGAAATAAGGAAAAGGGTTCCAAGAATGGGTATGCTTATTATTATTGCATCAAGGAAAAGCCTTGAAAGCCCTGACATTACCATGGTAACGATGTTCTCGGTTCCGCTTATAAGACTTACCACATTAATAGTCTGCAAGGAACGCCAGAAGCCGCCTAGGAAGAGCTGCCTGAACCCGTCAATCGTGACAAAAATGAGCATTGCAACGAGGTTTAAGTATTGGCCGAGGAGGGGGTTTTCTATCTGGGAGAGGGGATCGAAGGTTTCCGAGGCTCCAAAGCCCATTTGAAGGGAGAAAAACTGCCCTGCTGTTACAAAGGCCGCAAAAACTATGGTCATAAAAAAGCCGATAATAATCCCGATTATAGCCTCCCCTATAACAAGAAAAACAAAACCAAGGCCAAAGGGCGCAATAACCCAGTCCCTAATAAGAGCCGAAGAGAAGGCGGTGTATGCGGCAAATCCTGCAAGGCCGACCTTTGCCACCTGGGGAATAGCATCAGAGTTTAGGAGCGGAGCTACCTGGATCATCGCAAAGGCCCTTACTGCAACAAGGAGGAAGGCAGGTGCATAAGCGACAATTTCCCGTATGGCGTTATCTTCAAACAAGCTCGCTCTCCTCTTACCTGACCATTTCAGGGATTCTGCTGAACAGTTGAATCGTATAGTCTGAAAGCCGCATGAAACCAAGGCCCCCAAGCAGGGCAAGCATCAGAAGAATCGTGAATACTTTTGGTACAAAGGTCAGGGTCTGCTCCTGAATTGAAGTCGTAGCCTGGAGTATGGCTATGGTAAGCCCTACAATAAGGGCAGAGAGCAGAAGGGGGGCCGCCAATGAAAGAACCTGAAAAATTCCTCCCCTTAAAAGCATAGTTACATCACCAATACTCAACTTTTTCCTCCCATGTTCACATAAAAGAACGAACCAATTGATTCGTTAAAAGGCCCCAGCCGTCAACTAAAATGAAAAGGATCAGCTTAAAGGGCATAGAAATCATAATCGGGGGCAGCATTATCATACCCATGGACATAAGGGCGCTTGCTACCACCATATCAATTACAATAAAGGGGATAAAAAGGAGTATCCCCATCTTAAAGGCAATTGTAAGTTCGTTAAGGATGAAGGCAGGGATGAGCACATAGGTGGGCACATCCGATAGGGTATTCGGCCTGTCAAGGCCCCTCATCGCCATAAAAAGGCGAATATTCTCGGGGCTCCCCTGTAATTGACTATACATAAAGAGCCTAAGGGGTGCCTCTGCCTCCCTATAGGCCTCTGCAACTCCAATATTTCCTGCAGCAAGGGGCTGAAATGAATTATCATAAATCTGCGTAAAGGTGGGCCACATTATAAAAATAGTCATGAAAAGCGCAATTCCCATAAGTACCTGGTTCGGAGGAACTTGTTGGAGGGACATTGCTCTCTTTATAAAGTCAAGGACTATTGCAATCCTAAGAAAGCTGGTCATAAGTATTAAAATACTTGGGGCAAGAGAAAGAAGGGTCAGCAATAGGAGGAGCTGGAGGGAAAAGGCAACCTCCTGACCTGTCTGCGGGTTTCTTATTGAAAGGTCAAAAAACGGAACTATCGGATCGGAGGGAACAACGGGAATGTCCATTGTGCCCTCTGTTGCACCCGGAAAGGGGAGCCCCCCACCGGGATCGACAGGCAAAGGCACCCCGGGGCCCGGTATAATCTGGGCTTGAATACTCCCAATCGAAAGGAGGGCCAGAATTGCAAGGGCAAAAATCCTCTTCATTAAAGCCCCCCGAGTCTTTCCCGTTGTTTTCGCAGGAAATCTGTATTAAATCCTGCTGCGGCAGGGCTTGGGCTTCTTCTTCTTAGAGACGGATTTATCTTAGATAATAAAGATCTAAAATCCGGGAAGCGCGGAATTTCAATTTCCCTGTTTGCCTCATCTATGAGCATGGACTGAAGAGCTTCCTCATCGTCAATTTCTGAGATAAGGTTCACCCCTCCCTGGGAGCCTCCAACCAGCCAGGCCTTGGCACCAAGGGAAATGACAGCGGCATAAGAGTCATTGCTCAACGGTATGCGGGCAAGGACTTTAAGATAGGGATCACGCAGTTCCTGGGGGCGTGCAGCGCGCTTGATGAAAAAGACAATACCGTAGATTGCAAGGGCGGCAAGGGCCAGAACAAGAACCATCCTAAAGATCACAAAGCCCGTTGGTTCACCTCCGGGACCTTGAGCTTCAGGAACTTCCCCGAGGAAGATTATACTTTCATCTACCCTGCCCGATGTGCTGACAGCTCCTAAAATTTCTTCAGGGCTTAGGCCCCCTAATTCCGGATCTTCCTCTTGGGCATATAGACCATGCACACCCATGAAGAGAGAGACCACCATTAAAAGGATTATACAGAGAACGCACCTATTTTGTTGATATGCTTTCAGTTTTTCCCCTCCCAAGTCAAAACTGACTAAATTAAATTCTTTCCATCATAACATTATCATATAAAGTAAAAAAAAGCAAGAGAAAACGCAAAAATTCTTGAATTTTTCCTAAAAGGAGCGGGTTTTACCCCATATCATTCATTCGTTCTTGGGGAGAAACTATTTCCGTGACCCTTACACCGAAGTTTTCGTCTATGACTACCACTTCACCCTTGGCAATTAATTTATGGTTTACCAATATATCAACGGGTTCACCTGCCAGCTTGTCCAATTCTATGATGGTTCCCTCTCCCATGCCCAGGATCTCTTTGATAAGCTTCCTTGTTCGACCCAGTTCTACGGTCATTTCCATGAAAACGTCCATGATTAGACCGATATTTCCTGCCTCTTGGGGCGTGGTATGAGGAATTAGGTTGGGGAATTGAACCGCCTGTACATTTGTTGGATTAGCCATAGACATTCCTCCCATTTGCATTCCCTGCATTCCCATTGCTGCTCCCATCGGGGCATTTGCTTTCATTTCCGGAATTACCGGTATAAGGTCTCCGATAAGTGCCTTTGCAATATCGGAGGCAACAGACGGACCGTATACTTCCCAGACCTGGTGGGTATTTCCGTCGCCAAGATCAAGTTCATAATTTGCAGAAAGGAAATCCCCTGCAGGAAGAGCCGCGGCAGCCTTCTTTATATTTGCCGCCTCGGGTGCAATTGGTGCAATGGACTTATTATTTGTCCTCTTGGTAAGATCAGTAATCTGGGTGCTTACCAATTGGGAAATAACCTCCCCAATCACCGACATTGCCATATCATCCATTTCTATGTTTTCTTCCTTATTCATGAGTGAGGCAATGGTTCTTGCCGTATCTTCAGGCAATATGAACATATGCTCACCCGGGAAACCGGAACTATAGTCTATTTTAATCAGGGTGATAGTCTCAGGAAGTGCCTCAAGGAGGCTGTCCCTGTCTGTATATGCTACTTTCGGTTCTTTTAAAGCGACAGTTGCGCCTGTCATCATGGAAAGGTTTGAGGATTCGGCGCCGATATTGGCCTTAAGGAATTCCTCAAAGGCCTTCCTCTCCTCTTCACTCCCCCCGCCTGCCGGGCCCGGAGCAGAGGCCATACTTGAGTCTACACCTGATAATAAAGCGTCTATTTCAACCTGCGAAAGAGCGCCATCACTCATATTAAATCCTCCCCATCATTTAACATATCCTCAAATTCGTCTTGATCGACCTCGGCAAGTTTTTTGATAACCTGTACCGCCATTTTCTTCCCGATTACACCGGGGCGGCATAAAAACTTTTTCCTGTTGCCCACATTTAGAGAATATGGATCCCCTACTCTTGTATTATAAAGCTGAACAACATCACCAACCCTAAGGGAGAGCACCTCCCTGATTGGAATGTTTATTTTTCCAATTTCAGCTACTACATTAACATCGACTGTTGCGAGCTTATCCTTTAGTACATTGAGATTCTCTGTAGTGGTACTCTTATGTACGGCGGAGAACCAGAACTGGGTTGAGAGCTTCCCGATTATGGGCTCTATGGTAAGGTAGGGTATACAAAAGTTTATCATGCCCTCAACATCGCCTACCTTGGTTTCAAGGGTCACAAGGACTACCATGTCAGTCGGCGGAACGATCTGGGCAAATTGCGGGTTAGTATCAATTTGGCCGAGGCGGGGTCTTAGATCGATGACCTGGGCCCAGGCTTCCCTCATATTGCCGAGAATGCGGACTATGATTCCTTCCATAACCGAAGACTCAATGTCTGTAAGCTCATGCTGAATCTTGGTTCCCTCTCCCGATCCTCCGAAAAGCCTCTCGATTATGGAGAAGGTTACAGCCGGGTCAATTTCCAAAATGGCATTTCCCTTAAGGGGGTCCATATTGATAATTGCGAGGGTTGTCGGAGTCGGGATGGAGCGGATGAATTCCTCGTAGGTTAACTGATCCACTGATGCAACATGGACATGAACCATTGAACGGAGCTGGGCTGAAAGGCTTGTTGTGGTAAGACGTGCAAAGGTATCGTGCATCATGGAAATTGTGCGGATCTGCTCTTTGGAAAATTTATCCGGCCGCTTAAAGTCGTAGATCTTTATCTTACGCGTATCTGCGGCAGGCCTGATATCCTCAGGCTCATTGTCCCCTGCGTTTATTGCGGTGAGTAGCTGGTCAATTTCTTCCTGGGATAGTACTTCTGTCATACCCTAATCCAACTTAGTTTATAGTATTTTGAGTTTAATAGCAAGCAGGCTAGCAATTATTATTGCTTCGCATAACAATTGCTTACTGCGTGCAGTAATGCTACGCATTACTGCATTTGCATTACATCAAGCTGCCTGAAGATAATTCTTCTGGCCCTTGCAGTACTCAAAACCCTTGTATTGAGCTGTTCCATTATTTCCTGTTTCAGGCGGGCCTCATTTTCAGGCCCCAGCTCCTCTGCCCTTTTTGAACGGAAGTAAACACGCACAAAATCCTGCAGCTCAGGAAGTCTTGCAATAAGCTCTGTTGCCGCAGCATTACTGTCCAGATCATAGCCTATCTGGATATCCACTACCACCGAATGGGGTATCGGGTCTCTTGTTGTGGTTCTTATGGGTCCGATTAAACTAAAGTATGTATACAATGGCTGTGCGCCCACAAACGGATTATTACTTGGAATTATGGTCTGGGACCTGCCGCCTCTATTGAGAATATTAAAGGTAATTACCGAAACGGTAACTATAAAAATTATGGCGCCAAGCCCAATTGCCACGAATTTCAGCAAATTTGGCAGTAAAGCTGCAAGACCGGAGGCTTTTTTTGATCCGCCTCCGCTTGGAGCATCACCACTATCGTCAGAAAGATCGAGGTCGTCACTCATACCTGCCCCCTATGCAAGGATATCATACTAGGTCTCATTTTTAAATCCGCCTATTCTACTGCGATATTCAATTATCCGGTTAATCAAATCATCGACCTTGTCCCTGACAATTACATGCTTGCCCGAAAGCATAAACAGTGTAGTATCAGGGCGAAGTTCAATGGATTCAATCTGATGAGGATTAATATAATACTCATCTCCGTTTAATCTTGTTACTATAACCATATTCTATACTACCTCTTCAGTGTCAGAACCTCTTGTAAAAGCTGATCTGCTGTCTGAATGGTTCTTGAGTTCGCCTGGAAACCGCGCTGGGTTATGATCATGTCCGTAAACTGATCTGCCATGTCTACGTTTGACATTTCCAGAGCACCTGCCACTATCCTGCCCTTTCCTGCAATTCCTGAAGTTCCGATGTCGGCAAGACCCGAGTTTGGAGTCCTACGGAAATTATTATCTCCTGCCTTTTCAAGACCGCCCTGATTTGCAAATGTTGCCATTGCAATCTGTCCGAGGGGCCTGGAAGTTCCGTTGGAGAAAATTCCTGTTATAAGTCCGCTTCCGTCAATTCTGAAGTTCTCCATGTATCCCATTGTACGGCCATCCTGCTCGAAGATCCTGGTGGAGCTTCTTTCGGCAAACTGGGTCATGGAATTGGTTAAACCGCCGATTGTACCAAGGTTTAACTGGAAGGTCTGGCGCACCATTGCACCGTCATCTTCGGGAGTTGCACTCTGAACATCATAAGCCACGTTCATAATCACCTGGCCGAAGTTCGATTCATTTCCTGCGGCGTCAATGGCATTAAGAAGGGTTCCCTGATTGTTGAAGTTGAGGGTAAAGATTGCAGGGCCTCCTGCTTCAGGCGGAAGGATGCCGAGTCCTGCCGAGGCATTTGTCGGTATATCGCTTTCGGGGTTAACCGAAACCCTTGCTATCCAGGTATTATTCTCTCCAAGCACTCTTGAAAATTCAACCTGCAGGGTATGAGCCTCGCCGAAGGAATCGTAAATTTTCTCCTGGGTTGACCAGGTGCCTTCACGAATCTGCAAGTTTGTTGCATCTTCGGGGATCTCGGGAGTTCTTTTATCAAGATTACTTGCAAAGTTAACTATGGTGGTTGCCCTTGCTGCATCTTTTGCACCCACAGGGATTATAAGGTTTTCAATGCTCCTTGAAGTATCAAGGAATTCCACCCCGTCTACATCTTGGGCCATCCAGCCCTGCACCCTCATACCGTTTGCAGGATTTACAAGCACACCGTCCCTGTCAAGGGAGAAGGCACCCGCGCGGGTATATAGCTCGGTTCCCCTATCATCAAGGATAAAAAATCCCTGACCCTGAATTGCAAGGTCCGTTCCGACATTGGTGGTTTGCAGTGCACCCTGGATATGCAGGGTGTCAATCGAGGCCACGGTCATTCCAAGACCAACTTCTTGCGGGTTTATACCGCCAAGCACATCGGTGGGACGGGAAGCGCCCTGGAGCTGCTGATAAAAAATATCCTGAAAGTTCACCCTATTACGTTTGAACCCTGTCGTATTTACGTTGGCAATATTATTACCAATTACATCCATTCTGGTCTGGTGATTCTGAAGCCCTGAAACACCGGAAAACAAAGATCGCATCATATATTAATCATCTCCTCTATCAAAAACCATGCTAACTTGATCCCAGTTGTAAAACCTGCCATTCACAAGAATCTGAGGCATTTCATCTCTGGTAACAGCCTGAACCGGGCCCTGAACTATTGATTCGCCCGAGAAAATCTCCACATTCTTACCTAATGCATTAACCGCTTCTCCTGCCCTAAGCATATTTGCCATTCTGGTAAAATCCGCGGCCATATTGGTCATGGCTTCAAGGCTGGAAAACTGGGCCATTTGAGCAATAAATTCCCTGTCCTGCATTGGGGCTGTGGGATCCTGATGGGCTAACTGCGTAAGTAGAATTCGAAGAAAATCGTCTTTACCGAGAGTTTGCTCCGGGCTTGTGGTGCTTAAATTATACTCATTCGTAAGCCTTCTATTCTCGGCTTCAACAATAGCAGCGGTAGCGGCCATGTCTTGGGCACTCATAATGGATTGTAAAGCCATTGTGCTCTCCTATACTAATAAATTTACTGCTCTTTTTTCACTATAAGCAGCGGAAATGCCTCCCTGGCCCTGTATATCCTCACTTTCATAGCGGGAACCAAAAAACACGGGATTAAATGAAAGCCTTTCTGCTTCCAAATCCCGCTCCCTATAATTTCCATCATCCCCTGCCAAGGACATTTCAAGGCTGGTTTCACCATAACCTGAATCCCTGAAGGCCCTTTCAAGAACCGGAAGTTCCCGCTCGAAAGCACGGAACGCCTCACTGCTTTGCAAAATGATTTGCCCCGTTATCTTGTTTTCGGACATTTGGAGATGTATCTTTACATCTCCCAGGCTTGCAGGGCGAAGAGAGAGGCGTATTGTGCCTTCTCCCCCGTTTTTAATGATAAAACTCGCATCCCTTACTATGTCAGTAGAAAGATTCTCCCGTATCTCCTTTGCAAGGGCATCTTCAAAACTTATGTTGCCGGTCGTGCCCTTAGGCGCATCAAGACCCTTTCCAAGGCGCAGATCCACGGGGATTTCAATTTCGGAGCTTGCTGCCCTTAGGGACTCTTGGAATAAGGGGTTAGTTTTTTCTCCGGCATTTGCTTCCTTGAAACCTTCTTTACCGAAAACCTGCTCTGTTCTAAGATCCCTGACTGTAAAACGACTCTTCCCGGCTGCAGAAAGCCTTGCCTCAGAAAGCCTTACATCAGAAAACCTCAATGGATCGCTTTCATGAAATCTCAGCCGGGTATCTTCCTTTCCTTCCTCCTTATTAAAAGAAGGGTTAGAATTTTCGGATGCAAGACCCTGGGGGCTTCCGTTAGCCCTATTCTGCCTGATTTCTGCAATTACTTCCTTTGGAAGAGCTTCTGCATTTCGATCTTTAATGTTTAAACGGCTTAGTTCGAGGTTTGATTCACTTTGTTTCGCGGCTAAATTTGATCCGGTACTTGCATCCTGACTTGCAGAAGATTCCCGGGTCGTAGTTTGAGTCAGGTTCTTCTCAAAGCTCGCCTGCTCCAATGCCTGCGTCACCGCCTGCAATACCGTCGTTTGTGCGGCTGCAGGGACAGAGGAATCCTTGCCGGATTCCGGAAAAGAATCCTTGGAAGGCTCTTTAATCAGATCGTTTACGATAAATGCAAAGGCATTATCGATAGAAATATTTTCGGGCTCATATCCCGATCCGGTCTCATCAAGGAGAGAAAACACATTTTCCCAAGTGTCTGCTTCTCCTTCGACCCCTTCCGTATGTATGCCTGCTTCAAGGTTTGAACTGCCAACAAGGGAGCCCTGAGCTAAACTCGAAAGGACTTCGGATTTTTTATCGGGACTCTCTGTCTCTTTATTTGCCTCGGGGTTTTCTTTTAACTCTTTGAGTAATTTGGCGAAAAATCCGGGCGGTTTTTCCTGTTCCCCTGCAACCGGTTCCTGCACGCTCGTTTCATAGCGGCTTTCGTGGGTAATTTCGGGGATCAATATGGGGCTTGATATCTGAATCAATCCCGGCCTCCTAATAAAAGATTGCTAAAAAATAGCTTTAGGAAAACCGGGCAAGTATTTTTCCGCTAGTTAAAGGGTGCAGGTCTTAAGACCATCATTCGGCTCAGCTCAGCCGCCCTTTGCGGTTCCATAAGAGACAGCCAAAACGGCACAATGGAAGAATCTCCTGCTGCCTCTGCAAGCTCGTCAGTTTTCCTTAGTACGTCGATTACGTCTTGATCACCCATTGCTTCCAATATGCCAACCGCTCGCTGAGGCGGCATATTTACAAGATTGATGGCATTTCGTTCAACGTTCCTATCTCTTATTTCGGCGTCTGAGAGCAATGCATTGAAGGAATTCTCTCTTTCATCGAGAGATCTTTGTCTTTCTTCAAGTTCCTGGGCCATTTGTTCTATCAAATTCAATCGTAACTGTATATCCATTTCCCGTCTGTCAAGTTCAACATTACGCATCTCAAGGGCTTCAAGACGCAGAGCAAAGCGCTCAGCATCAAGGCTAAGGAGCCCGTCATCCCTTAAGTCGGGCTGGGTCCTCGCATCTCCTTCAGGAATAAAACGGCCAATAAGGGGGGCATCACGAAGTAAGTTGAAAATGGGGCCGAGTGTCCCCCTTGCATCAATAACATTTAAATAATCAAACCAGAGTATACCGCCTCCGGCAAGAATCAAAATGAGAAAAATTAAAACTATAATTCTGCCCAGTACACGCACACCATACCCCTCTCTATATTAATAACCTGATTATAGATATATTGTCAAATGCCGATATTAGAAACATGAAAAGGTTTATCATTTTTACACTTTTATTCATGTTCATTATTTCATTTTCGGCTGCACAGAACGTAACCGGAGTCTCTTTTCGCGAAGAAGGTCTTGCATCCTGGTATGGGAGGGGATTTGAAGGAAGACCCACCGCAACGGGCGAAATTTACGACCCGAACCTCCTTACGGCGGCTCACAGGTCCCTGCCCTTTGGAACCGAGGTGACAGTCACAAATCTGCAGAATATGCGCCAGGTGACAGTCCGGATTAACGACAGGGGCCCCTTTGTCGATGGCAGAGTCATTGATATTTCTGAAGCTGCAGCAAGAGCCCTGGACCTTGTTCAGGCGGGGATAGCACCTGTTATAATAACTTCAAACAATGTCGCGCTTCTTTCTGCCCCAATGGCACTTGAACCTCGAATTGAGGCAATTATAGCGGCCCCTGCAGGGCCGGCCCCCTCCCCCGTACAGACCACTCCGGCTACAGGGGTCTTCTTCCCTGCACCTCCCGCAAGGCTTACGGGAACCATACCAACAACAGACAGCAACGGCCTTTACCGTATTCAGGTAGGTGCATACTCAGTCCCAAGAAATGCAATAGATGCATTTGACAAGCTGATTAATGCAGGCCTTAGCCCGAACTTTGTTCAAAGCGGAGATTATATCAGCGTGGTTTTAGCAGGTGTAAGGGCTATTGATATTGCGCAAATTGCACAAAGTCTTGGGAATGCAGGCTTCCCTGAGGTCCTTGTCAGGGCGGAGAACTAGGGAGCTTTGAGCTTATATAGTCCAATCTCTCCTTATTAAGGGTGACCTTGCTCCCCTTGGCAAACCAGTAAACTAGGGCAATTGTTTCCTTATCGAGCTCTATTGCATGAATGCCTTTTTTACCTATTGCACTGCCTGAATTAAAGAGACAGGGAAGGGGCAGTACGTCTCCGTAAAGGCTCTGCTTTCTTCCTTCAAAAAGAGCCCTATGGGTATGGCCTATCACTGAAATACAATTATTCGCAATGGAAAAATTATAGGCATGACGCTCAACCTTAAATCGTCTTCGTGGACTGCGTGCGGAAGAAATATTCCGTATTCCCATCGGCTTCAAAAAATACCTTTGACAGAATTTTAGCATGCTGTTAAAAACCGTATAAATAACCGAAGACTGATGGCCGTGATAAACGTAAATCGGGATAATGCCTGTTTCTATGCAAACGGAATTATAAAGAGGATACGGATAATCCTTTTCGAAAATTAGGCCCTCATCATGATTACCAAGGGTCTTATAGAGCCTTCCTACTGAAGAGAAAAGGTCAAATACCCTATACATATCCGCCCATTCTCTTTGAATGTCAGAAAGAGAATTTTTTGCAAGCTCTTCTATGTCTCCATTTAGAATAAGAGTCCAGCCTTTTTTAAAATAATATTTTTCAAGCATACGCACTGCGATTTCCCCGTTATTGCGAAAGTCATCCCGTCTTCCGCTTCCCATATGAAAATCGCTTATAATTAAAAGCTTTCCGTTCCCCTTACCTTTGCGGAGATCGAGAGTTGCCCCATTTTCAAGGAATTTGCTCATTATATCCTTCATATTAGCCGGAATTCGAGGTGTTGAATAGACTATTATATGATAAAATATTTTCATGAAACTTAATGACAGCGAACTAAGAAATAAGGCTCAATGGGATAAGGCAGGCATAAGGCTGCCCGGTTTTGACAGAGCCGGAATGATTTCCCAAACAGAAAAAACACCGCAATGGGTTCATTTTGGCGCAGGAAATATTTTTCGTATTTTCCCTGCCTCTTTACAGCAGAGCCTTATTGAGAGGGGAATTGAAAAGACCGGTATTATCATGGTTGCAGGGCGCGACGGGGAGATTATCGAGAAAATATTTAGACCCTGCGATAACCTAACCTTGGGAGTTACTCTAAAGTCAGACGGTGACATAGAGAAGACGGTGATAGGAAGCATAACAAAGTCCCTATGGATGGGGAAGAAAGAAGATTTTGAAGAGTTAAAGCAAGTATTCAGAAATCCGGTTCTACAGATGGCAAGTTTTACGATTACAGAGAAGGCCTATAAGATACCCGAGGGAGCAGGAGCAGAAAATTATCTTTGGACGGTTACTGCTCTTCTATACGAACGTTACCTTGCAGGGAGGGCACCACTTGCAATGGTAAGTATGGATAATTGTTCAAAGAACGGAGACGTGCTTTTTTCGGCTGTGGAGACATTTGCGATTAAATTGGTCGAAAACGGCATTGCTGAAAGGGGCTTCCTCGATTATGTGCGTAATCGTGAACTTTTAAGCTTCCCGCTTTCCATGATCGATAAAATTACCCCGGGACCTGATATTGGTGTAAAGGATTTGCTCGAAAGAGACGGCTTTACAGATACAGAGTTTTACTCGAAAAGCAGCTCAACAGCACCCTTTGTCAATGCAGAAGAGACAGGCTACCTCGTAATTGAAGACTCTTTCCCCAACGGCCGTCCTGCACTTGAGCAGGCAGGGGTATACTTCACAGACAGGGAAACGGTCGACAGGGTTGAAAAAATGAAGGTCGGCACATGCCTTAACCCCCTGCATACAGCCCTTGCTATTTTCGGCTGTCTTTTAGGTTATACGAAGATATCCGAAGAAATGAAGAACCCCCTTCTCGTAAAATTAATCGAAGGAATAGGTTATACCGAAGGGCTGCCCGTAGTCATAAATCCCGGCATAATCGATCCGAAAGAATTTATTGACACTGTAATAAAGGTTCGCCTCCCAAATCCCTTCCTGCCCGATACCCCGCAGAGGATTGCAACAGATACCTCACAAAAGATCCCGATTCGATTCGGGCAGACAATTAAGGCATACTTGGATCAGGGAAGAAGTCTTGAAAACATGGTCTTTATTCCCCTGACCCTTGCTGCCTGGCTCCGCTATTTACTTGGAATAGATGATAGGGGTAATAGTTTCGTGCCAAGCCCCGATCCCCGCTCAGATGAGCTTGCTTCAATGCTCAAAGGGATCAGAGTTGGAGAGCCGGGGCCTTTTAGAGAAAAGCTAAAACCTATTCTGACAGACCCGACCCTTTTTGGGGTTAATCTTTATGAGGCAGGCTCTGCAGAAAGCCTTGGTGAAAAGGTAGAAAGGTATTTTACAGAGCTTGTTTCAGGCCCCGGAGCCGTGGAAAATGTTTTGAGGATTATGTAAGATGTTTTTTTACAACACTCTTGTTCTGCCATTTACCGAATATATAATACAACGTAATCATGGCAGCCCCTGCGGCCATAGAAATTCCCATTGAATGAAACAGGCCCATGTAGTTAAACGGTATTATTGCAAGCAGATAGGCAATGGGTATTCGAATCAGGTTGCTGAGGATCGCGGTAATAGCAGGTACTTTTGCTTCTCCGGCACCGCGTACCGCACCGGTCAAACAATGGTTAATACCCATAAAAACATATATGAATGACAAGAATCGCAGCCCCCGAAAGCCCATATCAAGTACATGCCGGTTGTCCGTAAAAGCCCGCATAAAGTAAATGCCGAAAAAATACATGAGAACACCCAATACAAAGCAAAGACCAATGGTAATCTGTATGGACTTATAGGTGCCTTTTTTCGCCCGTTCCACATCTCCGGCTCCAATATTCTGACCCACAAAGGTTGTAACCGCCACACCTATGCCCATAAGGGGCATGATTAAAAAGCCATCCGCCCGCTGGATGATCCCGTTGGCAGCAATGAAATCGGAGCCAAAACTATTGGCAAAGGACTGAACGATAAGCATGCCCATGGACATGGCAGCAGCCTGTACGGAGCTTGGAATACCCAGCCGGAAAATCTGTACTGCCATATACTTGTCAATACGTTTCATACCTCTTAGAGTCAATTTAAACCCGTATTTTCCCCGGATAAAACGTATCACAAGGATCATGCCTGAAATTCCCTGAGCAATGGCGGTAGCAATTGCAACTCCCGCTACACCCCAGCCAAATCCGGCAACAAACAACACATCCAGTACCAGGTTTATCACACAGGCTGTAATTAACGAGTATAAAGGCCAAGTGGAATCTCCCAGGCCGCGGAGAAGCCCCGCACTCATAAAATAAATAGTGTTTCCCAGGGTCCCGGCGAAGATCAGGACTAGGTATAATGTTGCGTCATCAAGTATGTTGTCAGGAGTGCCTATCCATTGCAGTACAGGCCTAGATAGGGGTATGCCCAGCACTGTGACAACTGCTGCAACCAGAATGCAGATCGAAAAGGTGGAATTAACAGCCCGCTCCAAGGCTGAAAAATCCTTTGCACCCCTATACTGTGAAATAAGGACAGTCGCCCCCATGGACAGACCCATGAAAAGGGAATTAAACAGCATCATAATGGGAAAACTGACCGTAACCGCTGCCAGAGCATCGGAACCGATAAATTGCCCAATCACTACGGAATCGGTCACATTATACAATTGGGTAAAGAGATTTCCCGCCACGATCGGGAGGGCGAAAAGTATCAGCTTTTTGGTGACCGGGCCCTGTGTTAAATCAGTTTTAGAAGAAATCCTTTCCGATGACATATTACTCTATTTTAAACTTCTCAACTTCATTCACTAACTTTGCGGCAGTTTCACGGTTTTTATTGGTTAATTCATTAATGCTGTTTACAGCCTTATTTACCTGCTCAACCCCTGAAGCCATTTCGTTCATGCCGCCTGTAATCTCCTGTGTTGTCTTTTCAAGATTATCAGCTTCCTTCATAACTTCCTTGGCACCATCGAGCATTTCCAAAGAGCCGCCCTTTACCTGCTGAGTAGTCTCGTTCAATCTGGATATGGAGTCGAGGATTTGCTTTGAGCCATGCCCCTGCTCCTCCATTGCATTGCGAATATTCTCTTCCTGCTCAGCCACGGTTTTAACGCTTGAATCAATGGCTTCAAATCTTCTAAGTACGTTATCTGTGGATTGGGTTATTTTGTCAATGGAACTTTTGATTTTTTTAAGTACTGCACCAATGGTCTTTGACTGTACACTGGAATTTTCTGCAAGCTTGCGGATTTCATCGGCGACTACTGCAAAACCTTTGCCTGCCTCACCTGCATGGGCTGCTTCAATTGCAGCATTCATGGAAAGAAGGTTTGTCTGACTGGCTATGCCCTGCATGACAGAGTTTATTTCCAAAAGACCTTCGGACTCCCGTGCAATTTCCTGAATATCTGAAGACACTTCCTGCAGGCCTGCACGACCATCTTCAGAGGCCTCGGTGAGCTTTTCCACATTCTCTCCGTTTTTGACCAAAGTCTGTGTAACCGACTGAATATTTGCAAGCATTTCCTCAATGGCGGAAGAAGATTGAGTAACACTTATAGTCTGTACTTCTACATGGCCGTTTAACTTATTTATGTTAGTTGTTATTTGCTCCATGGTGGCATTGGTCTCGGTAACAGAAGCACTTTGGTTCAGCATCCTGGATTTGATACTTTGGATATTGGCGGTGATCTCGTTCATAGCCGCTGCTGTTTCGGTCATGTCGTTTGCCAAGGAGGAACTCATTTCGGTGATCCCCCTAGTTTCTATACTGACATGCCTGACCATTCTTCTTATCTTTTCTAAGGTTAGGTTAAAGTAACGGGCCATGCTGCCAATTTCATCTTTTGAATTAACATCGATGCTCTTTGTAAGGTCTCCTTCGCCCTCTGAAATATTTTTAAGGGTATCGGTGACTGTTACTATGGGTTTGGTCAAGAAATTGTAGAAAAGGTAGGCTAAAGCCGAACCGATTACGATAACTATTGCCGCAATTATAATCGCAAATGTACTCATTGCCCACACGGGTTCCATAATGGTCGATTCAGCTTTGGCAAGCATTAAGGTCCAGGATGTATCTGAATTGCCAATCGGAAAGGGGCTAAGGTTGATAAATGTATCTGATCTCATGGAAGGTGAATAACCTTCAAGCGATAATGGTTCGCCGTTGCGTACAGCTCTCTGAACATCACTAAGCCTGTCTTCGAACATGGTGGGTACTTCATGCAGTAAGGACCCGATATTATCGGGGAGGTAGGAAGCAATGATAAACCCGTTATCTGCGTAAATTGACATTGCTGCTATGTCTGCATTTTCTGCTATAAGCCGCTCAACAGTGGGCTGCACCATTACAAGGTCCACAAGGCAGGACACCATGCCCACTACCTGATTGGTATTTGCAGAGATAATGGGCACAGAAATCCTGAATAAATAGGCATCATTACCCCATACCAATCTATAGGTAGGAGCCTCTATTCGATCTCGTCTTGCATTCGGCCCGTTTATATGGGCCATAACATCGCCTATGGCCGCATCAGCAGTGGTTCGATAGCTTATAATGTCCCTGCCGTCTTCCCTTGAAAAAGATATTGCATATTGACCTGATGCAGTAGAACCTGCGCGGCCTATCATTTGGGCATCCATGCCGTCTATGGCATTTGGCCTCCAGATTGTATTAACAAGGAAGAAAACCTCTTCTGCTTCTATAACGTTCTTGAGCATCTCGTCATAGATATCCCTTCTGGTTTCAGGGGCAAGGCTTTCAAAACCGGCCATCACATTTGCGACAGTCCGTAATGCCCTTACATGGCTGTTTATCCTGCCGTTCCAGTATTCTGATTGCTGTTCATTAAGGTAATTCATAGCGCTTATGCTCAGATCAATGCTTATATTTGAGGCTCTGTTTACCAAAACAAGGGAAATTGCCACCGCTACGACCACGGTCATAGCAATCCCAATAATTGTCAGCTTAAACTTAATTTTCATTTCCTCATCATCCTTTTTTTGAGTAAAAATTAATGGATTTTTTATTAATTTTATTTTTATATTGGCTTTTAATTAGGTTTCACCCCTCTTAGAGTATACTTTTTTAGCCATTTTGTCAACATAACCAATAATATAGTTATTATTTGGAACTATTCAATTATACAGTGTTGAGCTTGAGGTTTTCTTCCAAGTCCTATATCTTAAAGTATATGACGATTTGGTTTGCATCGGGGAATCATCATAAAAAAAAGGAATTATCTGATATTTTATCCCCATATTCAATTAATATAAAAATCCCGTCCGAGGCGGGGATCGAGTTTAACCCGGAGGAATCGGGGACTAGTTTCCTTGAAAATGCCATGATAAAGGCTAAGGCCCTTTACGATTTGGTAGGGGAGCCGGTTATTGCCGACGACTCGGGGCTCTGCGTTGATGCTCTCGAAGGCAGACCCGGGATTCATTCGGCTTATTATGGCGGAGAAGGTCTCTCGTCAATTGAAAGGAATGCCCTCGTCCTCTCTGAGCTTGGGGATAATCCAAATAGGGGGGCCTGCTTCGTCTGTGCAATGGTGCTTTACTATGCCCCAAACCGTTTCTTTATTGCGCAGGAGCCTTTATTCGGAAACATCGTTAAGGACATGGAAAGCGCCCGTGGGAGCGGGGGCTTTGGCTATGACCCGATACTTTATATAAGTGAATATAAACGCACGGTGGCAGAGCTTACGGAAGAAGAAAAGAATAGGATAAGCCATAGAGGCAGGGCAGGAATTGCAATAGGGCGCTTACTTGGATGATAGAAAACGATCTTAATGCTCCCCAATTAAAAGCGGTTACTTTATTGCAGGGCCCTGTTTGTATAATTGCGGGAGCAGGCTCGGGGAAGACAAGGGTTATCACTTATCGCATTGCGCAGATGCTACAAAAGGGAATACCCCAGTCAAATATTTTAGCTCTTACCTTTACAAATAAGGCAGCGCGGGAAATGGAAAATAGGGTGCGGAGCCTGACAGGGAAAAAGCTTACAGCCCTTACTATGAGCACCTTTCACGCCTTCGGAGTAAAAATCTTAAGAGAAGAGATTGAAGTCCTTGGCTATAGAAAAAACTTTTCGATTTACGATTCCACAGATAAAATAGACCTTATTAAGGAATGCCTTAGGGAAATGAGGCTCTATAATGAGAAGGTTGACTTAAAGAAACTTGAAGCATTCTTTTCAAATATTAAAATCGGACAGGGCGGACAGCCGGGAATGGATGAACCTGAACAGCTCATGTTACCTGCATACGATGAATACCAAAAAAGTTTAAAAGTTTATAATGCTGTAGACTTTGATGATCTATTGGTGCTTCCAATAAAGCTCTTTACAGAACACCCTGAGATTTTACAAAAATACCGTGAAAAGTATAAATATATCCTTGTTGATGAGTTTCAGGATACAAGTTTAGTTCAGTATAAGCTCTTATGCCTGCTTGCAAAGAGCGATGAAGGGAAAAGTAATATCTGCGTGGTGGGAGATGATGATCAGTCTATTTATTCATGGAGAGGTGCAAATTACGATAATCTCTTGCACTTTGAAAGGGATTTCCCCGGGACTGTAGAAATAAAACTTGAAGAAAATTATCGATCTACTACCACCATACTTGAAGCAGCAAACGGGCTTATATCGCATAACATAAACAGGAAGGGGAAAACCCTATACTCAAATATGGGAGAAGGAAAGCCAATAATCGTATCCTACCCCGACAATGAAAATATAGAAGCTGAAAACATATCTCTAATGATAAAAAAACTTCGCAATACCGAAAACCGAAACTATAATGATTTTGGAATTTTAGTTAGAACAAATAACCAGTTTGATGTAATAGAAGAAGCATTACTTGCATCCAATATACCATATAAAGTATCGGGAGGAACAAGTTTCTTTGAGCGCAAGGAAATAAGAGACATACTCTCTTATCTGCGCTTAATTGCAAATCATGATGATGATGTTAACTTACTTAGAATAATCAATACCCCAAGGCGGGGAATTGGTAAGGCAAGTATTCAGGGAGCGGCAGCAGAAGCAAAGCAGAATAGCAGTAGTTTATACAGGGCCTTTTCAAGGATAAGCAGGGCAAGGAATGCAGGCCAGGGAAGTTTATTTTTGCATGAATCGAGCGGGACCGGTATTGATGAGTTTCTTGAATTGCTTCATGCAGGCAGGGAGGCATTTTTTGGCCCCGGAGTGCTTTCAAAGAAGGTGAGCGCCTTTGTCGATAAGATTGACTATTGGAGCTATTTAGTCAGCGAGTATAGCAAGAACGAAAAAATTGCACGTTGGAAGTTAAACAATATTAAGACATTGATTAAAATGATTGAGGACTTGGAGAGGGTAAAGGCGGAGGATGAGGGCCCTGAAGAAAACATATCACTCTATAATTATTTAAATCGCATAAGCTTAATAACAAGAATAGACGGGGACGATGATGATGGGGACGGCGGAAAGGTAAGTTTAATGACCATTCATGCATGCAAGGGCCTTGAGTTCCCTGTAGTTTTTATAGCAGGCGCAGAAGAAGGTTTTATTCCCCACGAAAGGAGTGAGGATGTGGAAGAAGAGCGCCGCCTTTTTTATGTTGCAATTACAAGGGCTCAAGACAAACTCTATATATCTTCCTGCAAGAGGAGAATAAATAATAGGAATCGCACAAGCAGTGATGCAGAGAGGGGGCCATCACCTTTTTTAAATGAAATCCCCGGCCACCTTATCGGCAATGAGCAGGAAGAGATAGAAGATGATGATGCTTTTATTAAACGCCTAAAGGAAAGGTTTAAGGCTTAACTTGTATACTAGTATACAAGTTAAGCACTACTGCTTGCGCCTGAAAATGCGGTAATTAATACTCGGGAAAATATTATTTCTTTTTTCCAAATGGGTGAGCCATTCAGTATTTATATAGCTTGAGCCAAGGGCCTCGTATATTGTAGTAAAGTTTCTTAGAGAGCTCTCAATGCGATTTCTTGCATAATCATGGTCTTCCTGCTTATAAAGCATCTTTGACCAATCGGAAGCAAGGACAAGCATGAGCTCGCGGGCCGCCTGATTTAAGGCCCGTTCTTTCAAACCTGTATCGTCGGGGAAGCGCTCTGCAATTTCAGCCATGCGCTCGATTGCCCTCATGGTATGGCGGTAGAGCCAGTCATTGGATGCATCGAGCCACATTTCCGCATATCCGTTTTCGCCAAGAGATGAGAATTCAGGGGCAGCGGTCTGGAAGGCTGTTGAATCGAGTTTGCAAAGATATTCTGTTGGAGTCATGAACTGGAGGTTCGCACCCTTGGCTGCTTCACGGAAAAGGGCTTCGATGAACTCGGGGCCCTCGTACCAGAAACGCCCGAGGCTGTCTGCATCGAAGGCGCAAAGACTTAAGGGAGGCCCTTCAATTAAAGAGGAGGCCTCTTCCAGCTTTGAAAGCCTATTCTCGATAAAGGTCTGGGCCTGGCTCTTCACCTTCTCCATTGCAAGTGCATGGTTATAAATCTCCTTGCCCGAGCCGTCTTCTCCGGTTGCCCAATACTTATAACCGGTCTCGCTCCTTGAACCCTCAGTGCCAAGGAAGGGGCCAAGCCTGTCGTGAGGCAGTTCAAAGCCCTGATCTCTTTGCCTGTGACGGAAGGCGGGGTCAAGTGACATCATTAAAATATCTTCGCTTGCATAAAAATCACGGCCAAGGACTATTATGCCCTGAGGAGTTTTTACGGGATAGAAACAGCCTTTTTCTGCAGGGGGCCGAGCGAAGGCAAGTGCATGGGCATCTACAATGGTGTATGTGAAGTTATAGTTCCTAAGCCAGGTATCAAGGTCCTCATTCCAGCCAAGCTCAGGGGGCCAAAAACCCCCGGGAACCTTCCCGAACTCGGTCTTATAGGTAGAGATTGCAAGCTCAAACTGGGCCTGCATCGCCTCGGGGTAGGAAGTATAAAAAGGGAGAAAGGCATGGGTTGCTGCTGTTGCCAAAATTTCCAGCCGGCCCTTCTTTTGATAGTAATCAAAGCCCTTAAGAATGTTTTTTTCAAGCCTTTCTGTGAAAAAAAGCCTTTTCCCAACGATTCTATTATAGAAATTCATTATAAGGGAATGCAATTGCTTGTCTTCTGAAGAGGATTCCAGCTCCTGGGCCCCGAATTCGATCTGTTTATCGGTATAATCAAGGTAACGTTGAATCAATAGCTCATCAGAAAGCATGTGCATTAGGGCAGGTGATAGGGAAATGCTCACCCTGAAGGGAATTAAGTCACGGTCAAGATGATCAAAAACCTCAAGAAGGGGGATATATGTCTCGGAAATCGATTGGAAGAGCCATAGTTCCTGATATGGGAGCTGCTTTTCAGGGTGACGAACAAAGGGCAAATGTCCGTAAAGGATCAACGAAAGCACAGGTTGATTACTCATAGCTTTTTGTTCGATGCAACCTTTCGTTTTTGCGGAGTATACGGAAATCGTCATACCCGGAAAGAGTGATGAGCATTTCTGCTCCATCGCGGTATTCGGGAAGCCCGGGGAGCCTTACGGGGTTTGAAGCGGCAAGAACGGTTTCGTTTCCGCCTAAGCTTACGCAGAGCTCCACTTTATACTGCCTGTCATTCGTCCAAGAGGTCTTGCCTGCCTCAACCGGGGTAAGACCGAGATACCTTGCAGTATCACTCGGTTTAACTGGGACAGTAAAATTATCTCCCTCCTTTAAAGGAGATACTTTAAGATGATAACCGTTGAAATCAGGCGCATCCTCAAATTGCTCCTTATCGGAGGCCTTAATTTCCCAAAATACAAAGGCCCAGAAGGGGTCACGGATCATTAGTTCTATATAGGTGATGTTATACTGCTTTGGAAGCAATACCGATTCAAGTTCAACAATATCTTTGGTATCCTGCTCCCGGTCGCCTTCGTATGAGCTTTTAGTTTCAAGGAGCTCTTCAATCAGGGAGAACCTGTCTGATTGCTCGTTGAGCACATCGATTCCCATATTCTCGGCAAGGCTAAAAAGTTCGGCATTGGTCAACCTATTCAGATGTGCTCGGGTAAGGAGATCTTCTACCATTGGAAGTATCATGAGAAATGATAGCCCTAATGTCAAGATAAGCGCAGAGCGTTCATCTGTGTCAAACACACCCGGGTGCGAAATCCCCTTCAGTCGGGCGCACAACTTTGAGTATTGGCCGATAGGAGCAAACGTAATATAATCAATGAGATAGTTGAGCTAGAGGAGGGCATAGCCATGGCAAGCAGTGTGTTAATGAAAGTCAGCCGCGATGAAGAAGAACGTGCCCGTATAATGAGGGAAGAAAAGACCGAGCTTGACCGCATAAGCTATATAGCCAACGCAATAGAAGATGCTCGTACTGAAGGTCGTACTGAGGGTCGTGCTGAAGAACGAGAGTATTTCTTAAGCCTTCTTTATCAAGGTTTGACTATTGAAGAAATAAAACAGCGCCTGGAACAATAAAAACATTATTCGAGGAGCAAGAATAGCTCTAACGTATTTAGAGTGGCACTGATCTACCAACACTAGGCGATTTCGGTGATTGACACCAAGACGCCAGCTCCTTACTTGTTGAATACTGTTTTTTATGATAGAATGTATGTGTGGACATCAAGATTGAGTACAACGAATCTGCTTTTGAACATGGAGTAAGCAAGGAGAGTATAGTCCATGCAATTAAAACAAAGGTCTATGATGCCCCGTTGCTCGGGTATTCTAATAAATATATTCTTATAGGATTTGATATTAACGGAAACCCTTTAGAACTAATGTATAATCCGGATGACAATGATGTCTATAAAATTTACGTATTTCATGCAATGAGAGCAAGAAAAAAATATCTAGCTAAACTAGGTTTTAGGAGTGAAATGCTATGAAAATGACCGAACAAGAAGCACGGGAATTATCAGATCTGTTAACTCGCACTGATCCTGAAATTGGCCCTAATGGAACCGGTTATCTAAGTTTGCTGGAAGCCCGTCATATGGGTCTTGATAATTTGACAATTAACTATTTAATGACTAAAGCCTCTGAAGCCCATAAAACACCTGCTCAAATAATAGGTGAAATGGTACGTGAAAAAATCGCTGCTGTGGTATAAACGTTTATTTTATCCATACAACGGTCTCTCACCGAACCTTTACTTTAATTTTCTCACACGAAAGCACACGATGGGCACAGAGGAGGGGTGAAGAAACTTCGAAAAACTTAACCCCCCACTCTGTGACCGCCGTGGTCGTAGCAGACGGCTTATCTGTGTTAGACACGCCCGGGGGCGAAATCCCCTTCAGTCGGGCTTCCGCCTTCAGGGTATCCCGTCCCCGGGCGGCATGAAAGCTGCCTGCTTCCATCACCAAGAACATGCCTTTGCTCCCTTCTCCACATGTGAAGCCTCTTGCCTCAGACTATTTTTTACAGTATGTTTAGTGTATGAATGTTGTCGTTGAATTCAACAAATCGGCATTTCAGCACGGCATCAGTAAAGAGGATATAATTATTGCCTTTAAAACTAAAATAAAAGATGCTATCATAGAGGAACTTCCTGAAAAATATGGTGTTATTGGTTTTGATCGTGCCGGTAATCCTCTTGAAATTATCTACTATCCGATTGACGATAACACAATTTATGTTTTTCACGCTATGAAAGCAAGAAATAGTTTTATAAAATTGCTTGACCTTTAGGAGTAAATAATGGCAAGAATGACCGATGAAGAAGCGATGGCGCTTAGTGACTATATCGCTAATAATGAAATTACTCTTGGTCCTAATGGCAGCGGCTGGCTCGCTCAACGGGAAATTAAGATATCAGGTTTGTCCAATTTATCCATCCAATACCTTTTGACCAAGGCGAAGGCTGTTAACAAAAGCCCTGTCCAGATCATTGATGAACTGGTAAAAAAGGAACTGGCTGCTACTTCAGCATAGTTCCCATTGTAATTTACCCCAACGAATCACCGTTTTGGTTTGCACGGCGCACACGATGGGCACAGAGGAGGGGTGAAGAAACTTCGAAAAACTTAACCCCCCGCTCTGTGACCGCTGTGGTCGTAGCAGACGGCTTATCTGTGTTAGACACGCCCGGGGGTGAAATCCCCTTCAGTCGGGCTCCCGCCTTCAGGGTATCTCACCCCCGGACGACCGGTAAGCTGCCGGGTGCTCATTGCTCTCTACTCTTAACTCTCCTCAATAATGGTTCCTTCCAATGTCCCAACAATAGTTGTGTTTGTGGTGTTGACCGTTACTGTGCCGGTGGAGGTGTCGGCTCTGAAAATTGCAACTCTATTTGCTGCCGCTGCTTCAACTGTGCCGCCGTTGATAGTTACTGTGCCAGCAGCGTTATGGTGAATTACTCTGGCGTTTGCGTGATCTGCGGTGTTTGTTACCGTGCCACCTTCCATTACAAGCTGATCAGCGCCTCCTCTGAGAGTAATCGTGCCTCTGTCAGCATCCATTGAACCCGAGATAAGCGTCCCACCACTCACTGTGATTTTCCCATCGCCTCCGTTAAAAATCGCAATACCAAAACTAGTTGTAATACGTTGTGTCGCCTCAACCAAACCTCCGCTTATATTCACAGTGCCGGTGGATGTGTTTTTAATTGCATAAACAGTGTTATTAGTATTGTAGGTGTTTCGTACTGTGCCGCCGGTAATGGTAAGAGTGCCGGATCCCGTTATTTCAATCGCGCCACCGCTATTATCACCAGTAGACTGTGCGGTAACTGACGCACCTTCTCGTACGGTTACTGTTCCGGTGGAAGCATGTAGTATCGCTGATCCACCGCTACTGGTGTTTGTTATAGTACCTTGTATAATAAGAGAGATATTTTGAACAGCGGGGTAAGACGAAAAGATAGTAGCGGTAGGGTTTGTCGAAGTTGCACCACCCGTAATGGTAACAGTTCCCCAAGTAGAACTTCCATCGTTTTGAAAAGCCATACCGGTTTGGCCAAGGTTCAAGGCTGTGCCCGTGCCAAACTGTATGGTGCAGTTCGTACCATTAGCATTGGTCCTTATATGGGTCAATTTTGCATTTAGATCAGTGTCAACCCCGACTGCTACACCTGCTCTGGTTACACTAGCTGAATTGCCGGTGCCGGTAACGACATACACAAAAGGTGCGTAAACGGTGACTGCCGTGCTTGTCTTGGTGTTGGTACCTGCTGCGCTGACTGTTACGGTATAGGCTCCGGGCTGGGTCGTCGTGAGTGTGGAAGATGTGGCACTTGACACAACTGACCCGTCCCTTCTCCACACGTAAGTAGTAATGGTTTCACTCCCGTCATAAGCTGCGGTCAGTGTCACTCCGGTTTCAATGTATGTAACGCTACCCGTGGTAATGGTAATATCGCCATCCAATTCATCGAGAGTTGCTCCTGTTACTACAACGGGCTCGCTGGTTTTGCTGTTAAAGCCTGCTGCACTGACTGTTACGGTATAACTTCCTTCCACTGCAGGTGAATAGGTGTTTGAATCAGTGCCTGTATTTGTTGTGCCTCTCTTCCACTGGAAGCTGACATTTTCAGGTCCCGTATAGGTTGCAGTTAATACTGTTCCTGTGGTTACGCTTGTGTTCGGGCTTATGCTGATTTCACCTGTAAGGTTTGACGGGCCTGAGGGGCTTGAGCCGCCGGGGCGGCTTCCGCTTATGGGGGTATATCCTATGGGAGCAAAACTAAGCTTAGTGCCGCCTTCAAGAGGAATGCTTAACAAGTTTCTTAAAAGCCCTTGAGAACTTGCCGTAAATCTCTCGCCGCCCCCTGTCGGTATAAAGGTAATGTAAATGCCGTTAACCTCTATGGAGCCCCGCGAGATCACCGAAGGCGGAGTTACATCGGTATAGCGAAGGACATAACTGTCCCCTGTTGCAGGGCTCAATACCGGGGTGACGGTGGAGCGCTCCACAGTCCTGGTCGTGCTAATTTCCAGCTCCGCTGCCCTGTCCTCTGCACTGCCTCGAATTATTAGCGGCTCGTAGGTGGGGCCGCTGCTGCCGGCGCTGTCGCAGGCAAGCAATGTAAAGACAAGCACCGGAATAATGATTAAAAAGCCCAAATTTCTTAATTTTATCATTAAAAACTCCTTTAAAATTTAAAAAACCCGGCTCTCCAATAAGAAGAGAGCCGGGAAAATCATGAGAATTTTGGAAAAATAGTGAAAACGAAAACTTTCTTCTATATTAAATGAAGACAGAAGACAGAAGACAGAAGACAGAAGACAGAAGACAGAAGACAGAAGACCGCTTTATCAGTATATTGCTGCTTGGCACGCGGGTCAATTATGTATGTTTGCAGATACATACCCCCAAAGTATACTATTTTTTGACAAATGTCAACTGAAAGTGTATATCTTACCGCTATAAGGGTGATTGGCGAATTGCAAGGGAATTTAACAGAAGTTTAACATTGCTATCATCATATCCTAACAAAGAAAGGGCATTTTTTATTCAACATTTTTTATAGGAGTTTTAGATGAAGAAAGTTTTGATTGTAACTTTGGTTTTAGCATTGATTTCAAGTTTTGCCTTTGCAGGCGGCGGAAGACAAGCTACGCCCGCAGCCGAGGCAGTAACCATTTCTGTGGGCGGCTCCACTTCGGTAACCCCGCTTATGGAACTGTTCCAGGCTGAATATGCAAGGCTGCACCCGAATATCACGATCACAGTCAGCGGTACGGGCTCGGGAGACGGGATAACCGGATCTGCAAGCGGAATGTACGATATAGGTATGTCAAGCCGTGAATTAAGGCCTGCCGAAATTGGAACAGGTCTTGACCCTATTGTTATTGCAATTGACGGTATCGCCATAATTATCAATAACGGAAGCCCCATTGCCAATTTGTCTCCTGATCAAATAAAAGATATATATACCGGTGTAATTACCCGTTGGGAGCAGCTTGGAGCAGCGGCAAACGGGAAGAGCGGCGGCATTGCTGTCATTTCCAGGGAGCCGGGCTCGGGAACAAGGGGTGCATTCCAGGAGATTCTTGATTTCACAGATGCAAACCTTGTAGGAAATGCCATCATCCTGGATGGGACCGGTGCAATAAGGTCGGCAGTGGCAGGAAACCCCGATGCCATCGGCTATATTTCTTCCGGATCGGTGGATAATTCGGTAAAGGCCCTGAATGTTAACGGATCTGCACCCACTGTAGCAAATATAAGAAGCGGTACATACCAAATTGCAAGACCCTTTATTCTGATAATCAGAAGGGGTGTTGCTCCTACTCCCCCTGTAAGAGCATTTCTTGACTGGGTATTGGGCCCCGCCGGTCAAGCAATAGTCGCAAGGAGCTGGGTTAGTGTAAACTAAAGAAGAATGATTTCGAGGCGTCTGACTGATATATGTTTTGCATGGGCCTTCAGGGCATTCTCCTTTACCGGAGCTCTTGCCTTGGGGGCTATTGTTGTTTTTATCTTTGTTCAAGGAGCTGAGCCTTTTCTCTTTCCGACAAGTGAGAATCTTCGTCTGGTCGTTGAAAGGGTGGATGAACTTACAGTGAACGGTGTTCTTTACGAAAACCGGCATGAATTTATTGAGCTGCCCCGAGACACAGAAACTATAATAATCAATTTCATAAATAGAGAAGAAGAACGCACATTAATTTTCAACCTTTCCCCTCAGAGAAATTATCGCACTACCCTATTGCTTCCAATTGATGCAGGAACTGACGGTGCAGTTTCATCCCCCGATGCCTATACTTTTTCTGTGAGTTATCCGGGGAGCCTGCCGGGTCTTAATCAAAGGATACATATTATCCTGCCTGAGCCGCCATATAATTTTTTTAGATTCATATCGGGCAGGGCCTGGCTTCCAACCGATGAAAAGGTCTACGGGATTCTGCCAATGATCCTGGGCAGCATTTTTGCCTGCATTGGCGCCCTTCTTTTGGGGGTGCCGATTGCAATTCTCTGTGCGCTTTTTATGTCGGAATTTCTAAATCCAAAAATCGCAAGCATTTTTCGCGGAGCAGTGGAGCTGCTTGCGGGCATCCCTTCAGTTGTCTATGGCTTTTTCGGCCTTATGGTAATCGTGCCCTTTATCAGAAATACCTTTCGCATTCCCGCGGGGAGCAGTCTTCTTGCGGCGGTGATTGTCCTTTCAGTCATGATCCTTCCAACGGTCATTGCGGTGTCGGAGAAGTGCCTTAAGGCCGTGCCCCGATCACGGAGGGAGGCATCCCTTGCGGTGGGGGCGAGCAAAATGCAGACGAGCTTTTTTGTGGTGCTTCCCCACGCAAGGTCAGGGGTCTTTGCGGCAATTATTCTCGGGTTTTCCCGCGCCGTGGGGGAGACCATGGCAGTGATTCTTGTTGCAGGGAACTCTCCTCAGATGATAAGGAGCCCCCTTCAGAGCATCAGAACCATGACTGCCACCATAGCCCTGGAAATGGGTTATGCCGCCGAAAGACATGCAAGCATGCTGTTTTCGGTGGGAATTGTTTTATTAGTGATGATTTTTATCCTTAACAGTTTTGTTCTTTTCCTGCGCCGTAAGGGAGGAGAAGAAGATGAATAGAAGAAAAACAAGAAATACTGTAGATAAAATTCTTTACGGCCTTATGGTTTTTGCCTCCCTTGCGGTCGGAGGTTCTTTAGTCGGCATTGTCGTTTATATACTTGCCCAATCAGCCGGGATGTTAAGGTTGTCAACTGTTTTTGGACCCGGAGCTAACAGTTTCCTTCCAATGATTGTTGCCACTTCCATGACTGTAGTGGTATCCCTGACTCTGGCACTGCCGGTAGGAATCATGACTGCAATATACCTTAACGAATATGCAAAGAAATCGAATAAGGGCTTTTCGCATAGCCGTTTTATTCGTCTTGCAATAGATACATTGGCGGGCATTCCCTCGATTGTATACGGCCTATTCGGGCTTTTGCTCTTTGTCCGCATCTTCAACCTGGGTCAGTCAATTGCCGCAGGGGGCCTGACTTTAAGCATAATGATACTTCCTGTTATCATAAGAACAACAGAAGAGGCCCTTAAAACAGTGCCCGGTTCTTTCAGAGAGGGCTCCCTTTCCCTTGGGGCAACCAAGTTCCAGACCATAATCCATGCGGTGCTGCCCCCTGCCCTGCCCGGTATCCTTACCGCGGCCATTCTTGCCACAGGGAGGGTTGTGGGAGAATCCGCACCGGTCCTGCTCACAATTGGCATTGCGAAGCATCTTCCAAGGTCCATCATGGAACCGGGCAGAACCCTTACCATCCATCTTTACTATCTTACCAAGGAAGCGATTAACCCGGATGATTTTGCCATGGCCTTTACTGCCGCTGCTGTGCTGATTATCCTGATTCTGTTTATAAATACGGCGGTAAAGCTTATAGGTCTTATTTTCAAGCAGACCGGGGAGAACGTGGACTGATGCCGGAAACCGAAAAAAAACTCAAAGTAACAAATCTGGATTTTTTCTATGGAGATTTCCAAGCATTGAAAAGTGTTTACTTTGATCTGAATAAAAATGAAGCTTCTGCTCTCATCGGCCCCTCAGGCTGCGGGAAGTCGACTTTCATACGGGTCTTAAACCGTATGAACGATTTAATTCCGAACTGTCGAATTACAGGAGAGGTGCTCCTTGACGGCGAGGATATCTATGGCAATATTGACGCAAGTGAGCTTCGCTCCCGCGTGGGCATGGTTTTTCAGAAGCCTAATCCCTTTAATATGAGCGTTTTTGATAATGTGGCATACGGGCCGCGAAGATGCCGCATGGAGGGAATGCGGAATAAGGCAAGGCTCGCCGAATTGGTGGAACATTCCCTTAGAAAGGCCGCACTTTGGGATGAAGTAAAAGACCGATTGAAAAAGTCTGCGCAGAGCCTTTCAGGCGGGCAGCAGCAGCGGCTCTGCATTGCAAGGAGCATTGCGATGTCTCCTGAGATTATCCTGATGGATGAGCCCACGAGCGCCCTGGACCCGATTGCCACAGGAAGAATCGAAGAGCTTATCGGGGAATTGAAACGGGATTTTAGCATCATCATTGTTACCCATTCAATGAACCAGGCTGCAAGAATAAGCGACAGGACTGCTTTCTTCCTGTTAGGGGATTTAATAGAATACGAAACAACATCATCGGTGTTCACAAATCCCAAAGATAAGCGCACCGAAGACTATATTTCAGGCCGTTTCGGTTAGGAGTTTTTATGCAAACAAGAGGCTTGCTGAGCGAAGAATTAAATATATTACGAAGGGAACTTGCCCTAATGGCTGCAAGAGTTGACGACGATCTTGGGAAGGCCCTTGCTGTTTTAAACAGCGGGAGCAGAGAGCTTGCAGATGAAGTAAAGGAAAGCGGTAAAATAGTTGATGCAATGCAGTTGAAAATCGAAGACATGGCTTTAGTGCTCATGGCTACCCAGCAGCCGGTTGCAGGGGATCTGAGGGAAATGATAACCGTTTTCAAGTTGACTTCTGCTCTCGAGCGCATAGGTGATTATGGGGTGCATCTTGTAAAGGCTGCGGTAAAACTTTCAGGCAAGCCACCGTTTCGTTCAATCGAAAGGATTGAGCGCATGGTGTTAACGGGGCAGAAAATGCTCAAGGCAGCATTTTCTGCCTATCTCGGGCGGGATGCTGTGGCGGCGAGGGAGGCCGCCGGGATGGATCATCTGATCGATGATGACCATAAGGCCCTGACAGAAGAGATCTTAAAATTGATGAAGAAAAAGCCTGAACTGGTCAAGTCGGCCGCAAGATTATTGAAGCTTTCAGGGTTCATGGAAAGGATGGGGGATCATATAACAAATATTTGCGAGGGGATTATTTTCATGGTCGAGGGGAAACACGAGGAGCTCAATGACTGAGAAGATTTTAATTATAGAAGACGAAAGTGAAATACAGGAAATGCTCAAGTTCGCCTTTGCAAGGGAGGGCTGGAAGCTGATTCCGGCAATTACAGGTGAAGAGGGCATTAAGATTTTACTTGAGGAAGAAGTTAACTGTGTTATTCTTGACATAATGCTCCCCGGCATTGACGGCCTTAAAACATTGAAAAAAATCCGTGAAATGGAAAAGTGCAAGAGCCTCCCGATTATCCTCTGTACGGCAAGAGGAGAAGAGACAGACATAGTTGCAGGCTTAGAGCTCGGTGCCGATGACTATGTGGTAAAGCCCTATAGTCCCAGGGTGCTTGCCGCAAGGATTAGGGCGGCTCTTAGGAGGGTTGAAGTTTTAGAAAAGGCGCCTGCCGGCGAAAAGTCTTTCTTTGAGCAGGGGGAAATTAAAATAGACATAGAGAAACACAATGCATTCCTTGGGGAAGAAAGCCTTGATCTTCTTGCAACAGAGTTTGCAATTCTTACTCAATTTATGAGTAAGCCTGACATTGTTTTTACAAGGAGCAAGCTTATTACAGCAATAAGGGGAGAAGATTATCCTGTAACAGATCGTTCGATTGATGTGCAGATTGCAGGATTAAGGAAGAAGTTAAAAAATCACGGCAAGATGATTGAGACGATTCGAGGTGTTGGTTATAGGTTAAAAACCTAATATAATAAGAAAAATTTCTATTTAAGGAGAAATAAATGAGTAAACATCCGATCGCAACAATTGAAATGTCTAGTGGAGCTAAAATTATAATAGAGCTATTCCCCGAAAATGCTCCGAATACCTGTAATAGTTTTATAGACCTTGCTAAACGCGGCCTATACGATAATAGGGAAATAAAGCGTATAGTGCCGGGCTTTGTTATTCAGCCGAGTTACTCTTCCTTTGATAAGGACCCTGAAATGGAGTATTCCATTGCAGGCGAATTTGCGGCGTCAGGGTTTGAAGGCGGACTGCCGAATGAGTACGGCTCTGTCGCAATGGGGGGTGACGGCGTAACAGCATCGGGCAGTTGCTTTTATTTTACAATGTGCGAAGAAGAGCGGCTTAAGGGGAATTACCCTGTATTTGGAAAAGTAATTGAAGGCATTGATGAGCTAAGGCGAATTGAAAGTGTTCCGCTAAAGCCTGTCGAGCATGAGAGGGCTGACGTAAAAGTGAACATTCCTGTTACACCTGAAATAATGGTGAAGGTTAGCGTTGAAACGTTTGGCGTGGACTATCCGCCGCCTGTAAAGCTCCCGCCAAAAGAAGAAGAATAAAAAAAAGAAGGGGAAAGTGAAAGGGTTTTATAAAAGAAGTTTTATTATTGTATCAGGAGCAATACTCTTAATTTCTGCGTATTTTATAATAGGGGTGCTCCTTTACTCAAACAATAGGTATAATGAAAGCAGTTATAGAACCCTTGAAGATTCTGTAAAAATATTAAAGCAATTTACTCAACCGGGAGTTTTTGAAGGCAATGCCCTGCTCAGGCAATGGGTAATAGACATTGGTGATTTAAGCCCGCATCGCATTACCCTTATCAGAGCGAACGGACAGGTCATTTTTGACACTGAAGCCGACTTAAGCCTTATGGAGAACCATCTTGACCGCGAGGAATTCCAAAACGCGGTGAGGACAGGTACCGGAATTGCGCGAAGACAATCTGCAACCCTTGGAGAGTATCATTTCTATGCCGCAACTGCAATTTACGACTCTACAGGGAGTTTAGCAGGGATCTTGAGGTTATCACTTTTAATACCCGGGTTTTATTCGCGCCTTCTAAGCTCAACCCTCCCCTATTTAATTTTTGGTTTTATTATCATCCTTGGTGCATGCGCAGGAATTTTTCTTTATTCACACCGTCTTTCAGAAAAAGTTGAAGAAGAGCTCGACGAAGAGCTAAAAAATAAAACAAGGGAACTGCACCGAAAATCCGAGGAGGCCGAGACAGAGAGCCTGCACAGGGAAGTCATTCTAAACAGCATGTTCGAGGGGATAATAACACTCGATAATAAGCTGAATATAATTCTTGCAAACCCCCGTCTCTGCTCTCTTTTTAGGAAGGACAGAAATGTCAGGGGTATGTCATTGCTTGAGTTCTGTAATTCGGCAGAGCTTAGCGAAGCGGCAGTAAAAGTCCTTGAAACGGGACAGGCAAATGAGCTTACAATAAAGAGATATCAGGCAGGTGTACAACAATATTTCCAAGTTTTTGCAGCTCCATTAAAAGACGGTGCAGTTATGGCATTAAGGGATATAAGCCGCCTCGTAAAACTCGAACAGGTGCGCAAGGATTTCGTTGCAAATGTCTCTCATGAGCTAAGAACCCCCATCCAGGTGATTCAGGGCTTTGCTGAAAATATCCTTGAATCTTCGAAAACAGAGGAGATACATCACTTTGCAGAGATAATCGCAAAGAATGCAAGGAGCATGGATAATTTATCGAACGATTTATTGACTCTTGTAAGCCTTGAAAATGAAGATACTAACCGCCCCTCCCCTGAAATAATGGAGGTGCTTCCTCTTATTTCTGAAGCTGTTGATCTGCTTGCCCTGCCTGCTCATAAAAAAAATATTAAGATCAATGTTAATTGTTTGGCGGATCTAAGAGCAGAGCTTCACAGCTCCCTCTTTGTCCATGCCCTTGTTAACCTCCTTGATAATAGCATCAAGTACTCTTCCGACAATTCGAAGGTAGATATAAATGCCTATTCCGAAGAGGAGAGCTTAATAATCGAAGTTAGGGATCGGGGCATGGGAATTCCTTCCGAGCATCTTGACCGCATCTTCGAGAGATTTTATAGGGTGGACAGGTCGCGCAGCAGGGAGGCAGGGGGAACGGGTCTAGGGCTTTCAATTGTGCGCCACATAGCCCTCCTCCACCACGGCACGGTGGAGGCAGAAAGCCATGCAGGCGAGGGCTCGGTGTTTAAGCTCCGGTATCCTCCGCCGAGTCCCGTTAGGGACGAGGTTCCCCTCCGGATATAGTGATGCCGTCGAAGCAGCACCAGGGAAGAATGGTATAACCGTTAACACAGCGCTCGGATGATATCGCTACTATTTTCTGTAGTACATCAACTATATTAAAAGAAACCATTGTCTCCTTTAAGGCTTCAGTAACCTTACCGTTCTCGATATAAAAGCTGTTCTTTGCAACCCCCGATATATCACCGCTTGCACTCGGGGCTGCACCCGAGAACCGGTTGAGCAGTACTCCTTTGTCTATGCCCTTGATAATCTCGGCAAGGGGGGTATTTCCTGCAACCACTTCGATATTGTCATATGCAGTGTTTGCAGCCCTCGGCTTCCCTGTCTTATTTGCGCCGTAAAGAGAGAGGGCGAAGGAATTAAGCACTCCGTCCTTTATAAGGTCGAAGTCCTTGCTCTCATAACCATCGACAGTAAAGCGCTCTCCTGCAATAATGTCAGGGTGATGCGGTGAAGCACGCATTGTCAATTTGGAATCTGCAACCTTGGTGCCAAGAGAATCCTTCCAACGGCTTGTACCTTCTACAAGGGGCCTATCCGAAAGGAAGCAGCCGAGAAGAGTGTCCCAAATCATGTCAGAGCAAGCAGGGGTAACAATAACCTTACCTACAAACTTTCCGTCTATCATGCGGGTGTCAAGAGATTTCACAGACTCTTCCAATAGGGTGCGCTGCATGTCAATGTCCATAAAGGGTTTATCAAGAGAAGAAAGGCAGGCTCCCATATAGTTAAAAGATGATGATTTCTCTCCATCTTTGGCCGAGAACATGGTATTAATACCGTAGTATTCAGAATCAATATTGAATTCGACCCCGTTGGAATTTACATACACAGTCTTTGCACTGTTAAAGTCTGTCATCATCCCTTCAAGGATTATTTTTGGGAACTCATCCCTTACCTGTCCAAGGAAGTCCTTTGTTCTTGAAAATAGGGTGTCCATGCTCGCACCGCCAATATTCATGTCAAAGTTCTTATTTTCGCCCTTTTCGGCAATGTCTTCGGCTTCATCGGGGACTGCAGAAGTGGTAAGGGCAATGCAGCCTGCTACTGCTTCGATAATTGAATCCTTATCGAGCTTATTAATCTGCATTACACCCTTTCTGCCGTCTTTTATTACCTTGATGTTTAGGGAATCGTTAAAGAGGGTGCGCAGCAATGAAAACTTGTTTGCTTCAATATTGAACTCATCCTTGCGGCCCTTTGAGACCCTGCAGGCAGCCTTGTCCGCGCCGGCTTTTTTTAGTGCTTCTAAGGTATATTGCGCTACTTCTTTATGGGTCATTATCTGCCTCCTATACTTAAATCGCAACGAATGGCAGGGCCGCCCATGCCGCAAGTCATTGCCTGCTTCTTTCCGCAGAAACCGCTGCATTCCCAGTTCATGTCATCTGAAACCATGTCTACGGTTTTGAGCATTTCGAAGGCAGTGCCTGAAATATTTGTTTCGCGGATTGCCTTGCCGAGCTTTCCTTTCTTAATTTCATAACCTAGGGTAACAGAGAAGGTAAACTCTCCTGTGGTATCTGCCTGGCCATTGCCTGTTTTAACGATATAGTAACCGTCATCAACACTTGCAATCATATCTTCCTGTTTGCTCTTCCCCGGCAGTATTGCAGTATTACGCATTCTGATTAGGGGCTCATCGGAGAAGGTGAAGGCCCTTGCATTACCTTGGGGCTTTACGCCAAAATGCTGGGCGCTTTCCCTTGAATGCATATAGCCCTTTAGAATGCCGTTTTCGATTAATAGTGCATCCTCTGCAATTGTCCCTTCATCATCGACATAGACAGGGAGGGGGCAGGGCTTACCGAGGGCCGTGTGGGCAAAGTCTACCATTGTGATGAGTTCGCTTGCCACCCTTTTATTAAGGTTATCTGCTGCAACTGAGCCTCCGAGAACAATGTCAGCCTCTACCGTATGACCGACTGCCTCATGTGCAAGCATTCCTGCTAAATCAGGGTGCAGAATAATCTTTCTAAGGCCCGCATTTGAGTAAACCCCTTCCCTTTTTTGCATTAATTGCTCGTAAAGGGTATCCAGTTCCGGCGTAAGTTTAGTCGGGTCTGTATAAAGTGCATCAAAAAATCCGAGAGCTGAAAATCCGTGGCGAAGCTCTATCGGGACCCCCTCGTCATTTTCTGCTGTCATGCCAACGTATATTGTACTGCGGGGTTGGAAGAAATGACTGTCAGCTCCGTCGCTCATTACAAGGAGCTTTTCGATGTCAAGGCTGTCTGCCATAATGGTACGGCTTGAAAGGTTTTTATACTTATCCAAAATTAGGGCATCAAGGGCTTTTGCAAAGTCTATCATTATATTTTGCCCTACATCCTTATCCGGCTTGATTTTCGGCTCGAACTTGCCGGATTGCCCTTTAGGCAGGGGCGGAAGGCCTTTTTTTACCTGTCTGTCCATGAAGGAGGCATTTTCCGTGGCTGCTGCAAGTATGTTCCTTATGCTCTCTTCGGAGTATTCGGCCCCTGAGGCAAATCCGTAAGTGCCCCCACGATAAACACGGGCAGATACTCCGCCGCTTGAGTTCTGAGTGTTTTGGACCATATTGCCTGAAAGAAAAGTAACCCGTTTATTGGTATTAACTTGTGCTCGCAGCTCGGTATAGTCCTTAAACGCCCCCTTATGAGCGCTAAGTAAATCATTAAGCATGAAAATCCTCCTAAATTAATTAAAACAGAGCAGTGCTCATATATTTAAGGCCGCAGTCGTTTATCACTATACCTATTGCCTTACCTTTTTCTTCTCCCTTTAAAAGTTTAACTGCCGCCATGAAGTTCGCCCCGGAAGAGAAGCCTGAGAAAATCCCTTCTTTTTTGGAAAGGAGTCGGGTCATGTTTACAGCTTCCTCGTCGTTAATCGTGACATAGCCGTCGATTAAACCCTTGTCGACAACGGGCATCTCCTTTGCATAACCGCCGCCCTGAATGCCGTGGCTCGATCCTTCGATGATTTCACCCTTATAAAAGGCACCGCCGTGGGGCTCTACGGCGTAACAGCGTATTTTCGGGTTATGACGCTTTAAAGCGCGGGAATAGCCTGTAAAGGTGCCGCCTGTGCCGATAAAGTCGGCAAAAACTTCGATTTTACCCCCTGACTGCTCCCACATTTCATCTGCAGCACCCTCCTGGGACAGGGCATTATCCATATTCTGAAATTGATTTAAAAAGAAAGCTCCTGTTTCCTTAACGAGGCGTTCGGCCTCGACTTCAACGAGTCTTAGATCCTCGCCGGATACCTTGCCCTTAACTGCCCCGGGGGCCTGATCGACAAGGACAACCTCCCCGCCGAAACTCTCTATCATCTTTACCCTTTCTATGGAGTTGCCCCTAGATAAAACGCAGATAAACCTATAGCCTCTTGCAGAGCAGACAAGGGCGACTCCGGTTCCGGTATTACCGCTCGTCATTTCAAGGACCGGCTGACCGGGCTTTAAGAGGCCCTTCTTTTCGGCAAGTTCGATCATCCCAAGGGCAATTCTGTCCTTCTTCGAGAAGCTTGGGTTTAGATGCTCCAGTTTGGCAAAGACTTCCCCTTCGAGGCCAAGCTCTTTTGTGATTCTATCAAGGCGGAGAAGGGGTGTTTTCCCTATTGCCTGAGTGATGTCCGTAATAAATTTTTCCATGAAACCTCCAAAAAAAAGCCGATAGGACGGCAGGATTGCCCTGTCGGCCTATCGGCAAATAAGTATCATTAAAGAATTATGGGGCAGGCTGCTCCACTACACCGTTTGGTGTGACAACTTCTTTAATACTACCATTCTGCTTGACTCCGATAAAGGCAATAAAGGTAATAAGTAATACTATAGCAAGGCCTATACCTATGACAAGACCGACTATATAGGTTGTTTCACTGCTGCCTGTAATAGCGGTGACAAGGGGCCCCAAGGTCTCAGTGGCTGTGAAGAAGTAGGAAGTCACCACCGAGGTCATAAAGGCTGCAGGGATTAGGGCCACACAGTAGAGTTTTCCTGTTTTTGCAAGGTATGCTGCTGCTGCCCAAAGGCCGATGGTTGCAAGGGTCTGGTTCGACCAGGCGAAGTAGCGCCAGATGATGTTGAAGTTGGCCCTGTCTGCAACGGCAAACATTACAAGGGCAATGCCGATGGCATAAAGAGGAATTGAAATCAGGAACCTGTTTTTTATCGGCTTCTGATCCATACCGAGAATGTCGGCAATGGTTAACCTTGCACTTCTGAAGGCAGTATCACCCGAAGTTATAGGGGCTGCAACCACACCAAAGACTGCAAGGATTCCTCCAACTACACCTAAATATGTTATGGAAACATTTGTGACAATATTGGGAGCTGTAGGAGCTGCAGCACCTGCAACGCCAACATGGTTAAAGTGGGCCATTGTAACTGCGGCCCAGATCATTGCAATTATCCCTTCAAGGATCATTGAGCCGTAGAATACCTGGCGGCCCTCTTTTTCATTTTTCAGACAGCGTGCCATTAACGGTGACTGTGTTGCATGGAAACCCGATATTGCACCGCAGGCGATTGTAATAAAGAGGAAGGGGAAGATTCTCCCAAGGATATTCGTATCTCTGTCAGGTCTCATATTCTGAAATGCGAACTCAGGGATGGTCCTTACCTCCCCTGTAATGAACATCATTGCAGTAATGCCTACTGCCATGATTAAAAGACAGGCACCAAAGATTGGGTAAATTCTACCGATTATTTTATCAATAGGTAAAACGGTTGCAAGTAAATAATAGGCAATAATTACTGCAATAATAACATAGAAAAAGCCTATACTTGTAGGATCTATAGCGCCTATATGTGAATGACCAAGCAGGGTTCTTAGAACCTCGGCAGGGGTGTAGACGAAAACAACGCCCACGAAGATTAAAAGTACGATAGAAAAAACTCGCATTATTTGGCGGGGTATATTTCCAAGATACTTACCGACAATTTCGGATATATTTTGGCCGTTACTTCTTAAAGAGAGCATGCCCACCTTATAATCGTGGACTGCCCCTGCAAAGATACAGCCGAAGACTATCCAGGCAAAGGCGGCAGGGCCGAATAGGGCGCCTGCAATTGCACCGAATATGGGGCCTGTCCCTGCAATGTTTAAGAGCTGGATAAGCACCGTTTTCCACTTTGGCATCGGGACAAAGTCCACCCCGTCTTCAAGGCGATATGCCGGGGTAGTAACTTCCGGTCTGATGACAAATACCTTTTCTATGAACTTGCCATAGATAAAGTATCCGGCTACCAAAAGGAGAGAAAAGAAAATGAAAGAATACATAAGTCCTCCAAAAAAACAGTATATTTAATTTTATTGCCCATACCCCCTATTTGTCAATTTTTTTTCTGCTCCCTTTGTGTTAAATTAATATATAATAAACAAAGACGGGAGGTATAAATGCCGGAAACCGAATACAAGAGACCGAGCTGGGATGAATACTTTATGGAAGTCTGCGATGCCATCTCAAAGCGTGCAACCTGTGACAGGGGGCGATCAGGCTGTGTGATTGCAAGGGGGAATCAGCTCCTTGTGACAGGCTATGTGGGAGCACCTGCGGGCCTCCCCCACTGTGATGATGTGGGCCATCAATTTAAGAAAATGCTCCACGAAGACGGTCAGATCACCACCCATTGCACAAGAACCGTACATGCAGAGCAAAATGCGATATGCCAGGCTGCAAGACAGGGTATTTCCATAGAGGGCAGCACCCTCTACTGCCGTATGACCCCCTGCAGAACCTGTGCCATGCTTATCATCAATTGCGGGATAAAGCGGGTTGTCTGCCAGAGGCGATATCATGATGCAGAGGATACCGAAGCGATGTTCGAGACTGCGGGCATAATCTTAGAGCATCTTATTAACGAGGTCCAGGAATATAAATAAATCGAATATAAATAGGGGAAGGAGGCTTTTATGGCAAAGATCGCATTTATTGGAGCAGGGAGCTTTGAGTTTACAAGGAACCTTGTAAGGGACATTTTCACTTTCGATGCTTTTAAGGATGCGACTATCGCCCTAATGGATATTGATGAAACTCGCCTTGAATACAGTAAAAAGGCCGTCGAAAAAATAATCAAGGCAGGGAACTACGGTGCTAAAGTAATTTCCACGATGAAAAGGGAGGAGGCCCTTGAAGGTGCTGACGGGGTTCTATGCACGATCCTTTCAGGAGATGTTGATGTATGGCGCTATGACATCGAGATCCCCAAGCAATACGGTGTAGACATCAATGTGGGCGATACAAGGGGCCCTGCGGGCATTTTCAGGGCTCTAAGGACAATTCCTGTGATGCTCGATATATGCAAGGACATTGAAAAATACTGCCCCGATGCCATCTTTTTAAACTATACAAACCCGATGGCAATGCTCTGCCGCGCAATGCAGAGCCGCTTTCCCGCTCTTAAAATAACGGGCCTCTGTCATTCGGTGCAGGGTACTGCCGGTATGCTCGCCCGCTGGATTGGGGCAAGGAATAGCGAAATTACCTATACCTGCGCAGGAATTAATCATCAGGCTTTCTATCTTGACTATAAATGGAAGGGGGTGGATGCATATCCGCAAATCAGGGAGGCTCTTAAGAGGCCTGAAATTTATAATGAAGAGCAGGTAAGAAATGAGCTGTTTTTGCTTCTTGATTATTATCCGACTGAATCCTCGGGTCATAACTCGGAGTACAATGCCTGGTTCCGCAAAAGGCCTGATCTAATCGAAAAGTTCTGCACCCACGGCACAGGATGGAACCCCGGAGCTTATGCTTATATCCTTAAGCAGTACGAGGAGAGGAAGGATACTTGGCAAAGTACTATAGAAAAATGGCTTGAAATTCCGAGTGTGAGCCTGGATAGGGGTAATGAATACGCTGCCTATATTTTTAATGCGGTTTTTGGTGATAAGACCCTGTTTAAATTCAACGGTAATATCCCAAATAAGGGCATAATTGACAATATGCCGAAAGGTGCCTGCGTAGAAGTCCCTGTCCTTGCATCCCCCCTTGGATTTGAACCGGTTAGAATCGGGAAGCTCCCCGATCAGATTGCGGCAATGATCTACCCTGCAGCTCTTTGCGAAGAGCTTACTGTGGAAGGGTGTTTCTCGGGGGAAAGGCAAAAAATTCACCAGGCAATGGCCTTCGATCCCCTGACCTCAGCCGTGCTTGGCCTGCACGAGATTAGGGAAATGACGGATAAGATGTTCGAGCAAAATAAAGATTATCTGGGGCAGTTTAGATAGTAATATCAAGAATTAATCGAAAAAAAAAGCAGGGCTAAAAGCCCTGCTTTTATCATCAATATAAACTAATACTACCAACCGGCGGTTTAACAACCAGCGGTTTACCAACCGTCTTGCATATCGTCAGGATCGCGGTTATCTTCTGCGAAAAGGTCGGTTACTGCCCTTAGATCATCAAGGTAGAAATAGTAGCTGCCATAGGCCTGCCAGGGGTCAAAATCAACACGGAAACCGGTAATTCTAATTCCCATATCATTATTATAATGATAATTCCTCTGGACTATGCCGCCCCAGCCGTCTTCTGCCTGAGGGGGAATGGCTACAGTAATTCTTTTCCAGCCCTGGAAGTTCAGCTTACCCATATAAAGCTCAAAGGGGCGGCCAAAGAAGTCTTCAAGAAGGAGCACGAGGCTATGGTCGTAATTACGGCCAACTGCCCATACGGAAACTGTTTTCACGATTCCTTCAACATGGAGAGGCCTTACGGGCCTGATGAATGCATGGGAATAACCACGGCGGAGGAAATCCACTCTGGTACCAAGAACGTGCACATCAGGAATATTTAAACCTTCCTCGTCCGGGATCGTTTGCTTGCCCAGAGGAGAACCAAGGAAGAGCCTTGAAGTTGCATATCCGTCATCCGAAGACATTGAGGAAAGCCAGAAGCCGTCCCTTTCAAACCTGTCTATCGAAATCTCTTTAAGAAACTGCTGTGCAGAATCTATGCCAAGCCGCTCGGGGCTTATTGCTCCGATTTCAATGCCCATTAACTGACCAAAGGCACCTGCGGCAACAGAAAGAACCAATACTAATATTATCAATCGCTTCATATCAGGCCTCCTTAATTCCTTACCCAAAGTGCCCGAACATTATCGGGATCGGCCAGATCGTTGCCATCGTATAGGCTTTCAAAGGTATTTGTGAGAACCTTCATCTGGTTGAAGTATACGTAGAAGTTATCTACCCTTTCATTGGGTTCGGTCCAGATCCTGAACTTAACAAAGTGCAGACCTGCATATCGGGGTAATACCCTTCTGGATTGAGGTATTCTGTCGGGAATATTGACGTTCAGGTTTCTCCAGCCTTCATGGTATAGGGAACCCATTTCAACGGCGTGTACAACACCTGTATGATCCCTGAAATACGCTTCGAGACGGAGGTTCAAGTTTGCACCCCAAACCCACATATCAAGAGAATGGACTCTGCCGGGCATTGGAATTTCAAACGGAATGGGTGTTTCCCCATCCTGTCCTGAGCCGGTTTCTATCGGATAGACATCTATCCAGTTATGACCTCTGCGGTCAAAACTTCCATGGATCCCCAGACTCCTTAGATCGAGATTGTTCGGGTTATTACCAAACAACTGCCTTGGATAGGCTTCTACATAAGCCCTCCTGGGAAAAGGATTGTCGTTATCTCTTGCTATAAATCGACTGGCATCCAAAGCCCACTCAAAATCGTACCTGTAGGTCCTGCCGGCGATTGCCCACTCACGGACCGTATACCCGGCGAAGGGTTCAATTATCACCGAAAGGTAATCTACTGTCCTTGGATTTGCGAAAACAGAACCCACTGCTAAGCACATCACTATAAGCAGGATAACTGCTATGCGCAGGCGCACTGCCCTGAAACTGCCTTGTTTCATCCCATACTCCTTTCTCCGATTATTTGGGAAATGCGGATAGAATTAATTATATTTCTTTGACACTCTTTTGTCAAATGGCTTTTGAGCATAAAATACCCTTTTTGCCTATTCCGGTATATAGCATTATCGGCTTGTTTAGCCGTTTAGCACCCGTTTTTTTCCTAATATTTAAGTATCAGGTTGATAAACCCTGTTCGTCATTACATGCCGCCTTATAAGGCGAAAATCATTTCGGGGGAGCCTGTTTCTTAAAACCACAGGGACAGAGCCAAAGAGCAGTTCTTCCTCATTAGACGCGGCATTGCCTGAAAAGACTCCCGCCGCATTCCTGAAGGCCCTGCCTGCAAGAGTCCAGTGAGAATCGTCAAAAATGACCTTTACGGTGTTTGGAGTAAATCCGGGATCAATCCAGGAGAAGAGGATAATCGGGATATCGAGGTTGGCTTCAAGAAATCTTATTGCGGGTCCTGCCACAATAACACAGCCTATATCGGAGAATGCCGTAAAGTTGGCGGTTGCATTTGCAAAACCCGGGTCCCCGGTATGCCCCGCTTCCTCCAGTCCTGCCCTGAAAGCATCTCTATACTCATCGGCAAGCACTCCGTCACTGAAAAAGAGAACCCCCTGCTCACCTGCAATGGGTGCTGCGGCAAGCCCTGCCCTGTAAAAATCCAGCATTTCATCGGTTCTGACACGGATAAAGGGCTCCTCGATATGGGATTCAGGGCCTCCCATCACAAAAATGAGTATATCCGGGTTGTTTTCTGCGAAAATTGCGGCCCCTTCAGAGTATCTCTGAGGGAAAAATACGGCCGCAGGCAGATCGAAGGACTCTTCCACTGCAATGGCAATTAAATCGGGCCCCGCACTTTCGGCAACATAGACCGGGATCACCCTGCGAAAGAGGGTGAAAGCGGTCAGCCCCCTTTGCCGCGTAAGGCGTTCAGGGCCGTAGAGCCGGTTGAAAGAAAGATCTGTCACGATAAGGATGGGGGCACGGAGCATATAAAGGGAGAGGGCTCCTATTCCAAGAAAGAAAAGAAGGAGAATAATTATAATGGAAATTTTCTTTCGGGAAACGGGCATATCCTAAAGATACTCTTTTTACTTGACCATTGGCAATCCTTACCCTACTATAGTTAACATAAGGAGTTTTATATGACGAGTTATACCGAATTGGGACTTTCGAACACTGTGGATCTTTTCAAAAAAGCGGTAAGCGGCGGATACGCTCTGCCTGCTTACAATTTCAATAATCTGGAACAGCTCCAGGCCATAGTTCAGGCCTGTGTTGAGACAAAATCACCTGTGATTTTGCAAGTTTCTGCAGGGGCAAGAAAGTATGCGAATCAGAATCTCTTAAAAAATATGGCAAAGGGAGCCGTTGAATATGCAAATGAGCTTGGCTGTAATATTCCAATAGTCCTGCATCTGGATCACGGGGACAGTTTTGAGCTGTGTAAGGACTGTATTGAGACCGGTTTCTCATCTGTAATGATAGACGGTTCCCACTATTCTTACGAAGAAAACGTTGCTTTGACTAAAAAAGTGGTCGAATTTGCCCATTCCCGCAAGGATTATGTCACTGTCGAGGGAGAACTTGGTGTTCTTGCAGGAGTAGAGGATGATGTATCATCCGAGCACAGTCATTTTACCCAGCCTGATGAGGTTGAAGACTTTGTAAAAAGGACAGGTGTTGACTCTCTCGCAATTTCCATAGGCACAAGCCACGGCCGAACCAAGTTTAAACCCGAACAATGCACAAGGGACGCAAACGGAATCCTCATTCCCCCTCCCCTGCGTTTTGATATACTCGAAGAAATCGAAAAAAGGATCCCGGGTTTTCCGATAGTCCTTCACGGTGCATCCTCTGTTCCTGCCGAGTATGTGGCAATGGTCGAAAAATACGGCGGAAAACTTAGTGACTCTGTCGGTATCCCTGAAGAGCAATTGCGCAGGGCGGCAAAAAGTGCAGTTTGCAAGATCAATATTGATTCCGATGGCCGTCTTGCAATGACTGCCCTTGTACGCAAGGTCCTGACCGAACACCCGGAGGAGTTTGACCCGAGAAAGATCCTTGGTCCTGCAAGGGATGAGCTTAAGAAACTCTATTCACATAAGAATATCAATGTACTTGGGTCAGCAAACAGGGTTTAAGAGTCTGTTTCTTCACTTGTACTGATAAAAGATATGACCACAGCCGCTATCATAGGGGCTGTGGAAGCAGAAAAAAGCAGAAAGCCGATTATATTCCTTTGGGAAAAGAGTGCCCAATAGGAAGTAGCGGCAGTGAACGGAATGATCACCGCCCCTGAGCATGCCAGAATGGTCAGGTAAATATTGCTGCCCTGCATCATCAGCTTAATAAAAAAGGGTACTCCAACTGCTATTGCCGCCCATAAAATTGGAATTAGCATGAGTAAAATGGGGTCCCCTGTAACACTTAAGAAAAGAGTATGTACAATAGCTCCGGGCAGGAGCCACATCAGGGTAATATTTGCGAAAAACTCGACTTCTTGAATTAATCCAAGCTTAAAGAGCAAAATGCAGATAAGGAGGGGTAATACTGCAGGGAGGGCGAAAAGTTCTAAACTGCCGCTAAGCCATCTTAAGAAACCGAATCCGCCCCCATCGATTAGGGGCCCGAAAGCGATCACAATGCCTGCTATAATACAGCCGCCAAGAAATGCAAGAAGCTCATAAAGCGCATTTTTATTCTTAATACTGCTGATTGAACACCAAAAAAGATAGAATAGGGGTATCCAAAGTAAACTAAAAAGGCTCACGATTGTATGTTAACATAAGGCAGGGTCTTATTTCAACGTACCTGCTGTCTATAGACATTTTTTGATAATTTTGTATAATTAATTCTAAATCTTTTATTCCCGGCCCCGTTGGAGTAAAAGAACTCTAGGAGGTCAGTTGTCGGATAAGGATCTACGGATTAATGAACAGATTCGGGTGCGTGAGGTACGCCTCATTCGAGATGGAGAACAGCAGCAGGGAATAATTTCCACCTTGGAAGCTCTCGATATAGCACGAGAACAGGGCCTTGACCTTGTGGAAGTTGCACCAAATGCGGTGCCCCCTGTAGTTAAGATAATGAACTACGGCAAGTTCAAGTTCGAGAATGAAAAAAAGGTACGGGATTCAAAGAAAAAGCAAAAGCTTCTAAAATTGAAAGAAATCCGTATGCAGCCAAAAATAGATGATCATGATCTTGATTTTAAATCCAAGCATGTTAAGGATTTTTTGGGTGAAGGAAATAAGGTTAAAGTAACGGTTCGTTTCAGGGGCAGGGAAATGGCCCATACCGAACTTGGCCTTGATGTTTTAAATGATGTACTTGCAAGAATTGAGGGAGAATATATTATGGATAAGGCACCTGCCATGGAAGGCCGTTTTATGTCCATGATTTTGAGCCCAAAAACCAAGAAATAAGACCGGATATACGGTTTTTAATATTTTTATACCGAGGGTGGCTATATGCCAAAGATGAAAACAAAAAAAAGCGCGGCAAAGCGTTTTTCATTCACAGGAACGGGCAAGGTAAAGTATAAGAAGCAAAACCTTCGCCATATTCTTACAAAGAAGTCCACGAAAAGGAAGCGAAATCTCCGGAAGGCCGGAATTCTTTCTGATCACAATGTAGAAGTCGTAAGAAAGCGCCTTCTCCCATACGGGTAGAAACTAGGAGATAATTATGCCAAGAGCAATAGACAGTTCAAAGCGAAAAAATCGCAGAAAAAAAATACTAAAACTGGCAAAGGGATATAGGGGCCGAAGAAGTACCAACTATAAGGCTGCAAAAGATGCGGTAACAAAGGCCCTTACCCATGCATACAGGGATCGCAAGGATAGGAAAGGAAACTTTAGAAGGTTGTGGATCATCCGTATCAATGCCGCATGCAGGCCGGAAGGCCTAACCTATTCCAAATTGATTAACGGTCTTAATAAGGCAGGAATAAACATTAACCGTAAGGCCCTTGCTTTCATGGCTGTGGAAGACTTGAACGCTTTTAAAGCGGTGGTTGCACAGGCCAAAGCTGCTTTGGGGGCCTAGAATGGTAAGCCTGGAACAGGTAAAACTGCTGGAATCCAAGGTCTCGAATGTCATCGAGTATGTGAAAAAGGCTAATGAAGAGAATGCTGCACTGAAAAACAGCCTTGATTCATACCAAAAGCGGATCGAAGAGCTTCAAGCGATGGTCAAGCAGTTTAGTGATGAGCAGGGTAAGATAGAAGAGGGCATTCTTTCTGCACTGGACAGGCTTAACCAGTTCGAAGATGCTGTTGAGGGCGTGCTGCACCGGAGCCGGGACGAAGGTTCTGAAGAGAAAGAGGCAGAATCCGGAGAGCTGGATATTTTTTAACGAATGATCAAGAGCGAAATACGCATTGATATATTGGGAACAGACATCACAATTTCCGCCGATAAGGACCTTGAATATCTGGAGAAGATCCTTGAAAAATATCGCAGGAATATTGAAAAGATAAGACTCGCTTCAGGCCTTAACGACCCCCTAAAGATTGCCGTCTTAACAGGTTTCCTCCTCTGTGACGATCTTGAGAATGCAGGAAGTGCCGAAGAAAAGCCTCGACAGGACTCAAGCGAGGCAGAAGAACTCACCCTTAGCATGATTTCACGCCTGCAAGAGCTCATCCCCAATGAAGAAAAGGGAAATGCATTATCAATCTATAAACTTGAAAACAAGATAAAAAACTATGACTGGGGCTCCCCTGAATGGATCCCGGAGCTTCTTGGAAGGAAAAACTATAGTAAAATTCCGTTTGCAGAACTATGGATGGGTGTAAATCCCTTAGGACCTTCTACAGTAAAAATTATTAATGATGATGGCAGAGAGGAAGAACTTCTCCTATCGGAGCTGATTTCAAAAGACCCTGAAGCCTTTCTCGGAAAAGAGCTCGCAGAAAAAAACGGGACCCTACCCTTCCTTTTCAAAATTGAAGCTGCTGCAAGGCCCCTTTCAATACAGGTTCATCCTAACAGCGAGCAGGCAAGGGAGGGCTTTGAAAGAGAGAACCAAGAGGGCATCCCGGCAGATGCCTTAAACAGAAATTTCCGCGATAAAAACCGGAAAGATGAATTACTTTGCGCCCTGACTCCCTTTGCCGCCCTCTGCGGCTTTAGAAACCCGATAGAAAGCAAAACCCTAATAAGCAGACTCTTTATTGCAAGCCAAGGCGCACTTAAGGCAGGAATGGAAAGCCTTTATACAAGCTTAGACAGAGAAGAGCCGTATAAGCACTTTCTTGCGGCACTTTTTAACCTAAGCACTGAAGCAAAAGAAAGCCTTGGGCCCTATATTAAGGCTCAAAGCCCCATTACAGGCAAGGACTTCCCTGATAATAAGGACGTATGGACCCTTTGTGCATTTCTTGCAGAGATATACCCCTCCGATGCGGGCATCCTTGCGCCTCTTTACATGAATTTAATAGAGCTTAAGCCCACAGAAGCCATATATCTCCCCGCAGGAACTCCTCACTGCTATATCCACGGCATGGGCCTTGAACTTATGACTGATTCCGAAAATGTTATAAGGGGGGGCCTTACCCATAAGCATATATCAAAAGAAGACTTTTTTAGGATAATTAATTTTCAAGAGTACTCGCCTGAAATACTTTCCCCTCCAGAGCCAAACCCCGGATTTTTTACCTACCCCGTTAAAACAGAAGAGTATTCACTGTCTATTTTAAATGGAAAAGAAAATGACACAATATATAATGGGGAATATTCTTCAATACTCTTTATAAGCAGCGGAGCCTTAATTATCCGTGAGGAAGCAAAAACCCCCGAGATGCAGATTAACCGCGGCGAATCGATTTTTATTCCGAAGGGGAAGAGGTTAATTCTAAAGGGGACTTATACGGCTTATTCTGCCTCAAGTAAGGTTTAATGAGAATCCTTATTGATGCAGATTCATGTCCGAAAGCGGCAAGGGAAATGGTACTCCGCTTTGCCTCTCGACTCAAAATTATTGCAATTTTCTATGCAAATAGAAAGATACCCGGAATCCCCGAGACTCAAATGGTTATTTCCTCGAATGATGAGGGTGCGGCTGATAAGCTCATCATTAAATCGGCCCTTAAGGACGATTTGATTTTAACGAGGGACCTTCCTCTTGCCGAAAGCTTAGTGGAGGCAGGGAATACAGTTATGGATGATAGGGGCAGGGTATTTACCTGCGAAAATATTAGGGAGCTTCGTTCAATTAGGGATTTTACGGTGGGTCTTGCAGAAAGCGGCCTTGGGATCGAAAGGACAGCCTCTTACGGGAAAAAGGAACTATCATCCTTTGCTAACAGCCTTGACAGGGAGCTTACCCGGCTTAAATCTCAATCGGCTTCGGGATAGAGCTGCCTAATCTGCTTGATCCCGGGAAGTACTTCAAAGAAAATCTCTATCAACTCAGGGTCAAATTTGGAACCCGACATTTTACGCATTTCCATAAGGACATCTTCCTCTCCCCAGGGCTCCTTATAGACCCTTCTTGAGCATAGGGCATCGTAGACATCTGCAAGTGCTACTATACGCCCTGCCAGGGGGATTTCCTCCCCCTTCTTGCCTATTGGTTTCCCTGTGTCATCGAAATCTACAGGCATCCCCGTAACGGGGTCTACCTTGCCGGGATATCCGGTACCGTCCCAGTTTTCATGGTGCGTAAAGGCGATGTCCCTCGAAAGGCTGTCAAGGGATGATTGAGAATCGCCAAAGAGGGCGGAGCCATGGACACAGTGGGTTTGCATAATAGAATATTCTTCGGGTGTAAACTTGCCCGGCTTTTTTAGGATTGTATCTGAGATGGCCACTTTCCCGACATCGTGAAGCATTGAAGCCGTTCTCAAATTATCTTTAAACTTATTCCTTCTTTCTTCACTCTCTCCTCTGCGGGTTGCCCAGCGATCGTAAATTTCTGCCGCATAACCTGCAACCCTATTAACATGGGTGCCCGTCTCCTTTGGATCACGGAGCTCAGCCATTTTAATCATTCTAAGAATCATGGTTCTTGTTAACTGGGCCTTCTGTAAGGCTGCAATTGCATTTACGGCAAAATGGGTAATAATGGTCTCGTCATTTTGCGAAAACGGAACCACATTACCGTCTTTATCCTTTGCGTTGATTATCTGGATTACACCGAGGAGCCCCCCCTCTGTCCCCTTAAGGGGGACTGCAAGGATTGACGTGGTTTTATACCCCGAAATCTGATCGTAATTAAGTCCGAATGAATACGGAACATCAGGCGGAAGATTATAGGCATCCCTGACATTTACCAATTGCTGTGTCAATGCACAGTACCCGGATATTGTTTTATCGTTAATCGGAAGGGAAAAAACCGAATAGATGAGTTTCTGCCCCGGGGGAAGCTCATTTTGAATGGTATCATTCTGGGAATATCTCATTACGAGCTTTTCTGTCTTTATTCCCTCATCATCCAGAATCTCTTTTACATAAATGGTGCCGGCATCAGCATTGACCACCTTCCTTGCTTCACTAAGGACCCTTTCAAGAAGTATGTCTAAATCCTGTATCTGACTGAGTTCAGAGTCAATATCTATGAGTGTTTTGAAAACAGCTTCATTTCCGGCCATTACTTTTTTCTAGTCCTTCCTTCCCGTACATTTTATTAGGTGATAGCCAAACTGTGTTTGCACTATATCTCCCACAGAACCGGGAGAGAGCTGCTTTACGGCAGTTTCAAAGGCAGGAACCATTTTCCCGGGGCCAAACCAACCGAGATCTCCTCCTGATGACTTTGAAGGACAACTTGATTTCTCCTTTGCAAGGGTCTCAAATGATGCCCCGCCCTTTACCTGTTTTAAAAGCTCTTCTGCTTCTGCCTTGTCCTTAACCAAAATATGACTTGCCCGCCATTCCATACTAATCCTCCTGTTTCCACTGTGCTATAAAATGTTCATGAGCTGCAATAATTGCCGCAGTACTCAAAAGTTGAACTTCTCCAAGGCCTTCTGCCCCTTCCATTATATAAAGATGCTGAAGTACTCCCTCAAGATCCTTTATGGTACACGTTTTATCCTGCTCCTTTCGGCGCTTAAGGGCCCTAAGCTCCTGTTCAAAGACCTCATTATACTTGACTTCCCTCCAGCTTATAGAACTTTCTGAAGATGTCATTCACCAAACTCCAAAAACCTTCTTATTCTATTTCCGGGGGAAGGAACGAGCAAATTATTTATCCTAACCATTCGGATTTCCCTTCTTTCATTCCAATTGCCGGTATCATCAAGATCATATTCAAATCTATAATCAAGGGAGGCATTCTCATTTTCCTCCCAGCCTGTAATTCTTACAAGTTTATCATTTGCATCCCATTGTAATACAAAGTTCCCGAAACCATTCTCATCCATATTAGAGCTATCCACCGGCCGTCTCTCCCAGTACCTTGGAAGGTCTTCCCTGAAATAAAGAGCCCTAAAACTTCCCACCGGCCCTGTAATCTCCGTGACAAATCCCCTTGAATCAAAGAAGAACTCTGTGGCATCTGTAGGGTTGTGAAAATCGCGGTATGCCCTGATTTTGCTTACAGTATCTATTTGAGTCAGTGAGTAGTTGAAGGCTCCAACGAAATTTCCGTCTACATCGTACCAGGTTTCGGTTATTTCGCTTGCTGTATGGGTTAGGTAGATAAAGTACCATACCCCTCCCCCTGAAGCCCTGATAATCAGGGGATAGGAATCGCTGCGTTCAAGAACTTCAAGTCTCCAGGGATCGCCTCCATGGATAAAATTAATTATGATTTCCTGGATATCCAAAGAAAGACCATAGGCCACACTCACCTGGGCCATTCTTCCTTCAAGCATAAAGGGAAACCTTTCTACCCTGCCTCCCCTGCCTACACGCAGTTCCAGAAAAAGATCTTCACCGGCAATGGCGGCCCTTGCGATAGCTCCGGTCTCTTCATCAGTGCCGTACTTAAAGGAATCGGGCGGAATACTTAAAGGCCAATCCGGACGCCATAACTCCCTTTCAGCATGAGTAAGTCCCTCGAGAATAAGCGCGAGGGGAATCTGCTGGGCCTGTAGAACAGGGACAGAGAGTAAGGCTAAAAATAGAAATAGCCAACGCATATTAGTATTATATGCGAGTCAAGGGGCCTTGCCCAGCCTCCTATCGAGATAGATCAATAAAAAAACCATTATTAACGAAAAAGGAATAACCATCACCTGAGTGACCTGATTCTGCTGGTAAAAGAGGGGAAGGAGCTTAATAGGCACTGTTAAAAGGCAGGCAATAAAAACATAGGCCCAAAAGAACTTTGAGTACTTAATTGCCTTTTGGCGTTTCACTTCATCCTTATGGAAGGCAATGAAAATTCCTGCAGGAACAAGAAGTAAAAAGAGGGGGTTGGCAAAAATAATATTGATATTTTGGAAGGTATAATCATGATCAGAAAAGAACTGCATGAAAAACAGCATGCTGCCTGCAATGCCAAGCAGGAGGCTTGAAAGGGCCTGAGTAAGGCCAAGGGTCATTCTGAAAGCCCTTTCTCCTGCTATTTTAATGGAAAAAAACGAAAGAGCCGCAAGAAAAACAAGGCTTGCAATAAGATTCCTCGGCCATTGAATGCGAGGGGTATCAAGAACGGCAGGGCGGCCTATGGACGTATTTAGGATTTCAACACTGCTTACAAGGGCTCTTTCCCGCCCCAAACTATCAATATAGGTAAACTCATTTATCAGCTTCCCGATTTCTGAAGGAAGGAACATATCATCCCAGACTGTTATTGGCCTGTCGATAACCTGCCCCATCCAGAAGTTCAGTAACCAGTCAAAAAATGGATTAAACCAGGTATGCCGCCTTACATGCTGCCTAAAAGTAAAGTTGCTTGGTATTTCTCCGTAATGGGCATAAAGACGCCCCTCGAGCCCTATGTCAAGAATATCTCTAATCCTTGTTGCGCAATTATCAAGAAAGTGATGGTAGCGGTAGTCTCTATTTTCGGGGAGCATATTTATTTCTGCAAAGCGAAGGACTTCTTCCTTATTCTGCGGAGGAAGATCAAGGGTATAAAGAACTATGTCTCTATTTGTGCGAAAATAGACATTAAAGCTGGATTCGGCAGTGGAAACCATGCAGCTATAGGTGGGCCTTCCCATTGCAAAATCAACAAAAAAGTTATCGCTGTCAAAAGAGAAAACGCCCCAGTCAAAGAACCAAGACCTGCCTGTAAGATTATCTTCGACTACAAGGCCGATATGACCCCACCAGAAGTAAAGCTCATTCCCGGGGCCTATTACGGCAATCCTTAAGGTGACATCATCCCCCCGCCTGTAAAAAATACTATCCTGAGCATGAAGGCAGAGGGGAAGAAACAGTAAAATTAAAACTCGAGCTAATCTACCCACCGTAGACTGCAATCATAACACCTGCAGCAATGGCGGTTCCGATTACACCGGCTACATTGGGGCCCATTGCGTGCATCAGAATAAAGTTGCTCGGGTCTTCTTCAAGACCTACCTTATTGGAAACCCTTGCAGCCATCGGAACTGCAGAAACTCCGGCAGAGCCGATTAAGGGGTTGACCTTATCTTTTACGAATAGATTCATCAGCTTTGCAGCGAGTATTCCTCCCGCAGTGGCAATAGAAAAGGCAATAAGACCCATCACTGTAATTATTAAAGATGAGGGGTTTAGGAATCTTTCAGGGGTCATTTGGCTTCCGACTCCAAGGGAAAGGAAGAGTGAGACTATGTTCAAGAGTTCATTCTGTGCAGTGTCTGAAAGCCTGGCAACTACGCCGATTTCTTTAATAAAGTTTCCAAATGCAAGACCGCCAATAAGAGGGGCAGCAGAGGGAATTAAGAGTATTGCAAGAATAAAGACAGTTAAGGGAAAGGCAATTTTCTCTTTCTTGGAGACAGGTCTTAGCTCCTTCATCTTTATCAGCCGCTCTTCCTTAGTGGTTAAGGCCCTCATAATCGGGGGCTGAATTACGGGAACAAGGGCCATGTATGAGTAGGCTGCAACCGCCACCGTAGCCATTAGATGAGGGGCGAGCTTTGAGGCTATGTAAATTGTTGTAGGACCGTCTGCACCTCCAATAATCGAAACAGCACTTGCTTCAAGGAGGGTGAAATTAACGCCCGGAATATAATTTGAAAGTGATATAAAAAGGAAGGTTGCAAAAACGCCGAATTGAGCGGCTGCACCAAGCAGGGCTGTCTTTGGGTTCGCTATAAGAGGGCCGAAGTCGGTCATCGCTCCAATACCGATAAAGATGATAAGGGGGAAGAACTCGTTCCCTACGCCTGCATTATAGATAATATTTAAAAAGCCCTGATGTTCAAGCATCATTAGTTCGGGGTTCCAGACTCCGGGCTCTCCCATTCCCGCGAAGGGGATATTTGCAAAAATTACACCAAAGCCAATGGGCACAAGGAGCAGCGGCTCAAAGTTTTTCGCTGCCCCAAGGTAGACTATACCGAAGCCGACAAGGACCATTACGAGCTTCATCCAGCTATAGATTTCCATTTCATCGCCCGAGGGTGTCATCGCCATATCACCAAAATTGGTGATAAAGGCATAGATACCTGTGGTTCGGATAAACTTTTGCGCGAAAGAAAGGAAGTCTACCCTGGGGATATCTTCGCTTTGGGGAATAATGGCGTTCGGATTCCTAAATGAGGGCTCACCTGATGTAATACCTGTGGATGCATGCGCCCTTGAAGAGAAGGCGGTTGTGGCAAAACTAAGTGCAAAGGCGCAAATAATTATAATGACACTTACTTTAAGCACCCAAACCGGATCAACTTTTCTGCCGACCATGTAAATCCCCTTATCGAATCTCGGCAATCGGCTGCTGTGATGCTACCTGTGCGCCTGCCGTAACAAGAAAATGCACCTTTCCTGCCGATGCTGCCTTAATTTCAAGCTCCATTTTCATAGACTCCATGATGACAACATTATCACCTGACTTTACATCGGTGCCTTCGGGGACTGCATGCCTTAGGACGACACCTGCAACAGGGGCGAGTACTGCAGCCCCTCCGCCGGAAGCTGCAGGTGCGGCTTGAGGAGCCGGAGCCGGTGCGGGCGCGGCCTGTGGGGCCATGACCGGCGGTGCGACTGGCGGCGCAAAAGGCGCTGTGGCAGGCCTCGGCGCTGCCGGAGCGGCGACGGGTGCACCCGAGGTGACCGAGGCGGCCCCAGCGGGGGTGACCGTCACATTGTAATTTACTCCGTCTACGGTGACAGTGTAATTGGCAGCCTGACCTTGATGAGAGGCAGGTGCATTATAGAGATTAGATTCGGGTTTAAATACCATGGGTCCTTCCTTACGTTTCTTGAAGAAGTCAGGTGCCACCTTGGGGAACATTGCAAGAGTTAATACGTCTTCGACTGTAACCGTGCCGGTACCCAGAAGTTTTTTACATTCTTCTTCGAGTTTATTATATTCGGCGGGAATATCGTCCGCCGGGCGATGTGTAATTTCCTTTTCCATTTTAAGTGCATCCAGCGCCTTCTTTACCACATCGGAGTTCTTTGGAGCAGGACACGCACCGTACTTACCTGCCATAAGATCCTGGAATTCACCTGAAAGCCTGTTATAGCGGCCAAAAAGCACATTGAAAACTGCCTGTGTTCCTACAATCTGGCTTGTCGGGGTTACTAAGGGCGGATATCCTGCATCTTTTTGTACAACTGCTATCTCTTTAAGAACATCATCCATTTTATTTGATGCATTTTGCTCTTTTAGCTGGCTTTCAAGATTGCTTAACATGCCCCCGGGTACCTGTGAAACCAGAATTCGGGTATCTGCACCCATGAAACTCGACTCAAACTGCTTATAGTTCTTGCGTACTTCACGGAAGTAGGCGGCAATCTCAAGAAGCAGGTTTACATCTAAGCCGGTGTCATATTCGGTTCCCTTGAGAATTTCCACCATGGTCTCTGTGGGACTATGGCTCGGGCCCATGGACATTGAAGAAATTGCAGTGTCAAGGATGTCTGCGCCTGCCTCGACGCATTTTACAAGCGTTGCAACAGACATGCCGGAAGTGGAGTGGGTATGCACTTCCACAGGGAGGTCAAAGTTTTTCTTTAGGGCCTTTACGAGTTCATATCCTTCGTAAGGTTTTAAAAGACCTGCCATGTCTTTGATGCAAAGGGAGTCAGTGCCGAGATTAACAAGCTGCTTTGCAAATTCCACATATTTTTCGACTGTATGAAAGGGGGTAATTGCATAGGAAATGGTCGCCTGGATATGCTTCCCTGTCTTCTTTGCCGCTTTTATCGCAGCTTCAAAGTTCCTCGGGTCATTAACTGCATCGAAAATGCGGAAGATATCAACGCCATCCTTAGCCGCATATTCCACGAACTTTGCGACTACATCATCAGCATAATGCCTATAACCAAGAAGGTTCTGCCCCCTAAGGAGCATCATAATCGGGGTTTTTGGTAACTTCGCCTTTAATGTTTTTAGCCTTTCCCAGGGGTCTTCATTAAGAAATCGGATACAGGAATCAAATGTGGCTCCGCCCCAGGCTTCAAGAGAGAAAAAACCTGCCTTATCCAGTTTGTCACAGATCGGTAACATGTCGGCAGTGACCATTCTAGTTGCAAAGAGAGATTGATGTGCATCTCTTAGGACCAATTCAGTCAACTTTACTTTTGGCATGCATTCCTTCCTTTTGTGTCCTTGACTGTAATTAACTATATGATAGTATTATACTGTTAACTTGCCTTTGTGCAAGGGCAGTTCTTAGAAATTATTTGAAAAGGATGCAATTAATATGGATAAAGAAAAGATTATCGAGAGGGCGAAGGACTATATAAGAAGAGAGAATGATAGTCACTTCAGAAAAGAGGTGGAAGACCTGCTTGCTGCAGAAAACTTCAAGGAATTGGAAGACAGGTTCTATCAAAATCTCGAATTCGGTACCGGGGGCCTAAGAGGTATTATTGGAGGCGGATATAATAGGATGAATTCCCTTGTTGTAAAGAGTGCAACCCAGGGGCTTGCAACCTATTTACTAAAGGCCTTCCCCGATAAGGCGAAATCCCCCGGAGCACTTTCTGCTGCAGTGGCCTTTGACTCAAGGCATTTCTCGGCAGAATTCTCGGAGTCAACTGCGTTGATTTTCGCGGCTAACGGCATAAAGTGTTATCTCTTCTCGTCTCCAAGGCCAACCCCGGAACTTTCCTATGCCATTCGTCAACTTGGCTGTCAGACCGGCGTTGTGGTCACAGCGAGTCATAACCCACCGGCTTATAACGGTTATAAGGCCTACTGGACAGGCGGGAGTCAGGTAATCCCCCCCCATGATAAGGGGATTATTAATGAAGTAAATGCTGTAACTGAAATCAAGGAGATGGCCCGAGAAGAGGCTCTTGCGAAGGGGCTTTTGGTCATAATCGATAAGGAGATTGATAATCCCTATCGTGAAATGGTAAAAAATTGCCTATTTAGACCTGAACTTATCAAGGAAAAGGCAAAGGAAATTAAGATAGTCTATACACCTCTGCACGGCACGGGTGCCTTCCATGTGGAAGGGGTCCTTGGAGAGCTTGGCTTGAATGTTATTACAGTGCCGGAACAGCGCGAAGGTGACGGTAATTTCCCGACAGTGGCATTTCCGAACCCCGAGGAGGCAGCGGCCCTTGAGATGGCTATCAATCTTGCAATCAAGGAAAAGGCGGATTTGGTCATGGCAACTGACCCTGACTCGGACCGCTTTGGGATTGCGGTTCCAACAGCGGGTAAAACCGGCGAGTTTACCCTTGTCACAGGGAATCAAATTGGTACCCTTATCGCAGATTATCTATTCCTCTCGATGAAGGAAACGGGGAGAACGCCTGCTAACCCTGCAATGGTCAATTCGATAGTTACAACCGGAATGCAGAAGAAGGTCGCCGAGCATTACGGGGCAAAGTGCTTTGAGTGTCTTACGGGCTTTAAGTGGATTGCGGAGGTTTGGGCAAAGTGCGAAGATACCGGCTCAAATACCGTGGTTTACGGTACTGAAGAAAGTTACGGCTATAATATCTCAGGTGATGTTCGCGATAAGGATGGAATTTCGGCAGCGGCTCTTACGGCAGAGATGAGCCTTTACTGGCGCAGCAAGGGGATGAGCCTTTTGGACAGGCTTGATGAACTTTACAAGATCTGTGGATATTGGGAAGAAGTGGGTATCTCCAAATACTTCCAGGGTATTGAAGGCCCTGCCATTATGAAGGGGATAATGGAAGAATATCGCAAAAATCCCCCGAAGAGCCTTGGAGGGATCGAGATTGCGAGAGTAAGAGATATAAAGAACGGAGCAGACGGCCTTGCACCGAGTGACGTGCTTCAGTTCTTCCTTAAAGACGGCACAGTGGTAAGCGCAAGACCCAGCGGCACAGAGCCAAAGATAAAGTTCTACGCCACCTGCTGCGCAGAGCTTGCCGGCGGCGGCCTCGCAGGTGCGAAGGAAGAGGCGGGGAGGAAGCTTAAGGCTATCGAGAAGGATATTAGAGCGGTAATTGGGGAGTAGGTTTACACTGAACATAGAAATTTTTCTACTCTGTGTTTTGGTTCTCACAGAGCTCACGGAGAAGCACGGAGGACACAGAGAGTTATTAGAGTTGGCTCACTTTTGAATTCCTCTGTGAGCTCTGTGCCCTCTGTGAGCTCCGTGTGAAAAATTTCGAGTTGCCTGAAAGTTGTGTGAAACAAAGGGAGAAAATGATGAAATTAGAAAAGGAAGTTCTGGACTATATAGAAAAACACAGAGAAGAGGCGTTCGAGCTTCTTGTGGAAATGGCGAAGATTCCCTCTCCATCGCATAACGAAGAAAAGAGAGCTGCGTTTTGTAAAGCTTGGCTTGAAAAGCAGGGGTGCAAGGGGGTTTATATTGATGAAGCCCTTAATGTGGTATACCCGGTTAACTGCGATGATAATCCCCTTATGGTCTTTATAGCCCATAGTGATATAGTCTTCCCTGACACTGAAGAGCTCCCTTTGAAAATTGAGAATGACAGGATCTACTGCCCCGGGGTTGGAGACGATACTGCAAATATAGTTGCAATGCTTATGGCAATAAAGTATATAACTGCAAATGGTTTACAGCCTAAAACCGGAGGTATACTCTTTGTCGTAAACTCCTGTGAAGAGGGCCTTGGGAATTTGAAGGGCTCGAGGAAAATTATCAAGGACTTTGGCAAGAGAGTTACAGAGTTTATTTCTCTTGACGGCGGTTGCCGTAAGATTACAAACGGATCGATAGGCTCAAAGCGTTATCGCATTGAAGTTACCACAGAGGGCGGACATTCTTTCGGAAAGTTCGGGAATAGGAATGCCATACATTATCTGGCTTCTCTTATTAACACTCTTTATACGGTAAAATTGCCTGAGAATAGTATTACAACTTATAATGTTGGAACAATCAGCGGCGGGACTTCTGTAAATACAATTGCCCAACAGGCTGAAATGCTTTACGAGTTCCGCTCTGATTCTAATGATGCCCTCGACGAAATGGAGAAGCACCTGAATGCTGCAGTTGAACTTTACAGAGCCAAGGGTGCAGGTGTCAATGTAGAAGTTGTAGGGGAGCGCCCCTGTACAAGGGATGTGGACCCGGAAAAGCTGCAGGCTCTTACGGATAAAGCTGATGCGGCAATTCGCAATTACTTTGATATAGAACCCAAGTTTGATTCAGGTTCAACCGACTGCAATATCCCATTATCAATGGGAATCCCTGCCATCGCTGTCGGCTGTTACCTTGGGGAAGGCGCACATACTAGGGAAGAGTTTGTCGAGATAAGCAGCCTGCTCCCGGGCCTTAAGGTGGCGTTTGAGTTGGTGCTTGGGTATTTTTGATATTGCTTTTTGCCCAAAAAATTATTTGCTTTTTGCATAAAAAATCACTTGCTTTTTGCCCATTTTTTATATAAGATCAAGATAAGAAGAATTTTATGTCACTAAAAAAAGCAGGATACAAAATAAGACTTGTTGATAAAAAACTCCGTGAATATCTTAAACTATTCAGTGCTGTTTCCGTAGAGGGTCCCAAATGGTGTGGGAAAACATGGACATCCCTTAATCACGCAAACAGTATCACTTATATAATGGATCCTGCAGGTAATTACAATAATAAAACTAGGGCAGAGCTTAATCCTTCTCTTGTATTGAAGGGAAAGATTCCCCATGTCATAGATGAATGGCAAGAGGTTCCCGGGATTTGGGATGCAGTTAGATTTGATGTTGATCAAAACCCGGGCTTTGGCAAGTACATTCTAACCGGTTCTGCTACTCCTGTGCGTAAATCATACAAACATAGCGGCGCAGGCAGAATCGCTATAGTGCGGATGCGCCCCATGACACTATATGAGTCCGGTGATTCAGATGCGTTAGTGTCTTTTATTTCATTATTTACAGGTAAGAAAATCAGCCCTTTTGCAGCTGATATTGACCTCCCGCGCCTTATCAACATAACTATTCGTGGTGGTTGGCCCCGGACGCTTAATCTGCCTGTCAGGAAGGCCAGCAGCGTTTCTGTTGAGTATATTAATGCAATTTTAAAAAATGATTTATTCGGCGGAAATTTTTCAAAACGAAATTCAGTGAAACTAAATGTCCTACTGCGCTCATTGGCCCGAAATAATGCAACAACAGTAAGTGAAACAACTATAGCAAGAGATATTACCGGTGAGGAAAGTAAGGATCCCGGTAGCAATGAAATGATAATTTCCCGCAACAGTGTCACAAGTTATATAGCCGATCTTAAGCGCATCTTTGTAATAGAAGAGATTCCAGGTTGGATGCCGGGTATCCGCTCAAAGACCAGGATACGAATGTCTCCGAAATTGGTTTTTACTGATCCCTCTTTGGCTATTGCAGCCCTTGGTATTGGAAGGCGGCATTTGATCGATGATCTAAACACCTATGGTTTTATGTTTGAAAATCTTTGTCTGCGCGATCTTTGTGCATACGCTGAATTTTACGATGCCTCTCTTTATCATTACAGAGATAACAGCAATTTAGAGGTTGATGCAATTGTTGAGATGAAAGATGGCTCATGGGGAGCCTTCGAAATAAAACTTGGCGAAAATCAGGTCGAATCTGCAGTTCGGACTTTACTTAGATTGAAGAAAAAGATGGCATCAGATGGGACAAGAGAACCATCATGCCTTGCGGTTATCACAGGTGGAGGATTGGGTAGGATGTGTGAAGATGGCGTTTATGTTATTCCGATTAATGCATTAAAACCATGAGAAGAGGCACGGAATAGAAGGGAGCCGGGGTATTTTTAGGTAAACTCCCTAACAATCTGTATATACCGCCGGGTATACTCAGGGAGGTAGATTCCTCTGCGGTATGCTGCCACAAAGCTGGTCATTGTCTTTGGATTACCTACCGAGAAGAAGGCGGGCTTTTCCTTAAGGGTGATATGGCGTAAATGGGTTTCGCCTACAAAGGTGACACCATAGCCGCCTGCTGCAAGTTCAACAGAGGCCATTATATTGCGTATACTAAGAGAAAGCTTCGGCTCCATATCAAGATCATGGAAGACCTGATCTGTAATATGTCTTGTACGCTGGTCGTGCCGTTGAAGGATAAAGGTTTCGTTTGCCAGCTTTGTAAGATCAATCCAGGGATACTTGCAATTAGCTTTGTAAACACTTTCAGTCACCATTGGATGATCCGCTTTCATCACTAGTACAACCTCTTCTTCTTGGATCGTGTCATGGTCAATGTCGGGGTGCCTTATTGGCAGGGTGAAAAAGGCAAGGTCTATTTCACCTTCTAGAATCATTTCCTCAAGAGCTTTTGAATCTGCCTCTTTCACTGTGACCTTTACCCTTGGATACTCCTTCTTGAAAACAGGGAGAGTACATGGAAGCATATAAGTCCCCCGTGTAATCGGAAAGGCTATTTTCAATTCCCCAATATCTTTTTTTAGGATATCCGACAGCTCCTCATCCAGTTCCTTTTTCATGCTTAACATTGCCTTAGCTTTTTCCACATAGCGCTCCCCTGCATAGGTAAGGAGGAAACGATTCCCAAGTCTTCGAAAGAGGGGCTGACCCAGATAGTGTTCTATGTTCTGTACGAACTTGCTCAATGTGGGCTGGGAGACAAAGACCTCCTCCGATGCCCTCGTGATATTTTGGTTCTTTGCAATCGAAACAATGTACTGTAATTCCCTGAAATCCATATAATCCCCCTTATTCTTAAACTATGCACACAGGCTATAAAAAATATTCAAAAAATGAATTAGACCTATGGCAAATTCAGAGCTAGGATAATACATAGAAGACCTAATGACAAGGAGTTTTTATGCAGAGAAGCATTCCCTGCATGATTTTCAGGGGCGGAACCAGTAAGGGTTTATACCTTCTGGAGAAGGATCTCCCCCCTGAAGGAAAGGAAAGGGACGAAGTTTTAATGCGACTTATGGGCAGCCCCGACATGCGCCAGATTGACGGCCTTGGTGGTGCAACATCGGTAACAAGCAAAATTGCAATTCTTGGCCCCTCTAACCGGGATGACTCTGATGTCGACTATACCTTTGCCCAAGTTTCTGTGGATAAGCCTTTGGTTTCTTATGCGGGAAATTGCGGGAACATGTCCTCAGGGGCAGGGCCCTTCGCCATTGAAAGCGGCCTTGTTAAAACCGGAGAAGATTTTACAAGGGTAAGGATTTTTAATACAAATACCCAAAAAATAATAATAGAAGAAATTGAAACCCCGGGCGGTGAAGTCAATTATTCAGGAAGCTACGAAATTCCCGGAGTGCCCGGCTCCGCAGCCCCTGTAAAAGTCCTGGTTCAAGATCCGGCAGGGTCGGTTTGCGGCGGCCTGCTTCCTACGGGTAATACAATTGATGAGCTTTCGATCCCCGGTTTTGGTTTACTAACGGTATCTATAGTTGATGCCGCCAACCCCCTGGTCTTTGCCCTTGCTTCCGATGTCGGGATTAGCGGGAAGGAAACCCCTGAAGAGATCGATACAAATTCCGACCTCCTTGATCTATTGGAAAAAATTCGCGGCGAAGCTGCTGTTAAACTGGGCCTAATAAATAATGCAGAAGAATCCCCCTTGAAAAGTCCCGGGGTACCCAAAATGACAATCATCGCCCCGCCGGGTGCATATACCGTTGCTTCAGGTGAACTAATCCCTTCAGAGAGGATAGACCTTCTTGGGCGTATGATGTCCATGCAGAAAACCCATCCCTCCTATGCTCTGACAGGGGCAATGTGCACCGCGGCGGCGGCGGTGATTCCAGGCACCCTGGTTTTTAGAACAAAGCGACAAGAAGCCGAGCCAAAACGGCTCCGCATTGCTCATCCGACAGGAATACTCGAAGCCGGAGTCGAGCATAAAAACTTAAACGGTGAAATAAAAATCCTAAACAGTTATGGGTTTAGAACTGCAAGACTTTTAATGAAAGGTACGGCCTTTTTTTAAGACCGCTTTTAAAGTGATAAAGAGGTGAGCATGATAAAGCTAAGTGATGGCGGAGTGTTTCTCATAAACGGCAACACCCTCCTGAACAATGGAGCAGATGCACTTAATCACATTCAAAAAATCACAGGCAGGACTGTTACAAGGGAAGATAGTCGACAGGGAAGTATCAGTTACTCCATTCTCCAAGCTCATAATACAGCAAAAAACTCTAGTACTTTAAAATTAAAATTCGATTGCCTTGCATCACATGATCTTACCTATGTAGGGGTATTACAGACTGCCAAGGCAAGCGGCCTTAAGCAATTCCCCCTACCCTATATTCTTACAAACTGTCATAACAGTCTCTGTGCAGTGGGCGGCACCTTAAATGAAGATGATCACTGTTTTGGGCTAAGTGCAGCCAAAAGATATGGCGGTATTTATGTCCCTCCCCATCTTGCTGTGATTCACACATATATGAGCGAAATGCATGCTACAAGCGGAGGCATGATCCTTGGCTCCGACAGTCACACCCGTTACGGCAGTTTGGGCTGTATGGGAATAGGAGAAGGGGCCGGAGAGCTGGTCAAGCAGCTCCTTGAAAGAACCTACGACATCGACTACCCGGAAATTGTCTGTGTGAATCTGCACGGTAAGGTCCACCCCGGGGTAGGCCCGCAGGATGTAGCCCTTGCGATAATCGGCGCAGTATTCAAAAACGGCTATGTAAAAAATAAGGTGATGGAATTCACAGGGGAAGGCCTTGCAGGCCTTTCTGTAGATTTTCGTCACTGCATTGATATAATGACCACCGAAACTTCCTGCCTAAGCTCAGTCTGGGAGACTGACAATATAACGAAGGAATTTTTCCTGCAACATGGCAGGTCGGAATTATATAAGGCCTTGAAACCCGGCCCTGTGGTCTACTACGACGGCCTTGTTGATGTAGATCTGTCAGAAATCGTACCAATGATAGCTCTACCCTTTCATCCTTCCAATGTTTATACGATTGATTTTGTAAATGAAAACGCGTCCGATATAATGCGCGAAACAGAAAAACAAGGCGAAGCACTTATACAAGGAAAAGACCTTTCCTTTAACTTAACTAACAAAGTACAAAAAACAAAAAACGGTATAAAGATCAAAACCGATCAGGGGATTATCGCAGGCTGTGCAGGGGGGATGCGGGAAAATATAATGGCTGCTGCCGAGATTCTAAAAAAAGGAAAGTTGGGCAACGAGAACTTCGCCCTTTCCATTTATCCGGCTTCCCAACCTATAATGATAGACTTGATGCGAAACGGCACCTGGATGGAACTGGCCCAAGCCGGTGCGGTATTACGAAGCAGCTTTTGCGGGCCATGCTTTGGCGCAGGAGATGTTCCTGCTAACGGTCAGCTTTCTATACGGCATACAACCAGGAATTTTCCAAACCGCGAAGGCTCAAAGCCGACTGAGGGGCAGATTGCTTCGGTGGCGCTTATGGATGCACGCTCCATTGCTGCAAGTGCAATCAACGGCGGTATTCTTACACCTGCCACAGATATGGTCGAAACCTATCCGGATTATAAATTTGATTCAACGGCTTATAACACAAGAGTATATCAAGGCTTTGGTAAGGCCCTTGAAGATGCACCAATACAGTACGGCCCAAATATCACAGACTGGCCTTTCATTGGTGCCCTGGAAGAGCATCTTCTTTTAGGAATAGCCTCAGTCATTTTAGACCCTGTTACAACCACCGATGAATTAATTCCATCAGGTGATACATCCACTTATCGCTCCAATCCTTTAGCAATGGCTCAATATACCCTTTCAAGGAAGGACAGGAACTATGTAGAGCGAGCACTCGCTATACAGCAGATCGAAGAAAAGCGTCTTACCGAACAGGAATTACCCCTAATTATAAATGAAATGATGAATAGTGCAGCCAATGCTGCAGGAACCGATCTTACAGTGAAAAACACAGGCTTTGGCTCGTTGATTTATGCAATCAAACCCGGTGACGGTTCTGCACGGGAGCAGGCAGCAAGCTGCCAGCGTGTGCTGGGCGGCACAGCCAATATCGCAAAAGAGTACGCGACAAGGCGTTATCGCTCGAATCTTATCAATTGGGGCATGCTGCCATTAATTATGGAAGGAGATCAGAATTTTGAAGCAGGGAAGTATATTTTTCTCCCCAATATCCGCACTGCCATTAAAACCGGGCAGGTAGAGATCAAGGCTTTTTATATAGGAGATGAGGTCGCCCCGATGAAATTCACGTTAGGCGATGTTACAGAAGAGGAGAGGAATATACTCCTTGCAGGCTGTCTTATCAACTATTACAAAACTGATTTCGATTATAGAACTGATATTAATCCGTTAGGTGCTATCTAATGGAATGATATAAACAGCGTATCAAGTTTGAGCGCAGCAACGACTTTTTCCGGAGAAAGCCGTTGCAAACAATCCTAAGGAGGAAATCCTATGTCTCCATTAATTATTGGCGGTATCATTTTAGGTGCAACAGTAATATGTTTTTTTCACCCAAAGATACCTAATGTGCCTGTGGCTATTGCTGCAGGTTTTGCCTTTGTTCTTACAGGAATTTTGCCGGCACCCACTGTTTTTAACAGTTTTACCAGTAACACAATCATACTAATGATAGGGATGATGACAATCGGCGGCGCAATGTTCACAACCGGGCTTGCAGGCTGGATTGGAAAAAAGTTAATGGGTCTTACGGGCACTAAAAAAGGACAGATTCAGTTGGCGATTTTTTTGACCACTGCCATTCTTGCTCCCTTTGTCACAGGAACTGCCACATTGATGATCATGTATCCTCTGATTTGCAGTATTGCCATTTCCACAAAGACCTCCATGTCTGACATTGTTGCCTTTCAGATGTGGGGGAGCTCCACCGGATCGGCTTTTACCTTCACAGGTATGGGCATGATAGGAACCACAGCAGCAATCCTTGAAGCTAATGGATACCGTATATGGAATTTCTTTGAAATTGCCTATTATGGTCTGCCATCAAAGTTAATCACTGTAGTTCTAATTTACTTCTTCGCTAACAAATTCCTGCTGAAAGGTTACAAATTTAAGGAGCCGGACGCTGCCGCTGCTGCAGGAACCAAGGATCTGCCTGAAAAATTCACATTTAAGATGGGAGTGGTAGCATTTATTCTTGTCGGCACCTTACTGGGCTTTGTAATAAATAACCCTGCCTTCCCGCCCCATGTAGGCGCAGTTCTCGGCGGGTTAGCCTGTCTCTTTACCGGCACCTTAACACCCAAGCAAATGTACACATCAATTAGCTGGGATGTAGTAATGCTTATCGGAGGCATGTCCGCCTTTGCACGCGGATTTGAAGCTTCAGGTATGAGCAGGGTTATTGCTGATTCCATTATGTTCCTAACCGGTGCTAATCCTTCACCTATTTTAATGATTTTCATCATTTTAATAACGACCAGTCTTATTTCACAATTCATGTCAGATAACGGGGCAGCAGCATTAATGGCTCCAATTGCCATCACATTGGCAGTGGCCCAAGGGGTGAATGTACATGCTTACGTTTTTGCAGCTCTTGCAGGGAGTTTCCTCTGTCACCTGTCAATTATGGCAAGCCCTTCAATGGCATTTACACAGCAACTTGGCGGATATGATAACAAGTACTTCCTGAAATATGGCGGAGTTTTTGAGTTAGTACCAAACCTGATAGCAGCAATGATAATTATACCTCTTATTTATCTATAAGAGACTTTTTATAGGAGGAAAAGTATATGAGTGATGAAAAGAAGAGCCCCGAGATTGGGGATCACCCGGCAATTGTGAAGATGCGGGAAGAGCATTTTGCAACACCCGGTATCAAAGAGCCTTTTACCCTGACCATGTTAGGCGATATAATCCAGACAAATCCCATATCTCACAGGTCAGACCCGGAAGTCCGCGCAATTCTTGATCCGATAAAGAATAGCGATGCGGCTGTCGGAAATATGGAATCCAACTTTGGAGATTATCGCAATCAGGGCAGCCGTATCGGAGGACTCCAGGGCTGTAAGGAAGTTGCTGCGGATTTAAAAGCCATGGGTATTGGCCTTGTGGGACGAGCGAGTAATCATACAACCTCCCAGGGTGTTGAGGAAATGTTGCAGGGAAACAGCTATCTGCAAGATGCAGGGGTTTCCTATGCAGGTTCAGGCATCAACCTGGAAGATGCTAGGGCACCTCAATACATGGAAACTCCAAAGGGACGAATTGGCCTATCGGCTGCAGTCGTTTCTTTCAGAGGAAGAGTGGATTATCAGTCATCCCGTACTGCTGATGGCGGGATGGAGATGGCAACTTATCAGATGGGAAACAGGAATGGCTTACCGGGGATTAACTTCCTTAGAACGACTCCCGCAGTGGTGCTGCCCCCGGAGCTTTTTGAAGGCATTTTAAAAATTAAAGAGTACGAAGCCGAATACGCAAAGAAAATGATGGCAAAATACGCCGAGCATGCCACATCTGACGGTGCTGAAGTTCAAAAGGTTTTGGAAAATCTTTATGGAAAAATCGGTGATCCGAAAAAGCGGCAGATGATCTATACCCAAATGTTTGAAGTCGGAGATCGTCCCTGCGGCCTTAATTATCAAGTTAACGAGGATGATCTTAGGTTGAACCTTCGCAGCATACGCCAGGGTAAGGAGTGGTCTGACTTTATGATCGCAACTTTACATACCCATGACAATAATAATGTTTTAAGGCATCTGGATTTCTTACAGGAAGATCCATCCGAATTTCTTGTGAACTATGCCCATTCGGCAATTGATAACGGAGCAGATCTCTTTTTTGCAACAGGGCCTCATCTATTAAGAGGAATTGAGATTTATAAGGGCAGGCCTATCTTCTATAGTCTTGCAGCCTTTATTTACCAGCTATGGGGAACTCCTGCAGGCCCTGATCGTTATACCGATTATCACCTTAATCCATACTATAGCGAGTCCACCGAGACCGAGATCAATATGCATGCCTGGCCCCCACATTCTGTGACAAAACATAAAGATCTTAAGAACATGGAGTCGATGGAATCGGTAACAGCACAGCTTGATTATGATAAGGGTAAGTTAAAACAAATAACACTGCGCCCTGTTGAGTTTGGATACGATGTACCCATATCTCAGCGCGGCATGCCCCGAAAACCAAAGCCGGATGTTGCAGACAGGATCCTAAAGCGTATACAGCGTATGTCGGTTCCTCTTGGAACAAAGGTAGACATTCAGGGAGAGATCGGAGTTATCAAGTTTTAATGGAAGTAAAACAAAGCGGCGTAGCAGGAACCCTTGAGTCAAGTGATGTAATGGTTACTGTCGAGCCCGGCGGAAAGGGCATAGAGATTGAGCTTATAAGTATCGTTGAAAAACAATACGGAGTTGAGATCCGCCGGGCTATCACAGAAACCTTGAAGGAGCTGGGTGTAGATAACGCAAGAATAAAAGCTGTGGACAAAGGTGCTCTGGATTGCAGTATTCGTGCCAGGGTTAAAACTGCTGTTTACCGAGCCTGCGGGAAACCGGCAATTAAATGGAAGGTATAGATGAAGCAACTTCGCAGAACCATGCTCTATATCCCGGGGAACAACCCCGGGATGATCCGGGACGCAGACATCTATAAATCCGACTGTATAATTTTTGATCTTGAGGACTCAGTTTCGGTTAACGAAAAGGACAGTGCCCGCTTCCTGGTATTCGAGGCCCTCACAAGCCTTACCTACCCCGGCAAGGAACTTGTAGTGAGGATTAACGATCCAAAGACCGAGACAGGCAGGGAAGACCTAAACGCAATCGTGCGAACAGGTAAGGCCGTTATACGCCTTCCAAAAACAGAAACAGCCGAAGACCTTATTTACTGCGAAAATATTATTGAAGAGATTGAAAAAGAGGCCGCTCTCCCATTAGGTTCTACCAAATTAATGACCGCTGTTGAAAGTGCCGCAGGGGTACTTAATGCAAAAGAGATTGCCTTGGCGAGCAAGCGGCTCCTTGCCATAAGCATAGGGGCTGAAGATTATGTTACCGATTTAAAAACAAACCGCTCACCTGAAGGGACTGAGCTGTTTTTCGGGCGAAGCATGATTCTTTTGGCAGCGCGGAATGCCGGGATCGATGCAATTGACACTGTATTCTCGGATGTAAATGACGAAGATGGGTTACGCAGGGAGACCATGCTCATAAAGCAGCTGGGCTTTGACGGCAAGAGCATTATCAACCCGCGTCAGATTAAAATAGTACATGAAGTTTTCACACCTACTGAGAAAGAAATAGAACATGCACTTGCAGTGCTAAAGGCAATCAAGGAGGCTGAGCAGAAAGGATCGGGAGTTATTTCGCTTAACGGAAAGATGATAGATAGGCCTGTAGTTCTAAGGGCAGAGCATGTACTGGATCGGGCAAGAGCTGCAGGTAAGGACATGAACTATGAAGAATAATTTAAAGGGAGATAAGCTCGTAGCAAGCATTGAAGAGGCTGCAAAGCTCTGTGATCTAAAAAACGGACAGACCATTTCATTTCATCATCATTTTAGGGACGGTGACTATATCGTCAACATGGTAATCCAAAAACTAGCAGAAATGGGTTTTAAGAATTTGGTGCTTGCGGCATCATCCCTTACAGATTGCCATGTAGATTTAATCGAATATATTAAAAGCGGGGTAATCAGCCGTATTGAAACATCGGGTCTGCGGGGGAAATTAGCCAACGAAATTTCAGAGGGGCTTATGGATACACCTGTGTCCTTCCGTTCTCACGGTGGCAGGGCCTTCGCGATCGCTAACGGCAGCCTTCCAATTGATGTGGCCTTTCTTGGCGCTCCTTCCTGCGACCCGGCAGGCAATGCTAACGGTTACTGCCGCGATATTGAAGATGCAGTTATGTGCGGCTCCGTGGGTTATGCGAAGTGTGATGCACAGTATGCAAAGAAGACAATTATTCTTACGAATAACATCGTACCTTACCCAAATATTCCCTTTGGAATCCCCGAATACGATGTGGATTATATAGTTAAAGTTGACGAAATTGGAGACCCGGCCGGTATCATGAAAGGTGCTACCCGCTTTACAACAAATCCCAAGGAACTCTTAATGGCAGAGCTTGCCTCTGATGTTATAAAGGCCGCAGGTATTATAAAAGACGGCTTTTCCTTCCAGACAGGCACCGGTGGTGCTTCTCTTGCGGTTACCCGCTTCTTGCGCGAAAAGATGCTCGAAAAGAAGATAACAGCCGCCTTTGCACTGGGCGGCATTACAGGCTCCATCGTGGATCTCCATGAAGAAGGACTGGTAAAAAAATTACTCGATGTCCAGAGCTTTGATTTAAAGGCTGCTCAATCCCTAAAAAACAATCGCTTTCATCATCAGATTTCTGCAGAATACTACGCAAGTCCTGAAGGTCCGGGAGCAGCGGTAAACTTCCTTGATGTTGTGGTTCTTTCGGCAACAGAAGTAGATGTAAACTTTAATGTTAATGTGTTAACCGGCTCTGATGGCATTATACGCGGGGCTATCGGAGGCCATCAGGATACGGCATACGGTGCAGGTCTTACAATCGTCGTTTGTCCCCTGACACGGGGGCGCCTGCCATGCCTTGTTGACAGGGTCGGCTGCCTTGTGACTCCGGGTAAGACGGTGGATGTGCTTGTTACAGAAAGAGGCCTTGCAGTAAATCCACTGCGTAATGATCTGAAAGAGCGTTTCATTGCAGCAGGGCTTCCTGTCCTACCGGTAGCAGAACTGCGAGAAATGACCGAGTCCATTACAGGCAGAGCTGCCCCAATAGAGTACACCGACAAGGTCGTGGGGATTGTGACCTACAGGGACGGCAGTGTCATTGATCAGATTAGACAGATTCGATAATTCGGGTAGAATGAAGACCATATTGCTGTTTGGTGGAGCATGCGGTGGAAATAAATTACGGCTCTCCCTTTAGCGGAGAGCGATTGGAAAAACTAAAATCATTTCTTACGAAACAGGGCCTTGACTATGATGAGCAGCAACAGTTTTCTCTTTGCATCATGGACGGCCCGAAAATAATCGCAACCGGGGCACTAGATGTAAATGTGCTTAAATGTATTGCCGTGGATCCCGCGCATCGGAATGAGGGGCTGGCTGCACGTATCGTAACTGAATTGATAAATAAAGCAGCTGAACAGGGTCAATATCATCTTTTTATATTTACCGGCCCTGAAAACAAAGAGCTCTTTTCCGGCCTTGGTTTTTATTCCATTGCACAAACCAAGAAAGCATTGTTAATGGAAAATAAAAAAGATGGTATAATAGATTTTGTTTCAGGTTTACAGAAACCGGATGGAGGCAAAATTGGGGCAATCGTGGCAAACTGTAATCCCTTTACGAAGGGGCATCTTTACTTAATCGAAAAAGCCGCAAGAGAATGCGATATCCTTCATCTTTTTATTCTCTCGGAAAACAAAAGCTTTTTCTCATCGGATTTACGCAAGGAACTCGCTGTTAACGGTACCGCACATATTCCTAATGTGATTGTTCAACCCACAGGCCCCTATATTATTTCGGCTGCAACGTTTCCCAAGTATTTTATTAAAGATGATGCTCCCGGAGGTGTAAATGCAGAACTGGACTTGAAAATTTTCGCAGAGCATATTGCCCGCCCCCTTGGGATAAGCCGACGTTATGTGGGAACAGAACCTAATTGCCGTTTAACCGCATCCTATAACCGGAAAATGAAGGAGACCCTTCCACAATATGGCATTGAAGTGGTGGAAGTACCCCGACTAGAGATCCAGAGCAGTGACCACTCTAAGGCAATTAGCGCAAGCAGTGTGCGCAATTTTCTACTGGAAGGAGCAATGGCCGAGATCGAAGCCCTTGTACCTCCTGCTACATATAGGTATTTACTAGAGTATGGCAAGCATTCCTGAACTTGAAGGCTCGGTTCCGGTTTCCCTTGAGGAAATACTCGAAGAAAGGGAAAATAGAGCTAACCACCAAAGGCAACTTTTAGAAAAGTACACCTGCACCCTGCTCTGCCTGACTTTAAATATACCGGGGCCATGCAAAACCTTCCCTCTTGCTCGTCGCGCTTTTCTTGAAGGGCTAAATACTGTGCGGTTAATACTTGAAGCAGAAGGGCTACAAATTGTCCATGAGGAATTGACAGAAAATCCTGCCGGATATACCGGTTATATAATTACTCAGTCAGCTCCCGAAAAGGCGAAAGAACTAAGTACTTTTATAGAAGAAACACACCCGATGGGAAGGCTGTTCGATATTGATGTAATAAGTGCCTCCATGCAGAAAATCTCCCGCGATAAGGAGCGATGTTGCCTCCTATGTCCAAAGCTCGCCTTTGAATGCAGCCGCAATAGGACTCACGATATAAACGATCTGCAAAGAGCTATAATCAATTTAATGAAGGTTTTTTTCCGCAAGCACCTTGGCAAACTCATTACAAAGGCGGCTATGAAGGCCCTAATGGCTGAAGTTGCTGTCACACCAAAACCCGGATTGGTTGACAGGGTAAATAATGGCTCGCATAGGGACATGGACTTTTATACTTTCATTGATTCAACTGCAGCGGTTCTATCCTATTTTAATGAATGTGCTTCCATGGGTTTTGATAATGACAGGGAACTACCTGCATTATTCGAGGCCTTACGTCCCGGAGGCAAAGTAGCAGAAGTGCTTATGAAGCAGGCCACTAATGGTGCCAACACTCACAGGGGAGTTATATTCAGCTTTGGCATAGTGAGTGCAGCCTACGGTGTCTTGTACAAGAAGAGCGACATTGTAAAACCGGAAGAGATCCTCGACACATGCAAGGTTATGACAAGCAGTCTCCTTGAAGATTTTTCCAAGGCAGAAAGCAATACCCACGGGGAAGCCATTTATTCCCGGCATGGGATTCAAGGCATTCGAGGTGAGGCTGCAACCGGCTTCCCGTCAGTGCTGGAGCACTCCTACCCAATCTTTCAAAAAATGCTGATAGAAGGTCATTCATACAACGATGCAGGAATAGCCGCCTTCCTTTCATTGCTTGCCTGTGTTGATGACACCAACATAATCCATCGCTCTTGTCTGTCTACCCTGCGCTGTATTCAGAAGGAGACAGCGGATTTTCTAAACAGAAACCCATCACCGGCTGACATGTTAAACAGGGCAGCGGAACTGGACAGGCAATTTATCGCTGAAAATATTAGCCCCGGAGGCTGCGCAGATCTGCTCGCACTCACGTTTTTCCTGCATGAGCTGGTAAATTAACAACCCCCCGCAAAGCCCCCCTGCCCTCCTCTAAACCCTCTTCGTACAAGGCAAGCAACTTTTCTGTGTTGGTGGTCACCCTGCCAACCCTTATAGGATTTTGCGGTCGAATGATAATAGCCTTCCCTTCCCTCTCCAACTGCTCACAAAGGGCAATCTGACTTTGATAAGCCTCATGCCTTTTCAATAGGACTTCAACAAGCTTTGGGTACTTTCGATAAAACAGCTTTGCCATCCTTTCAAAATGACTTTTGGCTTTTACATAATTTGCGTTACGCGTAAGGACTATCACATGAAAAGTATTACCATCTGCGACAGATTTTTCAATGGGAATTGCTGCGGCGATTCCGCCATCGAGCAGGTGGAGGCCCTTATACTTTACAATTTTAGAAAGAAAGGGAACAGAGCAAGAGGCCCTTGCAACCATAAACTCTTCGCATAGATCATGCTTTTCAAACCAGAGGGCCTCTCCTGTATTACAATCTGTTGCGCCAATCAAAAAACGGGTTTCATTTTTATCGTAGACTTCCTTATCCCAAAAAAGAAGCTCATTCGGCACTGTTCCAAAGATAAAATCATAATTAAAAATAGAGCCGTATTTAATCAAATTACCAAGGCCTGCGTATCTATGGTCAGTGAACTTCTCAATCAGGGTTCGATTTCGCCCGCTCTGGCCTGAAATATAAGAAAGGGCATTCCCAACCCCTGCAGAAACTCCAATAATGTAGGGGAACATGATCCCCTTCTCCATAAAGGCTTCGAGGACTCCTGCTGTATAATAGGCCCTGGTCCCGCCGCCCTCAAGAACAAGGGCTGTGCCCTGCTTCAGCATGGTCTTATATTTTTGACCCTTCTGCACCGGCTCTTGAAATTTAGTGTTTTCCATTAAAATTACCAATGGCTCTGATTATGGACTCTTTGATAACTACTGCAGAAATATCTCCTTCGACTAGCCGCACTTCATTCCAGCTCCCCTGAGGAACATCATCAAAAAAACTTAAACTTCTTTTTGCATTAAAATAGTTACTCGTTGAATATTTTTTTTGATAATATTCAAACATTTTTTCCAATGGAATTTCTTTCAATAAAAAAAAGATATCAACAAAATCCTTTGCCCTATCCCCTGAAGTTTCGATAGCATGCAGCTTCATGGCAGCTATATCATTTTTCCCTAAATAAGAAATTTGCCCGTCCCTGAATACAGGCTCTACCAATTCAAATGGATGGTGCACAAAATCAACTTTGATTTCTTCTATCACTACCTGAAAGATCATTTTTTGTGTATTTAAAATCTGATATTTTCCGTTAAATTTTTTAGCCAGGCATCCGGTAATTTCAGATATATTCAACTCTTTTTGGGTAAACAGGTCTATATCAACCGATATCCGATGCCCAATCTGCAATGCAAGGGCTGTTCCCCCAACCAAGAAATAGTCAGAGAAAACGGACTCCTCCATAAGTTTAGTTAAAAGATCTAAAATCCCTTTTGGTACGGATCCTTCATATAACATGCAAAGTCCTTTTTGGGTATATCATAAAAAATGCTGAGGTAATTAAGGGTTTTTCTGTCAAGGACCTTGCACTTTACTACTTCTTCCCTGATTTTCTCCTTCCCATAATACTTGACAGCCTTCCATTCGTCTTCCTGCATTCCCATGGTAAAAACCCGCTCCAAAACAAACGAGGCTCTGCTTTGAAAGTCCAGCTTGTTCACATCAATGTCCCAAAACAGGTGTTTTGACAGATTGGGGTTTCTTTGCGCCATGAATCAATAATACCCTTATTCGCCACTCTTGTTAATCCTAACGGAATCGTAATAGAATACCATAATTAGAGGATAAAATGAAAAAGCTGTTTTTTATAGGCATCATAAGCCTTCTTCTTTTATCATCCTGCTCAATAAACAGGATGGCCATTAATGCCGTCTCGAACGCCCTTACGGGAGCAGGGAGCGCTGAGGTTTTTACGGGGGACTCGGACCCCCAACTTGTGGGAGATGCCCTCCCCTTCGCAATTAAAATGTATGAGGCCCTGCTTTCTCAGAACCCTGATCACCAGGGGCTGCTTCTTACAACAGGCTCTCTTTTCATAATGTATGCAAATGCCTTTGTCCAAAGCCCTGCAGAAATGCTCGACCCCGTCTTTGATTATTATGAAAGGCTTGAGGCAATGGAAAGGGCAAAGCAATTATACCTGCGAGGCCATGAAATCCTGATTTCTGCCCTAGATAAGAAGTATAGGGGATTCGCTTCTGCAACAGTTTTTGAGGGGACCTTAGATAGCCTTTTAGCAAGGACTAGAATTGATGATATCCCACTACTTTATTGGGCGGCGGCAGGCGGCTTTCTTGCATATTCCATCGATCTCTTCGATTTTGAACTCGGTGCCGGAATCCCGGAATGGACTGCAATGATGGCAAGGGCCTATGAGCTTGATCCTGACTATAGCGATGGAGCCATTGATACCTTTTACATTTTATACTATGGTTCCCTACCTGAATTAATGGGAGGAAACAGGGAATTAGCTGAAGTTCATTATAGGCGTGCCCTTGAAAAAAGTCGTTACCTTTCTGCAGGTGTATTTGTTGCTTATGCAAGAGCGGTTGCCATACCTGCCCAAGACTATGATTCTTTCAGGGAAAGCCTTGAGATGGCTCTGGCAATAGATCCAAATCTTGATCCTGCCAACAGGCTTCTCAATGTTTTATCCCAAAATCAGGCTCGCTTCATGCTGGACAATGAATGGGAGTATTTTTCTTTGATCCCGGGCAGGTAATCGACGGCAATCTCGATTGAAATCGATGATAATGGAGTTTTAAATGCGTAAAATATTTTTTTCTATCATAGTAATTTTATTTCTTGTTTCACCTCTCTTTGCTCAGAGGGGAGGCAGAGTCGGACAGGTCCTTGAAGTTAGGCTTGCATCCCCCCTGCCGAGGGAAAGCCCCTGGGGCAGGACCCTCGATAGGATTGCCGTAGAGTGGGACCGCATTACGGGCGGACAGGTACGGCTTAATGTGCGTCATGGGGGTATCGAAGGGAATGAGGCCACAGTTCAGTTGGCCCTTGCAAGTGATATAATTCAGGCTGCAGTTTTCACCTCTTTTGGACTTTCTGTGATAGAGCCTTCAATCATGACAATGAGCGCTCCCTTCCTTATCCGTAACGAAGAGGAACTGCGTGTAGTTATGAGGGAAGTCCAGGGGGATTTGGAAGCCAGGTTTAATAACAGTCAATATTTATTGCTTGCCTGGTCCGAATCCGGTTTTGTGAACATTTTTTCAAGGGAGCCTGTCTTTACCCCCGATGATTTACGGAGGTTAAGGATTGCCTCAAACCCCGAGGCAATGGAAATGAATACAGCATTTAAGACCATGGGGTTTAACCTTATCGAAGCTGATTGGGGCGATACAGGTACAATGCTAAATGCAGGCACAGTAACTGCCATTTACCAAAATCCTGCAGCGGTCGCTGCCTTTCAATTACATTCCATCCTAGGCCATATGCTCACGACAAATATTGCCCCCGTAGTTGGCGGCATTGTTATTAATCAGGTTACTTGGCGAAGAATCGGAGAACTAAACCCAAGATTCCAAGCCGAGCTTATGGAGACTACCCGGCGCATCGGTGCAGAATTTGACAGATCGCTTGAAAGAACTGTTAACGATGCCGTTCAAACAATGACCAGAGCGGGCCTTAGGGTAAACAGGCCCTCTGCTGCCCAGGAAAGGATTTGGTTTGAAGAGATGAATAGGGTCGTCCCATCTCTGCTTGGAACCGCATTTGACAGAGACCTATACAATAGGATCAACGCAATTCTTACAAGGCATCGCGGCCAATAGGCGAACATGGAAAAAATCAATTTAAAACGTCTTGAACAAGGCTTTTGTTATACCGCATTGATACTGATGGCTTTTTTGCCTTTTTTGGATGCAGTGCTTCGCCCTCTTGGTATTTTTATTCCCTTCTCCCGGCATTTAATGGTGCGCCTCTTTCTTATTTCAGGCCTTTTTGCCGCAATGATTACAACAGGCAATAAGGAACATATAAGCATTGCAATAATGCAGTATGCGAAGAACGAGAAAATCAAGGGAGTTTTAAACTTCTGTGCGAGTCTTATTTCGTCATTTATTGCTGTGATAGTTTTTTGGGATTCTCTTTCCTTTATAAGGCATAGCTTTTCAGGCAGGACTGCTCTTTTTCTTATTGATGATAGGGTTTTTGCCTTTATTTTGCCTATTGCTTTTGGTACGATTGCTCTGCGCTTTGCTTCAAATTTAAGCAGGAGGAAATACTGCCCGCTCCCACTGCTTCCAATACTCCTGGGTACTGCTGCAGCTCTCCCCGGCATAGTCAAGGCCATCTGGGGCTTTGATTCACCCGGCATCTTCAATGCACCCATGGATTTTCTCTATGACTTTGCCTATTATGCACGAGTACCGTTAATCCTCTTTCTTATAGTCGCAGCTCTTTCGGGAACGCCTATCTTTATTGCAATCGGGGGCATTGCAATGGTGCTGCTGCGGGCAGGAGGGGGTGAACCTGAAGTTGCACCTGTTCAGATATTTTCAGCCCTAACAGGTACTGATCTAATCGCAATCCCTCTTTTTACGATTACAGGCTTCTTTCTTTCTGAAAGCAAGGCAGGAGAACGTTTAGTAAAAACCTTCCGAAGTCTTTTCTCCTGGCTCCCCGGAGGAATGATAATTGCAACAGTTGTAATCTGCGCCTTCTTCACTTCATTTACGGGAGCATCAGGAGTCACCATCCTAGCCCTCGGGGGCATACTCTATACGATCCTCCAAGAAAAGCTCGGCTATACAGAAAAATTCTCAATAGGACTTTTAACGTCTGTCGGCTGCATAGGACTATTATTCCCTCCAAGCCTTCCCATAATCCTCGTAGGTTCTACTACAAACAGCATCATGTTTTTTATGGGAGAGACAGTAAACTATAGGATTATCGACTTTTTCCTCGGGGGGATTATCCCGGGCATTATATTGATAATAGCGATGATAATCTTTGGAGTTATCGCTTCTGCCAAGGCAAAGATACCGGTTGAGCCGTTTCGTTTCAAGGAAGCTATAAGCTCTCTTAAGGGAAGCATACTGGAAATACTGCTCCCATTAATCCTAATAGGCGGGTACTTTTCAGGCATTCTCACCCTTGTTGAAGTGAGTGCATTTTCGGTGTTTTATGTATTTATAGCCGAAGTTTTAATAAATAAAGATATTAAACTTAATGATATTCCGAAAGTATTTAATAAGGCTGTCCCCATAATCGGGGGGATCCTTGCGATCCTTGCAATGGCTAACGCACTTTCCTATGCATTTATTGATTCAGAAGTCCCCGAAAGATTCGTCTCATGGATGCAAAGTAATGTGGAATCAAGAATCGTTTTCCTCCTATTGCTGAACCTCGCACTGTTTATTCTTGGTTGCTTAATGGACATTTTCTCGGCTATTTTGATAGCCCTTCCCCTGATCATACCCCTTGGACTTGCCTACGGAATTGATCCTGTCCACCTTGGAATAATCTTTATAGTAAACCTGGAAGTAGGATACTTAACTCCCCCCGTTGGTCTTAACCTCTACCTTGCAAGTTATAGGTTTAAGATGCCCTTTACACAAATTTGCCGTTATGTGCTGCCTTTCCTTGCAATACAAATTATTGTGGTATTTTTAGTCACCTATGTACCTGCACTCTCCACTTTCCTTGTAAGACTTTTTAATTAATTTTAATGAGGTGTTTATATGAAGTTTTTTGATAGTACTCAAGTCGAAGCTCTGCTTGATATGGAAGGCTGTATCAAACTAATGAAAGAAACCCTGATTGACCTTACAGAAGGAAGGGCAACCCAGATACTACGTACAGTGATACCGCTTGGCGGGGGTAATTTACTCGGACTTATGCCCTCATCCATTTCTTCAAAGAACCTTGCAGGTACAAAAGTAATTACCATTTTCCCGGGAAATTTCGAGAAGAAATTGCCGTCTCATCAAGGTGTGGTTTTATATTTTGAAACTCTTACAGGGGCGCTAAAGGCCGTGCTTGACGGAGAATCCATTACAGCAATAAGGACTGCCGCTGTAAGCGCTGTTGCAACTGACCTACTTGCAAGAAAAAACTCCGAAGTCCTCGCGATAATCGGTGCAGGGGTTCAGGCAAGAACCCATCTTAATGCTTTGAAAAGGGTGAGAAATCTAAAGAAGGTTCTTGTTTGGGATATCAACCCTGACTCGGCAAAAAATTATGCAAAGGAGATGGGCGATAAGTACTCTCTCCCAATAACTGTCTGTGATACATCAAGTGAGGCTGTAAAGGATGCAGATATAATCTGCACGGTGACGGGGGCAATAAAGCCTGTTCTTTTCGGAAAAGATCTAAAAAAAGGCGTACACATCAATGCGGTAGGTGCCTGCAGACCGGATGCAAGGGAGCTCGACACCGACTGTATTGCAATGGGGAAAATGTATGCCGACAGAATGGAATCAGTCTTAAACGAGGCAGGGGATTTTATCATTCCGTATAACGAAGGTTTAATTGGCAAAGAAAAAATCGTTGGAGAGCTTGGGGAGGCTTTACTTGGTAAGATTGCAGGGAGAGAAACCGAAAGTGATATAACGATTTTTGAAGCCCTTGGGCTTGCTGTTTATGACCTTGCAGCAGCGGACTATATTTATGCAAGAAAAATATGACTTTGGCCTAAGCGCAGAGCAGGAAGAGCATGCAAAAAATCTGCACTTTAATAATATTGTAATTGACCTGCTTTTTCAGGGCCCCATAGGTACCTACTCTTTCCCGATTGGATTTGAAGAGAAACTTGAAGGGTTGGCAGCCGAGAAACATCCCGGGAATCGAAGAGCTCAACTGGAATTTATGCGGAACCACATAAGAACTCTTTTTATAGACGGGGAACTATCAGACCTTTATGAAGAATGTTGGTACGAAAGCGGCATAAGTGCGGGTAACCGTCAACTCTCCCTGTCTTCAAGGGAAAGTGCTCTTTTAAGTGCCCTTAGGGTCCAGGAAGAGTTTGACAAAAAGCCCTGGTTAACAAAGGCTTTAAGAGCTGAAGACATAGAAAATGCCCATAAGGAAAACCTGAAAGCAGGGATAATAAGCTGTCAGGAAACTCTTGGACTGGGTAAGGACCTTGGGCTCCTGGAAACCCTTTATAACTTTGGTCTTAGAGTGGTGCAGTTAACCTATAATAACCAGGAACTTGTGGGCGCTGGCTGCATGGAAGAGAATAACGCAGGGCTTTCGAGCTTCGGCATTAAGTTTGTAGAGAAGTTAAACGAGTTAGGGATAATCGTTGATACTGCTCATTGCGGAAAGCAGACCACTCTTGACAGTTGCCGTTACTCAAAGAAGCCTGTGGTTGCAACCCATACAGGTGCAGAGAAGGTCTTTTTTCATTCGCGAGCCAAGTCAGACGAGGAAATTGTTGCCCTTGCCAAAACGGGGGGTGTTATCGGGGTTTTTGCAATGCCCTGGTTTATTGCCGATGATCCCGGAAACTCAACCCTTGAGCATTTTTTTGATCATATCGATCATATTGTTAAGCTAACCGGCATTGACCATGTAGGCATAGGGACAGACTGGCCCATGCCGCAGACCTTGGGGATGGCAGTGGATTTCAAGAAGCTCGTAGCTGTAAGTATGGGCTTTAAAGAGGGTGACGGGCCATCAACAGAGTATATCAAGGGTTTAAAAGACTATCGCTCTTTCCCGAATATTACGCGAGGCCTTCTTTCAAGAGGTTATGGAGATGATGACATCATCAAAATAATCGGCGGAAACTGGCTAAGGGTATTCAGAGAAATCTGCGGATAATTAGCTTACAGCCTGTGATTGACCTCTTGTTAAAAGAAGTCTATCATCTTAATAAGCATTAATGTAAATGGAGGAATTAGAATGAAAAAAAGTTATTTAAATTTATTTTTAACTTTAGTATTGTGTTTGGTAATTGCCGCATCATTTTCTGCATGCAGAGGCAGACAGACAACTGCTGTATCGAATGAGATTACCGTAATAATGGCCAGCATTGGAAATAATATGGATCCTCAAGTAGCAAACTTCACAAATACCACAATAAAAATGAACCATGTTTACGATACATTGCTGCGTCTGGATGATTCTCTTGGCCTTGTTCCTGCTGTCGCTACAAGTTGGAGAACTCCAAATAACTTAACTTACGAGTTTGTTATTGGAGAAGGCTATAGATTCCATAACGGCGATCCATTGACCATGGACGATATAATTTTCTCATTCGAGAGGCTGAGTAATATACCGCAAACAGCTTCTCTTTCCAATAGAATTGCTTCTGTATCGGGTGCAGGTAATGTCCTTACGATCACTTTGACAGCTCCAAACAGCGCATTTTTAAGGGATGTTGCACCAATTATCTTGGTAAATAGAAGGCATGTTCTTGCCTCGGGTGATGCTTATGCAAATAACCCCATTGGCACAGGCCCCTATGTAGTCGAAGAGTATATTCCCGGCGACAGAATGGTCTTAAGAGCTTGGGAAGATCATCCTTTCGGAAGAGCAAGACTTGATAAAATTACCTTTAGAGGTATCGCAGAAGAGGTTGCAAGATATATTGCATTGGAATCGGGGGACGCTAACTTCGCTCCCATTGGCGCAAGGGACTTCGCAAGAGCACAGGATAATAACTCACTTATTGCAGTTGAAAAGCAAACCACAAATACAAACTTTGTCTCCATGAATACAGGTATGCCACCTTTTGATAATGTGAACATAAGAAGGGCAATGGCCCATGCCTATGACAAGGAATCCTTTGCAAGAATAAACCCGGGCAGGGTTCCAATAGACAGTATGTTCCCGACAATGTTTGCAACATACCATTCAGCGTCGGGCACTCCTCAGTTCAGTGTTGATGAAGCAAGACGACTGCTCACAGCGGAAGGTTATTCTGCAGCAAATCCTCTAAGATTCGATGTAATTACATACGGGGCAGGTGATCCTATTATAGAGGCATACCAGGCAATTCTTCGCACTGTCGGAGTGGAGATGTCCATAGTGAACATGGAGTTTGGAGTATTCCTTGAGCAGATGATGAGGGGAGAATACCAGATGCTTTCGGGCGGATGGAATAATACCACAGGAAGTGAACTAAGCGCCATGGCAAGCTATTGGACAGGGAGCTTCGGGCAGAGTAATATCTCCTTCTTTGTGAATGACCGCGCAGATGAACTTTACGATATAGTGCTTAGATCGACAAACCAGAATGAAATTATTACATCCACAAGAGAAGTTCAGGAAATTGCAGCGCAGTATATGCCGATAATTCCCACATTCAGAAACAATGTGTTTTATGGCATGTCAAGGAATTTAAGGGGCGTAGAAATTTTAACAAACGCTCTTTACTCATTCAGAGAAGCTTACGTTGAGTAAGCCGCTTATTAAAATTAAGCTTATAGAATGATAAAGTACATAGTAAAACGCATCTTACAAATGATACCCATAATTATAGGGGTATCATTTGTGGTGCATATGCTGCTTTCATTCAGTCCCGGCGACCCTGCAAGAATGATCCTGGGGATACAGGCAGAGCAGGAGGATGTGGATGCCCTGCGTGAAGCTCTTGGGTTAAACGATCCGGTTCTCGTGCAATACTTTAGTTATATGAGAGGTGCTGTCACAGGCGACCTTGGCGTTTCCTATACAACAAGACAGAGAGTTGCAGATATGATTTCTGTAAGACTGCCTGCAACGTTGATCCTTTCTTTCGGTTCTCTTTTTACGATAATGATTATCGCAATACCCTTAGGTATAGCTCTCGCGGTTAAACAAAACTCTATATTCGACAATGTTATGCGTGTGGTAAGTTTAATACTCGCGGCAATGCCTGCCTTCTGGCTCGGATTATTATTGATAATACTATTTGCAGTCCATCTGCGAATCCTTCCCGCAAACGGATTTGATACCTGGCAGGCAAGGATACTTCCCATAGTCTGCTCCTCCGTTGCAGGCTGGATGCTCACTTCCCGGCTTGTAAGAGCATCAATGCTTGATGTCATAAGACAGGATTATATAAGGACTGCAAGGGCAAAGGGTACAAAGGAAAGCCTAGTTATTCGCAAGCACGCTCTAAAAAATGCATTGATGCCTGTTGTAACATCAATTGGCATGCAGGTCGGAGCTGCATTTGGAGGCTCGATTATAATCGAATCCCTTTTTGGGATTAACGGAATGGGCAGGATGATGATGGATGCTCTAAGGCAAAAGGATATACCCACAGTCATGTCAGGTGTTATCATCACTGCGGTTGTGATTGCCGTTGCAAACCTCCTTACTGACCTGACCTATGCCTTTGTAGACCCGAGGATAAAATCCATGTACGTTAAAAAGAAAGTAATTGTTGGCGGAAAGGCAAATGCAAAAAGCGGCGGATAAAACCAAAAAACGCGGCCTATGGGGCGATGCATGGCTCAGGATGAGACGGAATAAATCAGCTGTGGCAGGGATCATCATGCTCCTAATAATACTCATCGCAGTATACTCTGCTCCCCTTTATATCGACTACGATACCGATGTCCTTATGCCCAACTTTGACAGACTCCTTGAGTTCCCCTCGCCGGGGACCCTCCTTGGCGGAGACGAGCTTGGCCGCGATGTCTTTGCCCGGATAATCTGGGGCGGAAGGATTTCGATTTCCTTGAGCTTTGCTTCAACAATTTTAAGCCTTCTTATGGGTCTAACCCTTGGCTCGATTGCAGGTTACTACGGTGATGTCTTGGATACTCTTATAATGCGCTTTCTCGATATTTTCATGGCAATTCCTAATATTCTTCTTATGATTACCATAGTAAGCGTTATGAGACCAAGTCTTTTAACACTTTTACTCGCACTTTCCATTGGAGGAATCCCGGGCTCCGCAAGAATGATAAAGGCCCAGATACTCAAAGTAAAGGATAGTGAGTATATCGAAGCAATAAGAGCCCAAGGCGCAAGTGATTTAAGAATAATCCTTGGCCATATCCTTCCTAATGCAATAAGCCCTCTTATCTCCCAATACCTTATTTCCATTGCAGGCGGAATAATGGCAATCAGCGGCCTAAGTTTTATAGGCCTTGGTGTACAGCCGCCAAACCCCGAATGGGGCTCGATGCTTGCAAGCGGCAGAGCCTTTATAAGAGATGCTTGGCATGTAACGGCATTCCCCGGCATTGCTATTGTGCTTACGATTATTGCAATAACCCTCGTGGGGGACGGCCTCCGTGATGCTCTTGACCCAAGGATGAAGAGGTAAACTTTGAAAAGCAATCTGCTTGAAATAAAAGACCTTCTCATCAAGTATCACACTGATGACGGGGTGGTACATGCAGTGAACAGTGTTTCACTAAACCTTGCAGAAGGAGAGAGTCTTGGGCTTGTCGGGGAGACAGGTGCGGGTAAGACCACCACTGCCTTAGGAATCATGGGCCTGATTGATTCACCGCCGGGGAAAATCCATTCGGGAGAAATATTTTTTAACGGCGGTGACTTACTTAAAATTAGCGAAGAGCAGTATAGGGAAATAAGGGGGGAAGAAATTTCCATGATCTTCCAGGACCCGATGACTGCATTGAATCCTGTCTTAACGGTCGTAGATCAAATAGCAGAAGTTATTTCAAACCATCAGAACCTTGGGGGAAGTGAAGCAATTGATAAGGCAGTTGAAATGCTTGAACTTGTTCGCATCCCTGCCGAAAGAGCCTATGAGTACCCTCACCAATTTTCAGGCGGAATGAAGCAGAGGGTGGTAATTGCGATTGCCCTTGCCTGCAGGCCTAAGCTTTTAATTGCAGATGAACCTACAACCGCCCTCGATGTGACAATACAGGCCCAAGTGCTGGAATTAATGAAGGAGTTAAAGGATAGACTAAAGACATCAATGCTGCTTATTACTCATGATCTTGGTGTGGTTTCTGAAATTTGTGATAAGGTTGCAATAATGTATGCAGGTGAAATTGTAGAGTATGGCAGCTTAGAAGACATTTTTAATAATCCCCTTCATCCATATACTAACGGACTCTTCGGCTCACTTCCTGACATTGATAAAGAAATAGAATTTCTCTCTCCAATAGAGGGGCTCATGCCTGATCCGTCAAATTTGCCCGAGGGCTGTAAGTTCAACCCGAGGTGCAAATACTCTGAAGATCATTGCAGAAAAACACTGCCTCAATTAAAAGAAAATGAAGGCGGGCATTTAGTAAGATGTCTTATTTATGAAGGATTACTTTCTTCAAAAGAGGTAAGAAAATATGAGTAATACCTCTTATATCGATGTTAGAAATTTAAAGAAATACTTTCAAACTCCAAGGGGGCCCTTGCATGCTGTTGACGGGCTTGACTTAAAAATAGACAAAGGCAAGACCATCGGTGTTGTGGGCGAAAGCGGCTGCGGGAAAAGTACCATAGGACGGCTTCTTACAATGCTCTTAGAGCCGACTGACGGCGAGATCTTTTTTGACGGGAAAGATATTACAAAACTGCGAAAGTCCGCGCGAAATGAATACAGGCGCCGCATACAAATTATATTCCAGGATCCTTTTTCCTCTCTTAATCCGAGAAAAACTGTTTTTAATACCATTGCCGAATCCTTTGACATACATAGGATTTACCGTAATAAAACAGAGAAGGAAGAGCGTGTAGCACAATTAATGGAACTTGTGGGTATTTCAGATCGATTTGCAAACTCATATCCTCATGAAATGGATGGTGGGCGGAGACAGAGGGTGGGTATTGCACGGGCCCTTGCGCTTAACCCTGAGTTCATAGTCTGCGATGAGCCTGTTTCAGCCCTTGACGTATCAATACAGGCACAGATCTTAAATCTCTTAAAAAAACTACAGCTTCAGTTTGGTTATACCTATATGTTCATTACCCACGATTTATCGGTTGTAAAACATTTTGCAAACGAAATCCTCGTAATGTATTTAGGTGTAATGGTTGAACAGGCGCCTGTAAAAGAATTGTTTGCAAATCCTGTCCATCCATATACAAGGGCCCTGCTTTCCGCAATCCCGGTTCCTAACTTAAAAAAGAAACAGGCAAGGATACTCCTTACAGGGGAAATCTCCTCACCCATCAACCCAAAAGACGAATGTCGCTTTGCACAAAGATGTCAATTTGTAATTGACAAATGTTTAAAGAAGAACCCTGACATTATAACTTTAGGAGAGAATCATAAGGTTCGCTGCTGCAGAATAAACGAAATATAGGAGATATTGATGGACAATTATTTAATTGGCAAAACATTTAATATTTATTTTTCCGGCGTTTTTAACGGAAGTATTACTATCGGAGAAAAGAATCTGGAACTCTGCGATGTGGACAGGCGCACGAGGGCAAGATTAAAGAGCGAACCTTTCGATAAAAACAAAAAGCATACAATGATTGACTATGCGAAAATCTATGAGGACTTGAAGGTATATGCAGAAGCAAAGTGGGAAGGAGAGAGGGTAAAACTTTCTAATAAAGATGAATATAGCAGGTATATTTCCTATAATGATACAGTAGACGGGGTTGATCTTGTCTCGACACTTTGGGCAAAGCGTAAAACAAGAGAATCCATTGACATAATCACCGTGAACGGTCAAATTATTGCCTTCTCGCATCCCGGTAGAATAAGCTCAGAAATTGCCGTAATCCCGGGCTATGAAAAGTTAACCCCACTAATTAAGTTCGATGATCCGCTTTTATCCAAACCGCAATACGGAATTAATCACCTTGGAAGTATTTACGTACCGTGTAAGGACGGAACACTTCTGGCCACAGAAGTGTTCCTCCCCGAGAGTAAAAACACTGCAGAGAAATTCCCTGTCATTGTTGTCAGAACCTGCTATGGAAAGGCACGGGATATCGACCGCTGCTGGCATTGGGTCACAAGAGGTTTTGCCTTTGTCATTCAGGATGTAAGAGGCCGCTCTGATTCAGACGGCATCCTTGAGCCCTTTCAAAATGAAAGAGAGGATGCCTGTGACTTATTTGACTGGATAGCAAAACAGCCCTGGTGTGACGGCAATATCGGCATGTGGGGTGCAAGTTACCTCGGATATACTACAACAGCCGCTGCCACAGGAGGAAACGAGCATTTAAAAACAGCTATAAGTGAAGTTAATGTTGGCTCTCCCTTTTACGATACTGCACGCAGGGGCGGCACCATCTGCTCCTGGCCGTTATTATGCTGGACTTTGGCCCAGTCAGTGTCCAACCGTGTGGACTTCCCAACCTTCCGCGGAGAATCTATAAGCATAGAAGAAGCAATAAAACATAGGCCGATAAAAGACATCCCACAGAAGATTATCGGCAAGGCATCAGGACCCTGGGATCTATGGGCCTCTCATTATAAATACGATGACTTCTGGAGACATTCTGATAATACTGTGCATGCTCATAAAATCAAAATTCCAATGCTCATAATTTCAGGCTGGTATGACGGAGACGCTATGGGAGTACAGGAGACCTGGCGTTTCCTTACAAAGCATAATGTTCAGGGAAGGCGGATTATACTTGGCGCATGGCCCCATGGTCTTAATGCCTTTAGGGATTGCAGGGACTTAGAGTTCGGCGATAATGCCATAGATTACGACTTTGACACCCGCATAATTCGTTGGTTTGATCTTTACCTTAAGGGGATTCAAAACGGAGAAAATAAAAAACCAAGGGCAACATACTATGTAGTCGGAGAAAATAAATGGAGGACTTCCGATGACTGGAATCCGACTGAAAGCAAAGCTGTAAATCTTTACTTATCGAGTTCAGGGCATGCAAACTCCCTATTCGGAGACGGAAAAATAGTTTTAAACCCGGAAGAAAAAACGGGAGCTGATGCATATACCTATGACCCGACGCAGCCGATAGGTGAAGACGGCCATGTTGAGCCCTACCATTGCAACCATATTCAGCTTAGAAACGACTGTCTTGTATACAACTCAGAAGTTTTAAAGGAAGATCTGTGCATGGCAGGGAATGTTTACTCGGAGTTTTATGCCTCATCAAGTGCAGTTGACACAGACTTTATTGTAAGGCTTTCGGATGTTGGTGAAGACGGAATTGCACGAAAAATTTCTGATAACGTTATAAGGGCCGAGTTTCGTAAGGGTTTTGATAAGCCTGAGTTACTAAAGCCTGACAGCGTAGAGAAATATGAGATGGAAATGTACTTCAACGCCTATGTCTTTAAGAAGGGGCATAAGTTAAGAATTGATATTACATCAAGTAATTATCGTGAGTTCTTCCCGAATACGAATACGGGAATAGATCCTTACCTGGATCCAAAACCTATAATTGCCATAAACAAGATCTACCACGGGAAGGATTATCCGTCTCATGTTAAACTGCCCGTTTTATACGGCTTATAAGTAATTAGGGGAAGTTTTTAAGCTCGCTTAACTCTTTTAAGCTCCTTAGCTTATAAGTGGCCTTTTCCTGTATTTGCCTGACCCTCTCCCTTGTAATTCCAAGGAGTTTCCCTGTTTCTTCAAGGGTCATTGGAGCTTCCCCTGAAAGACCGAAACGAAGCTGGATTATCTTCATTTCTCTTTCGGAAAGGTGGGTTAGGATATTACCAATTGTTTCCTGGATGGTCATTGAGAAAACCGCTTCGAAAGGTTCCATCAAATTATCATCTCTAATTAGGTCAGCAAGCCGGGTCAGGTTTCCGTCATCAACAATTGTATCCAGGCTTGTGGTTTCCTGAGAGAGCTTAACAATTTCTTCAACCTTGGAAATCGGGAGACCCATATATTCGGATAATTCCTCGTTGCTTGGATCTCTGCCTAAATCTTGGGTTAATTGCTTTGCAACAAAATAACATTTCTTAATTGTATTAAGCATGTGGATGGGGATTCTTATTACCCTGCCCTTGTCAGCAATGCTTTTTATTATTGCCTGGCGTATCCACCATGTACCATAGGTCGAGAACCTGCATCCTCTTGTATAGTCAAAACGTTCAACAGCTTCAATAAGGCCGATATTACCTTCGTCAATCAGATCCAGTAAGGCGAGTCCCCTATGCTGATAGTTTTTCGCAATGGAAACTACAAGACGAAGATTGGAATTAATCATTCGGTTTTTATATACAAGCAGGGACTTCTCAAGCTCATTTTTTTGAGATTCATTATTCTTTCCCAAATTCTTAATCTGCTGCCTTAATTGGATAATTTTTTCTCCAATGGACTGCTCTTCTTGGACGGTCAATAAGGGAAACTTTGAAATTTGTTTAAAATAAAGAGCTAATGGATCAGTTTCTTTAATAGCTTTTATCTTTTTATTGCTTCTTGGTACCTTGCGGCCATGTATTTTCCTTGTTGAGAATGTAAGTAACTCATCACTTCTTTCCGAAATTTCGGCGAGTATGGTTTCTACGGTTCCTGACATCAGTTGCTCCTCACTATAATTTACAAATGCAGAAGTTTTCATATTAAGCTCTTGGGGCAAGCGCCGGGTCTATGGGTGTATTTCCTCGATAAACCATAAAGAATAACTGAGGCCTGTTTGAAACAGCGTCAATTCCCAGCCTGCCAAGTTCGGTGCCGGGGCCTACCCGGTCCCCTTCCTTAACATATAAACTTTCGCAACCTCCGTAGACGTATATATAACCTCCATCTACCTGAATAATTACAACCCTGCCAAAACCTCTATATGGACCTGCAGATAAAACAGTTCCACGGGTAAGACTTATAACAGGTTCTCCTCTGGTACCGGTAATTACCACTCCGCTGAGTTTACCGGTCATCTCATCAACTTCTCTTGCATTAACAGGCCAGCGCAGGGGAACGGTATTATTATTCGACGGTTGAGCGGTCGAAAGAGCGGCTGTCCCCGGCGTTGCAGGCAGCCTGATAATAGAACCTTCCCTTAATACATGGTTTTCCGAGAAACCGTTAATCTCTCTAATCTGCGCCACAGTCACGGAAAATCTGCCGGCAATACCAAAGAGGGTATCCCCTCGAACGACCCTATACTCAACAAAGTTATTTGCAGGGGTCTGTCCCGGAATTCTAAGCCGCTGACCTGCAAGCAGCCTGTTTGGGTCACTGATGCCGTTATATGCCATCAAATCCTCTGCTCTGACCCCGGAAGCTCTTGCAATGGAGAAAAAGGTTTCTCCTCTTTGGACAATATGAACCCTATCCTCCCCATATAGGCTCGAGGGGAAAAAGAAAGCGGCAAACAATACTGACAGCAAGCAGAAAATGCCGAGTCGGGATTTCATATCCATATATTATCGGTAGAATTCCGAAAGATTTTGGATTTTTTTTTACTTTTTACTTGCAAATTTGCCGATTATGTATTTTCCATTTTCTCTAAGAGCTTTATACAGTACATAAGTGCCCTTGGGATATGAAAAGGCCCTTTAAACATTGAGCCCTTAACAGGGAGACAAATACTGCCGTCTCTGTGCAAATAACCGAACCATTCTCCGTATTCATAATCCGGGAAGGCTTTGAAGGTATACTCATGCATCATGTCAAACAAGTCTTCAAACTTCTTTTCGCCTGTTAAATGATGGGCAAGCAGGAGGGCATATAAGGCCTCACTATGCTGCCACCAGGTTTTCATGTCCCACTCAAGCTTATCAGAGGGCTTACCCATTGCATCTATATAATTAAAGAGTCCGCCATACTCTTTGTCCCATCCCCTATCCATAGACCAAAGAATTGCGTTAAGAGCCATTTGCTTTAAATCATTATTTTTATGTCTTTCGGCTTCTAAAAGTACAAACCACATTGATTCAATGGTATGTCCCGGGCTTAACCTTCTTCCTATAGGATTATCAACAAACTCTCCTCTAGGGTCTACATACTCAAGAAATAACTGCATATCCGGTTTATAGAAATCTCTGTACAGCTCATTACATACGCTCAGGAGAATATCATCATACTTTTCTGTATTAAGCGGATCCATATCACGCATAATCTGCGTAGTACCAAGCATTATCATCCGTGTATTATGAGCCTTTATTTGGAAATTCTGAGGGATATACTTTGCGGGCAAAATACCCGGGTTCCTAAAATAAAAAACGATCTTATCATACAAATCGCGAGCCTTCTGTAGAGCCTCAGAATCTCCTGCCGCCTTACCATATTCGGCCATTGCAATCACCGAGAAAGCCTCGGTAAACCAGTATCTGCGCTTTCTTATGGGTCTTCCATCCTGCTTAAGTTCAAAAAACATCCTTCCGTCAAGATCAAAGCAGTGTTTGTTGATAAAATCGTAGCCAAGTTTGGCAATTTCAAGCCATATAGGTTTTCTTCCAAAATCATTATAGAGCCTTGAAAACACCCAGGTACCTCGCCCCTGAAACCATCCGCATTTATCCGAAGAAATAAGGCTGCCGTCCCTGTCAACATTATGCAAAATGCCGCCATATTCATAATCAGGCGCAACTCTCTCCCAGAAGGGCATTACATTCTCAAAGAGTTCCTTTTCGTATGTTTTTTTTAAACTACTAATTTTCGCCTTTTCCATGGCCGGCTCCTATTTACCGTACTGTAGAATTACAAGATTGTGAAAAATCTTCCTAACGCGGAAAATTTTCTCGTTTTCCCTTGTCGGATGTACACGGTTAGTAAGCAGTACTGCGTAGAGCTTCCTTTCAGGATCAATATAAAAACTTGTCCCTGTAAATCCGGTATGTCCAAAGGAACCGTTTGAATATAAGTCTCCCATTGGGGTTCCGGGTCCTCTTTTAACCTGCCAGCCAAGCCCGCGGGAAAGGTTAAGTCCAATAGTATGATCCCTAGTCATCTCCTTAATAATTGCAGGTGAAAGGAAGTCCCTGCCCTTTTCATCTTTCCCTGTGAGCATCATCTTTGCAATTTTCGCTATATCCGGGGCTGTGCCAAAGAGCCCTGCATTACCCGAAATGCCGCCCATAACAACAGCATTTTCATCATGCACCCTGCCTTTAATTATGCAATTACGCCATTGACAGAACTCTGTAGGTGCAATCCTTTCATGAATAGAGTCAGGGGGATTAAACATGGTATTTTCCATTCCAAGGGGATCGAGTACTAATGTCTTAAAAACTTCATCAAGGCCCCGGCCGGCTATTGCTTCCAGAATAGCCCCAAGAATTATATACCCTGCACAGCTATACTCAACAGGAACAGCTTTAGTATCCCTTGGCGGCATGGAAAGCAGGCTCTCTATCATTTTCTCCTTTGTATCACATTTCCTATAGAGCTTCTCTGCTCCCTGTATTCTGCTTGTATGGGTCATAAGCTCATACAGCATTACATCACTCTTATCATTTTCCGGGAGGAAAACCCCGATTGTATCCTCCATGCACAGGAGGCCTTGCTGAAGCATTCTCATTGTTGCAATGGAAGTTACTGTCTTTGTCAGGCTTGCAAGGTCGTAAATAGTGTTCATATCCACGGTTTTACTTCCATCCATGGTACCGAAGCTGCCCTGCTCCAAAATGGCATCCGGATTCCCGATTATATAGTTCCCTCCGGGAAATGCACCTTTTTTTACGCAATTAGTTAGAAATTCTTTAATATCATCCATACATTATGTTAACAAAATATGATATGATAATGCAAGGTAATGAACAGTAAAATTATTTTTGGCATAGACGGCGGCGGGACACATTCCAGACTCATCCTGAAAGATGGTACAGGAAAAGTACTCGCCCGATCCGATGCAGGCAGCACAAATATCTACTCCATAAGTAAAGATGAAGTTTTTGCAAATATATCAATATTGATAGAATCTGCTCTGAACACTGCGGGAATTAAAGGCGGAGACCTTAAAGCAGGCTGTTTTGCAGGTGCAGGTCTTGGGAGACAGGGGGAGCAAGACTTGTTTAGGGAATATATAAAGACCCTGCTTTGCAGCAATATCCCAATAAAGGTCTGCACTGATGCCGAAGCCCTGCTCTGTGGAGGCCTTAACGGCCTTGAAGGGTATTGCCTTATTGCGGGGACAGGCTCTGTTGCAATGGGAAGATCTGCCGATGGCCGTTTGGTTCGTGCAGGAGGGCACGGTTATATGCTTGGCGATGAAGGCTCAGCTGCATGGATGGGGAGAACTGCCATTGCACGCATTCTTCGCAGCCTTGAAGGCAGAGATCTATCGAGCAATATGCTTGCCATGCTATTGGAGAAGACCGGATTAAATGAAGCCGGGGATTTCATTCGATATGTTCACCATGATGCAGACAAGGCTAAAATTGCAGAGCTGGCGCCGATTATTGGTTCTAGTGCTGCTTCAGGTGATGCCCTTGCCCTCGACATTCTCCGGAGGGGGGCAGAGGAACTTCTCTTACTTGTAAAGAGTGTTATTGAGCAATCTCCTTGGATAAAAAATAAAGAATTAATCCTTGCAGGCGGAGTATTGGATAATAATAAAATATTCGCAGAGAAACTTCAAAACATACTTGCAAAAACAATCCCCGATCTTTTGGTTTCAGGACCTAAGGGTACTGCACTTGAGGGTGCCTGCTTGCTTGCAGAGAATGAGCTTCTATGAACATGGAAATAGAGCTTAAAGCTCATATAACAGACCATGAGGCATTAGGGCTCCTCCTTTCAAAAAGGGCCGAATATTTGGGTGATTTTATAAAAGATGATACCTATTGGTTCCCCATAGATAATAGTAGTGGGATAGAAAAGATCAGAATGCGCAGGCAGAAACATAGCTCCCCGGGTGGCAATGAAAAATCGGAATGCTTTATTGGATTTAAGAAAAAAGAAGTAAGAGACAATATAGAAGTAAATGAGGAAACGGAGTTCGAAGCAGGCCCCCCCGAAGCAGTTGAAGAGTTTCTAAGAGAGATGGGCTATGAAAGAGGGATTTCAAAACACAAGAGGGGCAGTGTATATAAAGAAGGGGAAATAATTGCTGAAGTTTTGGAGGTTGAAGGCCTTGGGTGGTTTATAGAACTGGAAATCCTCCTGCCGAAAGAAGAGGCCTCAGGGGACTTAATATCGGAAAAGAAGTGCTGTCTTCTCAATTTCCTTTTAAGCCTTGGTATAGAAGAAAAAGCTATTGAAAGCCGATTCTATACAGAAATTCTTGCCGGTTTAGCCAAATAATCGGTTTTCATTGGGTTACTTATAAGCCGATTTTTTGTTATAACAGTTGCATGAAGCAAAAAACGGTTTTTATAGTTGATGATAGCGCGACTAACCTTTTAACTGCAGAACAGGCCTTAGAGAAATACTATAAGGTAATAACTTTATCCTCTGTATCCAGAATGTTTAGCATGCTGGGAAAGTTAAAGCCCGACTTAATTTTGCTGGATATAGAAATGCCGGAAATAAACGGTATCGAGGCAATGAAGCTTCTAAAAGAAAATGATCTATACAGCAGTATCCCGGTAATATTTCTTACTGCTTTAAACGATTCAGAAAATGAGGCCTATGGAATTGAGCTTGGAGCCGCTGATTTCATTACAAAGCCCTTCTCAGTGCCTGTTCTTCTTAACCGTATAAGATACCACATGGATATTGATGAGTTAATCCGCGAGAGGACAGCAAGGCTTTCAAAGCTTCAGAACAGCATAGTTTTTACACTTGCAGATATAGTAGAAAGCCGCGATAAGAATACCGGAGGGCATATTGATCGAATGGCCTTCTATACAAGAATACTAATTGCCACAATGACTTCAATGGGCGTATATACGGAAGAAACGCGGAACTGGAACCAGGATTCTTTTATTTCATCGGCCCGTCTTCACGATATTGGGAAGGTATCGGTTCCCGATTCCATCCTTAACAAACCGGGCCCTCTGACAGATGAAGAGTATCTAATAATGAAATCCCATTGTATAGAGGGAGAAAGAATTATCGAGCAAATGATTAAACGCTCAGGCGATGATGAGCTCTTGCGAAATGCAAAACTTTCAGCAGCTTATCACCATGAGCGCTGGGATGGCCTCGGCTATCCTCACCGCCTTTCGGGAGCGGACATTCCTCTTCAGGGGCGGATTATTGCTGTGGTTGATGCTTATGACGCACTTACAACAGAAAGGCCCTATAAAAGCGCAATGCCTCATAATAAGGCAATGGACATTATTAAGGAAGATGCAGGTAAACATTTTGATCAAAAGATAGTAGATGTTTTTCTTGCTGCAAATGATGATATAGAGATGACTAAGGTTATTCTAAAGGAAGGAAAATGAACTGGTTCAGCAATGTAAAAATAAGCTATAAATTAATAATTGGTTTTGGTCTTTTAGCATTAATAATGCTCATATTTGCCTGTTTTGCAATATTACAGATCTATGCTATTAATAATGATGTAAACGAGCTAATTAATTCCCATTTATTAAGACAAATCACAATTACAGAGGCTATGACCGATGTTTATAAAATGCGCTATTCCAGTCTTTCAAGGGGCTATCTTGTAGAAGGACCTGAGTATTATAGACTTGTTGAGCAGGTGGAAGAGAATTACGAAGAAAATGCGAGAGCTTTCCTTGAGCGATTATATGGTTTTAGGACCATGGTTATATATGATCAAAGGTATAATGAAGAGGAAAGAAACCGGCGAACTGAGCTTGTAAATGAAATCGAAGAGGCTTTTATAGGCTTTATTTTACTTGCAAGGAAAATTGAAGCTGCAGCATTGGCAGATGAAAAAGAAGAGATAATATCCCTCTACGACCTGGCTATTCCTGCAGGAAATGATCTTACAATAAGAATGCAATTATTACTAGACCTGCTCTTTACCGCAAGCAGTGAAAAAATAATAGCGACAACCGTCGAAACAGCAAGGGCGATAAGAACGATCATAACTATTGCCATAATCTTCATTCTTGTTGCAATTTTATCATTGTTCTTTACGGTTAAAAATATAAGTCAGCCGATTTCCAACTTAAAAACTGCTGCAACTGCTATTGCACTTGGAGACCTTGATTTCCCGATACGAAGTGATCGCAAAGATGAGTTCGGTATGCTATCAAATCGGATTGGCGACATGGTTGAGGAAATTAAAACATCTATTAATGCAGCCGAGACAGCTTCCAATATAAAGTCTTCTTTTCTTGCAAATATGAGCCACGAGATCCGTACTCCTTTAAACGCAATAATGGGAATTACGGAAATCCTAATGTTTAATAAGGGGATTGCAGTTGAAAACAGAGAAGCTTTAAGTAAAATTTATGGCTCCGGTGACATGCTGCTGAATATTATTAACGATATACTTGATTTTTCTAGAATTGAAGCAGGAAAACTGGAAATTACCTTATCAAATTATGAACTTCCAAACCTTATTAAGGATATTATTACCCTTAATTTGATTAGGATTGGCAATAAGCCCATAGAGTTTGAGCTTTCTGTTGAGGAAAACACACCTTCTAATCTTTATGGAGATGAGCTGAGAATAAAACAGGTCTTAAATAACCTGCTTTCAAATGCATTTAAGTATACAGATACAGGCAAGATAAAGCTTTCAATCTTTGGCGAATCGGAAACAGACTCTACTGTTACACTTGTTTTTGAAGTTATAGATACAGGCAAAGGCATGACAGAAGAACAATTAAGTAAATTATTTGATGCCTATACCCGTTTCAATATCGATGAAAATCGCACAATAGAGGGCGCAGGCCTTGGCATGAATATTACACGCGACCTTCTTAATTTAATGAACGGAGAAATAAAAGTACAAAGTGAACCGGGGAAGGGTTCAGTGTTTACTGTGCACCTGCCTCAGAAGAAAATAAACACAAGTATAATTGGAAAAGAAACTGCAAATAACCTTGAAGCATTCCGTACAGACGATTTAAAGCAAGTTCAAATGAAGAGCATAGTGTTTGAATCAATGCCCTATGGAACTGTTCTTGTAGTTGATGATGTTGAGTCTAATCTTTATGTTGCAAGAGGACTTTTAACTCCATACGCGCTGAATGTCGATACTGCATCAAGCGGAATTGAGGCAATAGAAAAAATTAAGGAAAGCCGTACATACGACATAATATTCATGGATCATATGATGCCAAAACCGGATGGAATTGAAACCACAAAGATCATCCGCTCAATGGGATATACAGACACAATTATTGCTCTTACTGCAAACGCAGTTGTGGGACAGTCAGATATATTCCTTGCAAACGGATTTGACAGCTTTATATCTAAGCCGGTTGATTTGCGCCAATTAAACGCATTACTAAAAAAATATGTACGCGATAAAAAAACACAAACCGGAGGCAGTGCCCTTCTCGAAGCATTTATACGAGACGCAGAAAGGTCGATTAAAATACTCGAAGAAATTAGAGAAAAGCATGGAACTTATGACGATGAATTTTATGAAAAATATATAGTGAACACACATGCAATGAAAAGCGCTCTTGCAAATGTAGATGAGCATGAACTCTCCGAGCTTGCAGGTAATCTTGAAAAGGCAGGGCGCGAAAGAAATATCGAACAAATTGAAGGGCTGACAAAAAATTTCATTGAAGACCTGCGCACTGTAATAAGAAAGTACAACCTTAAGCAAGCGGACCCGTTAAGAAAGACCTTCTCTGATTACTCTTATTTACACCAAAGACTAAATTCCTTAAAAAATGCCTGTGAGGATTTTGACAAGAAAAGAGCAAAGGGAATTTTAGCCGATCTTAGAGAGAAGGCATGGCAGAGTGAAATTAAAGATAAACTCATAATAATGGCTGAATATCTATTAAATGGTGACTTCGAGGAACTCCTAGCCCTTGCAGACACAGTAATTAAAGAAACAAGTGCCTAAACTACCTGTTTAGACACCCAGTTTTAACCCAATAAAGTTTCGCTCTCCATTTAAAAAGGACTTCCAATCAAGGGCCTTCTTTGCCTGTAATTGCAGTTTTGAAACAGACAGAACACCCTCTCCTGTTTGAATCAAAACACCCTGTCCGTCTTTACCCAAGACAGTACCAGGCCCGGTCTTTCTTTCAAAAACATCGCCTTTAGAAACCTGAGCCTCGAGAATAAAAAGCCTGTCTTTCCCTCTAAACGTAAAACAAAGAGGCCAAGGGGTATATGCACGTATCTTAGCTTCAATTTCAATGGCACTTCTGCTCCAGTCTATCAGCCCATCTTCCTTGACCATCTGTTTACAGTACACTGCAGTGCCTTTCTGCGGCTTTGCACTTTTAACTTTATTGTGAAAATCCGGAAGCAGCTCACCAAGGAGAGATGCAGCTTTTATGCTCACTGTTTCACTTAAAGAAGCGGCTGTCTCCTTGCCGCTAAGAGTAATGCACTCAACTGCAAGAATATCACCTGAGTCAAGTTCAGGTGCAATAAGCTGAATGGTTATTCCTGTTTCTTCTTCCCTGTTTAAAATTGCTGCAGGAATAGGAGCTGCTCCTCTATACTTTGGCAGCAGGCTTGGGTGGATGTTTATACCCCCAAGCGGGAATAGAGATAAAAAACGCGGGCCAAAAATATGTCCGTATGCAAAGGAAACAAGAAGATCCGGGTTTAGCCCGGAAACTTCATCGCGTGCAGCGGCATTCAATTTTACCGGTTTTAATTGAGGAATCGAAGGTTGTCCCCTGCTTTTTCGTTCTATATTTAACTCTTCTAAGGCCGCAGAAATATCTGTGGGAATCAGATCGTTATGACGGCCCCTTCTCGAATCAGGGTTTGTAAGTACACCCACAAGAGAAACCCCTTCCATTTGTGAAATGATCTTAAGAGAAGGAACGGCTATAACAGGACTTGCTGCAAAAAGGATTCTCATGAGCCGGTTTTTGATAATGCCTTCCGGTATTTAGCAAGGACGCTTAATCTCTTTTGTTCGCTTAATCTGTCTACAAAAAGGATACCTTCCAGATGATCATATTCATGGAGTATTGCCCTTGCAAGAAAACCTTCAGTCTCGAGTGTAAAAGGACGTCCCTTTTCATTCCATGCCTGTATTTTAATTGCCCTCGGCCTAATAACGTTTACATATATCCCGGGAATAGAAAGACATCCCTCTTCAAATTTTACTGTTTCTTGAGAAGTTTCAATAATGGAAGGATTAATAAAAACTCGCGGCTGGTCTCCTGACACATGCACAACGAAAATTCTTTCTTGGATTCCAACCTGAGGTGCAGCAAGGCCGCAGCCATCTTCTGCATGGAGGGCTTTAAATAATTCTTCAACAATTTTAATATGTTCAGGGCCAATTTTACTAATGGGTTTTGCTTTTTGACTTAAGACTTCATTCCCATACTTCAGTATTTCCACTTTACTTCTTCCCTGAATGGAGAACAAATGTCATAATTTCTGCTCTCTGTTTTATAAGACTATACCATAGGATTTTTTTCTTTGGAATCGCTGCACTTTTACGGCCCATATTTTTCATCTTTTCGTACATCCTTACTGCATTTCCTGCGGCAAGCCAGGCCTTGTATAAATTGTCCTGATTAAAAATACTCTGAGCTCTGTTCACAATTTCCTTATCTATGGTTTCCAGATATAACTCAAGGAGCATGCTGTACTTTTCTGTTACACCCTTTAAATAGTCAAGGATTAACCTGTCAAATGCAGGAATCTGCTCAATCACATCAATAAATATTTTTAGAATATCAACTGCAGTAAAATAATCCTCATCTACAATATAAGCCTTTATAGCCTGACGGCATAGGTTCTGGAAGGACTCGTTCGAAATAGTCTGCATACCATTGATTGGAGCAGGAGGTGTTACCATAAACTTTGGCATGACCTGCGAAGTTTTTGCAATAAGATTAACCATGTCCTGATATATTTTCTGCTCCCAATTATTCTCTTTAATTGAACTAAAGAGCTGTATCATATCAGCACTGATTTTTTCCTTATACTTGTCTTCGTCCTTAAAAATGGCCTCACATGATGGAATCTGGACGCCCTTAAACTCAATCTGGCCGGTATCCAGGAAGTAAACCACATTACGTTTAAATAGGGTGCAGGGCTCCTTCTCATTTTCCTTAACATAGTTCATGTGAACCTGCTTTGCAACCATTACCCTTGATTCCTTGCGCGATAGCTCATTTGCCCTGCTCTGGAGCCGTGCCCCTGAGTTTAAAAGGAAGCCTGAAAGATTACCCTTCTCGGTAATGATCAGGGGACTCTGGGTATTCCCCCCTGTGATCCCTGCAGAAATCTTAAAAACAGGCAGTGATTCAGTATTGCCTTCTCGCTTCGTTGGTATTTCAGGGTCATTCACTATATTGGTCTTTCCGAAGAAATCAATAATAGCAAGAGTTGTCGTAATGGCATCTGTGGCTGTTGCCGCTACAACCACAACTTCATCCCCCCTCTCCCTCTGACTAATTGCATGGGAACAGGTAGATATTCGCCTGGAGCCGGTATTCATTGCCCAATCCAAAGTATGCATCATTGACAGGTTTTTACGGGAATCCATACAGAATTGTGTATAACCATGAATATCCAGCATTGCGACATAAAGGTTGGAAATCTGGAGAGTATCTTTTAAATCTCCTGCATCGGGGAATTTGCTGTCGGGGATCACGATTTCCTTCCAAAGTCTAAGATGGGTGCTCTTTTCCATTTCTGCAAAAAAACCCCAGTTCAGCTTCTTTATCAGGTCGAAGACCCTCATTATAACAGGATGAGCCTTTTGGTATCTTAGAATAGGCTCTATTTGTTCTTTTAACTGTGAAAACTTGCTGATTTCGCCTGAAAGCACTTTCTCGCTTAAAAATGAGAATAATTCATATTCAGACGTATTTTCTGTATATTCGTTCAAGTTTTTCACTAAAAATTCCTGTTTAATGCTAGCACAAAATAATAATAATTTATAGGGGTTTTTATATGGAAAAATAATGAAATCGAGGATATATTATTCTAAGGAGAGTTTATGGAAACTGCCGCCAAGTTAAACGATTCCGGAATTGCGCTTACAGGTGCAAATAGGCCCTATGAGGCAATTCCCCTATTCCGCAAGGCCATAAGGATGGAACCCGGGAACCCCCTGCTCTACCTCAATCTTGGCATTGCTCAACAAAGAACAGGGGATTATGAAGATGCGCTTGCAAGTTTTCAGAGAGCAATTCATATTGATGATTACCAAATTGATGCCTGGAATGCTATGGGGCTCATATATTATGAACTTGAACTCTTTGAATCGGCAGAAAATTGCTATCGCAATGCACTGGAAAGGGACCCCGCTTCCCCAAAGGTATGGAATAATCTTGGTGTTATGTTTTTTACCGAGGGGAGTTATGAGGAAGCCCGCCATTGTTTTGAAGAAGCATTGAGTCTAATGCCCATATATTATGATGCAATATTTAATCTTAGAGACACGTGCAGGGAGCTGAAGGATTATAGGGCAGCAGCAGAATTTGAGAGAGTTCTTCAGAGCTATGGTTTGAAAAGAGAATTCCCTGAGTCAGCTCAAGAGTAAAAACAAGTAAGTGAAAGTTCTTTATATTGCAGAAATAGTTGGCAAAACCGGGGTTTATGCCCTAAAGAAATGCCTGCCTCATATTTTATCGGAAAGAAAACCGGACTTGGTCATTGCCTGCGCAGACGGTGCTACAGGGGGAAACGGCCTTGGAAGAAATCATGCGGCATATATCCGAAAGCTCGGAGTTCATGTAATTACCACAGGTGATTGCTGCTTCTTTAAGAAGGACCTTACCGAAAACCTTGAAAAAACACCCTATGTCTTAAGACCTGATAATCTAAACATAGAGGCACCCGGTACCGGCTCACGAATCTTCCGGCTCGACTCCGATAAGACTGCCAAGGTGGCAGTTGCAGTCTTTCTTGGACAGACAGGTTTTGCAAGGCTTCACGGGAATAACCCCTTCTCGGGACTCGCAGCCATATTCGAAAGGCTGAAGAAGGAAACACCCTATATTATTGTTGATTTCCATGCCCTTGCTACCGCAGAAAAACAGACTTTCTTCGCAATGGCCGATGGTTATTGTTCGGCAATAATCGGTTCACATACGAGGGTTCAAACTGCCGACGAGAAGATATTGAAGGGAGGGACTGCAGTCATTACCGATGCAGGCCGCACAGGGAGCCTGGAATCCGTGGGGGGAAATGAAAGGGAGTCAAGAATCAAAAGATATATTACAGGGATCCCCGATTGGACAAGGGAATCATCTGAGAAGCCCGGCCTGCAGGGGGTTTTCATAGAACTCGCCGAAAACGGCAGGGCACTCTCAATAGAGCGATTGAGTGTGCTCATTGAAGAGCCTGTTGAAGAGTCAATTGAAGAGCAAGACGATGATTAAGAAGGGGAAGGTTCTTAAAATAGAAGGAAAACATGTCCTTATTGCACCTGATTCAGGCGAACACTGCTTTGGCTGCATGGAAATAGAATGTAAATCAAGAATTAGCTCGATAGATGCAAAAAACAGCAAGGCCCTCCCTCTGGAACCGGGCCAGACTGTAGAATTAAAATTCATTAAAAATGCACTTTTAAAACAAGCCGCAACTACATTATTACCCCCGATTCCGGGTTTTTTAATAGGATTTTTCCTTGCCTATTTATCATTACCGAATGCCTCCCAGGCTGCACATGTATTTTCAGGAATAATTTTCTTTTTTGCTTCAGCATTCATTGTATATAGAATAAAAAAGAAGCACCCGGCAGAAGAAAATCCGCTATACATAGAAAGAGTAATAAACCGGAATTTTTCCTGATTTTCTTCTTGGCTAATGAAAAAAAATCTGTTATACTATACACGGGTCTATTATTTTAAAGACCCTGAACCGCTCGTATGAGGGTTCAATTCAGCCGGGCCGTTTGGCCGGCAACCGGAGAAATCTATGAAAGACGAAAGAGAGTTTGGTCAAGAAGGACATCGGGGTCATAGGCACCACGGTTTCAGGGGAAGGGGTCCCGGAGGCTCCTTTGATTTAGGCACAATATTCGACAAAATCTTTGAAGCAACTCGAGATTTTCAGGACGAGTTCCGCAAGAATGGTGTCTTTGTTTTTGATTCGGACGGAGATGCCTTTAGGGGCGAAAATACCGACTATTATCCCAATTATTCCTATCCGCCAATGAATGTACTTATGACAGGCGACAGAAGTCTGATTTTTGAGTTTGCTTTGGCCGGTTTTGAAGAAAAGGATATAAGCCTGTCCTTTCAGGGGGACTATATGGTCTTCTCTGCAATCCTTCCCAAAAACCTTGATGAGTCAACAACTGTTAGTGAAAACATTCGCTATTTTAAACGCAGGCTTAAGATGAAGGATATAGAGAAGCAAAAGTATTTTGTCCCCCTGGACAAGTACGCCCAGGATAAGGTAAAGGCAGTCTATAAGAACGGCATCCTTAAGGTAACGGTTCCCCCGAAAGAAGAGCCGGATCAGAGTGACGGGATAAAGATAGAGATAGTCAGCGAAGACTAGATTGTCCTAAAAAATGTTAAAGTTTGTATCTCTATAGGCGAGTAAAGCGTCAGCAGAGTCTTTGCAATACTCCTCCGAGAAGCGGGCAAGAACAGCAGCCGACAAAGCAATACCTTCAGCTTTAAGGATGCTCCTTGCCGTCTCGGAGTATGTGAAAAACACATGTGCACAATGATACTCAAATGGTTTTACCCACTCCTTGCGTTTAACAGGCATATCCTTTAGCTCTGCATCTTTCATTACGAACATGCATCTGTCTGTATCATGCATGGTTTGCAATACACTAAACTCAAGATAGGGATTAAATCCTCGCACAAGGGCCTTATCAATATGCTTACAGTATAGGAGGGACCCGCTTACAAGGCCCATTTCCTTATACTTATCGTGCCAGGGGCAAATGAAAGTGCTTGTACAATAGTCAGGCGAAAGAGCTGTTGCTTTGGAAATATCACCTTTAATGCCTGCTAAAAACTTCTCTGAATAATTCCATTCACCAAGTTCCAGATAGGTTTTAAAGGTGAGAGGAAGGCCAAGGCTGATGGCCTTTTGAGCCATCCTCGAGCCTCTCTGCTCCGCATAACGCCGGGTTGCAAGGATAAATATATCAAGGCCTTTTTGCTCATAATTTTTCAAGAGCTCGTAAAAGGAAGCAGAAATAAAGGCATGATGATACTCTGTGAAGTCAGACAATGATTATCTCCTTATTTGCCTTATTTAAAATTTCATTCCCTGTTTCCGTTGCAAGCACTATATCTTCTATACGCATACCCATGTGGCCTGCGAGGTAAATACCGGGCTCAATAGAAAAGGACATTCCCGGTTCCAGATTACGGGTATTATTTTTCTTTATATCCGGTGCTTCATGGCCCATATAACCTATGCCATGCCCAAGACGATTCAGAAAATTTTCTCCGTATCCGGCTTTCTCAATTATTTCTCTAGCAGCCCTATCAACATCAGGAATAAATGCACCGGTTATAGCTGCTGCCTCCCCTGCATTAAGAGATTCCTGCACTATACTGTATATTTTTTTCTCTTCATCTGAGATGCCGCCAACAAAAATGGTTCTAGACATATCAGAGCGCATCCCATTAACTGCACATCCGAAATCAAGTATCATTAAATCCTTTTCCTGTATCACCCTTCCCTTCCCCGAATAATGGGGATAACTGGAATTAGGACCGGATGCAACAATTGCTGAAGCGTTCGTCCCTCCCGCTTCAAGCATTTTTGAGGTTAGAAACTGGAAGATATCCATTTCCTTCATACCGGGTTTTATGATCTTAATCACAGATGCAAAAGCATCATCTGCAATGCTTGCTGAACGCCGGAGGTCATCCTGCTCGGCAGGTGTCTTAATGATACGGGCTTCTTCAAGGATAGGGACTCCATTAATAAATTTTACATTGCAGTCTCGAGCAATATCAAGGACATTAAAGGCCTGTGCCGATTTATTCGTACCAAGTGTTTTCCCGATAAGGCCGTGTTCGGTGAGTGCAGTGCGGGCAGTATCAGTCATTGACTCCCCGTCCTTCCAGGTGTAGATCTTTACTTCGCCCGAATAGGCATGCTCTATCTCACCTCCATACAGCCTATTGCAAACATAGAAACACTTTCCTTGGTCAGTTATAAAAAGGCCCTGAAAGCGGGCACACATCATTGGAGTAAAGCCTGTAAGAAAGTTTAGATCTTCTGAAGGGCATACAAGAAGTCCGCCAAGATTTGCCTTCTTAATTTCTTTTACCAAATTATCAATTCGAGTCTTGTTCATGTCTCTCCCTTTCAATAATCATTGCCGGTATTGCCTGCAAGAAGTGCGACTGCAGAACTGGTCCCAATACGCTCCGCTCCTGCATTAATGAATGACACAAGATCTTCCTTGGTTTTTACACCCCCTGCAGCTTTAATCTTTACTGTGTCTCCAATATGCTGTTTGAAAAGAAGTACATCCTGAATTGTGGCACCTGCAGTACCAAAGCCGGTAGAAGTCTTGATATAATCCGCCCCTGCATCGGTGACAATGGAACAGAGGCGGATCTTCTCGTCTTCAGTTAGATAACAGGTTTCAATAATAACCTTTAAGATATTCGTTCCGCATACCTTTTTTATTTGCCTTACTTCCTGAAGCAGCCTGTCATCATACCCGTTTTTTACGTCTCCAATGTTAATAACCATGTCAATTTCTGCGGCTCCGCCTTGGAGGGCCTTTTCAGTTTCAAGGAGTTTTACGGCAGTAGTATTATAGCCAAGCGGAAAACCAATGACCGTGCAGATATTTAGATCTGCAAATGCATTGCTTATGAACTCCACATAAGAGGGAGGCACACAGACAGAGGCAGTCTTGAAGCGCAGGGCTTCGTCACAGAGTTTCTCAATTTCTTCCCTGGTACAGACAGCTCTAAGCAGGGTATGGTCGATATACCCAAAAATTTCTGCGTTGGTCATACGGCTCCTTAAAATCGACTATTTCACGTAGAGCTCTCTCTCCGTATACGAGGTATGAAGCAGATCATGGGCCTTCTTACCGTTGGGCTCTCCCAAGAATTCCTTATAAAGCTCTAAGATATAAGGATTCAAGTGGGAGCAGCGGTACTTGGACTTTTCATCATCGTTGTAAATACCTGCAGCCCTCTGCTTTCGGACTTCATCGGTACAGCCGTAAGGTTGGCCTCCGCCTCCGACACATCCGCCCCTGCAAGCCATCACTTCCACAAAGTGGAAGGGGGGTTCTTTCCCTGCATTCTTTGCTTCTCTTATACTATTCAGTACAGCCTCGATATTACCCATCTGGTGTGCAACGGCAATTTTGATCTTGGTTCCATTTTGGAAGTCAACTTCAGCTTCCTTTACACCTTCAAGGCCCCGGACGGGCTTTAGGTTTACATCGCCCATTTCCTTTCCTGTTACAAGATTGAAAGCACTCCGCACCGCTGCTTCCATAACACCGCCTGTTACACCAAAGATGGTACCTGCTCCTGTATACGGTCCAAGCGGGTTATCCGCTTCCTCATCGGGTAAATCATTAAGCACAATACCCGCCTGCTTTATCATGCGGGCAAGCTCTCTTGTTGTGATGACTATGTCCACATCCCAGCCGGCACCTGCACTCTTCATATCATCGTTACGATGAGCTTCCCATTTCTTTGCGGTACAAGGCATTATCGAGACTGAATAGACCTTCTTTGGATCTATTCCTGCCTTATTTGCCCAATACGACTTAATCATGGCACCCATCATCTGCTGGGGAGATTTCGCCGTGGAAAAGTGCGGGATCATGTCCGTGAAATATTTTTCCAGATAGTCTACCCAGGCAGGACAGCAGCTTGTTATCAGGGGTATTGCACCGTCTTTTTTGGTCAAACGTTTGACCAATTCTGCTCCCTCTTCCATGACTGTAAGGTCTGCAGAAAAGTTTGTGTCAAATACGGTTTTAAACCCAAGGCGACGCAGGGCCGCATATATCTTCTTTGTATAAAGGGTGCCGGGCGGTAATCCGAACTCTTCAGCAAGGGCAACCCTAACTGCCGGGGCAATTTGCACCACCGGGTGAACTTCGGGGTCTTGCAGGGCATTCCAGACCACAGGCGTATCATCCCTTTCATAAATAGCTCCGACAGGACAGTGAGCTGCGCATTGACCGCATTTGATACAGGGACCCTCGCCCAGGGGTGTATCCATTGCAGTGGCAATGGAGCCGTTTATTCCCCTTCCAAGGAACTCGATTGCCCAGACATTCTGCACATCCTGACAGACTTTGACACAACGGCCGCAGCTTATGCACTTCTCGGGGTTCAGTACTATTGCCGGGTTTGAATCATCAATCGGCCTATCAAACTTAACCTTTCTAAAGGAAGCTTCCCTGATGCCGAAGTCAGCTGCCACATTCTGTAGCTCACAGCTCTTACTCCGGGTACAGCTAAGACATTCGTCGGGGTGGTTTGAAAGAATAAGCTCAACCACAGTACGGCGAGTTGCAATAATTTCAGGGTCATGGGTAATAATATCCATGTTCTCTGCAACAGTTGTTGTACAGGCCCTTGCCATACGCGGTGAACCCGGTCCCGCAGTTCTGACTATGCAGAGTCCGCAACTTGCCCAAGGGGAAAGATCAGGGGTATAGCATAGGGTGGGTATCTTAATATTAACCAGTTTCGCAGCTTCCAAAATGGTGAGATTGTCTTCTACCTGGAGGCTTTTCCCGTTTATTTTAATGTTGACCATATATAACTCCTATCCTTTTAATACCGCATTGAATTTACATGCCGCAATACATTCGCCGCATTTCAGGCACTTTTCCTGCTCGATCCGGTATGGGGGCTTTTTCTTGTCGGGAAACTTCGCAGCATCTTCAGCGATTATGCAATCAGCCGGGCATTTCTTGGCACAAACACCGCAGCCGATACACTTACCTGAATCAATCGTAAAGCGTGCAAGTTTCTTACACTTCCCTGCCTTACACTTCTTATCATGAATATGGTCAAGATACTCGTTTCTGAACATCTTAATCGTAGACATTATCGGGTTTGGAGCAGTCTGACCCAAGGCACAAAGGGAGGCCTTCATCATGGCCTTACTTATATGCTGCAACTTATCCAGGTCCTCTTCTTCTCCATTACCGTTACAGATTTTCTCGAGGATCGAAAGAAGCTGGGTGGTACCGATGCGACAGGGAGAACACTTACCGCAAGACTCGTCAACACAGAAGTCCATATAGAACCTGGCAACGTCGACAACACAGTCATCTTCGTCCATTACGATCATACCGCCCGAGCCCATCATTGAGCCATTTGCAGTAAGGGTTTCAAAGTCTATGGGAGTGTCAAGGAAGCTCTCTGTAAGGATACCTCCCGAGGGGCCGCCTGTTTGAACGCCTTTAAACTTCTTTCCATTCTTAATGCCGCCGCCTATTTCGAAAATAATTTCCCTTAAGGTGGTCCCCATTGGAACTTCAACAAGACCCGAATGATTTACCTTCCCCGTAAGGGCGAAAACCTTGGAGCCCTTGGATTTCTCTGTCCCCATCTGTGCAAGCCAGCTTCCGCCTCTCGCCGTAATTGCAGGGATATTAACAAGGGTTTCAACATTATTGATGATAGTCGGCACACCCCAAAGTCCCTTATTTGCAGGGAATGGCGGCCTTGGAACGGGCATTCCGCGTACACCTTCAACAGACTTGATAAGACCTGTTTCCTCACCGCAGACAAAGGCTCCGGCTCCCAAGCGTACTTCAATATCAAAGTCAAAGCCGGAGTTCAAAATATTTTTCCCGAGCAGTCCGTATTCCCTTGCCTGGTTCAAGGCAAAATAGAGCCTGTTCACAGCAAGGGGGTACTCTGCACGAATATAGACGATACCGTTATGGGAGCCTATCGCCTTTCCGGCTGTTATCATCCCCTCAATAACCGAATGCGGATCACCTTCAATAATTGAACGATCCATAAAGGCTCCCGGGTCTCCTTCGTCTGCATTGCAGATGACGTACTTTGGCCCGCCCGGAGCATTACTCACGGCTTTTCGGGCAAAATCCCATTTCATCCAGGTGGGGAAACCTGCGCCGCCCCTGCCCCGCATTCCTGAAATTTTAACCTCTTCAATAACCTGCTCATCAGTCCATTCAAGAAGAACTTTTTCAAGTCCCTTATAACCGTCTCTTGCAATATACTCATTGATATTCGCAGGATCTATGAATCCGCAGTTTCTCAAAGCAACCCTTACCTGCTTTTGGTAAAATTGAATATTCTCTACAGACATTGAATCTTTCTTTTCACCATCCCCCTTATAAAGAAGGCGGCTGACTTCCCTGCCCTTAAGAATATGCTCTGAAATAATATCTTTGGCATCTTCCGGCTTTACATAAACATAAAAAGATTCTTCAGGCAGTACCTTTACTATCGGGCCTGCTTCACAAAAGCCAAAACATCCGGTCTTAATAATTTGAACATCATTGTTTAAACCGTGCTTTTCGGCCTCAGTTTTCAAGTTTCTGTGTATTTCATCTGCCTTCGAAGATTCACAACCGGTTCCGGCACATACCAGGATAAATTGCTTATAGGCCATTTATTTGCCTCCTATAGCGGGTCTGTCAACAATTTTGTCTTCCAGTAACTCCCGTCCAATTATATGTTTCAAAACTATGTCTTTTGCCAGGGAGGCATCCACATTTCCGTAAATTACCAAGGGCATACCGGGAACCGCAACTTCCACACTGGGTTCGGCGTTTGACTTGCAAAAACCCATGCAGCCAACTTGGCGAACCAAGACAGTCTCCATAAGCTTATTTTCATCTAAAATCTTAATAATGGTATCCATTATACCCTTAGCTCCGGCCGCGATACCGCAGGTACCCATACCGATAATAACTTGAGTTTCTTTACCCACGGATTCCCTGCGCCTCATGTCTTGTCTGTTCTTTTCACGAAGCTTCTGCAGTTCTTCCAATGTCAACTTGGCCATTTCCAACTCCTTTCAATTAGATTAGGAATGAGGAATTTCCATTCCTCTTAAATACTTATCCAATAAAATCAGTGAACTTGAGTTTCCCAAATCCGACAGAACATCATTTAGCTCTGTTTTCTTTAGGACATAAGACCTCCCGTTTACGGTTCGGGAAATCACTACTTCCCCGGGTCCTTCGAAAAGCAATACGGTTCTGAACATTCCGGGAATATCGCCTATGGGGGGGGTATCTACATTTTCACAATTAAAAGATCCTGTTATAGTGGTACCCTTCCCTGTAGATTTGATTTTCCATTCCCCGCCTGAAACTTCTGCCGTTTGGATGAAAAATGGGAGTCCAAACCCTGCTTTTCTATGCGGATGTTTTTTCCCGTTATTGACAAAGGGATTGCCTGCATTTTTAAGCTCTTCTTCAGTCATCCCCTTGCCGTTATCTTTCACCGTGAAGCTAAGCTCACCCTTTTCCTTAAGACATTCGCTGCCTGCAACGTGGAGTTCAATTAAAGAGGCACCTGATTCGGCTCCATTTTGAGCGATATCCATAATTATATCTGTAAGGAAAAAATGCATGATTCTAGATTTCTATCCCAGATTCTTATAAAGCGAAAGAATGCCGGGGAGCAGCTCTTTTCTTAGCTTGCCGTGGGTATCTGCATTTACCGTCAATACAGGCGCAAGGCCGCAGCAACCGATGCACCTGACAGCATCCACAGAGAAAAGCCCGTCTTCGGTAACCTCATCCACAGAAATCCCCAAGGTTTTCCGAATATCTTCGAGAAAATCCTGGGCACCCTTGAGGTAGCATGCAGTTCCCATACAAACTGCAATTTTATACTTGCCGGGTTTCTTTGTCTTAAAATAATGGTAAAAAGTAATTACCCCGTAAATACGGGCCAGCGGAACTCCGGTTAGAACGGCCAAATGACCTGCCACTTCCCTGGAAACATAACCAAAAACCTCTTGAGTCTTATGAAGAATCATAATCAGACTCCCGGGTTTAACCTTCCATTCGTTAATGAACGAGATAAGCTCAGGGGGAAAAGTTACCCCCTCCTTTTTAGCTGTCGCAGTAGCGGTCGCCATGTAACCCCCTATAAATAAAGTATACCCGCTAATTATAACAGGGCAAATCAGTATTTGACAAGGGGATTAGGCCCTTTTACCATCTTACTTCATAGAGCAAGGGTTGCTCCAACACAAGAAAATCCACGAGGGGAATGCTAAACTCAGCCATTCTTCCCGAGAAAGTCCCCCCTCTGACGGATATAATCGGTCTTGGGAATGTAATTTGCACCAGAATAACACCTACTTCGATCTCATCTGCAAGGGGCCTTCCGTATATGGAAGTTAAAAGATCAAGGTATTCCTGCACGGAGATATGATCTCCCTGGATTGCAGGCGCAAATATAGCATGAAAATACTCAAGGATATCCGGAGAAAGGTTGAGGAATAGGCCCGGTGCTGTCACCCTGTCGAGCACCACGTTTATTGAAGAGTTTTGAGCAGCCTCGTTTAGAACTACAAATCTTCTGTTTGCATCCCCCTCTGCAAGAAAATCGGAAATATTGGAGATAAAGATAGTGCCATCAAGGGCAGAGGGGCTTGTATTTCTGATTCCGGCTCTTCCGATACCCGGCATTGCTTCAAGAGACAGCCCGATTGCAGGCACGTCAAGCAAAAGAACTTCAGATTCATCTCCCGCGAATGTACGAAGAGAACGAATTAGAGTTATGGTTCTGGGACCAAGGGAAGTCCTTAAACTGAGCTCCACTGCCCCTCCTTCCATAAGTTCACCTTCAATTCTCGCCATGCAGGATAGGAGGGAAGAGATGAGCAAAATAAAAATAAGAAACTTTGTATAAATATAATGTCTTTTGTATTTAATCATGATATATTAATTGTGTAACATATATTATTAATTTTCAATGAGGTATTTTATGATCGAAAAGTTAAGAGAATACAAGCCTTGGGGATTTTTGGATGAGTACAGGGGAAAGGCATTTACCGGAACCTGGCCAACAATTCCTGAAATGTACAGGATTAATGTTTTACGATACGGAGAGCGGAACTGTTTTACAATGTTCGAGCCGAATCGTATTACTCTGACATATAAAGAATCTTTAAAAATAGTTGAAGGTATAGCCCGCTGGTTATACAGTAAGGGAATTCGTAAGGGTGATAAGGTCGCACTTACAGGAAAAAACTCTTCAGAGTGGGCAATATCCTATCTTGGCATCCTTTTTGCGGGAGCTACTGTTGTACCTATTGATTATCAGCTTAGAAATGAAGAGATTGACCTGCTTTTAAAGGCTTCGTATGCAAAGATGCTCTTCATTGATGAAGAAAAGCACCCCTATTATATCCAAAATCCGGGGAAGTTGAATACTGTGGTATCGCTAAAGAAGGACATTGGAACATACGTTTATACCCTGGACGGCCCCGAGGCAGAAATTGAAGAGTCCACAGAGCATGAGCTTGCGGCAATACTCTTTACATCAGGAACAACAGGTAAGCCCAAGGGGGTCATGCTGACACATCAGAACCTTGTTTCAGACTGCTACCTTGGACAGGGGACACCTTTACGCCTTTACCATACCGATGTCTTTTACGCAATACTTCCCATTCATCACTCTTACTGCATGCTTGCAGTTTTTATTGAAACAATATCTGTCGGTGCAGAAGTGGTTTTCGGTAAGAAGATGGTAAGCGCTGTAATGTTAAAAGAGCTTAAAGAGGGAAAGATTACACTGCTCCTCGGAGTGCCCTTGCTCTACTATAAGCTCCTTGCAGGGGTTATTAGGGGAATTAAGGCAAAGGGCAAGCTGGTATACTGCATAATGTCCTTCCTAATGATGATTTCAGGCTTCATAAAGAAGGTCTTCAAGGTAAATCCCGGGAAAAAGCTCTTCGGTACGGTTCTGGAGAAGGCTTCTCTATCAACACTGCGAATCTGTATTTCAGGCGGAGGTCCTCTTGCGCCATCAGTTTTCCGTAAGTTTAACCAATTAGGTCTCGACTTTGTACAGGGTTACGGCCTTACAGAGACAAGTCCAATTATCAACCTTAACCCGATTGAGCATTATAAAGAAGAATCTGTGGGGGTTACCCTTCCGCAAGTCGACATGAAGATTCTGGACCCGGATGAGCGGGGTATCGGAGAAGTCATAATAAAAGGACCAATGGTAATGAAGGGCTACTTCGAGATGCCCGAGGAAACCGCCGCGGTCTTTACTCCGGATGGATACCTGAAAACAGGTGACGTTGGTTATATGGACAGCGAAAATTATCTTTATCTTACAGGCAGGGCAAAGAACATGATCGTCACCGAGGGTGGAAAGAATGTCTACCCTGAGGAAATAGAGAATGAATTCCAGCTCTTCTTTGACGTAGTGGAACAGGTAATGATTCGCGGCTACTTAAAAGACGAGAAACTTAAAATTGAGGGCATCGAAGCCGTTATTTATCCGAACCCTGAGTATAAGGACGCAAATGATAAGACCCCATCAAAAGATGAAATCATGAGTAAGGTCGAATCAATAGTATCTGAAGTAAACCAAAGGCTCCAGCCCTACCAGAAAATCAATAGAACAGTGTTACTTGATGAGCCAATGGAGATGACAACAACAAAGAAGATAAAGAGATAGAATTTTATAAGGTCTCTGTGTTCTGTTTTTGAAATTGCAGATAGTCCCAGCGCGTTACAATGCCGGTTAGCTTTCCTTCATCGAGGATAGGTAAATGGCTGATTTTATTCTTATAGAAAATCTGCTCAACATCCCTCATTGTTGCATTGCTCCCTACAGAGATCACAGGTTTAGACATATATGCTTTCACAGGCGCATGCATTTTCCCATGCTTACGGCCTTTCATTATATCTCGAAGACTAATAAGTCCCGAAAGGCTTCCCTCCTGATCCACAACCGGAACAGCAGTAAGGTTGACCCTTTCAAGAAACATGGAAGCGTCTTTTAAATTTGTAGTTTCAAGTATTGAAAAGACATTTCTTGTCATAATTTCGCCGGCACTTACAGCAGGGGCAATGGATTTTTCAAGGAAAACGCGAAAATCTTCAAGGAACATAAGCCCGCCGCTTCCCGATATTTTAGCAGATGCAGCCATAGGATGCCCCCCGCCCCCATATTCAGAAAGCAGAACATTTAGATCAATGTTTTTTCTCTGGCTCCTTGCGATTATCATGATTATATCATCACTAATAATAGAAAAAATTGCAAAATAGGCATCCGGGTTCTGGGACTCCATTGTTTTTTCAACAACGGCTGAGAGACCCGGCACATTTTCGACAAGCTCCATATAACTTAAGAGGATCATATTCCCGTGTATTGTATGCAGAGAGGGCCTTAGTTTATTCAATAAGGCAAGCTGATCATCTTCCTTTATTGTCTGTAAAAATGATCTAACCAGTCTTAAAGAAGCCCCCATTTTCAAAAGCCATGCCGAAACCTCATAGTCTTCGCTCGTGACATTATCGTAAAGAAGCCGCCCGGTATCGGCATAAATAGCCGCAAGGGCAATTGTAGCTTCCTCGGGGGAGAGCTTTAGTTTCTTCTTTATCGCCATTCTCCCGAGTATGGTGGTGGTTGCACCAAACCTTCCTCCTTCAACCTCGGCCCCCGGAATATCGCAGTTTTCTATTGGGTGATGATCAAATATGTGTATACTTGGATTTGAGTTCTTAATATGAGAAAAATACTCCGATACACGGGAAGACATGCAGGTATCCACAATGATGATGTTTTCGATTTTCTCGGTTGATATATCTTTAAGGGAAAGGAAGTTAAAATACCCTTCATAAAAATCGTACATGATCTGTGCGGCAGGAAGTATACGACTGCTTCTTACAAGCTGATAATCAGGAAATAGTTTTTTTATAAGAATGAGTGATCCGAGACAATCAAAATCCATATTGGTATGGGAGATGGCTATATTCATTGTATACTTATATCATACTTTTAAATTACAATATACAAGGAGGATCATATGATCATAAAAGCTGACAGGATCATTACAGGCGACGGGAAAACTGTATTGGAAAATACGGCCTTGGTATTGGAAAAAGGAAAAATCCTTGAGCTTGGAGAGATTGCAAAGCTAAGGGAGAAGCATAAAGATAAAACCGTCCTTGAATATCCGGGCGCAAGCATTTTGCCCGGGCTTATCGACATGCATGTACATATCGGCTATGTGTGGAATACCCCTGAAGGCAGTGCATATAATGATTTTATGATTGCCTATTATTCAGGCGATTACGCAAGGCAGGCCTTTGCCAAAGGTGTTACCACCATGAGAGACGTCTCTTCACCAAAGAACCTTTGCGCCACAATGATACAGGCTGCCGAGAAAGGCTATATCAAGATTCCAAGGATCATCCATACAGATTTACACATCTGCTTTACCGGAGGACATGCATGGGATCATAGTGTTGAAGTGGATGGTCCCTGGCAGGTCAGAGCCGCCATTCGAGATGCGATTAAAAGGGGAGCACATTGGATAAAGATAATGGCATCCCATCGTTCGGACACCCCTGAGTATACACAGGAAGAGCTTAATGCGGCAGTTGATGAATGTCATCGTGTTAAAAGAAAAATTGCCGTCCATGCAGGAACCCAACCCTCTATACAGATGTGCATTGATGCCGGCTTTGATACAATCGAGCATGGTACTTATCTAACAGAGACTCAAGCCAAACAGATGGCTGACAAGGGCTTGGTCTGGGTTCCCACGATTGTGGCCTATACCTTCACGCATGATCGCATAAAGGAGAGCATGGAAAGGGATAATCCTGCCTCTGTTCAAGCCGGCTTCCTTGAACACCATGAGTATTTCCAAAATGCTGCCAATGCATATCGTGATAATTTCGAGAAACTGTATAAAACAGGAGTCAAGATTGCAGCAGGGACTGACCTTGTCTATCCCGGAAGAGAAGCGGCTCCTATTGCAGAAGAGCTAATACTGATGGTCAAGTACGGCATGCCGGTACTCGAGGCAATCAAGGCAGCAACCATGACCGGAGCGGAAACCCTGGGGATGGGGGAAAGAATCGGGGAGATCGCTCCCGGAAAAGTTGCTGATATTGCAGTGATTAACGGAGACCCCTTAAAAGGCGTAAAGGCACTAAAAAACGTCAGGGAGGTATTCTACTCAGGCGAATCTGTCTATAAAAGCTAAAATTTGCTAAACAGGGTGCCTTCAACCATTGCTCTAATATCATCGGCAAAAGCTTTTGCAGCAGTTTCACCAAGATATACCATATGGCCCGACGGGTATTCTGTAAGCTTAACCCGTTTTAAGTCAAGCCCGATATGATTTACCAGATACCTCGCCTGACCCATTTGGCACTGTATATCGTAGGCCCCCGAAGAAAAGAGCACTTTTAAATCGGGGTTTCTGCGCATGGAAGCGGCAAGGCTTTTTGCACAGGAACGGCTTGATTCCCTCTTCCAGTTCTTGCCAACTTCATTTGAAATTGCATAGTACTTGCGGTCATGGGTTATACCAAGAAGCTTTTTATAAGTCCCGGAGATTGCAGCCATGAAGGAAGGGGTATACTGTGCAATGGCAGCATCATCCCTTACCATTTTATCGCTGATACTGTCCTTGTTTAGGGGCAGAGTAAAACGGCTGTCATATACGCCTACTTCAAGTCCTCTGTCTTTTAAAACATGCTGTAAATATTTTCTCTTATCAGGCCTAAGGTCCATCTCGATAACAGTTTCTTTTTTAAGCCCCGAGAAATATGCCACCTTCGCTGCAATACTATTTCTCTTTGCTTCCGAAAGAGTAGCACCCTTAAACAGGGCCTTTAAATACTCATCCTCACAGAAGTCATAGGCCTTCTGAATAAAGTCTTCAAGACTGCCCGGGATCTTATTATGATACCAGTTAGTTGCTGCCATAGAAGGGAGGGCAAGGACAGCAGGTTCAACTGTGTCAAAGGAGAGAACACCCTCCGTTTGCCCGATGGCATTCCCCAAAAGAATAAGCCCGTTAAGACCTACACTGCTGAACTCCCCCTGACTGCTCCCCGAAAGGGACTCGGCAAGCAATACTGCCCTATTTGTCCCGTAACTCTCGCCCATCAGATACTTTGGAGACTGCCACCTCTGGTATTTCGATAACCAGCTCTGAATTAGGGTATTGAAGCAGTCAGCATCATTATCCATGCCAAAGAAACGCTCTCCTGCATCCTTATCCAACAGGCGGCCCCAGCCGGTACCTACAGGATCGATAAAAACAAGGTCAGCAATATCCAATAGGCATAATTCATTATTTGCAACATTGTATGGGGGAATAGAGGGGGTATTTACTGCCTCAGGATCATCGTACTTTATGCGCAGGGGGCCGAAAAGACCAACATGAAGCCAAAGTGAACCTGAACCGGGCCCCCCATTAAAGAAGAAGATCACGGGCCGCTCGGAAGCGTCTTCAATATCACTCCTAAAATAGGAATAACTGAACATCGAACCAATGGGTTTCTCAGCATCATCATGAAATAAGTTATCAGCACAGATAGATTTAAAGGGAATATTTTTCCCGTTTGCGAGTGCCACCTTCCCTTCTGCTTCGAATTGTCCTGCCTTAAATACTTCGGTTTGCATTGTTATCATATCCAATCCTTTTTGTAGTAATTACCCTATACTATACACTATTTTTCCATAATGTTATATCATTTTTTTTATTACCGGAGGCAGCTGTGAGTAATCAGGCAAAATATAATTTAACAGAAGGTCCTATTTTTAATAAGCTGCTAAAGCTTTCAGTACCCATAATGGCAACATCACTGATGCAATCGGCCCATAATCTAACCAATATGTTTTGGCTTGGAAGGCTTGGAGAACAGGGGGAGCAGTATGTTGCGGCAGCAGGCCTTGCAGGGCAATTTTTATGGATGTCTTTTGCATTTATAATGATGTGCCGTATAGGGGCTGAGATCGGTGTTTCTCAAAATATGGGCAGGGGTAATAAGGAAGAAGCGATTAGTTTTGCCCAAAATGGTTTTATGCTCTCATTATGCATAGGATTATTTTATTCCATCGTATTGATAGTTTTTCGAGTGCAATTACTCAGTTTCTTTAATATAGACAATGAGTATGTGGCAGCATCGGCAGCAACTTATCTTTCAATTGCCGCATTGGCGATACCTTTAAACTTTGGTCACACTGTATTTACAGGGGTTTACGGCGGTTTTGGAAATACAAAACTGCCCTTTTATGTTAACTCTTCTGCCCTGCTCCTAAACATTGTTTTAAGCCCCATTTTAATATTCATTTTTAATATGGGTATTTTGGGAGCAGCAACAAGCATGGTGATAGCCGCCATTTTCAATTTTGTTGTCAAAATATGGGCAATGACAAAGTATAGAAACCGGCCTTTTGAAAACTATGTCCTATTCGTTAGAATTGCCAAAGACAAAATCATCCAAATATTAAAATGGGGACTCCCTGTTGCGGCAGAATCCCTGCTCTTTGCATTACTTTTTATGCTGGTAACACGTCTTATAGCCGGATTCGGCTATGGCGCAGTTGCAGCCCATCAAGTGGGAATGCAGGTGGAATCCCTGTCTTTCATGATTGGCGGTGGCTTTGCAAGCGCGCTTACTGCCTTCATTGGTCAGAACTATGGAGCAAAAAAATGGGGGCGAATGGTATCCACAAGGCGAGTTGCAAATATCTTTATGGCCGGTTACGGCATTTTAATCACAGCAGTCCTCTTCTTCCTTGCAGAGCCCTTGGTTTCCATATTCCTAAATGAGAGTGACAGCATATTAATCGGCGGAAGCTACCTGCGAATCATAGCCCTTGCACAGCTGCTCTTTTGCCTTGAAGGTGTTGCAATCGGCTCTTTTAGGGGCAGGGGCATTACCTTAAAACCTACAATCGCAAGTGTTTCCAGTAATATTATACGGGTATTCGTCTGTTATGCCCTTGCGAATACTAGACTTGGGGTAAGCGGAGTGTGGTGGGGTATAGCCATGGCCATGACTATTAAAAGCGTTTGGCTATTGGTATGGCATTATATTAATATAAGGAAGCTGCCAAGGGTCGATGAATGCACTTCTTAAGGGACAAATTTTTTATAATCGCATTAATTTTTATTGTTTTAATTATTGGTGCAATTATTATTAGTGGAAATCCTGCAATTTTAACTTTTTTCCTTACCCTTGGAAATCCGAATCTGCGCCCGGGAAGCATTTCTGAAACTATAACCATTTTAATCCCGGATACTGTAAGCAATGCACACCTGCCCCAGGATCCCGACAGAAGACTAAGAGATATTTCATTGGTCAGACAGCATGATTCTGTTTTATGTCTTGCAGCATCAATTTACATGGTAGAAAATTTCTATTTTGGAGAAAGCTTATTTACTGATGTTCCTTATGATTATAGGGAGCCCACATCTTGGGCTTATCTACGGGAAATTTTTAATCAAATTGCAGTTTATGATATTAATGGACGGGCCATGGGGGGCACATTTCCTTTAGCAGCACAATATATGGGAAAGAGGGGTTTATTACCGGCGATTGTGTATATACTTGATCTAAAAGAGATTCTTATGTACCTGGAAGTGAATCAAATTCCTGCAATTCTGAGTATGCAATCTATTGGAAGTTACTTAGCTTCACATGCAGTTGTTTTTACCGGCTATGATCCGGAAGAGGATGTCATTTCTATTTTGGATCCGGCAGACCCGAATAATACTTTTATGAGCAGGGATGAGCTTCTTGGGATCACAAGAAATACAATTGTTTTTGCAACTGACTTCTTGAATAACGAAATAGCTTATTTTTGTCCCATAGATAATCATAGAATAGCTATTGACGAATCAATTTTAAATGCAATATCAGGTCTAATATGTCCTGCCTGCCACAGATTTTCTTATATCCCGGGAAGAGAGCCATAAGAGACAAAAAAAACTTGGCAGCGACCTACTTTCCCACCCCTTAGCGGGGCAGTATCATCGGCGTTAGAGGGCTTGACTTCCGTGTTCGGAATGGGAACGGGTATAACACCTCCACTATGGCTACCAAGTATAAACACTTTTTTATGTAGTTTTGGTATCCCTTTGGGATAGCAAAACTACGGAGCTAAAAAGAAAAAAATGCTTTGCTTTTTTTCTTTTTAGCCATGGATAATATGGTCAAGCCTCACGGTAGATTAGTATTGGTCGGCTGAACATGTTACCATGCTTAGACCTCCAACCTATCAACCAGGTAGTCTTCCTGGTACCTTTAGGGGGATTAAATCCCCTGGGATGTTTTATCTTGA
>WRKT01000001.1 GCA_009777995.1 Treponema sp. | reverse complement strand
GATCTTGTAACCGTCCTTCTAACAAATCGCCTTGTAATTACTCCATCACCTGATCTAAAACCCTTTAGAAGCTCTTTACACGAATTAATTTATAAGGAACTATAATGACAGAAAATACTCTTAATGCAGAAACCCTTTTCGGATATACAACCGAACAAAGAAACGAAGGTTCAAAGAACATTGATTCAAGTACAACTCTTGAAATTGTTACTATCATCAATAATGAAGATAAAAAAGTCGCAGGTGCAGTCGGTGAAATACTCGTTGAAATCGCAGCCCTTATTGACGATATCGTAAATAGTTTCCGAAATGGAGGGCGGCTTTTCTATATTGGAGCGGGGACTTCGGGACGACTTGGGGTGCTTGATGCGTCAGAGTGTCCGCCAACCTACGGGGTGGACCCCGGAATGGTAGTCGGCTTAATTGCAGGCGGCAGGGATGCTCTTACGTCTTCGATTGAGGCTGCAGAAGATCGAGCAGAAGAGGGGGTGGCCGAGTTAAAGCATCATGGTTTTACCGCTAAGGATGTGCTTGTTGGCATAACTGCATCGGGGCAGGCGCCCTATGTACTTGGCGCTCTTGATTATGCCCGCAATCTTGGCTCAGTGACAGGGGCAATAAGCTGTAATGCAAACTCAAAAACCTTTGACTATGTGAATCATAAACTCTATGTGAATGTTGGACCTGAAGTTGTAACAGGCTCTACAAGAATGAAAAGCGGCACTGCCCAGAAATTAGTTCTTAACATGCTTACTACTGCCTCAATGGTTCGTATCGGTAAGGTATATAAGAACCTTATGGTGGACTTAAAACCGGTAAATCATAAGCTTATTCTGCGTTCAATAAGACTTATAAGCGAGGTTACAGGTTGTTCAAAGGAGCAGGCAGAAGAGGCCTTCGCGGCTTCGAAGAAGCAGCCGAAGCTTGCAATTGTAATGGTTCTTATGGGAGTAGGAGCGGACGAGGCCGAGAAACTGCTAAGTGAAGCTAATGGCCATATCAGTTCCATCGTAAATACTAGGAAAGTAGACTAATATGATTTATCATGATACAATGGTTTTAATTAATTTTTATTGGAGGATAAAATGAAAAGATTACTGATTGCATTTCTTTTGCTCAGTATGCTGATGCCGGCATTTGCAGGCGGAAACAGGGACAGAGCAGGAACAACAGTCCCCCAAGACTTTATCTACGGTGTTGCCGCAGGCCCTGCAGGTCTTGACCCGCATATAAACACTGCGCATGCATCCATCCTAGTTCATAAGCAGATATACAATAAGCTGCTTAGAATGGATGAGCATTTGAACTTTCACCCTGAACTTGCTGAAAGATGGACTGAAGGCCCGGGAAATACCTATACATTTTACCTTCGCCGCGGAGTAAGGTTCCATAACGGAAGGGAAATGGTTGCTGATGATGTAGTTTATAGTTATAACCGCATGATGGACCCTGCCCTCGGCTCTGTTGCACGGGCTTACTTCTCCCTGGTTGAAAGGGTAGAAGCCGTTGATAATTATACCGTAAGGTTTACACTCTCAGGTCCTGATGCGATTTTTCTTCAGTATGTTACATCAAATTACTCTGCAATCGTTCCAAGAGAAGAGGTTGAGCGGCACGGAGATCTGAACAATGTTCCTGTAGGAACAGGCCCGTTCATGTTCAGGGAAAATATCCCGGGTAACCGTGTTGTTCTTGAAAGGAATCCGCATTACTTTATTCCGAACGAACCAAGACTCGATACCTTAACCTTCGCAATCATGCCCGATGAATCTGCACGTTTAAATGCCCTTCGTACAGGTGCAATACACCTTGCAGTTCTGCCCCCGACCATCCTTCCGCTTGTAAGGGGAAATAATGATATAATCGTAAGGGACTTCCTTTCTGCAAATTATGACTTTATCGGATTTAACCTTACAGAAGCTCCATTCAATGACATAAGGGTAAGGCAGGCAATAAGTCTTCTTATTGACAGGCAGGAAATAATTACTGCCATTTATGACGGCTATGCTCAGGCTACGGGCCCGGTTCCCAGAACCATGGAAAAATGGGCCGTAAATATTGATACTAACGAGTTTTATATCCCTGATGTTCAAAGGGCAAGAACACTGCTTACACAGGCAGGTTTCCCGAATGGTATAGATGTCAAGATCACAGCAGGTATCACAAGACTTACAACACAAGTTTCAGAACTACTTGTCAGCCAGCTCGCAAGAGGCGGGGTTAGAGCGGAACTTGAAATCCTTGAGACTGCCCAGTTCGTGGCTGCCTGGAGGGATCGAACGCATCAGACCATGGTAAGTTCAAACGGCGGAGGGGCTGACCCGGATCGCAGTATAGGTCTGTTCTTCCATTCAGGCTCTGCAACCAATGTCTGGGGATATGTTAACCCCCGAATAGATCAACTGGTAGAAGCAGGCCGTATCGAGACCGATGAAAACAGGCGGCATGCGATCTATGCAGAGGCACAGACTATAATCCTAAGGGAACTGCCGAATATTTTCTTTGTGTCACCAAGCGATTTCCACTTCCACAGGGCAAATGTGGAAGGGTATATGGCAGAAACATACCATAACGAATGGTTTAATACGGTTTGGCTTAGGTAGTTATAAACTAGGGAATGAAAACTTACATACTTAAACGTATACTAATGCTCATTCCCGTAATGTTTACCATCAGTATCCTGGTCTTTTTTCTGATCAGGATACTGCCCGGGGATGTTATATCGGACATTTTGGGAATAGAGCAAACACCCGAAAACCGTGCGATACTTGAAAGACAGTTTAACTTTGACAGGCCCGTTCCACAGCAATACTTAATGTGGATCACAGACATTTTGCGCGGTGATTTCGGCGTTTCTCTTAGAACGGGCAGACCGATACTTCCCGACTTTGTTCAACGCTTTAAGGTCACCATAGAACTTGCGCTCATTGCATCTATTATCGCATGGATAATTTCCATTCCCCTTGGGATTTTATCAGCTTTAAAAAGAAACTCAATTTCAGACTTCTTTATCCGAATATTCGGCCTGCTTGGTGTATCTGTACCAAACTTTGCCTTTGCAACCCTTTTAATCCTGGTCCTGGCCCTCGGTTTCAATTATTATCCCCCGATTGCCTGGGTTGATTTTACTGTCGACCCCCTAAGAAACCTCCAAACCATCATTTGGCCTGCCCTGGTACTCGGCAGCATAATGGCAGGCTCCGTTATGCGCATGACCCGCTCTGCAATGCTCGATAACTTGCGCCAGGACTTTATCAAGACCATTAGGGCAAAGGGCGCAGGACCTAGGCTTGTCATTTTCAAACATGCCCTAAAAAATAGTCTTATCCCGATAATTACGATTATAGGGATGCAGATGGGCGCACTCCTTGGAGGAACCGTAGTAATAGAACAGATCTTCTCGCTTCCCGGCGTTGGGCAGATGACCCTTGATGCCATCTTTAAACGTGACTATCCGATTGTTCAGGCAAATATCCTAATGCTTGCCGGGATTTATGTCCTAATAAATCTTTTTGTAGATTTAATGTATGCGGTAATCGACCCGCGGGTAACTCTTAAATAAGGTCAGGGTATGAAAGAAGTGTTTGGCGCTCTTTTAAGAGACAGGGTTGGCCGCTGGGGCCTTTTTGGAGTGGGTTTAGTAATTCTGATGGCCCTTACAGCCTCTTCCATTGCACCCTTTGACCCTCTTGAAGTTAATACTCAATTAAGGTTTGCCCCGCCCGGAGAGGGCCATTTATTTGGGACCGATTATCTTGGAAGGGATGTATTTTCCCGTATCCTATATGGAGCAAGGGTCTCCATTTTTGTGGGTTTAATTTCTGTTTCAATTGGCGCCGGTTTTGGTTTTTTGATTGGGGTAATTTCAGGTTATATTGGCGGGAGAATTGACAATCTTATAATGCGCTTTATGGATGTACTTTTCGCCTTCCCTTCAATTCTTCTTGCCCTGCTTATTGTTTCTGTTTTGGGAAGTGATATAAGAAATACAATGATAGCAATAGGAATAGTCTTTATGCCTGTTTTCACCCGCACTGTCAGAGCAAGTGTCATAACGGTAAAGAACATGGACTATGTGCAAAACGCAAAAACAGTCGGGGTACGTCCTGTATGGGTAATAATTCGTCATATTATTCCGAATACCCTCTCTCCCTTTTTGGTGCAAATAACCCTCGCCCTATCAAGTGCAATTCTAACCGAATCTACACTAAGCTTCCTGGGACTCGGAATACAGCCTCCAAACCCAAGCTGGGGTTCCATGCTCTCCGAAAGCCGCAGTCTAATGGAACTTGCTCCATGGACTGCAATATTTCCCGCTGTTTTCATTATTATGACAATTCTTTCTTTCAATATTTTGGGAGACAGTCTTCGCGATGTGCTTGATCCAAAGCTGAAGATATAAGGGGATACAAATGCAAAAACCCTTATTGGAAGTTAAAGATTTATGCATCAATATAAGTTCAACTCGCGGAAATTATGACCTTACTGACAGGATAAGCTTTGACGTACTCCCGGGAGAAACCTTCGGGCTTGTCGGTGAATCGGGCTGCGGAAAAAGTATTACAGCCCTTTCTATAATGCGCCTTATATCTTATCCCCTATTAATTAAGAGCGGCGAAATTCTTCTTGACGGGGAGGATCTCTTAAAAAAGCCGGAAAAGGAGATGCGAAAGGTAAGGGGCAAGGAAATCTCCATGATTTTCCAGGAGCCAATGACAAGCCTTGATCCCATTTTTACTGTACAAGATCAATTATTGGAAATACTGCAAATACACAGGAAAATGAAGCAAGATGAGATGATAGAAAAAATTACAAGCATCCTGGAGCTTGTCGGAATTCCTCGCATAAAAGATGTTCTTCTAAGCTATCCCCATCAGCTTTCAGGGGGAATGCTTCAGAGGGTAATGATTGCAATGGCGATGATGCTTGACCCAAGGCTCTTAATCGCAGATGAGCCGACCACCGCCCTTGATGTAACCATTCAGGCGCAGATACTTGCTCTTATGAATGACTTAAAAGAACACTTTGACACTTCTATTATAATAATAACCCACGATTTAGGTGTAGTTGCAGAGACTTGTAGACGAGTTGCAGTTCTTTATGCAGGCCAGATTGTTGAGCAGGGATCGAGTATAGACATCTTTCATAACCCCCTGCACCCCTATACAAGGGGTCTTTTAAGATCCATGAAGACTCTCGGTTCAAAGGAAAAACTTTATTCGATAAAGGGCAGTGTCCCGGGAATGGGAGATATCGGGAAGGGCTGTCGTTTTTTTGCAAGATGTGATTATGCAGATGAAAAGTGTACAGGAGAGCAGGTACTTACAGAAATATCTCCTGCACATATCTGCCGCTGTTATAAGGCAGGCTCACTATGAAGACCCTCCTTGAAATAAAGAACTTAAATAAAATATATACGGCAGGAAGAGGTCTCTTTAGAAAGTCTGTCTCGGAATTAAAGGCCGTAGAGGATTTGAGCTTTGATTTAAAGGAGAAAGATACCCTTGCAATTGTCGGTGAATCAGGCTGCGGTAAATCAACCACCGCAAAATGCATAATACGCCTGACAGAGCCAAGTTCAGGGGAAGTTATTTTCGATGGGATTGATTTAACAAAGTTATCAAACGAAGAGATGCGTCTAAAACGCAGAAATATTCAAATGATCTATCAAGACCCATACAGCTCCCTAAACCCTAGAATGAAGGTTAAAGAGCTGCTTGCAGAACCCTTAAGAGCTCATAAACTTGCAGAGGGGAAAGCTATAATCGAGCAGGTGCGAGAAATTGCGGGAATGGTAGGTTTATCGACAGAGCATTTGGATCGCTATCCGCATCAGTTTTCAGGGGGGCAGCGCCAGAGGATCAGCATAGGTCGTGCCCTAATTTCAAGGCCTAAACTCCTCCTTGCCGATGAACCTGTATCGGCTCTTGACGTATCAATCCAGGCACAGATCCTGAATCTCTTAACCGATCTGCAAAAAACACTAGGACTTACCATGCTCTTTATTTCGCATGACCTTAATGTGGTGCGCCATATCTCAAGGCAAATTCTTGTAATGTATCTTGGCAGGGTAATGGAATCGGGCCCTACAGAAACGGTCTTTGAGAATCCCATGCATCCATATACGAAGGCCCTGCTTGACTCAATTCCGGTGCTTGACCCAAGCATAAAAAAGGAAAGAAAAACCCTAAAGGGCGACGTCTTAAGCCTCGCACAAAAACCGGAAGGATGCCCCTTTTCAGGGCGCTGTATCAATATAATGGAAAAATGTAAAACCGAAATCCCTCCGCCTATAGACCTTGGGAATAATCATATTGTAAGCTGTTTTTGGAGAAGCCATGAAACGTAAAATTGTCTGTCTTTGTGATAATGTAATTGAAGCAGAGTACCCCGAAGAGTATGATCTGGATAAAGAGCCTGCCTATATGGATGAAATCCAAAACGGCAGCTTCTTGAATTTCTTCTGTCAGAACTGCAAGAAGACCCATAAGCCTGAATTCCCGATTTTCATACATTGGCCTTCAAGAAATTTGAAGTTTGAGATCATCCCTGAACTTGAACGGGGAGATTTTTACAGACGAACTTCTGAACCAAGCGACTCAATGGAAGCTATTATCGGGTACCCTGAAATGACTGAGCGCCTTTCTATTATCTCGGATTCCTTTGATCCTGTCCCGATTGAGGCAATAAAGTATAGGCTTGGAATTAAGGCAGAAGAGCAGTACCCGGACAGCGAGATTGACATCAGGTATTTCCGCTCGGACGAAAATAACTTAGAGTTTCATATTCACGGGATGAAAGAGGACCAAGTCGCAATAATGAAGATTCCAAGAACCTTATACGATAAAACCTTTACCGATTATAAGGAAAACCCGAGTAAAGAGATGTTTACAGTCTTAAGGGTAAAAAATTATCTCTCTTATAAAAATACGATGCGGGCTTAATCTTCCCCCGGATCATCTTCCTCTTCTTCAGAGTTTTCTTCATGGCCCGGGTTCTGACTCACCTTCTTAATGGCATCGAATACGGCTTCCCTTACATTAGTACCAAAGATTTTTTCATCCATTGCAGTAGCAGTATACAGTGTTCCCAAAAGAGATACCCGATATAGGGGTTTTACAGAATTAAGGGCCATTGCAGCCATATCTAAAACGCAATCGTTACACAGACAGATTGGCTCTGAGTATGTTTCCAATTGACGTCCAAGCTCCTTTAGAACAAGGTTTTCTGCCTCGTTCTTTAGAAATTCAAAATCATATTCGTCAATAAATGCCATATCTCCTCCGCTATTAACAATATAACATATTAAAGGCTTACAGGCAAGCACATTGTATTTTCCTTTAAAATCGTATATCTTTAAACTAATTAATTATGGCAGCAAAAAATAAGGGTGAAACTGAACTACTATCCCGGGACGAGAACGAACTAAAGGAACCTGAGGATTATGTGGTCGTATTATTAAACGATCATTATACTACCATGGAATTTGTAGTAGAAATTTTGATGCAGATCTTCCATAAGGATACAAGGGAAGCTAATGCAATAATGCTGAATGTCCATAATAAGGGAAGGGGAATTGTGGGCGTTTATACATGGGATATTGCCCAGACAAAGGCAAATCAGGTTCATGCAAAGGCAAAGCAAAGCAACTACCCCCTGAAGTGTGTTGTAGAAGAGGTATAATTGATATATATTTTATCAGGGAGAGAATAATGAATATATCCGGCTCTGTACAGAGCATAATAAATCAGGCGATAAATGAGGCAAAATCAAGGAATCATGAGTTCCTGACACCTGAGCATGTACTTTATGCCGCCCTTGACTTTGATGAAGTTCAAATAATACTCCTTGCATGCGGTGCAGACCTGAATCAGATTAAACAGGGCATGGAGTCTTTTTTCGATAAAAAAATCCCCGTTAAGAACGGCGCAGAGCCCATACAAACCGTAAATTTTCAAAGTGTTATTGAGAGGGCGGTGATTACAAGTCAGGCATCTCAGAAGGGAACCCTTGATGCTTCGGATATACTTGTTTCTCTTTTTGATGAGGAAAGGAACTACTGTGCATACTATTTAAGGGAGGCAGGAGTAAGGCGTTATGACCTTTTAAGCGTAATTTCCCACGGGCAGGAAGACGAGAAGGGATTTTACCGGGATAAACATTCAAAATACGAAGGCGAAAAGGATAGTGAAGAGGATATATCCGAGGCAAATCCGAGGGCCAGGGTAAATAAGCGAAACGCTCTTGAAAAATTCGCCACCGAACTTACTTCCCTTGCAAGGGAAAACCGCCTTGAGCCCGTAATCGGAAGGGAAATTGAACTCGACCGTACAGTCCAGGTCCTCTGCAGAAGGCTTAAGAATAACCCTGTCCATGTAGGAGACTCAGGTGTCGGCAAGACAGCAATAACCGAGGGCCTTGCCCGAAGGATCGCAACGGGAGATGTACCTCCGACCCTCAAAGACTTTTCGATTTATTCCCTTGACATGGGTGCATTGGTTGCAGGGACAAAGTATCGAGGGGATTTTGAAGAGAGAATCAAGAAAGTTGTTGAAGAAATGCTAAAAAAAGAGAAGGCAATTCTTTTCATTGACGAAATTCATACAATAGTCGGTGCAGGCTCAGCCTCAGGAAGCGCCTTAGATGCCTCCAACCTCCTAAAACCGGCCCTTGCAAGCGGGAAACTCCGCTGTATAGGCTCAACAACCCATGAGGAATACGGAAAATTCTTTGAAAAGGACAGAGCCCTATCACGGCGCTTCCAAAAAATCGATATAAATGAGCCAAGCGAGGCAGATACGGTAAAAATCCTTACGGGGCTTAAGAGCAAGTACGAGGATTATCATCATGTTCAATATTCTGATGAAGCCGTTGAAGGTGCAGTAAGACTTTCTGCACAGTATATTACAGAACGCCGCCTGCCTGATAAGGCAATTGATGTTATTGATGAGGCAGGCTCCTATGCAAGGATCGAAGCATATAAAAAGGATGGCGGGGTATCAAACAGTGTTCAGGAAGCCTCTATAGAGAAAATAGAGAAAATTTGCATAGACCTGCCTTTGATTGAAACAGTGGTCTCGAAAATTGCAAGAATACCCGAGCGCTCTGTTACAGAAAATGAAAAAGATCGCCTGCGCCTCCTTGATGAACGCCTAAAACAGAGGCTCTTTGGTCAGGATGAAGCTGTCAACGCTGTAATTAAGGCGGTAAAGCGCTCAAGAGCCGGTTTCAGAGACAAGAATAAACCTGTTGCAAACTTCCTCTTCGTGGGGCCCACCGGTGTCGGCAAAACAGAACTTGCTCGAAGCTTAGCAGATATACTTGGCGTAGTAATGCACCGCTTCGATATGAGCGAATACCAGGAAAAACACAGTGTATCCCGCCTCGTTGGAGCCCCGCCCGGCTATGTCGGCTATGAAGAGGGCGGCCTCCTTACAGATGCAGTTCGCAAACATCCCCACGGAGTGGTCCTGCTTGACGAAATTGAAAAGGCACACCCGGACATATACAATATGCTCCTACAGATAATGGATTATGCCACCTTAACTGACAATAATGGCCGCAAAGCAGATTTCAGGAATGTGGTACTTATTATGACAAGCAATGCAGGTGCAAGAGATATAGGTAAGAGCCTCATAGGTTTCGGAGAGAGGATGGAAGGTGATACTGCCATTGACGGAGCAGTTGAAAGGATTTTCACCCCTGAGTTTCGTAATAGGCTCGATGCAGTAGTCCACTTCAGCCACTTATCGAGGGAAATTATGACTTCCATTGTTAATAAGGAACTGGATTTCTTTAAGGAACAGCTCCTTGAAAAGAATGTGAGCCTAAAGATAAGTGATGACTGCCTTAACCAACTCGCCATCGATGGGTATTCCCGTGAATCAGGTGCCCGCAACGTGGGCCGCCTTGTTGAAGAGAAAATCAAGTCATTTTTCGTTGACGAAGTCCTCTTTGGCCGTTTAGAGCATGGCGGAAAGGCAATTGCAGATTTCAAGGACGGAGAATACCGGATAGATATTATCAAGTCCAATAGACCCTCCCGGAAGAAAAAGCAAAAGCGGGAAAAAGAAATAGAGAGCAGCAGTTAAAAAGTTAAATGAACTCGATTACAGGGCCCGATCCTGATTTTCCCCATATTGGCGATAAGGAACGCGTTACATTTCCTGACCCCCTGAAATCAAAGCATTATAGCATAGTCGCCTGGGGAGGAAACCTTTCGCCCGGCATGCTCCTTTCAGCTTATGAGCAGGGCATCTTCCCCTGGTACAGCGATGACGAGCCTGTAATTTGGCATTCTCCTGATCCGCGCCTTGTTCTCTTTCCCGAGAAACTTCACATTTCCGCATCAATGAAGAAGGTCTTAAGGCAGGGGGTATACAGTATAAGTTTTGATGAGGATTTCCCCGCGGTTATAAGAGCCTGCGCAGAAATTGGGAGGGCAAGGCAAAACGGTACATGGATTACGGAGGATGTAATTTCTGCATATACAGAGCTTCACAATCTTGGCTGGGCCCATTCTTCAGAGGCCCGTTATGGGGGTGAGCTAATGGGGGGCTGTTACGGCATAAGACTTGGAAATGTTTTTTTCGGTGAATCCATGTTTTCATCAAGGTCAAATGCAAGCAAGGCTGCCTTCTTCACCCTTGCAAAATTCCTCTTTGAAGACGGGGTGGCCTTTATTGACTGCCAGAATCATTCTAATCATTTGGAAAGCCTTGGAGCTGAAGAAATATCAAGGAAAGAATTTATTAAACTCCTAAAAAAGACCTTAGCACATAGGAAGCCTTTGAATAGGGATAAGGATGATAGGCGCTATTCCTGGAAGGATTTTAGAATATCGTAAATTTCTCCTGCTCCCTGCTTTACAACATCGAAGCATGGGATATTAACATAAGAAGAGACAGTCTTTAATAATATCTCTGCATCAATAAAGGCTTCAAAATAATTATTATTACGGTACTCAGGGTAGTATGGGTTTACTGTCATTGCAATTAATTTAAGCTGCTTTGCTACTCCAATTTCAACAGTGCTGCAGTTTGAAAGGATGCCCTTCATTCCAAGGGGATCTCCTGAAAGGAGGAGTTTTACAGGATCATTAAAAATAAGGCGTTTTCCCCCCGGTTTTAAATCAAGGAATCTCTTTAAATATTTTTCTGCAATGACCCCTTTAATAATCAAAGTATCAGAAGAATTACATTTTTCCATAAAATTCAAAAAACTTTCATCGTTTAATACGGAGTCAACTGTATCAACCCTTCCTGTTTCTTTTAATACGGGTCTTGAAAAAATTAGAGGAAAGCAGGCGCTTTCATCTGCAAGACGATTTATATCAGTATATCTTGCAGCCCCTGTAACAAGGATAAGGAAATCCAGTTCTGTCATTGGAGCGATTCTATTAAGGGCGCCGTCAACTATTATCATATTACTATATTCAGAAATTAAATCGAGGATAATTCTCAGCTCAAAACCCTTATTGGCACCTGCAAGGAGAACCTTTCCCGGCTTTATAATACGGCAAATCATTAGCTTACCAAGGGGTGTTTGAATATCTGTTTTTTTTATTATTTCGATTCCGGCAGTGCAAAATTTGATACAGTTCATCGCAATAGCTAAAATGATGCCGGGCCAAACATTTATGCGCGGCTTTGGAAGACCTGTTATATTATCAAAACCTTCCCCATCATAGCCTATGCTTGTTATTCCAAGGGTGATAGCCGAATCTTTTCGGATTTCTTCCATGATGGCAGACATTGTGGTAGTCTTGCCGGTATTTTTTGCAGTTCCGGCTATGCCAAGGGTCACGTTACGGTATTAAGGCCTGCACGCCCCGGATATGCGCCGTCTTCCCTGCTCCCAAGAACCCCGTCATACATTGCCTTTACAAAATCCCCGGTTTCCAAAACCTGCGCTAGAACCCTTTCAATACCCTCAACAAGCTCTTCGCTTAAGTCCTTTGCCTTCCGGCTTATCTGCAGCTTTGATTCACCGAAGAACCTGAAGCCCTCTGCTGTGGCGCGAAGGGTATCTATTCTCGACGGTACTGCAATGGGGCCGCCGGAGTAAGCCTCATCGGAAGATGCAATTGAAATAATGTCCACCCCAAGCATTGCTGCCAAGCTTGCGTGAAATGCCGTTGAAGCACTTGACTGCACTCTGTCTTCAGTATGGGTTAAAAATCCTACAGGGGCCCCTGCCCAGATCGGTGCATCCATTATTTCCCTTAAAGCGAGAATCTTTGCGGCATTAAAATCCACGTAATTGTCTTCCATCTGTCCGCCTATCATCACTTCGGGGGAGTAACAGAAGAGGGGCTGAAGGATGGGCTTCCCGCCAAGTTTAACACCAAGATGGGCACCAATCAGCATGCCTGCGAAGGCCTTAAATGCAGGGACCCCGCATAGCTCTTCGTTGGTTACAACATCGAAGGGCAGATTATACTTTGCGCTATACTTCATTGCGGCAACACCATCGACAGTGAGCCTTGCAGGTTCTGTCCCTGCCCCAAGTGCGCCGTAGCAGATATTTATCTTTGTTAAATCGGCACCACTCTTCCCTGCAAGAACCACTGTTTCAGGGGTATTAAGTCCCCTATGTGCCCTTACCTGCCAGAGGGTTCCCTGTTCAAGTGCACTATTAATCATCTTTAAATTGCCTGAAGTTATAACAGTGCCGTCTTCTTCATGGGTGATAAAGCCGTCAAAAAAACCCTCTGTTCTTGCACCCCAGGAGGGGTCAAAGTGGACTACACCGTCTGCACCGTGAGCCTCACTTGCCTTGATATGCGCAATGTCCATAATCGGGCATCCTGTGCCGTACTGAACGAAGATTATGGGTTTTTTTAACTTATGTCTTAACGAGGGCGTTTGAAGATCGGTTTTTGAATACTCGATATACTTATCCAGTTTCTTTAAATCCTCACCTGCAAAGCGGCGAGTTTTAGGATGTATCACATCATTTTTATAATAGTTTTTAACTATATCATCGCAGTGGGCAGGATATTCCTTAAGAAAATCTGCAAGATTTTTATCGTATAACTCATCTCGAAGCTCCGCCCGCCTAATGCCGGGGCTGGTTTTCCCGGAAGTCCAATCAAGAATCATTGGGGTAATCTGCTCAAGGAGTTCTCGTATACGGTTATGCTTAACTTCATAGGTAAAACCTGAACAAAGGTCAGCCTTAACTTTTACGTCCTTCCCCTCCCCCCTTATATACTCAGTGTTTTCGATAAAGGCAATTGTTTCTTCGAGGGTGGAGCCGGGCCCGAAACCCGCATCAAAGCCAAGCTCTTGGGCCAGTTCAGGCCTAATCGCCATGCCCCCGATTGCAATGCGAGTCCTCTCGCGAATGCCTGCCGCATCAGCAAGGTCAATAAAGCGGGCAAGGAGTTCTGCAACGCCGTAGCCAAGGGTGCGGCTTAGGAGGATGGTATCCACCTTTTCATCAATTGCGGCCTGGATAAGCTCTTCGGTGGGAAGGTCCGGGGGAAGCAGGACAGTATCATAACCTGCCTGCTTTAGACCCCTGTTTATCATTTTTAGGCCGACATCATGAACAGGGTCTATTGGTGCAAGTAAGATCTTTTTAGCTGCCTGCATCACCGGCCCCCGGTTCATCAAGCCAGGGGTAACGGGCCCCCGGCCTGTTAATATAAGAACGTATCCTTACCCTTGCGCCTGAGCCCTGAAACTTAATGAAAACTAAGTCCACATCATTAAAGCCCAATTTCTTCATTAAGCTCAAGGCAAGGTGCTTGCCCTCTGCTTCGCTTGAGCAAACCAGAAAGGTTTCCACATCAAGTGCATCAAGCACACGGCTTAGGGGTTCGGTCATTTATACCTAGATTCCTGCGTAACCGCAGACAATCTCAATCAACTTAACGAGGGACTTGAGAACCCAGCGGGTTTCCTTTTCCAAAAGAGCACCGTTTTCGTCTGTTGTGCCCTGGCCTGTTGAAATATAAATATTAGCATCGTAGGCAATTGTCGGAATTACTCCCATGTGGGTCATGCCGGTCTGGAACAGATTGGAGCCTGCATACATATCTTCGATTGTGAAAATCGGTATGCCCATATTTCCCTTCTTCCAGGTCTGCTCGTAATTTACTTCCACCGCGCAAGAGTTATAAGACTTGTTGATAAGTATGCCATCCTGCAGATTCTTCGGGAGTTTTGAGAACTCATCCTTTACTATTGCAAAGAGATCATCAACCGGCTTTGTTAGAACTGCGGGGTTATCCCTTAGCACTCTCATTGCCTGAACCTGACTGAGCAAGGCTTCCTTTCCGGGATCGAAGGTGACATAAGCGGCTTTACCGTAACTTGCGAGGGTTCCCCAGCGGTCACCGTGCATGCCCATTGCCCTGCGAAGGGGGACCATCACGTCTTCCTTACCGATTATTAGGCCCGATGTACAGGAGCCGGTTGCCTTATCCATACTGTAAACAACAACATCCGCACCTGTCTTAATGGGGTTAAAGCCTACAAGGGGAAGGCCCCATGCATTGTCAACGACGTAGGGGATATTAAAATCTTTTGCGAGCTCACCAAGGTTCTTCTGTAATTTGGGTGTTCCCTCTCCGTCCTTCACGCCGTAGCCGTATCCCGGGGTTTCATAGCCAAGGGAGGTAAGGCCTGTAAGAGTATCTGCGTGGCGCTCGGCAACCTTCTTCAAGGTTTTAAAAGACGCATCGGGATCAACTCCCGTGAGCAGCGGGGTGGGATGGAACTTGATACCGTGATTATCATAATTCGCACCTTCCAATGGAACTATGATTGTATCAAGATTATTCTGTCTCTTTCCGTAGAAGCCAAGCTCCCCTGCGGTTGCTCCCCTGTCTGCAAGATAGTCCTTATACTTGCCCGGGAAGGGACGGCCGTATCCGCCCTGATGATGCATGTGCTTCTCGTAGGGGGCAATATAGCGGGCGCGGTAATTGTCACCCCTGCCCATCATCGGCGGGGAGAATAGCACGTCATAGGATAACCAGAGGCCGGCTTCGCAGGTTGTAACGGGGGCCACATCATAGCCGTCCCCATATACGTCTTTTACAATTTCACGAATTTCTTCTACCAGAGTTGCTAAAGGAATGGTCTTGGTTGCACCTTTCTCGGTTGCCTCCATAATATCCTTACGCAGGGGCGCAGGACATCCTGAGATTGCACCTGTAAGGCCTACTGACCCCTTCTTCTCGGCAGGAATACCAATGTCTTCTGCTGCTTTGCGAGCATCCGCATAAATGTTTGGGATATTCGCCTGGAGATGCTTATACATCTGATACTTGTACTTGAACTTCGACATGCTAAACTCCTAAAAAATAAATATATATAGATATAACTATATCCAATTACTCGCCTGTAAGGCGGAATACAATACTGTCTCCGACCTTACAGCCCAATAGTTCTCCTGTTATCCTTTCATCGCAGTAGATTACTATGTTCTGATGATTCGGCATATGGGTTTCATCAAAGCCGGCAACTATTCCGACCGGTTTATCATTTAAAAGCAAGGTATCGCCCGAGATTATTACCCCCCCTTCTTCAACTTCAAGGAAGCCGAGATAGGCAATTTTATTCACGGTGGAGCCGGGGCCGATATCCTTTTCATCACTAATAATGAGTTCGTGGATTTCGTGCTTTTTTACTGCCCTTGATATAGGTTTAATTAATGATAATCCGCGGTCTTCAAATGTACCCCTAAGAACTACTACAAGGCTGCCCCTAATATCGGACTTCGCGAAGTAAGGGTTTTCCTTGAACATTCCTGCCTTATACGGGTCTTTGATGCTGTTCCCTCCTTATGTATAACTATGATACTATATCATGTATAATAAGAAAAGACAAGGATGGAGGAAAAATGGAAAAAATACGTTTAGGCAGAACCGGTTTAATGGTAAGTCGCAGCGGCTTTGGGGCAATCCCAATCCAGCGCCTAAGCTTTGAAGAAGCAGCTACTCTACTACAGAAAGCTTATGCAGGGGGTATTAATTTTTATGATACTGCAAGGGGCTATACCAATAGCGAAGAGAAAATTGGAATGGCTCTAAGCCATGTTCGAAGTGAAATTATCATAGCCTCGAAATCCCATGCTTCAACAGCAGAGGCACTTTTTAAGGACTTGGAAACAAGTCTTACAAACCTTAAAACCGATTACCTTGATATCTACCAGTTGCATAACCCCGGAAGCTGCCCGACTCAAGACAGTGAGCTTTACCAAGCTGCATTAAAGGCAAAGGAACAGGGCAAAATCAGGTTTATTTCGATAACAGCCCATAAACTGGATGTGGCCATTGAAGAAGTTAAGAGCGGTCTTTACGATACCATGCAGTTCCCCCTCTCTCCCCTTTCAAGTGATGCAGATTTGACATTGGTGCAGCTCTGCAAGGACCACGATGTTGGTGTGATTGCAATGAAAGCCATGTCAGGGGGACTTTTAAAAGACCCTACTGCAAGTTTCGCCTTTCTGCGCAGCTTCGGAAACATCGTACCAATTTGGGGCATACAGCATGCTTGGGAACTGGAACAATTTTTTGAACTGGAAAAAAATCCCCCTGCAATGGATGCGAAAATCGAAGCGCAGATAAAAAAGGACCGCGAGGAATTGTCAGGCTCTTTCTGCCGTTTCTGCGGATACTGCATGCCTACTTGTCCTGCGAAAATAATTATAGGGCAGGCAGCAAGAATGAGCCTTTTATTGAGGCGCATGAGATGGGAGCAATTTGTTACACCTGAAGGACAGGCGAATATGGCAAGGGTCAAGAACTGCACAGACTGCGGTGTATGCAAAACCCATTGTCCCTATGATCTGGATATACCTAAATTGCTTCGATCCGAATACGAATTTTACCTTAATTTTCTAAGGGAAAAAGGTATAGAAGAAGTTTAAACAATGGGTAATTTTTCACTTATACCTTCCCCTCCATAACAATTGTGGTATAAGGCTCATTTCTAAACCCGATTGAAGTCAGCATTTTTTCAAGGCCCTTATCTTTGAGGTCAAAGGTACAGGTCAGCTTTGGCAGGTTCAACTTCGCTGTGTAGAAAATAGCAAAACGCAGGGCCAATTCCACGTCTCCAATAGGGTTGGCCATATGCAGGCCCTTATTTCTTTGAAAGCGGGCCCCAAGGATTAGGGCTGTACTCCCTTGAATAAAGGCTCTGCCCTCGGCTCCCATTCCTGCATAGGTGTCGGGGTTTTTCTCGTAAAACGTACGGTTAAGACAGACAAATCCTTCTTTATAATCCTTCCATGCCGAGACAGCCTCCATAGGGCTTGCAAGCCTAAATGAATCGGGGAGATCATAATTCAGACTGCCCGGGTTATCTAAAAACATGCCCCTATGAGCCGCAACTGTTTTAAAGCCATTAATTTGAGCAAGGCCCTTACTTACTGCATTACCTTCACTTGTATACATGCGCATAACAGGGCACTTAAGGGTTTCAGCTTCCTTACGGAAATGCTTGTAAAATGCATTGCCGAGACCCTTCCCCTGGTGCTGTTTATCCACACGGAGTGTCTCAAGCCAGGCAGAGCCGTCATATAAGCGGCTCAGCTTTCCTATTCCTGCAAGCTCTCCGTCTATATAACCTGTACTAAAATCGCCGACTGTATAATTTACAAAATAATCATAGACATCACGCAGGTACTCCACACCGACATAAGAAGCAACCTCCACTCGGCAGTATTCGTCAAGCAGATTATGATCGGCCTTTTTTATTTCTATTCCCATGGCATATCCTTTTCTAGCTATACTTCGCCGCAGCCTTCTTCATATTCGCCTGCGCATTAATGCCAAAGGGACAGCGAGGTATACAGTGACCGCATCCATTACAACTAGAGGGCTTCACTTCGAGTTTAGAATACTCATCATTTTCATCCCCCTTATCAAGGAGACGGGTAACTTTTCCAATATCAATCCTTGCCGAGCATGGAAGGCAATGGTTACAGTAAAGACATTTTATTGTCAGTTCCCCTGTCACACTGCTTAAAATCGATGAATAATCAAGCTCTTCCTCCGAGCAATCATAGTAGGCAAGAGCATCCATCAGCTGTTTCTCGTCTTTCATTCCAAGGAAGACGCCGGAAACAGCAGGGCGGTTTAGCGCATAGCGGATACATTGACCGACAGTCATTGCCCTGTCAAAGGGGGTGTCATTCGGGTCAACAAGACTCCCTGCCCCTAGTGCCTTCATTACGGAAATGCCGATACCCTTCTCGGCGCAGAGCCGGTAAAACCCTGCCCGCCTATCGTCGATGTCCAGCTTCTTCGGATAGGCCTCGTCATTCGGCATTGTGAAAAAACGATCCATGTCGTTAAACACTAAATCGAAGAGCGGACTGATGCTGAACATAACAACATCAAAGCTTCCTGAATTAACCATTCTTGTTGCAAGGTCAACTTCATGGGAACTGAAACCAAGATACTTAAAGACACCCTTCTTTTTCTGTTCAAGCATATAGTCGATTAGACCACTTTTAACTGCTCCCTCATACTCTTCCGGTTGGTCTATGCAGTGAAGCATCGCGATATCAATATAATCTGTACCAAGACGGCGCATTAAATCTTCAACATGCTCCCTGGACTTATGCAAATCCTGAGTCAGGGCCTCCTGGCCGTTCTCGACAGTAAGCCCTAAATGCCCCTGAATAATAATCTTATCCCTCCTGCCCTTTAAAAGCCTCCCGACCACATCCCTGTCATCCGGGCGCGATAAACAGCAGTCAAGGAAGTTTATGCCGGCGCTTATCCCGATGTCGAACATCTTGCTTAAGACCTGCTCGCCTGTCTCGCGAAAATAGGTACAGCCGAACCCGATTTCACTCACCTCTAATCCCGTCTTCCCGAGTTTTCTATATTTCATGGTATGGCCTCCTGCCATTTTAAGATTGTATCTAAAGTATATCATGTAAGGAGATTGACTTTAAACCTGCTTAAGAACTATGCTCTAAATCGGAGGCTCTCTTGAAAATTGACAATGATTTTCTGGATAGATTATATGCAGTATACAAGGATCCGAACCCTCTTCTAAATTATCGCCTAAATAAAATTGAATACATACTCCCCCATTACGAGAATATCAAGAATAAGATAAATGATGATAAAAACGCATTCAGGTCAATTTCTGTACTAATCGATGATTCAGAAGAAAATTCTGCAGGGGAAAAGGGTCCTATAATTGACGGCTCACTTGAGGGAAGGCCAATTTACGAAATCCGTCACGGAGATAAGAAGGGCATTTCAGTGTTTATTTGGTCCCAGATGCATGGGACTGAGTCAACAGGCACAAGGGCCCTAATGGACATTTTTCTTTTCCTGCTTGCAGAGAAAGATGAAATGCTTGATACAGGTGATAGGGAAACTGCAAGGTCCCTTAGGTCGAAAATTTCATCCCTAAATATCCACTTTGTACCTATGGCAAACCCTGACGGAGCAAATAATTGGCGCCGCACTTCTATGCAAAAATCATCGGGAAGGCACCCTGCCCTCTTTGTCGGAGGGAAAAACAGCTTCCCGGTCGAAGACTCAGGTCCTGAAGGTTTAACTCCAATCGATCTTAACCGCGATGCCTGGACTTCTGAAACTCGGGAGGCAAAGCTCCTCTGGCGTGCATTTGCAAACTTCTCTCGTACCGGGGAGGAAAAAGAATCTCAGCCTAGTTTTGCATTTACTCTGCACGATCAGGGCAGTACAGGCGTCGGAGGCTATGACACCCCCGCTACGATAACAATGCTCGCCCCCGCCTCAAACGGAGCAAAATACTTTAACGATTCAAGATGGAAGGCAACACAGATAATACAAAAGATTGATGATCAGATTCAGAGCGAGAGGCCTGAAATGACCACTCGTTATACTGATGACTGGGGTGCTGTCTATTTTGGTGACAGTATTACGATGATGGGTACAGGTGTTATCTTAATTGAAAGCGGCTGCACGAAACTGGACCCGGAAAAGGTAACCCTTCGCAGAACCAATTTTAAAGCAATCCTAAGGGGTCTCTTTGAAATTGCAGGGGATTACGAAAAGATTGACCCGGTTGACTGGGTTCCTCCTAAAGAATTTTTATCCAAGGCAAACTCATCCGGGGTTATACCAAAGCCTCCAAGCAGAAGGATTATCTACGATGTTCTCCTTCGCAATGTATTAGCACCTAACGGAAACGAATATAATCTTGGAATTAACCGCCGCATGAATACTATTCCCTTCGAGTCCGATTCAAAGAAAGGCGAACTCGAGCATCGCTCGCTCTGGTATTTTTCAAGTGAGTTTTCGGGTAAGGGAAGCACCGGCTCCTTCCACGATAATCTCTCTGCCTTTAAAAGCGCCCGTCACGAGCCTGCAAGCAAGGTGAAAATCCCGTATCTCTTATTTAATAACGGTCACGGGGAATCACGCTATAGCAATCCCGGAAATAAAGAAAGGCCAAACCCAATAAGATACTGGAGTAATATCGGTCATCCTGCAAATCTTGGCATGACCTTTGACAATGTCTGGCCGGAAGAAGACCTCTCTTTCGGATACGAGGAACTTGACTGTAAAAAGGAAAATGAAAACCTGAAAATTATTAAAGCAAAGGTTTACGATAAAGAGTATGATGATATAAGTGATATTACACTTGACAGTGCATTTTCAATTCTAAGGGAGGGCTTTTGTGCAGTACGAATTAAAAATGCTCCGGATAATGAATACTATAATCTTCCGTTAATCATACTGTATGGGAAAGGTACCCTGCCTCCTACAATTAATGATGATGTAAACGATGGAGAGAATAACTTCATCCTCTGCGACAGAGATTCAGAAGAAGCAAGATATGCAGTTATCAGCGGTTATTTAATTGACCTTATCGGAGAGCCGTCATATCCTGTTTGGGGTATTATGGACGGGAATCAATCTAGTTTACCTGTTAACGGCCTAAAGGGAGATGAAGGAAAATATATTGATTCCTACCCGGGGCATTTTAGAAATATAGTGAGGAAAGCATGAAGTATCCAAAGAAACTTGAAAGCGGTTCAGTTATAGGCCTTGTATGCCCAAGTTCCCCTGTAGATTATATAAGGGAAGAAAAATGCAAGTCCTTTATTCAAAATCTCGGGTATAAAATAAAAGTAGCGGATAATCTAACTGCAAATCATGGCGGTTATATGGCAGGTAACGGCCCTGCAAGGGGAAAATGGCTTAATACCATGTTTGCAGACCCTGAAGTAGATGCGATTTTTTGCATTAAGGGCGGAAGCGGCGGCTCAAGATCAATGGAGTTTATGGACCTCCAAATAATAAAAAAGAATCCAAAAATATTTCTTGGTTATAGCGATGTTACAAGCCATCACATCGCCCTAAATCAAATTTGCGAAATGGTTACTTTTCACGGGCCCATGGTCTCATCAAATATGGTGGACAAATTTGACGAAGAAACAAAGAACAGCCTCTTTAATGCTCTTAATGCTGTTGAACCCTACGATTTTCAGAATCCAAAGGGAGCAGAAATTTTCACTGTAAGAAAAGGGAGTGCAAGGGGTGTATTAACAGGAGGCTGTCTTGCCCTTCTTTCTGCAAGCATAGGAACCTTTTACGAAATTGATACTAAGGGGAAAATTCTTTTTATCGAAGATGTCGGTGAAGAAGTAAGCCGCTTAGAACGCTATGCATACCATCTGCGAAACAGCGGTAAGTTTAAGGACAGTGCAGGCATAATTCTCGGCACTTTTGAAAACTGCAAAAACAGCCATATGTCAAACTACTCTCCTGTTGACTGTCTTATTGACATAATCGGAGACATCGATGTACCGATACTCTGCAATGTGCAATCAGGGCACTGCTTCCCAATGATGACCCTGCCCTTTGGCGCAGACTGTTCGATTGACACAAGCACAAAGACCATCAGGTTTTACCCGCAAAGATAAACCCGAGGAGCACACATGGAAGTATTAAACGGAATCGACAGGATTTTAAAAGAAGACTTTGGTCTTAAAGGAAAAAGTCTTGGCCTTGTAACAAACCATTCAGGGCTTACAAGGGAATTAAGATCTTCGATTGATATTATCCACGAGAAGTTTAACCTAAAAGCTCTGTATGCACCTGAGCATGGGGTAAGGGGGGAAATAGAAGCAGGGGATAATATTGACACATATACTGATAAAAGAACCGGCCTCCCTGTTTACAGCCTATACTCGAGCAAGGGAAACACCGACCAAAAAAACCAGCGACCTGCTTCCTCCATGCTTGCCGGCATTGACATGCTCCTCATCGACATTCAGAACATAGGTTGCAGATTCTATACCTACGAATCAACCATGTTTAATTGCATGGAGGAATGTGCAAGGGCCGGAATTACCTTCATTGTTCTCGATCGGATTAACCCGATAAACGGAGTGGATATTGATGGTAATATATCTAGTGCCAAATATAGAAGTTTCATCGGAATAGGTCCTGTCACAAATCGTCATGGCATGACCATGGGAGAACTTGCCCAGTACTATAATAAAGAATGTGATATAAATTGCGACCTAAAAGTAATCGAAGTAAAAAACTGGAAGAGGGATTATTACTCTGACAAAATCGGCTTCCAATGGGTAAACCCGAGCCCCAATATCCCCGGCATTGACACTGCCCTTCTCTACCCCGGCACCTGCCTCTTTGAAGGAACAACTCTCTCCGAGGGCAGAGGCACAACAAGACCCTTCGAGCAGATCGGAGCCCCCCACCTTGATGCGGATGAGCTTGCAGCAGCAATGAACGGCCAAAATCTCCCCGGGGTAATTTTCCGTCCTGCACACTTCCTTCCATCTTTCAGTAAGCATCAGGGGGTTTCCTGCCACGGAGTTCAGCTTCACATTATCGACCGCAGTGTTTATAAGCCGGTTTTGACTGCAGTAAAATTACTCAAAGAAATAATAACGATAAGCGGGGATAAGTTTGCATATAGGGAAGGGAATAAGCCCACAGATAGACGTTCAATCGATTTACTTGCAGGGACTGATCTCCTTCGCATAGAAGGCCCTGAATCGTACCTTGAACTATGCAAAAAAGATACTGTTATCTTTAAAGAGAAAAGACAGCAATACTTATTATATTAAAGGAATAATTAGGCATGACTTTAAAAGAGAAAATCGGACAGAAAATAAGCATCGGCATTGCAGGGACTAGTATGAACGACCATTTCAAAAAGATGGTAAAAGAGTATAAGGCAGGCAATGTCATCCTCTTTAGGCATAGCCTTATCGATGCAAAACACGCAAAGCAATTTTGCAAGGAAATCCGGGAGTTTGTCTTTGGTGAAACGGGGCATTACCCGTTTATTTCCGTGGATCAGGAAGGCGGAACTGTGGTCAGGCTTCCCCAAGACATGATAAACATCCCCGGAGCAATGGCACTTGCGGCATCAGGCAGCACAGAAAATATCACGCTTTCTGCAAGGATAACAGCCGCAGAGCTCCGCCGCGTTGGGATTAACATGAACCTATCACCCTGCCTGGATATTAACTGCAATAGGGATAACCCTGTTATAGGAAATAGAAGTTATGCAGTGGATACAGAAAATGTATCATTATACTCTTCTGCTCTTATTAAAGCTTATGAGGAAGAGGGACTTATGAGCTGCGGGAAGCATTTCCCCGGGCATGGGGACACCAATGTTGACTCCCATCTTGACCTCCCTTTAATTGACAGGAATATGGAAGAAATGATGGAGCGTGAGCTAATTCCCTTTAAGCTTGCAATTGAAGCGGGGATTCCTGCCATTATGACCGCGCATATTCTTTTCCCTAAAATAGAACAGGAAAAAATACCTGCAACAATGTCAAGGAAAATCCTACAGGGCATCCTAAGGGAGAAACTGGGATTCAAAGGCATGATCTTAAGCGATTGCATGATGATGAACGCAATCAAGGACTTCTATGGGGTCGCAAAGGGCTGTGTTCAGGCTGTTTCCGCAGGGGTTGATCTTCTCTTTATCTGCCACGAGTCCCCCTTCATGGAGGAAAGTTTTATTGCAATAAATAAGGCTTATGAGGAAGGCCTATTTGACGCCAATGAGTTTGAGCAGTCTATCGAAAGAATAATTAATTTTAAGAAGAAGTATGTCAACTTCGGCAAGGACTCCGATGTAGAGAGTTTGGAGGAATTGGATAAAAGGAAGAAGCAAAATGATGATCTGACTCGGAGTTCTCTGGCCCTTCTGCGCCCCGGAGAAAAACTGCCTCCCCTCGGGGGGAAGCCCCTATTCATCGGCTCAGTTGCCTATAGATCATCAGGTGCTGCAGGAAAACCTGAAGTTACGAGCTTTGCCCGAAGGCTTGCAGAAAAACTATCGGGGAACTTCATCGAAAGCCCGGTAAACCCGACCCCCGAAGAAATTAAAGACATTCTTTCCAAACTGCCCGAAGTAAGTTCAATAATTTTGGGTACAGCTAATGGCCATATAAACCGCGGACAGATTGACCTTGGAATTGAGCTTTTAAAGGGCGCAGATGCACGGAAAATCCCCTTTATATGCCTTGCTCTAAGGAATCCCTGGGATCTCTACCTGATCCCTGAGGGAAGTTACGGAATGGCAGTTTGGGAGTATACGGAGAAGGCCTTTGATGCTGCGGCAGCCGTCCTAAGAGGAGAGTTCACCCCTCAAGGCCGCCTCCCTTGCTAAAAATGCTGCGCATTTTTAGCTTAGGAGTTTGCTGGCGCAAACTCCATGCGTTTGTAATTTGCATTTTTTATGTTGACATATAATGGGCACATATAATATCATTTTCTATGCTCGAATTTATCATAAAGAGGACATTACGCTCCTTACTGAGTTTATTCCTAATCATCTGTATCGTATTTATTCTACTCAGATTTATGCCGCTGGAAGGCTACTTCCCTGTAAATTACGATAGGCTAACTGAGCTTGAGCGTAATACCATACTTCAACACATGGGCCTTTTAGATCCGGTTCCGGTGCAAATGTTTAATTTCTTTAAACAGGTATTCACCGAATTTGATTTTGGCACATCCATCAGGTATAGGATAAATATCCCTGTCATAGACATAATAAGGGAGAAAGCTCCAATATCACTGCAGTTTGGCCTATCTGCGCTTCTGCTCGGTATTCCCATAGGCTGGGCCCTGGGCATCATGATGGCAAGGAAGAAGGGTGGAGGCTGGGATAAGGGCGGCACGTTCTATATAGCGATGATGAACTCGGTTCCCGCAGCGGTCTATATAATCGTTATTCAATTATACGGCTCTACCCTTTTAGGTGTTCCAATGTTATTCGACCCTGACATCCCTGCAACAAGGATCTTGCCCATCTTCACCCTTATGCTGCCTGTTATTGCAAGTAACGCCTTCTGGATGCGCAGGTTTATGGTCGATGAAATAAATAAGGATTATATTAAACTTGCATACGCAAAGGGTGTACCTCATACCGAAGTCTTCTTTAGGCATGTATTCAGGAATGCCGTAGTACCTATGACAAATACAATTCCTGCGGCAATCCTTTTTACCATAGTCGGTTCGATTTTCGTGGAAGGGTTTTTCTCTATTCCCGGTACAGGCGGTCTATTAATTCAGGTTATACAGCGTCAGGATAATCCTCTGGTTCAGGCCCTTGTAATTATATATTCAACACTGGGTATCTTTGGGCTGCTATTGGGCGATTTACTTATGGCTTTCGTAGACCCGCGCATCAAATTGCACAAAAAAGGAGATCAAAGGTAATGAGCAAATATTCTTTTATGATGAGCAGTGCAGAAAAACTCGAAGAATCTGTGCTTAGCAGCTTCAAGGAAAAAGTTATAAACCTGGCCGATGATCTTGAGGAAAAGGAAATTTCAGACCTTGATCCCCAATACTTTAACTTTGTTCAAAGCGATTTGCAGGCAGCAGAAAAGACAGGCTATTCAAATTACTCATACTGGGGAAGCACCCTGCGAATGTTTTTCAAAAATAAAATGGGTATTACAACATTCACTATTCTTACAATACTGATTGCCTTCGCACTAATTCAGCCATTTCTTCCAAACCAGAAATCCCCTACTTTAATTCATAATAACCCTGTAACGGGCATTCAATTCCGAAACCAGCCCCCTCTTACAAGACAGGGAGAGTTCTACTTTCTCTTCGGTACAAATGCAATAGGCCAGGATCTTTGGGCACGCATTTGGTCGGGAACACGCACGTCCTTACGCATAGGCTTCACTGTTGCAACAGTAAATGTTGCCCTTGGAATTTTGATTGGGATGCTATGGGGTTATGTGAGAAAACTGGATTTTCTTTTTACAGAGCTCTACAATATCATTAATAATATTCCAAATGTTTTGATACTTATTATGGTCTCGTTTATCATGCGGCCAAGTGTAAATACGATTATTTTTGCAATGTGTATTTACGGCTGGGTTGGTGTCTCACGGCTAATCCGTAATCTTACAATTATCCTTAGAGATCGCGAGTTTAACCTTGCCTCCCGCTGTCTTGGCACCGGTGTAATGAAGACCATTTTCAGAAACCTCCTCCCCCACATGGTATCAATTGTTACACTCAACTTCGCACTTTCAATTCCCGGTGCTATCGGCTCTGAGGTTTTCCTTTCGATCATTGGCCTTGGCTTAAATGTAACAATTCCGTCTTTAGGAACCCTGCTAAGTACAGGACGAAATATAATGATGGCACCTGCTCTGCGCTATCAGTTGATATTTCCCGTTATAGTTTTATCGATTATTTCGGTCAGCTTTTATCTTATGGGTAATGCTTTTGCCGATTCAGCCGACCCAAGAAACCACGTTTAAGGAGGAAGTCCATGGAAGAAAGAGAAGTACTAATTTCCATAAAGAACCTTAACGTTAAATTCAGTTTAAGGGGAAGGCAGTTACACGCTATAAGAAATGTCAGCTTGGATATTTATAAGGGTGAAAGTTTAACGATTGTCGGCGAATCAGGCTCGGGCAAATCGGTCTTAATGAAAAACCTTATCGGTCTTTTAGATAAAAACGGCTGGATCGATGCAGGTTCCATAATGTATAACGGCAGAGACTTAGCTAAACTAAAAACAGAGAATGACTGGAAGGGCCATAGGGGAAAACATGTTGCAATGGTCATGCAGGACCCGATGACTTCTCTTAATCCTCTTAAACCGATAGGCTGGCAGATCTGTGAAGCCCTTCGTCACAATCAGGACATGAAGGGAGCAGAGGCAAAGCAGAAGTGTTTAGAAATTTTACATGATGTCGGTATACCTGATCCTGCAGGCAGGTTCTCTCAATACCCGCACGAGTTCTCGGGCGGAATGAGGCAGAGGGTCGTTATTGCAATAGCAATGGCATGTAATCCCCGCCTTCTTATCTGCGATGAACCCACTACAGCCCTTGATGTTACAATCCAGGCCCAGATTCTCGACCTTTTAAAAGACCTTCGCAATAAGTATGACCTTACAATGGTTTATATAACCCATGACCTTGGAGTTGTTGCAAATGTAGCAGAGAGGATAGCCGTAATGTATGCAGGAGACATAGTTGAAATCGGCACCTGTGAGGAGATCTTCTTCACACCAAAACATCCGTATACCTGGGCTCTTTTATCATCGCTTCCCCAGCTTGGTATAAAAAAGACTGACCTCTTTTCAATCAGGGGGACACCTCCAAACCTATTTCTCCCAATCCGCGGGGACGGCTTTGCTGCCCGGAATCCACTGCCTATGGCAATTGACTTCCTGCACCGTCCGCCATACTTCAATGTAAGCCCGACCCATAAGGCCCGCACTTGGCTGCTCGACCCAAGGGCTCCTAAGCTTGAGCCGCCTGAGCCAATCGGACATATAAAAGATATTTAACAGGAGGGTTCTTGATGAACACTGTTCAGCAAAATGATGCAATGCTTAATGTCCGCGACATGGAAGTTACCTTCGGTACCGGGAGGAAGAAGTTTGTTGCCGTAAAGGGGGTGAGCTTTGATATTTTTAACGGAGAGACCTTTGGCCTTGTAGGCGAATCAGGCTCGGGTAAAACCACCATAGGCCGTGCAATAATAAGGGTAAATCCCACCACAAGGGGTGAAGTCTATTTTAAGGGACAGAAGATAAACGGTAAGATCTCCAAAGAACTCGATCGAAAGGTAATACACGAGATACAGATGGTCTTCCAGGACCCAATGGCTTCTCTTAACGAGAGGGCAAAGGTTGACTATATAGTTTCGGAAGGGCTTCAGAATGTCGAGAAGGGCCTTTCAGCAAATGAAAGAAGGGAAAGGGTGGCCAAGACCCTTGGCGATGTCGGCCTTTTAGCTGAGTTTGCAAGCCGCTTCCCCCATGAGTTCTCAGGGGGGCAAAGACAGCGCATAGGTGTTGCAAGGGCTCTAATAATGCAGCCATCCCTTATTATCGCAGATGAGCCCATATCAGCTCTCGATGTATCAATACGCGCTCAAGTATTGAACCTGCTTTCAAAAATACAAAAAGACCGCAATCTTACAATTTTATTCATCTCCCACGATCTTTCGGTTATGAGGTTTATAACCGATAGAATTGCAGTCTTGCATAAGGGTGTGCTTGTGGAACTTGCGGATACAGAGACTCTTTACAATAATCCCCTGCACCCGTATACAAGGGCGCTTTTATCGGCAGTACCCCTGCCAAACCCCATCAAGGAAAAAAAGAAGGTGCTGGAAGTCTACGATCCCTCTTCCCATGATTATACTGTAGACCTGCCCCAATGGGTTGAGATTGAAAGCGGACACTTTATTCATGGTAACGAAAAGGAGCTTGACGGATACAGGGCCCAAATGCAGAAAAGATAGGATATGAGTAGTCATTATTTTTTCACAAAACCAATATGGGAAAGCCCTGAGTCTATTTTGCATGGCGGAAGGCTTGGTATTTTATGCAATCAAGCCGCATGGCATTCAGCAAAAGGTGAATATCTCTTTGAGACCTTCCATAAGCGCGGAAACCTAAAGAGGGTTTTCCTTCCCGAGCACGGGCTTTTTGGGGAGCTTCAGGATCAGGTAAAACTTGAGGGGCACTCTCTCTATAGCGAACTCGGTCTTAAAGACTGCGAGTTTGTATCCCTCTACGGAAACGAAGAGTCTTCTCTAAGAGCGGATAAAAAGATCCTCCTGGACCTTGATGCCCTTATTATAGACCTCCAGGATGTTGGGGTAAGGTACTTTACCTATCTGTCCACCATTCGCAATTTATTTATCACCCTAAAAGAAGAAAATATACCACTGTGGGTTTGGATTATTGATAAAAACAACCCTGCAGGGCGTGGGATAGAAGGTTCACCTCTTCCCGCAGAATACGAGTCATTTATAGGGATAAGGGGACTTCCCCATAGGCACGGGCTTACCATAGGAGAGATGGCTCAAGTTTTTCATGCAGAACTTAATGCCGATTTTCCCCTCACGATTATCTCAAAAGAGGCCGTCGGAAATGCATATCCGTGGCTAATCCCCCCCTCTCCAAATATTCCCGGGTACTATACTTGCGACTTTTATTCAGGCCAATGCCTTTGGGAAGGCACCAATGTGAGCGAGGGAAGGGGCACGACAAGGCCTTTTGAAGTATTCGGTGCCCCCTGGATGGAAAAACTGATAAGTTTTAATGCTAAGAAGGGCTTAGAAAATTGGAACGATGAGGGGAACCCTCTTTTTGATAAGGGCGCAAGCCTCCGCTGGCATCGTTTTATCCCTGTATATCACAAATTTAAAGAAGAACCTTGCTTCGGCTTTCAATTGATAAGAAGACCCGGGCAGAAATACCATGCCCTATTGCACGCTCTTCGTCAAATTCGCTTTTTAAAAGAAAATTGCGAAGAATTTGCCTTCAGACCCGGGAAATACGAGGCAGGAAACGATAAAACGGCCATTGAATTACTTGCAGGAGACCCCTTGCTCCTGGATTATCTTGACGGGAAGATAAATATGATAGATGAGATAGAAAATCATTTAAGGAAAACAGAAAAAGAGTGGATGGAAAGAGCAAAAAACTACCTTTTATACAAGGAACCCCTTTTTCAATCACTTTAAAATTTTTAATAAAAACATGTAACAAATCCTTTTGACACTTTATTTATTTTATGTTAATATAATGGGGAAAATAAAGAATTCTTAGGAGGAATTTTATGAGGAAAGGCATCATAATATTATTATGTCTGTTAATCGCAGGTTCGCTATTCGCCGCAGGGCGAACTCAGCAACAGGGTGGGATGGCAACAAGACCCGCAACAAGCGAAATTGGCCCCCACGGCATAAGGTATGCTGTAGATCAGACTCTTCGGCGCATTTATTCGACCGAAGTTTCCAATTTAAGAGCTTTTGACAACAGCATTTCGGCAACTGATGCCGACTTCAATGCACTGGGTCAAAAGGGTCTTATTTCCAGGGACAGGTACGACCTGTTAGCCCCGGGACTTGCAGAAAGGTGGGAAATCAATGCAGATGAAACTGTTTATACCTTCCATATCCGCAGGGGTCTGCAATGGGTAGATCATACCAAAACCCCGGTTCCCGGTGCCGAATTAACTGCAGACGACTTTGTTGCAGTAATGGAATGGGTTTTAGACCCGACAAACCTTTCAGGGAATGCCCATCAGTATAATAGGTATATCCAAAATGCAGAGCAGTACTATGCAGGCGAAGTCCCCTTAAGCGCAGTAGGCTTTAGAGCAATTGACAGGTATACCCTGCAGATCACATTGAATCAACCGGTGCCCTACTTCCTCCAGTTTGTAGGCTTCCTGCCTGCCTATAGGCCATTCTTGCAACAGCATTATAGAACCTACGGCACTGAGCTGAACACTGTTCTCTTCATTGGCCCTTATGTACTCACAGAGTACCAGCACTCATTCAGAAGGGTATGGGAGAAGAACCCCTATTACTTTAGAGCAGATCAGATTCATATCGAGAGAATCGTAGATACCTATAATGCAGAAGCATCCCTTCTTGCTCCTGAACTTTTCATCAGGGGCGAAATAGACTACGCTTCAGTATCCGCAGATATAATCGACATGTGGGTACAGGATCCTAGAACCAGGGACTATGTCTCCCCCGGCCGCCCGAACCACTTATTCCAGTGGTATTATATGTTCAACTTCTGGCCCCAATTCGATGCACGCCACCAGCCGAGCAACTGGAATCTTGCTGTAAACAACGAAGCCTTTAGGCAGTCCCTCTTCTATGGACTTAACAGGCTTAATGCCCACCTGCCGGTCGACCCCTTTAACCCGGAAGTCTATCTGCAGAGCACAATCACCCCTGTAGGCTATGCCAATGTCGGCGGTGTTGACTATGTAGACTTTGCTCCTCTTGTCGAGTTCTCCCATCATCCGACTTGGGGCTTTGATCCCCAAAGGGCCCTTGCATTTAGGGACCAGGCAATAAGGGAACTTACTGCTCAGGGAGCAACTTTCCCCATCACCCTGCTCATGCCCTATAACCCTTCTACCATTTCCTGGGGATTTGAGGTACAGGTTGTCGCCCAGCAGCTCGTAGAATTATTTGGCCCGAACTATGTAAGGCCGGTAATCGAAGCAGGCCCGACTGCAACCTTCCTCGCTGAAATCCGCCGCGAAGGTAACTATGCCTTCATGAAGGGAAATAACGGAGGTGTTGCACCCGAAGATCCGGCAGCATGGGTATTTGCATTCCAGCCGGGACAGAACTGGAACTTCATGGACCTTGCAACAGGCGCACAAACAAGGGCAATTTATGCAAGATATGTTGAGCTTCTCCGCGCTGCAGAGGCAATTCCCTATAGGACAGTGGAACGCTATGCCGCATTTGCCGCAGCAGAACACCACCTATTAAGGCATGCAATGGTTATTCCTTATTACACCACAGGCGGCGGTTATCATGTATACCGCTATAACTTCTGGGACGGTTTTGGCAATCCGAGTTCGGGCGGCCTAAAAATCGAAGGAATGAGAATGCTTGCAGCTCCGATGACCGCAGAGCAGTGGAGATTACTCCATGCTGACTGGCAGGTTGGAAGGGAAGCAGCCCTCAGAGCCCAGCGCTAATTAAGAAGTAATTGTTAATCCTACGGGTCTGCACTATTAGTGCAGACCCGTTTTTAGTTATAGGGTGAGGGTAGATTTTGAGAAAATTCCTTCTTTCCATTGTATTACTCTTAATATTTATCTTGATACCGGGTCTGCTTTTCCCCGGGGGGAGGAGTAACCGTGATCCTGTATCAAGACCCGCATCGGGGGAGATTGGCCCGCATGGTATTATGTATGCAATCGATCAAACTCTCCGCCGTATTTACTCTGTAGAAGTTTCAAAACTTTCCCCCTTTAACAATGCAGACTCCGCAAATGACCTTGACTTTAATACCCTAGGAACAAAGACCCTCCTCTCCCGTGACAGATACGGTCAAATTACACCGGGCCTTGCGCATAGCTGGGAAATAAGCAACGACGGCCTGGTTTATACATTTTTCATAAGAGAGGGTCTTGTATATGTTGATAATACAAAAAGACCTGTGCCGGGCTCGGAGCTGACTGCCGACTGCTTTGTTGCAGTAATGGAATGGGTGCTTAACCCGGAGCATCTTTCGCCTAACGCCCATCAGTGGAATAGTCATATCCTTAACGCAGAAGAATACTTCATTGGCCATGCATCACTCGAAGATGTTGGCTTTAAAGCAATCGATAGATATACCCTCCAAATAACCTTAAAACAACCGGTTCCCTTTTTTCTTTCAATTGCAAACTATATGCCTGTTTATAGGCCCTTTCTTGAAAGGTTTGGAATAAACTACGGAACTAGTATAGACAGTATTATTTTTATAGGTCCCTTTGTTTTAACCGAATTTAGGCCCCAATATAGGAGGGTATACGAGAAGAACCCCTATTATTTCAGGGCAGATGAAGTTTTCATTGAAAGAATTGTTGATACTTTTAATGCAGAGGCACCCCTCCTGGCCCCTGAACTTTTTTTAAGAGGTGAAATTGATTATGCCCAAATAAGTTCTGATATTATTGATATGTGGATGTCTGATCCTTCCCTAAGAAATATCGTTAACCCGGGCCTCCCGAATCATAATTTCCAGTGGTACTATATGTTTAATTTTTGGCCTCAATTCGATGCCCGCCATGAGCCGGACAATTGGGACATTGCCGTTAACAATGAAGCCTTTCGCAAGTCTCTTTTCTGGGGCCTAAACAGATACAATGCCTTCCTTACTCTGGATCCTTTTAACCCTGAACTCTTCTTACAGAGCACAATTACCCCTGTGGGTTATGCCGTAGTTGAAGGGGTGGATTATGTTGATCTCCCCCCCCTTTCCCCCTTTGCACATCATCCGACTTTCCTCTATGACCCGGAAAAAGCGCTTTCCTATCGGGACAGGGCTATCAATGAACTGAAAGAGCAGGGCCTTAACTTCCCAATTAGAATGTTAATGATGTATAACCCTGCAACATCAGGCTGGGCAATGGAGGTTCAGGTTGTTGCAAGGCAGTTAATCGACTTATTCGGGGAAGATTATATCCTCCCCATAATTGAAGCAGGGCCTCCTGCTAACTTCCTTGTTGATGTGCGCCGCGAAGGCAGATACGCTTTTATGAAGGGAAATAACAGTGCTGTCGCCCCGGGTGATCCCGCTTCATGGGTCTGGGCCTTCCAGCCGGGCATGCCCTGGAACTTTATGGATCTTGCTACAGGAGCCGAGACAAGGAGAATCTACGAAGAGTATAGAGACCTTGTTACCTATGCAGAAACTATTACGGCAAGTAGTTATGAACGTTTCCTCGCCTTTGCAGAGGCAGAGGCACATTTATTAAGACATGCAATGGTTATTCCCTACTATACTTCAGGGGGAGGATACCATGCCTACCGCTATAGCATTTGGGAAGGTTATGGAGTTAGTTCAACTTCTGTCCGTGCATCTTATGAGGGCATGCGCATGCTAGCTGAGCCGCTTACTGCCGAGCAGTGGCAAGCCTTTTACAATGAGCGCAGATTAACGCCTTAGGAGCTTACCCGCCCTCTTCCCGTTATAAAGCCCGTCCTTTACAGTAAGCACTCCGTTTACAAAAACAAAATGTATGCCTTCACAGCGCAGGCCAAAGTTTTTATAGTCTGCCTTGGAAATAATGGTATCGGGATTAAAAACAGTAATGTCGGCATCAAGACCTTCTTTTAAAAGGCCCTTATTCCGTAAATTATAAACAGCAGCAGGCATGCTCGTCATTCTCCTGATTCCCTCTTCCATTGACATTATAGATTTATCTCTTACATAGTGGCCGAGAAATTTCGGGAAGGTTCCTGCTCCGCGCGGATGGCCTGCAGTGTCACCCGGAATATAAAGCCCGTCAGAACCAACCATGGTGCGCGGATACTTCATAATCCTCTCTATATCATCATCCCCCATGGTGAAGTAAATAGCACCTGTTCCAAGCTTATCATCTCTAAGTATATCCAATAAAAGTTCGTATGCATCCTTTCCCGCTTTTTCTGCAGCTTCCAAAAGCATGATATTTGCATAATCGGGATAACTTTCACTCTTTCCAATCATTACATGGGCAAGGGAAGAACGGACGTCCTCTCCGGGTTTTACACCGCGCTCTTCCTTTATTTTTTCGATAATTTCTTTCCTGCCTGCACTATCGCTGAGCATTTCGACGAGTTTGGGTACTCCCATTGCGTGCATCTTATTAGGGATCATTGTATTAAGGCCTGTAGAGCTTGCCTCGTAAGGGTATTGATCGAGAAAGACTTCAATTCCGTTAGCATTTGCCTTTTCGATAAGCTCAATGGTTTTTTCGCTCTTGCCCCAATTTGCCTTTCCTGAAACCTTATGGTGGGAAATTATTCCACGCGCGCCTGAGCCTTGAGCCATGCGGATTACCGACTCTACTGACTCAACAAGTTTAGGGCCTTCCGAGCGCATGTGAATCGAGAAGGTGCCGCCATATTCTGCAACCACCTTGCATAACTCTGTAAGTTCAGGCTCTTCGGAATAAGAGCCGGGCGGATAAATAAGGCCGAAGGAAATACCGTGAGAACCTGACCGCATGCCCTCGTGAACATAATCCTTCATCTTTCCCATTTCTACGTCGGTTAATGGTCTGTCTGCAAGGCCGCTGACTGCCGCACGCAGGGCTCCGTGGCCCATCTGTGTTACCATATTCGGTCCGAAGGGAATATCCATGAAGTCCATGAAGGCACCGAAAGTCAGAAAGTTTTTTATATCAAACTTATCATCAAATTTGCGAAGCATTCCCTGCTTTGCAATCTCAAGAAATTCTTCCGAGATTGGAGCAGGCGAAATTCCGCAGGTGCCTGCGATTTCGGTAGTTACTCCCTGCTCAAGCTTGCAGGAAGATTCGGGGTGACGATCCCAGGTCATGTCTGCATGGCTGTGAGCATCGAAAAAACCGGGAGAGACTGCGAGGCCCTTCCCCTCGATTTTCCTATAAGAAACAACTTCCGTCTTCCCTATATAACTTATCTTCCCGTTCTTAATTGCAAGATTTGCAAAATATGGAGGACATCCTGTCCCGTCGAAAACTTTAACATTCTTTATTATATAGTCGTGCATATCTCCCCCTATTCCTTCTTATAAGTCTTTGTAAGACAGTCTGAGTCAAAGTACCTTACCGAAAGTTCTGCAACCCTTCCAATATACTCGATGCCCTCAGGCGGGTATGTCCCGTTTGTTAATACCGAGAGGATAATCGTAGAGTTTGGAGTATATATAATTCCGCAGTCATGCTCCACTTTCGATGTTTCACCTGACTTAGTGGCAGTCTTTATCGGATAACTAAACCATTCCCCTTCATCATTCCAATAACTGGTTATATACTTTGGTATCTTGTACTTTATCTGCTGCTTTAGCAGTATATCAAGACCGATTTTAGCATGCTCTTCATTAAGATAGGTGCGTTTCTCCAAATCGAAAAGGAATTTTGACAAATCGCGCGCACTAATATTATTAAAAATGCCCTTCTTGCTTGCTTCCATATCAAATAGCTTCCTGCGAAGGCGTGTATCTTTTAAGCCCTGCTTATCATAAAACTCATTAATATAATCAAAGCCAAGATAGTCCATTAAAATATTTGTCGCAGTATTATCACTTTGGATAATCATTAACATGATCATGTCTTTTAAGGGAAGTACAGTATCGTTAGAAAGATGCTGCAGAATTCCTGACCCCGGAACCTTGTCTTCCTTCTTGCAGATTATCTTATCTTCAAGAGTGGCCTTTCCTTCCTGCACCTTAAAAAGAGCTGCACACATAATGCCAAGCTTAATTGTACTTGCGGGATTATCAAGCACCCAATCCTCATTATGCCCATAGCTCTCTCCGCTCTTTAACTCAAGTAAAGACACTGCTGTCTTTCCGCCGGGTTTATCACCAAGGGCCTTAATCCTTGTTTCAAACTCTTCTCTTTTCATAATTATCCTCTTTTTTTATAAGGGTTGATAAACTATTGTAACAGTAAAACACCAATTAACACCTGTATTACTAGTATTCCATCCGCTTGCTGAAGTCCCTGCATTACCAACCTGCCCCCTGGATACTTCAACACCTGAGACACCGCCTGCTCCTGCTCCTGGAAGTCCTTCAATATTGGTAACAAAAGTATTCCAAGCATTTTGGTTCTGGGGAGTCCAGAAAGCGCTTGTAGTATTATTATAGGCAGCAGTAGCAAAAACTATTTTTGCAATATAAACATTCCCTGCAGAAAAAACATAGCCGTTAGGTAAAAGATTCTCTGTGCTTATGGAATCCTTAAACCAATCGATGCGAGCTGCATTTGCGCTTGAGTAAACTCCGCCGTTCCAGGTGCGGCCGTAAGAAAAGTAAAACGGATCGTCCGGATGGGGGATATATGCCCAGGGCCCATTTGAGGTGCTTCCTGCTCCCTGCCCTGTCCCTGTAATAAAGCTATTATTCTGAACCGTTCCGCCTATCCGCGGGCCTTCAAAACTGCCCCACCTGAAGCCCGTCATAACACTTGCAGCCCCCGTCTCCACATTCACAGAGAAACTCGCAGAAAGGCCGTCAAGTTCACCGCCGCTAACGGTCGCTGTGACTATTGATTGGCCTCCTGCAATTGCTACAAGGTATGCTGATTCGGGATTTGCGGGGAACATACCTAAAGTATCTATAAAGCCGTTATTTAAGCCGGGTATTACCGGATCAACAACCCTTACTGAACTACCTGTTACGGTATATGTTACCATTACCCCGGGGCCGGAAATTGGAGAAAAGGTATCACCTGAGAAACTTCCAAGACGATTAATAAAGGGGAAGTCCCTTCCTGCCAGATTTACGTCACTCCCCATTACTGCTGATCTTTCAAATGTAAGGGGATTAAGGGCATAATGCCTTATTACATTCCCGCTTGCTGAAAGGACTACGATAAAGTCTCCGAGTACAAGGGTAGTACCGGGAGCTTTGGCGGGAGTATTGCGAAAACTTGCAGGGCTATTTATTACAGCGCCTGCAGGAAATATCTTGAACTCCCCTCCCCTGTCTGCAATAAGAGAAGCATTAAGTTCGGATACAGGCCCGGAAAAGGGAACGGGCCTTGAGCCGGGTCTTATAATACTCGTAGTATTATTAACATCGAATATATTATTTATCGATTGCAGTGAAGCAAGGTCTCTTTGGGAAGGAACGCTCCTATAATCGAGGGTATAGGTATAACCGTTACCCATAATTACATACATCTTAAAATTAGGATGATCAAGGACTGCCTCATTAAAAATTTGTCCTGTGCCTGTATTGCCCACTCCTGTTCCAAGAGTGACAGTGTTTGATATAGGCAGATAGCCAAAGGCAGTGGGGTTCCTGCCTGAGAAGACCGGGTACTCCTCTGTGGTAAATGCGATATAACCGTTTGGTCTTGGACGCACCGAGGCATCGATAGGAATTCTTTCTCCGTTATACGCTATTTCGAATACGCCCGGGGCGATTTCTATAAGGTCTGCATGCCTTCTAATAGGAAGATGGGTTCCTGCACCGTTTTCAAAGCCGGGTTTTACAATATACATTGCGGCCTGTGTAGTGGTATGGCGAAGTATATTTAGAAACTCGTCCATAGGGACTTCCCTATATACAACTTCGTTCCAGTTTTCTATCCGGTTTTCAGCATTGTTCGGAGCGGGATTTGACCAACTGTCAAGACTTATAACATACTCTCTTCCGTCTCTCCAAACTATTCCCATAATGGTAATTAAATGCCCTGCAGTGGTACCGCTTATACCAATGGGACGGGTAATAAAGTGGGGATCTGTTGCAGTGCCTGAGTAAGTAACCGACATTGCAAGGACATGGTCTGAGAGCAAATGCCTTTTAATAGTTTCTGCAGTAATTTTATCAGAATATTCAACATATGCATTAAAACCGTAGGTGCCTGCAAGGGCAACAGTATAGGCCCAATTACCGTATCCGTTATATGTATAATCAAACAGATGTATCGAATATTCTTCAACGAGTCTATTGAAGGGCCTCCCCTCCCTTGCACTTAAACCTTCAAGGATCATTGCAATGGATGTAGCACTGCAAATTACTCCGCCTTCGACAGGTCCCCTCTGCTGCTGTGAAAATTGCGCCATATCATTAATAAAGAGCCCGGTACCCGGGGCAAAATTATGGCCGATATAAGCAGGATGATTCATAAGAGAAATCATACGGTCTTCTTCTATTGGCCTAGTCTTAAGAAAGGCATCAATATTTTCCTCTGTGGGGAAAATGCCCGTATGGGATCGGGGGAACTCAAACTCGGGATATTCCTTTACGATTGCCTGCCCCGCTATAGTATTACGCAGGGTTCCGTGAAGCTGTCTTAAAACGGGAGAGGAGATATTCGCCATATTTCGGTGGAGGATCACCCTGACTTGAGCCACATTTGACACAGGGTTTGTTTCGATTATGTCGACATTCATTCGGTTTGGCCCTGATGTAGTAACAGAGCTTCTAATCATTTGATTAAAATCCAGAGAGAAGGGACTCCATCTGCCAAAGGTTAGGTAATCGGTAAGCCAGCTAATGCTTCCGTCTTCTGCTATTACCCCCGATCTCCCTAAAACCTCGACCCATGTGTCGGGAGGCGTATCAGCATTCCAGGACATTACGAGCCGATTATAGGAAGGAAGGTCGATTATCATGGATTCATAAGTTGCTGTAAGTTCACCAGGCCTGAGCACCAGAGCACCGTCTCCCACGGTATTAATAACCTGTAATTTCCCCCCGTCAAGGGCAGTATTATCGGCACGGGTGAATTCGGCACTTGAGCTAATCCTGAACTCACTGCCCCAGGTCCTAACGATAGAACCAATCTCTCCTGCATTTAAAGCAAAAGCATTCACAAATTGGAAAAATAATACAATAAGGAAAATTTTCATATCTTCTTTCCTTTTTTAGTCTTTGATAAAAAGAATTATATAGTATAATTCAGGTAAGGGGATAGTCATGGATAATAGGAATCTGGAACTTGTCACTGAGCTTCGGCACTTACTTCACTCAAACCCTGAGCTTTCAGGCTTCGAGACCGAAACGAAGAAAACCTTGATTGCATTTTTACAAAGGCATACTTCTCTTTCAATAGTGGATAGGGGGAAGTGGTTCTATGCCGTTTACAAGGCAGGCGATAGCCTTCCGGGCAGTTATCCAAGCCTGGCCTTTAGAGCAGACATGGACGCAGTTGCCGTTGAAGAAAACCTGGACCTTCCCTATAAATCAAAGAATCCCGGCGTTTCACATAAGTGCGGACATGACGGACATTGTGCAACCCTCGCAGGCTTCGCCCTGGAAGTAGAACAGTTAAAACCGCAAAAAAACATCTATTTCCTCTTCCAGCATGCAGAAGAAAATGCAGGAGGCGCAATTGAATGCGTTTCAATTTTCGAGAACGAAAAAATCGATGAAATTTTCGGCCTTCATAATATGCCCGGTTGGCCTAAAAAAAGCATAGTCCTAAGAGAGGGCACCTTCATGTGTGCCTCCGAAGGGATAACAGCAACCTTTACAGGCACATCAACCCATGCAAGTACGCCCTGGAAGGGCATAAACCCTGCGATAGCCCTCGCAGAAACCATCCTTGAAATAAAAAAAATAAGCGAAAAATCCCTTTATAAGAGCATGGTGCTTTGTACGATTATACACAGCAGTCTCGGAACAGAAGGAGCCTTCGGTGTCTCTGCTTCCAAGGCAAGCCTCTCTGTCACATGCAGGGCAGAACACGATGCAGACATAAGGGCCTTAAAGGAAAGGCTATACGACAGTGCCCGCGCAAAGGCTAAAGAGCACAGCCTGACATGCGAGTTCTCTGTCCACGACAGTTTCCCCGCAACGGTAAATTCCAAGGCCGGCATAGAGAGAGTCAGGCAGGCGGCAGAAAAGCTCGGCCTCCCCTTCATCGAACTTGATGACCCGATAGGGGGCTCAGAAGACTACGGCTATTTCCTACAAAAGACAGACGGTGCCTTTTTCTTTATCGGAGCAGGGGACCACCCCGGCGTCCACTCATGGGAGTACGACTTCCCGGATGAGCTTATCGAAACCGGGGTGGAAATGTTTAAGGCATTGTTATAAAATATTTTTTAGGGGGCATTCATGAAACCATTTATCGGAATAACTACGAGCTTTCAAGGTGAAGATTATCAGATTGGCAGTTACTTAAGAGCTACCTATAGCAACGAGATTAGACGTGCAGGCGGAACACCGGTACTGCTGCCCCATAATATCCCGCCGGAAGAGGCGGGGGAATATACGGCAAAACTTGACGGACTTCTTTTTTCGGGCGGCGGCGATCTGTCTCCCCACTATTTTAACGAAGAACCTATACGGGAGCTGGTGAGCTTTTTCTCGATTAGGGATGTGACAGAACTCTCACTTATGAGGGAGGCTCAACAGATTGGCCTGCCCCTCCTTGGAATCTGCAGGGGTTGTCAATTGATAAACGTTGCCCTTGGAGGCTCCCTATACCAGGATATTCCCCGTCAGGTACCCGATTCAATCGGTCACTATCCAAAGGGAACTCCCCACTACGAGCCGTATCACAATATCTCAATCTTACCCGGTGAATCCCACATTGCATCCATAGTCAAACAGCCGAGTATCCGCACCAACTCCTTTCACCATCAGTCGGTGAAGGACCTTGCGCCGGGCCTGAAGGTGACCGCAAAGTCCTGCGACGGTATTATCGAGGCCTTCGAGGGAACTGATCCTAGTTGGTATGTCAACTGTGTTCAGTTCCACCCGGAAACCATGTGCGAAAAACACCCCGAGTTCAGGGCCTTCTTCACACATTTTGTTAACTTCTGCGAGAACCGTACTAAATCGAAAAAGTAAAGAATATAAAGGTTAAAACTTCCATCCAGGTTTTAAACTTTACCTTTATATTATGTGCTCCGGTTTGCTTTACCCCCGGGTAGAATGATATCCTGTACGCATGCTCATGTCTCTTTACCGTTAGCGTAATGTCAAACTTATCGGGCAGATTTAAAAGCATCTTCTTCGGATCCATGTCTAAGGCACTTTTTACCATCGCAGAGATTTCTTCAAGTGCAAGGTCAGGATGAATCGAAATCGATCCGCCGCCTATACCTTCGGTAATCGCCGCTGTCTTGATATTTGGTGCAAATGTTTTGGCTACTTCACAGAGCTGCTTGTCCCCGCTAAGAAAGAATACAGGCACATTGAAATGTGTTGCAGTCCAGGCATTCATTACAAACTCTGAAACCTTAATATCGTTAATAAGAAATTCAAAGATATTTCCGTTCATTGTATGTGCAAGAGGATTCCCGTTATACCCTGCACCCGAATGGTAGCCGATAAAACCTGCACCCTGGAAACTCTCGTCTATTCCACCCATCATTGAATAGGGATTGCGTGGCCAGGATCGCAGTATCTTCGTTGCCTTTGGAAGCATTGAAGGAGTAATCGAACGGCCTGAGCCGTGGGCATCCTTTACAAGAACCTCTTTTACTCCCCCTTTATGCAGGGTCTCGCAGGCTGCAGCAACTTCCTTGCTCATTTGCTTCTTGTAATAATCCGCAAGACTTTCCTTTAAGTCCGTCTCATTCCAATCGACAACTCCGGCTACCCCTTCGATATCCGCACTGATAAAAAACTTTTGCATCTTTTCCTCCATTTTACTGTCTTAAAATATAAGAGCCTAATCTCTCTTCTGTCTGTACTCCATCTCTAATCGCAAAGCGTCCGTTCATTATAACATGGTTTATCCCGATAGGTTTTTGAAAGGGGTCCTTAAAGGTTGCAGTATCCGAGACAGTTTCCTCGTTGAAAACAGTAATATCTGCAATAAGACCCGGTTTTAATAACCCCCTGTCCTTTAGACCAATAATATCGGCAGGTTTTTTAGTCATTCTATAAATCGCAGTTTCAAGCGGGCAGAGGTTCTTCTCGCGCCTTAAACGCAAAAACCTTGTGAAGGTTCCGTAGGCCCTCGGGTGGGGCTTGCCTTGATTCATACTAGGGTCATAGGGCCTCCCCGATCCATCGGAGCCGATTGCAATGTCCTTTGACAAAAGATAAAAAACATCATTCTCTGCCATGCTGAAAAATATTCCGTTCCCCCTGCACTTTGTTTCAATAAGTGTTTTCACGATAGTATCGGGCACAGAAAGACCGAGTTCTTCACTCAATTCCCCCATTGTCTTATCGTCTGCAATAGGATATCTTCCGTTAGTCGAAACCACATAAACCCTGTCACCTTCGACCTTGGTCGGATAATATCTTTGGAAGTGGGCGTAGAGTTTAACCCTCTCTTCACCTGCTTCAGTTAATCGCTTTGTAGTCTTATCCTGCCCTCCCTCCATGGCCCATCGGGGAAGAACATTTGTAAGACCGGTGGAAGATGCATTATACGGATACATGTCGGCAGTTATCTCAATGCCCCTCTTTTGAGCATTTGTTATATGCTCGTAGAGCTTTTCTGCATTCCCCCACAAATCAACTGAAGATATCTTTAGGTGGGCTATATGCACCCTTGCCCCTGTTTTTTCATAAATATCGATCATCTCGTCAACTGAATCGAATACCTTATCAGCCTCATCTCTCATATGGGAAGTAATCATCACATTATGCTTTTCGCAGACCTTCCCAAGTTCTGTTAATTCATTAATTTCTGAAAAAATACCGGGCATATAACCAAGTCCAAGTGATAGGCCCCACGCGCCTTCTTCAAGATTTTTATCGAGTAAATATGCAGACATTTTATTTTCATCAACTGTAGAAGCTCTTCCCTCAAGGCCTACAACACCTCTTCGAATACTATTATGCCCGACTAACTGTACAAGATTAACCGACATCTTTTTTCCGTCTTCATCAGCCTTCTTTCTTAACTTCGCAAAGCTCCCCGACTGATAATGCTCACTTAAGTCAGACTTATCCTCAGGGCCGTTTTCCTTTAGACGGGTTAACTCCACTTCACTCCTGGGGAAAAGAGACGAACCGCATTGCCCGACAACCTCTGTTGTAACACCTTGATAAATTTTAGACTCACTGCGATCATCATTTATATATGAGCCGTCAGAATGGGAATGCTTGTCGATAAAACCCGGTGCTATAGCAAGGCCGCTGATATCAAGCACGGTTTCTGCACCCGCGGATATCGAGCCGGAGACTTCTGCGATTTTACCGTCCTTTACGGCAACATCACCCTTAAAGGGCTTTGAGCCGCTTCCGTCATAAACCATTCCGCCCTTTAACAATAAGTCAAACATAAATGCCTCCTATATATATGAAACAAGAACAGAAAGACCCAAAAGAACAGCTCCGATAATTAGTAATTGCGGTATCTCTCCGTATTGTTTCCTATTCCTGACATACTCAACATACTCTTCCTTTACCTGCTCAGAGGGTCCTAGCTTAGACTTAAAAAGACGGAACAAACTTTTAGTACCAAATACCATACTGTTAAATAAGCCGATGTTTGACACAAGTTGGGAAAGCCCTGTAATAATAAATATCATAGTGCACATGAAAATCATATTGGAAGCATAGACACTTCTCTCTAAGGTCAAATTCCTTTGAAATACAATTGAGAAAATAATGCCCGCTAAAAGCATGACAAGTGCCTTAAACCTTATCTTCTTAAACTTGTCAATCATGCCTTCCTGACAATTTCCTTATACGTTTCCAGCTCTGAAGGTGAGCAATAAATAAAATGCTCTTTCTCTATCTCAAACATTTCAGGCTTTTCAACATCATAGTTATGATCCCTCTTTGGATCATAATCAATCCTCTTGCGTGTCCTTTCGGAAACCGGGTTAGGCTCAGGAATTGCAGAGAGAAGGGCCCTTGTATACGGATGCAGGGGCTTTGCGTATAGGTCATCCCCCCTTGCAATCTCTACAAGCTGACCGTAGTACATTACACCAATACGATTAGAAAAATACTTAACAACTGAAAGGTTATGCGCAATAAATAAAATCGTTAAGCCCATTTCTTCTTTAAGATCGTTTAAAAGGTTAATAACTTGAGCCTGTATTGAAACATCAAGAGCAGAAACAGGTTCATCGGCGATTATCATTTTTGGCCTGATTATTATCGCACGGGCAATACCGATTCTCTGCCTTTGGCCTCCCGAGAACTCATGGGGATAACGAGTCGCATGCTCTTCGTTTAGACCCACCTTTCTAAGCATCTCTACGACCTTCGCCCTTATATCTGCCCTGTCCTTATTTCCCCTAACCCTTAAGCCCTCTCCGATAATTTCTTCTATAGTCATACGGGGGTTAAGCGACTCTATCGGGTCCTGGAAGATCATTGCTAGGTTGTCTGTTAAGTAATCACGGAGATCATTTGACATTTTGCCTGAGATTTCCCTTCCGCCAAACTTAACATGGCCCGAAGTGGGATCGTAAAGGCGTATTATACTTCGGCCTGTCGTTGTTTTCCCGCAGCCGGACTCTCCGACAAGACCGAAGGTCTCGGCAGGTTTCACGCCAAAGCTGACATCGTCTGCGGCTTTTACTACAAGTTTATTCTTGCCTCTTCCGCTCGTAAAGTATTGGCAGAGGTTATTTACTTCAAGGAGGTAGTCATTATCATTCATGGATCAATCCACTCCTTCTCATTCTGTTTATACGGGCCTTTAGGACTTCAGGCAGTTCGGGCATTTTCGCCTTCGGGTGCAGGAGCCAGGTTGCAGCATAGTGGGTGTCGGTTATCTTAAAGAAGGGCGGCTCTTTCTCAAAGTCAATCTTCATTGCGTACTTATTTCGCACAGAAAATGCGTCACCCGGTGGCGGGTAGATCATATTCGGAGGAGTACCCGGAATACTTATAAGCCTTTCCTTTGTTTGCAGATCGGGAAGAGAGCTTAGCAAGGCCCAGGTATATGGATGAGCCGGATGGAAGAAGATCTCTTCGCTTGACCCCGATTCTACTATTTTACCCGCATACATTACATTAACCCTGTCAGCCATATTTGCGACAACCCCAAGGTCATGGGTAATAAATATAACAGAAAGATTCCTGTCTTTCTTAATTTGATTTATCAAATCAAGGATCTTCGCCTGCACTGTTACGTCAAGAGCAGTTGTAGGCTCATCGCAAATTAAAATTTCAGGATCACCTGCCAAGGCAATTGCAATAACAATTCTTTGCCTCATGCCGCCCGAAAACTGAAAGGGGTATTGGTTAAAGCGCCTGTCAGCATGGGGAATACCCACAGCTTCCATCAGCTCTAAAGCTTTAACCCGTGCAGCCTCTGCCGGCATGTGTTGGGCAAGGCGCAGAGCCTCTGTTATCTGCTTACCAATCTTCATTATCGGATTTAATGCAGAAAGAGGGTCTTGAAAGATCATCCCAATTCGATTTCCGCGAATTAAGTGAAACTCTTCTTCCGGGATCTTGGTTAGATCCTTTCCGTCATAAAGAATTTCACCCGATTCGATTATGGCATTACTTGTAAGAATGCCCATTATGGCTTTGACACTAACAGACTTCCCTGAGCCGGACTCCCCTACAACGGCCATTGTCTCACCCTTCTTTAAATCGAAGTTGATCCCCCTTACCGCTTTTACAATTCCGCCATGGGCCCTAAATGAAATCCGTAAATCTTTTACTTTAAGAATAGTATCACTCATAATCATCCCTCCCCGCGTTTTGTCGGGTCAAGGGCATCCCTTAAACCATTTGAAAAAAGGTTAAACGAAACCATCAGAATCGATATAACAAGGGCAGGAAAGAAGGTCTGATACGGGAACTGTAAAAGCACGTTCTGCCCGTCTGCAAGCATAATCCCGATGGAAGGCTCAGGAGCCTGAATGCCAAGGCCGATATATGCAAGGAAGCTCTCGGCGAAGATTGCTCCGGGAATTGCAAGCATTGTCCTTGTAATAAGTATGCCCATTGAGTTGGGAAGAATATGCCTAAAAATTAACTTAAAATCTTTTATACCCAATGTCCTTGCTGCAAGAACATACTCCCTTCCCTTAAAGCGGTAGAACTGTGCACGCGTTAAGCGCGACACGCCTATCCACCCTGTAAGACATAGGGCAATTATGAGCGAGATGATACCCGTCCCGTACATAAGTACGAACATAATAATAACAACAAGGGTTGGTATACCGTCAAGGATTTCTATTATACGCGACATTACCATATCGGCAGTGCCGCCATAATAACCCATAACAGCCCCGTATATAATCCCAATAACAAGGTTCGTAAAAACAGAAACAAAGGCAATTATTAGAGATATCCTTGCTCCTCTAAAAAGACGGGTAAATAAATCACGGCCAAGATAATCAGACCCAAACCAGAAATAATAATCTTCGGCTCCATGGTATACATAGAAATTGACAACAACATCAACAACAGGGACACCTGCAACAAGTCTTTCGTTGCGAATCTCGATTATTGACTCGGGCGGAAACTGCTCGGGGTCTTGGGCCGTTGTTAATCTCCTATTTGGTATTACCCTTCTGCCGTCAAAGATTCCGAAGTTTTCAAGAAGCGGAATCCTTGGGGGCATATTTCTCAAGTCAAGGGGAGTAACATGCTGCTGCACATAGGTATACTCATTAAAGCTAGGTGCAAAGATTGCAAGGAAAATAACAAGTAAAATAAAGCCAAGAGAAACCATGGCCATTTTTTTCCTAACTAACCTCATCATTGAGTCTTTCAAGAATCCGACAGGTTGGGTCTTAAATATTTCATCCCCAATTTCGCCGCGCTCCAGGGCTGCGAACATATCATCGGGGAGGCTTTTTACTTCTTCGGGGATATTTTCAAGGCTGATGATTGCGATTTTGTCTTCCATTATTTCCTCCCTCCCATCCTGATGCGCGGGTCAATTAAACCGTAAGATATGTCTACTATGAAAATCGTAATCAAGGTGATAATGGAAAAGAAGATAATAGTGGCAATGGTCATGGGATGATCACCTGCATTTATCGAATTAATCATAATGCCCCCCATGCCGGGAATTGCGAATATCCTTTCGATTACAAGAGAGCCTCCCATAATACCGGTAAACATGGGGATGATGATATTTGCAAGCGGCACACAGGAATTTCTAAAGGCATGCCTTACAATTGCCTGTGCATGGCTTAAGCCCTTTGTGCGCGCCAAAAGAAGGAACTCTGAGCTCATTGTCTCGATTAACTCACCACGCAAATACCTTGCCACCGTGGCAATCGGACCGAGAGCAAGGGCAATAATCGGCAGGGTAAGAGACCTTGAATACTCTGCAAATGACGACGCATTCGGCTGATAAAGGGTCGGGAAAATTGACCAAACAAAGGTGAAAAGGTATTGCATTAAAGATGCAAATACAAAGGAAGGAATTGATATAAAAATGATAACCATAAACGAAATAATATGATCTGTCCGCTTATCCTTTTTCAAGGCGGCAATGGTTCCCGCAATTATGCCTATAGGTAACGATATAAAAAGCGAGACAATATTCATTGTCATGGTTATCGGAATTCTCTCTCTAATTATAGTAAAAACAGGCAGGGTGGGTCTTATGATAATCGAAGTACCAAAGTCCCCCTGTAAAAAGACCCCTCTTACAAAATAAAAATATTGAACATAAATTGGACGGTCCAGATGCAGTCTTGCATACATCATTTCGACCACAAAGGGCGGCAGATCAGGATGCTCAAAAATATTCATGGGCATTAACCTGATAAGGAAAAAGGAAGCTGACACTATGATGTACAACGTAATGAACATGGCCACAAATCGACCCGCTATATACTTATGCATAAGGTCTCCAATAATTAAAACACTGCCCCCACCAAATAAGGTGGAGACAGTGTCGTATTAAAACGGGTTTCTTAGTTTCTGATATCGGCGAAAATTGCACCCCAGCCAAGCAGCGGAATCCACTGGTCAAAGGGTGTAATTAACCTTTCGGAATAAACAGTATAGGCTACTCCCTGCCAGAGTGGAATCTGCATTACCTGATCGAGATAGATTCTCTCAAGCTCTCCTGTAAGCTGAAGCACGCGTCTTGGGTTCATCCTTGACTCTTCTGTATCCGCTTCTTCAAAAATGCGGTCAAACTCAGGAATTAGGAGGGAGTTCGGCCTCATCGGCTCAGGATAGGAAGCGATATTGTACATGAAGACACGATGCGGGCGTGTGCGGGAAGCAGTGGCACCCCAGCCGTTAAAGTTCATGTCATGTCCTGTCGGCTGGTTTACATAGTCCCTTGCTGCCCCGAAGGTCGCGGCAGGGACTGCACGCAGGGTAAGCTCGAACCTGTTTGCGCCAAATATAGTCGGAAGGGTCTGCTGCAATAACTCGGCAACAACCCTGGTGCTTGCAGATGCCTCACTATAGAATAGTTCTACGCTCGCAAAGCTCTGACCCTGCTGCTGCATTGCAAGATCGAAGTACTGCCTTGCCCTTACAGGATCATAACCATAGTTTGGATTAACATTTGCAAGACCCTCAGGAGACTCGCGGTAGAATACGGTCTGCCCGTCAATTATTACTGCCGCTTCATAGTGCACGTAGTATGGAGAGGGCTGCTGATCACCTGCAATCCTTGCAATTGTTTCCCTGTCCATTGCCCAGTACAAGGCCCTTCTAAAGTTCACGTTTGCAAGAATCGGGTTATTCGGGTTTCTGACATTGATGTCGATATGCTGAGGCGTAATACCGTAACTCAAACGGGTACGCGGGTCATCCCTGAATAGGTCGTAGGTAACTGCATCAAGACCGAGCACATCGATTTCACCGTTTTCAAAGAGCTGAACACGGGCATTCCTGTCAGGAGTGATCCTCGCCTCTGCCCTGTCAAAATGATAATACCTGCTCATCCAATGGTCATAATTTCTTGTATAAATACGAAGAGCGTCAGGCACCCATGTATCGAAGAAGAAGGGGCCTGCAAGCATCAGGGAGTCCAGTGTCGCACCGTAAGTGGTCTGGGTGCGGGCAGCATTCATGCCGGCTTCATAATAGGGCTCATAAACGGGCATAAGAGACCTGTCAAGGAAGTGCCGTTTTACGTCTTCCGCGTCCCATATCTGGATGGTTCTAATTTCCAGCATATAATCGTTAACTGCCCTTATTCCAACGTCAGACCAAGCAACGGGGCTTCTTCCGGGTTGGTTTTGCTGGAAGTAGGCCTGTCCGTTTACAATGTCGATCTGCCCTCCAAACATAAAGTTTGCCATTGAATTAACAAGGAGGGGATCGAGCAACATTCGATAAGAATACTCGAAGGTATGGGCATTGATAGGGCTTCCATTATGGAATGTCGCATCGCGGCGTATCGGGATATGCCATGTACGGTCATTGATCCTGATAGGTTCATCACTTGCAATGCTGGGCACTACAATCGAACTGGGGTTTCGCCTGTCCGGGCCCGGCACACGAAGATAAAGCCCCGTATGCACGAATGCATAGACATCGGAAACAACAGTTGAAGTATTCATATGTGCATTTAATGTAGCAACATCACCTGTTTCCGAAAACCTGTAAATCTTCGGGCCTGCCGGCTCCTGCTGCCTGCCGCCGGCTGCGAAAACCGCACCTACAATAACAAAACAAAGTAGAATTGCAAAAACTTTTTTCATGCTCTTTACTCCTTAAATATTATATTAGTTCCTGATATCTGCGAAGTGTATACCCCAACCAAGGATTGGGACAAAGGTATCAACAGGCAGAATAAGTCTTTCTGAATACAGCGTAAAGGCCCTGGACTGCCAGAAGGGAACCTGTATTGCATTTTCGATATAGAAGCGCTCAAGATCACCTGTTAACTGTAAATGGCGTCTCGGGTTCATTCTTACAGCTTCAGTGTCAGCTTCCGCGAAAATCCTGTCAAACTCGGCAAAGGTATGCGGATTGGGTCTGTCAGGCTCAGGGTAAGAGGAGACATTCCACTCAAAGGCACGATGCGGTCTTGTGCGTGAACCGGACGATCCCCAGGAGATAAAGTTCATATCATGGCCTGTCGGATTATCGGTATAGTTCACGGCAGCATCGAAACCGCCGGGGGGAATGGTTCGCAGGGTAAGGGTAAACCTGTCAGCACCAAAAAGGGCAGGCAGGGACTGCTGTAGGAATTCTGCAGCGATCCTATAGGCGACTATGGCTTCGCCGTAAGAGAGAGAGACACTTACACTTGTCTGCCCAACTTCGCGGAGCGCAGTATCAAAGTACTGCCTTGCCCTTGCAGGATCATAGCCATAATTAGGAAGAACATTTGCCATCCCTTCAGGACTGTCACGATAGAAGACAGTCTGCCCGTCTATGGTAACGGCAGCTTCATGGTTTACATAATAATTTGAAGGAGTCATATTTCCGACTATGCGTGCGATGGTTTCCCTGTCAACTGCATAGTAAATCGCCCTTCTGAAATTGGCATTCGCAAGTATGGGGTTATTCGTATTGCGGCTGTTAAAGTCCATGTGAACAACCTGAAGACTTGTTGAATGACGAGTTCTCGGGTCATCCCTGAAAAGCTCATAAGAAATGGCATCGAGGCTCAAAATGTCAATCTCGTTGTTCTGGAAGAGCTGGATACGGGCGTTCATGTCTCCGACTACCCTCACTTCCACACGAGTAAAGTGGTAGAGATTGGAAAGCCAGTGATCATTATTCTTCTCGAAAATATGCAGGGATTGCGGCATCCAAGTATCATAGTGGAAGGGACCTGCTCCCATGAAGGTATCCAGCGTTGCCGCATAAGTTGTCTGGGTGCGGCTTGCATTCATTCCGGCCTCATAATATGGCTGATAAACCGGGAACAAGGACCTGTCAAGGAAATGCCTCTTTACGTCCTCTGCATTCCATCTCTGAATGGTCCTGATTTCGAGCATATGATCGTTAATTGCCCTTATCCCGACATCGGACCAGGGAACAGGTGTTCTGCCCGGCTGATTCTGCTGGAAGTACTCCCTCGCGTTAACTACGTCAATTTGACCTGAAAACATAAAGCTCGCCATACCGTTAACTAAAAGCGGGTCAAGGAGCATTCTATAGGAATATTCAAAGGAGTGAGCATTTATTATATCACCGTTATGCCAAACCGCATCCCTTCTTATCGGGATATGCCAGGTCCAGTCATTAATTTGAATCGGCTCACCCCCTGCGATACTCGGGACCAGCATAGAGTTGATCCTGTCCGGGGTTGGGACTCGCACATATAACCCCGAGTGTGCCCATGCATAAAGGTCACCTATTGCAACAGCCGTATTATTATGAGCGTTCAGTGTCGGCGGGTCACTGGTAACAGTATACCTGTATACTTTTGGTCCCGTCGGAGCCTGCTGCCTGCCGCCGCCTGCAAAAAGCGAGGCTGCAACAATAAGACACAATAATAAAGCAAACAATCTCTTTTTCATCCGGTTAATCTCCTATTGTGTGATAAAACTTAAACCATTCTACATGAAATTTACATAAAAATCAAGAAAAAAAGTGTTTTTTTATACTCTTGTCATATTTTTAGAATTATGAGACTATACTAATATGAAGTCATGGCAAACCTGTTTTGCTGCATTGCTAGTCGGACAGACCCTCGCCATGATAGGCTTCGGCATTTCAGGCCCCATTTTACCATTATTTCTCGAAGAAGACCTCGGTATCACTGACCCCGTAAGACTAAAGACCTGGGTCGGCTTCATCCATTCATCATCTGCAATAACTTTGGCAATTTTCGCACCCATCTGGGGAAACCTTGCAGACTATTTCAGCCGAAGGGCAATGCTCCTTCGCGCAATGTTCGGCGGCGGCATAATCTTCGCCCTTACTGCCTTCGTTACCTCCCCCGCCCAATTCCTCGTGCTTAAAATCATCCAGGGCTGCCTAATCGGAACTGTAGCAGCGGCAACCGTTTTAACGATAGCAATAGCACCCGCAGCACAAGTTGCCTTCGCTCTCGGCCTATTGCAAACGATGATCGCATTAGGCAACTCACTCGGGCCCTTTATCGGAGGGGTACTCGGAGACTTCATCGGCTATAGGGCCGCCTTCTTTTCAACCGGAGTACTCCTCGCCCTCGCAGGGCTAACAGTTCTGCTCTTTGTTGAAAGCGATAAGAAACCCGACGCCCCCGACGTACCTAAGAAAAAATTTAGTATAATCCCGGACTTCAGCCCGATTAAGGCCTCCCCTATCATCTTCTTTATGATGCTCATAAACTTCGGTAAGAATACCGGGATTTCAATTGCAATGCCGATGCTTCCCCTTTTTGTAAGAGAATTATTGATGATAACTGCAGAGGGGCCTGTAATGGTTGCCTCTTCAACCGGAATAGTGATGGGTGCCGGTGCGGCCTCTTCTGCAATCGCCGCGGTGCTTGTCGGGAAGTTCTCGACCCGTCTGGGGTATTGGAAAACCCTGATTTTCTGCCTGATTGCCGCTGCTATCGCTCTTTTGGCCCAAGGGTTTGTAACAAACATAAGCCAGTTGATAGTATTACGCATCTTTTCATCATTCTTCATTGGAGGAGCAACGCCTGTCTTAAATGCAATTCTTGCGGTTTCCTCGAATAAGGAAACCCAAGGGACAGTTTTCGGCGTAAATACCTCGGTTGCAGCCTCAGGCAGCGCCCTGGGCCCGATACTCGGCTCCTTTGCCGCAATAATGAGCTTTAGGGCCGTTTTCCTTATGTCAGCCCTGGTTTTCAGTATTTCTGCGGCAGGAACCATTTTATTACATAAAAAGACAAGTACTAAGGAGGCATAATGAGCACATTTGAAGAAATCAAAGAGATTATGGAAAAACACAAGAATTCCGTAACAGGAAAGATCGGAATCGGTTATAAAAACTTCAAAACAGGCGATGAATACTATGTAAATGGTGATGATCGCTTCCCTTCGGCAAGCAAGTTCAAGGTTCCTGTGCTTATTGAGCTTTTTAACCAGGATAATCTCGGGAAAATATCATTAAAAACCATGTATACCCTAAAAGAAGAGGACATTGCCCCGGGCAGCGGTGTGCTTTCCAATCTTACACCCGGCCTTTCCATGAGTATTCGCGATTATGCAGTATTGATGATGGCAGTAAGCGATAATACGGCAACCGATATCATCTATAATATGCTGGGGCGGGATAATATCGCAGCAACCATAGAGAAACTCGGCCTAAAAAACACAAAGGCAGACATGAACTGCAAGGTACTCCTCCTTACCCCCCTCGGAGTGCCTCTCGACACAGGATGGGATGAAATAAGGCGTATTTTTGAAGAGAGGGACTATAAAAAGGACTATTCCTGGATAACGGACATGAGCATCCCAAACGATATATCTTCACCAAGGGACATGATCACAATGTTCTCTTCCATATATCATAAGGAGATAATTACACCTGAGGCCTGTGATCAAATGCTCCATATAATGGAAAAATGCGAGGGTATCAGGCGAATACCCCATTTCCTCCCCCGAAGGGGACCAAATGCTGTAAAGGTCATCCATAAAACGGGCACCCTTGAGTATATAAACTGCGACAGCGGGATCATCATAAGTGACGATCATACCTATTGCCTTTCAATATTCTATAACGGGTTCACGGGAGACCCCACCGATAAAACAAGGGCATTTGACAATGATATGATCTGCGCTCAAGTTTCCGGGGACATTTACAAGGCCCTTCATTGACTAGCAGGGCGAAAATAAATATAGTGAAGCCATGATTAAGATCGCCGTTGTCGGCTATGGAAATATAGGCCGATATGCAGCAGGAGCCATCCTCTCTGCACCCGACATGGAGTTATCGGGCTTCGTAAGAAGCTCAGATACATCTCCGATCCCTGAGTTTCCCGGTATTCCGGTTGTAAAAACAATCGAAGAATTGGGCAAAATTGACATTGCAATTCTAAGCCTCCCCTCCCGCAGCGTAAAAGAAAGAGCTGTCTCCTATCTTGAAAAGGGAATAAGCACAGTGGACAGTTACGACATCCACAAGGACATCTTCGAGCTAAGGTGCACCCTGGATGCGGCGGCAAAAAAGGGAAACGCAAGAGCAGTCGTATCGACAGGATGGGATCCCGGTACCAACTCTGTTATTCGCGCAATCCTTGAAGCCTGTACCCCAAAGGGCCTTACCTATACAAACTTCGGCCCCGGCATGAGCATGGGCCATACTGTGGCAGTAAAGGCGATAAAGGGCGTCCAAAATGCTCTGAGCATGACAATCCCCATAGGCACCGGCCTCCATCGCCGCATGGTCTATGTTCAACTTGCAGCAGGAGCTGACTTTAAAGAAGTGAGCAATGCAATCAAAACAGACCCCTACTTCATAAACGATGAAACCCATGTAATTCAGGTTGATAATGTTGATAATTATATTGATATGGGCCACGGGGTCAGCTTAGAGCGCAGGGGCACATCCGGAACAACTCCGAACCAAACTTTTCAGTTTATAATGCGGGCAAATAACCCTGCCCTCACCTCCCAGATAATGGTCTGCACAGCAAGGGCCGCCCTGAGGCAGGCTCCGGGTGCCTATACCCTTATAGAGCTGCCCGTTATCGACCTGCTCCCCGGAGAAAGGGAAGCAATAATACGCAGGCTGGTATAAAGGCGGTGAAAGAGAGGGAGCTGTTAAGGCTTGAGGGGGTAAAGAAAAGCTTTGGTGATGTTTGTGTTCTTAAAGGAATCGATCTTTCTGTAAACGAGGGAGAGTTCATAACAATCCTCGGCTCTTCCGGCTGCGGTAAGACCACCCTTCTGCGTATTATTGCAGGGCTTGAAGACATTGATGAGGGTAGTCTCTACCTTAACGGAATGGAAGTAAGCAAGACAGAACCCAATAAACGTAATGTTCCGATGGTCTTTCAGAATTATGCCCTCTTCCCCCACATGAATGTTGAAAGCAATATAGGGTATAGCCTCCGTTTAAGAAGGACAGACAGGGAAGTTATACGAAGAGCAGTAAGTGAAGTGTTAGAACTCGTACAGCTCTCCGGTTATGAAAAGAGAAGGCCAAACGAGCTTTCAGGGGGGCAGAGACAGAGGGTCGCCGTTGCAAGGGCCCTTATTAACCGCCCTTCGATCCTCCTCCTCGATGAGCCCCTTGGAGCCCTCGACCTTCAGCTCCGCCGCCAAATGCAGATGGAACTAAAGCGTTTACAAGAGCAATTGAAGATAACCTTTATTTATATTACCCACGATCAGGAAGAAGCCCTTAGCATGTCGGATCGCATTGCAGTTATGCGCAATGGCGTATTCGAGCAAATCGGCACAGCTACTGAAATTTACAATAAGCCTGAAACAAGTTATGTTGCCCGCTTTGTCGGAGATGCTAACATAATAAAAAATGATAATGAATTTCTTGCCATTCGCTCTGAGCATATAGAAATTTCGCCCGTTGAAGGGTCACTGACAGGGCCGGGCGGCGCAGAGGGCTGCCTAAGGGCCCGCATCATTGCGCGCAGCTTTGTCGGGGGCAGGATACTGCTTACAGCGAAGGTCGAAAACGGAGACGAGATCACAGCCTGGCTTCAGGGCATGGATAATACATATCATACCGGCATGGATGTCCTCCTCGGATGGGCCCCGGGAAATGCCGTCCCTGTAATAAACACGGATTAGGCAAATGAAAAAGGAGGAAAGATTTTCTTTATCATTTAGATTACCCCTTTTCATTTTCACACTTGCCCTCGTACTCTTTCCGTTAGTTTACATGATAGTCCTTAGTTTCGCCCAAAGGGACGGTGCCTGGGGAATATCATACGTATTATCTTTAAGAAACTATAGGCGCATAGGGGAGACAATAGTCTTACAGACCTTTGTACAATCCCTAAGACTTGCATTTATAAGCACAACCCTTACTGCAATCATCGGCTATCCCTTTGGCTATTTCATGGCGGGCTTAAAGGAAAAATGGAAAAACAGGGTAATGCTCATTCTGATAATTCCCTTCTGGACAAGCTCCCTAATGCGGCTCTATGGTTGGATTATAGTGTTCAGGGCAAACGGCGTTCTTGACCGCTTCCTCATGGGGCTTGGCATTACAAACGAGCCGCTTAGGCTCCTCTACAGTTATCCCGCAGTCGCAACAGGGATGGTCTATATACTGCTCCCCTTCATGATTTACTCCGTTTATACAAGTGCAGAAAAGCTTGACAGGGGCCTTGTGGAAGCCGCCCGAAACCTCGGTGCAACAAGACTTGGCGCCTTTCTTACAGTCAGCTTCCCGTTAACAATGCCGGGCCTCTTCTCGGGCTTTGTGCTTACATTCATTCCGTCAATGGGCATCTTCTACCTCGCAGAAATTCTTGGGGGGAATCGGGTGGTACTCGTCGGGAACCTGATACACGAGCAGGTGGTAATGGCAAACAATTGGCCCTTCGCAGCAGCTCTTAGTGCCGCCCTTATGATCCTGACAGGCCTTTTCATATTCCTTTACCGGAAGTTTACAAAGTCAGGTGAACTGGAAGGCCTAGTATGAGAAAGCTCTATCTTGGAATCATCCTTATCCTAATGTATGTGCCCATTGCTCTTGTAATACTTTATTCGTTCAACGAGAGCCGTTTTGATGTAAGATGGGCGTCTTTTAGCTTTTTATGGTATAGGGATTTATTTAGGGATAGGGCAATTTTCTCTGCCCTTAGGAACAGTCTAATCCTTGCAAGCAGTGCCAGCTTCCTTGCCGCAATTATCGGCACTCTTGGAGCTGTGGGTATGGCATGGGTCAAACCTTCAGGTAAGGGAGGACTAAATTCATTTCGGAGCCAACTGCGAAAGGTGCTTGAGTATCTCTCAATACTGCCTATAATGACCCCTGAAATAATTATGGGCATGGTACTTCTAGCCTTTTTTACGATAATTAGGCTCCCCCTCGGCATGCTGACCCTTATTCTTGCCCATACGAGCTTCTGCGTTCCCTATGTTTACCTCCTTGTAAAGGCCCGTCTTGCAGGCCTTGATAAAAATTATTTTGAAGCAGCGAGGAATCTCGGTGCAGGCACCTTTAGGGCATTTTGGGATATAATCCTGCCCCTTATAATGCCGGCAGTTATATCGGGGATGCTCTTAGCTTTTGCAATGAGTTTTGATGATGTAATTATCAGCATTTTTGTAACAGGGCCGCATACAAATACCCTGCCGATTCGCATTTTCACCCAGATAAGAACAGGGGTAACCCCAAAGACAAATGCCCTATGCGCACTGCTCTTTATCATCACGGTGTTTTTGTGTATACTTTCAGCAGCAGTTTCACGCATAAGGCCGATAGAGAAACAGGTTATTGTGAGTGAACAAAATATGGAGAAAGGAGAAAGAGAGAGATTATGAGCAAAAAAATTGGTGTTCTAAAAATGGTGCTGATTGTATTATTGATCTTCTTGGTAGCAGCATCCGCAAGTTTTGCAAGAGGTTCAAGGCAAAATACCTTTACCATTTACACCTGGGCGGAAATGTTTCCCCAAGAGATTCTGGACGAGTTTGAGAGGGAGAGCGGTTTCCGGATCAACTATATCAACTTTGATTATGGCGAAGTGATGCTTAACAGGCTCCAGGCTTCCAACGGCAGCGGCTACGATCTTATTATAGTTGATGATTATATTCTGGAAAGAGTCATTCAGTTGGGACTGACTCAGAGACTGGACAGGTCACAACTTTCAAATTACGGGAATATCAACCCAATCTATTTGAATCAGTTTTATGACCCGCAAAATCTTTATACAGTACCCTACGGTGCAGGAGTTCAGACCATCGTATATGACCCCTCCCGTGTTTCCATTCCCATTACAGGGTATGCAGACCTCTGGCATCCGAGTTTACGGAACCAAGTGGGAATAATCGGAAACTATCGCGTTATTAACGGGATGGCCCTAAAGGTTCTCGGCAGGAGTTATAATACTAATAACCTGGAGGAGATTCGGGCAGCAGGTGATTTATTGCTTGAACTCGCACCGAATATCCGTTTAATAAAAGATGATAGGCTTGAAGCAGACCTTTTATCCGGGGAAATATCGGTTGCTGTAATGTATACTTCCCAGGTGACAAATGCCATGCTTGAAAACCCCAATCTTAGGGTAGTATTCCCCACGGAAGGAATTGGCTTCGGTATAATGGCCGGCTTTATCCCCTCAGGCGCAGCGCACCCCGAAGTAGCACATCAGTTCATGAACTTTTTAATGGACCCCAGGCGCGGAGCAGCGGCATTTGAATACCTTGGCTATTATAGCACCTATTCAGGCTCAGACCCGTATATCAGCCCCATTTTCAGACCCTTCCTAACCCTGCCCCAGGGCTTTAATTACGATATGGAGATGATCCAGAACGTGAACGAGGCATCGGATGAGGAACACTCCCGCATCTGGACACGCTTCAGGGCAGCAACAGGGAATTAGGCACTGTTAAACTTGGCTAACTTGTATACTAGTATACAAGTTGAGCTTATACTAGTGCACAAGTGGGAAGAGAGGAGTAATGCATGCCCACCAATAACCCTCAAGCCGGGCAGAGCGAAAATCGGGCAGAACTCATCTGGAACATAGCCAATCACCTTGTCGGACTCTATAAACCCCATGAATACGGCAAGGTTATACTTCCATTTACCGTAATCAAAAGATTCAACGACACCCTCCTGCCAACAAGAAGAAAAGTACTTGAAGCAGCAGAAAAACATAAAAAACTGGAAGTGAAAGATGCCTTCTTAACCAAAGCCTCCGGTTACAGTTTCTATAATATAAGCCCCTTTTCTTTCAATGAACTTATAAACGACAGCGAAAATATAGAAGCTAACTTTAGAAGTTACATCAACAGTTTCAGTAAAAATATCAGCGATGTAATATGGGATTTTTTTAAACTAGATGAGCAAATAAATAAACTTGCAGGTGATGATGCACTCTTTATAGTTATACAGGAATTCTGCGGACAAAATGCTGATCTCTCTCCAAATAAAATTTCCTCAACTGAAATGGGTTATATCTTTGAACACCTCATCAAGAAATTTTCTGAAAGTTACAACGAAGAAGCAGGTGCCCACTTTACAGCACGGGATATTGTCTATCTTATGACCGATCTCTTAATTTCCGGTGATGAAGAAGACCTTAAGGACGAAACCATTACCAAAGAAGTTTACGATATGGCTATGGGAACAAGCCAAATGCTGGGCTGCCTAAGCGAACGTATAGCTGAAATAAATCCTAAAGCCAAAATTAATTGCTACGGGCAGGAGAATAACCCTGAAACCTTTGCCATTGCCAAAAGCGATATGCTTATCAGGAATGGAGATGCTAATAACATGCGGTACGGTGACACTCTGGCTAATGACCAGTTCCGGGGTTTTACCTTCGATTACATTATTTCAAATCCCCCCTTTGGCATTGACTGGAAAAAGCAAGCCGAGAAGGTAAAGGCAGAAAACGCTAAAGGCGAAAACGGCCGTTTTGGTCCCGGACTGCCAAGTATTGATGATAGTCAAATGCTTTTTATGCTAAATGGCATAGCTAAACTTAAAGACAATGGCAGAATGGCAATTATACAAAACGGTTCGCCCCTGCAGGGAGGGGACGCAGGGAGTGGCCCAAGTGAAATTCGCAGATACCTTATAGAAAATGACTGGCTGGAAGCAATCGTACAAATGCCCAACGACCTCTTTTACAATACCGGCATTGCTACCTATATTTGGCTTATTAGTAAAAATAAAGCAAAAAATCGAATCGGAAAAGTACAGCTTATAAATGCTAAGGATATGTTTGAAAAACGCCGTAAAGCCCTCGGCAATAAGCGCAATGATTTTAGTGATAATTGTTTAAAAAACATTATTAAGGTGTATCAGGATTTTAGAACAAAAGAATATATCCTTGACGGTAAACCTATAGCCGGCAAAATTATGAACAATGATGATTTTAAGTATTATAAAGTTGTAGTAGAAACCCCGCTTTTTGATTTAAAAGGTAAAACAGTGAAGGATAAAAAAGGTAATATTGAACCGGATAAAGAAAAGAGAGATACCGAAAGTATACCGGCCGGTATTTCTTTTGCTGAATACATGGAAAAAAATGTATTGCCTTATAATGAACACGCTTATATCGATGAAAGTAAAACTAAGATAGGTTACGAAATACCTTTCACAAGACTCTTTTATAAATATCAGCCGCCTCGTGACATAGCAGAGATTTATGCAAACATCAAGGAACTGGAAAAACAAGAAGCCGCTCTAATGAAGGAATTGTTTAGCGGAGAAAATAATGCCTAAACTTGAAGCTATAGAGTATCAAACTTTTGAAGAAATCAAGCAAACTACTAAAAACGGATTGGAATTTTGGTTTGCCAGGGATTTGCAAAAAACACTCCTTTATACAGAATGGCGTAATTTTCATAAAGTCATAGACAGAGCGATGCTTGCCTGTAAAAACAGTGGTTTTGAAGTTGATGAACATTTTGTTGAGGTCAACAAAACGATAAAAATGCCAAAAACGGCTAAAAAACAGGTAATTGACTACAGTCTCTCTCGATATGCCTGTTATCTTATTGTACAAAACGGAGACCCAAGAAAAGAGATTATTGCTCTTGGGCAGACATATTTTGCCATACAAACACGTCGTCAGGAACTGGCAGACACATTTAATAATCTTGATGAAGATAATAAAAGACTCGTTGTTCGCGGTAATATTAAACAATGGAATCAACTTTTAGCCGAGGCTGCTCATAATGCCGGAGTAATCACAGAAGACGAATTTGCGATTTTTCAGAATGCAGGTTATATGAGCTTATACGGTGGGTTGACAGTTGCCGACATACATAGAAAAAAAGGTCTTAAAAAGAAAGAAAAAATTCCGGATTTTATGGGGAGTACGGAGCTTGTTGCCAATTTGTTTCGTATATCTCAAACAGAGGAAAAGCTAGATCTGGAACATGCTACATCGGCAATTGAAGCTAATAATATCCATTATCAAATTGCGGAGAAAATCCGTAAGGCCATGATCGAAATGGGTACTACATTGCCTGAGAATCTGCCAACACCGGAAAAGAGCATACAGGTCATTGAACGAGAGGAAATTAAGAAGCTTCGTAATTCCAAGACAAAGTTGATGCTTGATGAGTAGGAGTTAAGAATGAAAAGCTCACACAAAGGCACGGAGGCGCAGAGGAAGAAGGAGTGAAGAATTGGAGAAAATAAGGCTAGGTCGTGTTCTTAATCTTGAATATGGTAAACCTTTACTAGATGAAAAAAGAGTTGAAGAAGGTCTTTTTCCTGTCTATGGTGCCAACGGCATAAAAGGTTATAGTAATGAATATTATTATGATACAAAAAGTATTGTTATAGGAAGGAAAGGGTCAGCAGGAGAAATAAATTTAACAACTGAAAAATTTTGGCCTCTTGATGTAACATACTTTGTTACTTTTGATACTTCAAAATATGATTTATTTTTTCTTTATTGCTTATTAAGTATACTTGACATGCCTAATCTAGCAAAAGGTATAAAACCAGGATTAAATCGGAATGAAGTTTATGATATAAAAGTAAATATCCCTCCCCTTCCCGCACAAACCGCCATAGCCAATTTCCTTGACAACAAATGTAGTAAAATAGATGCTCTCATAGAAAATGAAGAAAAAATTATTTTAGAGTTACACGAGTACAAGAAGTTAATAATACAAAAGGTAACAACAAAAGGATTAAACCACGGAGGAAAAAAAATACCACAGAGAAAGATGAAGCAGAGCGGCATTGAATGGATAGGTGAGGTGCCTGAAGATTGGAAAGTTTTAAGACTAAAATACCTAGGGAAAGCAATAATTGGATTAACTTATTCACCCCAAGAATTAGCATCAGAGTATGAGGGTACATTAGTATTAAGAGCATCTAATGTCCAGGATGAAGCAATAACTTATGATGACTGTGTTTATGTTACAACTAGAATACCAGATATAAAAAGAACAAAAATTAATGATATACTTATTTGCTCAAGAAATGGTAGCGTAAAACTAATTGGTAAAAATGCTTTAATTGATGAAAAATCTGAAAATCATACATTTGGTGCCTTCATGACAGTTTTTAGAAGTCAAAATTATAAATATTTACATTATTTTTTTAATTCTGAGAACTTTAAATCACAATCTGGTTTATTCTCTACATCAACAGTATTTCAATTAACCACAGGAATATTGAATGATTTGCTTATTTCTATTCCACAGGATGATGATGAAGAAAAAACAATAACTAATTATTTAGATAAAAAGATCGGCACTGTAAACAAACTTATATCTATTAAACAGAAAAAAATATCCGAACTCAAAGACTATAAAAAATCTTTAATCTATGAATATGTAACAGGTAAAAAGGAAGTAAAACCATGATAGACGTTAGCGAAAAACGCTTTGAAGCTGATATTGAAACATTTTTACTTTCAGAAGAAGGCGGCTACAAAAGTCTTCCAAGCTCTGCTTTTGACAGGAAGAAAGGCTTATTTTTCGATACATTTCTACTGTTCATTCAAAACACACAGCCCAGGCAATGGAAACGCTACCAAACAGTCTACGCTTCCGGCAATCCAACCGAAGAATTATATAAACGTTTTGATGAATGTGTAAGAAATGACGGCCTCATTTCTGTTTTACGAAAGGGTATAGAAGACAGGGGCGTAAAGTTTGATATTGCCTACTTTGAACCTGCCTCCTCTCTAAATCCTGAATTAATTGAAAAATATAATAGCAATATCCTTACCTGCACAAGGCAGTTCCATTATTCGCCAGATAACAATAATTCTATAGATATGGTGCTTTCTCTTAATGGTATTCCCTTAATTGCCCTGGAGTTGAAAGACCATCTTACAGGGCAGACAGTCGATAATGCAAAACATCAATATATGTACGACCGTGACCCAAAAGAACTATGCTTTGGTTTTAACCGACGTATTCTTGTTTATTTTGCGGTTGATACCTACGAAGTGTATATGACCACAGAGCTAAAAAAAGAACAAACTTACTTCTTACCATTTAACCGAGGGAGTAATGGGGCAGGTAATGTTGGTGGTTCCGGCAATCCGGCTAATTCGGAAGGTTATACAACTGCCTATCTTTGGGAATACATCTTACAAAAAAATAATTTATTAAAACTTTTACAAAGGTATATAAGCGTACAGACTATAGAAAGCACAGAAATTAAAAATGGCATAAAAAGCAAGAAAAAATCAACACGAATTATTTTCCCCCGTTATCATCAATTTGATGTTGTTGAAAAAATAATCGAAGATTGCTTACACTACGGCAGCGGAAAGAATTATTTAATTCAACATAGTGCAGGTAGCGGGAAAAGCAACTCTATAGCTTGGCTTACATATAAATTAGCTTCTCTTTACAATAATAATAATGAATTATTATTTTCCAGTGTAATTATCATAACAGACCGAAAAGTGTTAGACAAACAATTACAGGACACGGTAAGCGGCTTTGACCATAAAGCCGGGTTGGTAGAATGTATAGACGAATCTAAAACCAGCCAAGATTTAAAGAAAGCAATTAATGACAATAAAAAAATAATCATTACAACATTGCAGAAGTTCCCGGTCATTTTTGACCAGGTAAACGACCCTAAAGGCCGTAATTTTGCAATTATTGTAGATGAGGCACATTCTAGTCAAACAGGACATTCTGCCAGAAAACTTAAAACAGCACTTGCCGACACGACAGAAGCAGAACAAGAATTCGCTGATTATCTAAGTGCCGCAGAAACAGCTCCCGATTATGGTGACGATGATGATGAACAGGATATTATAGTAAAGCATTTTTTAAATGCACAAATGCTTACACAGGGTAGACATAAAAACCTTTCATTTTTCGCCTTCACTGCGACACCGAAACAAAAAACAATTGATATGTTTGGTGTTAAACAACCGGACAAGAGAAGCAAGGCATTTCATGTTTATTCAATGCGCCAGGCAATAGAAGAAGGGTTTATCCTTGATGTCTTAAAAAACTACGTAACCGTGGAACAATACTTTAAAATTGCAAGGAAAACTACAGAAAATAAAGAATATAAAGAAAGTCCTGCAATTAAAGCAATAATGAAATACTATGCCAGTCATAAAAAAGTAGTTTCGGATATTGTTGCCGTTATAGTAGAGAAGTTTCGTGAAGTTACACTTACAAAAATTAACGGCAAAGCCAAAGCAATGGTAGTTTGTCCAAGCAGAAAAGACGCTGTACGCTTTTATAATGCCATTAAAGCCTATGTTCAAAAGAAAAAATATACAGATGTAAATGTACTTATAGCATTTTCAGGCAAAGTAGAGCTTGATGGCCTAGAATACGAAGAAGCTAAATTAAACAAAACATCAAACGGCAAACGCATTACCGAACAAGGCTTACCTGAATACTTTGCAGGGGATGAGTTTAACACACTTGTTGTCGCTGATAAATATCAAACAGGCTTTGATGAGCCAAAACTCCATACAATGTTCATTCTTAAAAAATTAAACAGCGTAAAAGCAGTTCAAACACTTTCCAGGTTAAACCGTACAGAAAAAGGCAAAAACGATACTTTTATTATGGATTTCGTAAACACTACAGTCGAAATTCAAAAGTCCTTTCAGCCGTTCTATGAAGAAACTATATTAGGCGGTGAATTTAATATTAATAATGTATATGATACAAAGAATAAGCTTCTTAACTTTCATTTATTCAATGAAGATGACATAGAAAGTTTTATCAAACTTTATACTAAGAAAGAACAAACCCCAACAGATCTAGGAAAATTAACTTCAATATTTAATCCCATAAGAGATCGTTTTTCTAATTTAACAAAAGAACAAAAAATAGAGTATAAAGACCTAATTAAGTCATTTACAAGGTTTTATTCTTATATTACCCAATTAATCCGTATGTTTGATACCAATTTACATAAAACATATTTATTTTGTGAATATTTAGGTAAGGTACTTCCAAAATTTGAAAATGAAAATGTCAATCTCGATGACAAAATTAAACTTGAATTTTCCAATATTAAACAAACCTTTTCAGGCGAAATTACATTAAAAAAATCACCAGATAACAAAGAAAATGTTCTTAAACCCATAGGTGACAAAGGCATGAAAAAACGCACAGAGAAAGTAGACCTCTTACAGAATATTATCAATAAAATAAATATTGCATTCGAAGGTAAATTTGATGATGGTGACCGGGTAATAGTAGAAGCCATTTATAATAGGATTATAAGTGATGACAATAAACAACTTAAACGCCAAGCAAAAAACAATACTGTAGAGATGTTTACATCAAGTATTTTCCCCCAAACTTTTGAAGAAACAGCCATGGATTGTTATAACAACCAAACAGAAGCATTTACAAAATTATTTGAAAACAAGCAATTTTTTAATACAGTTATGAATGTCTTGGGCAATGCCTTATATAATAGTTTAAGGCAGTAAAATTATTAATCCATCTGACTTGTATACTAGTATACAAGTTGAACCTCACGAGCCTGTGGACTTATAGTTCCTAAGGCCGAAGCGGAAAAATGCATAGCACGGAATTAAAAATAATAAACCAAGTACCGGCATAAACATGAAAAGGGGATTTTCCTCCCTGTCGAGCAAGTATAATAACGGATAATACTGGAATAAAGCAAGCGGAATTACGTATGTAAGGAACTTGAGTATACCCTCTCCATAAATCGAAAAGGGATAGCGGCCAAACTCTCTACCCCCATCAGTAAAAATATTCATGAACTCTAAGCCCTCTATCGTAAAAAAGGAGAAGGCCGCATAGACTATAAATAACCCAAAGAAAATAAGGCTTCCGCATACAACCATAAGAGCTAATGTTAAAACTTTATCTGCACTCCAGATAATTCCGCTGTTCGGTATTGCATAAATAAAAACAATAGTCGCCTGTATAAGCCTTCCGAAACGTGTAAAGTCCATTTTGCTTGCAAGCACCTGGAAAATTACACTTCTAGGTCTTACAAGTGCCCTGTCAAACTCCCCGTTACCAATCATTCTCGGGAACAGGTCAAAGCCACGCCCGAGCATTTCTGCAGTGGAAAAGGCCATAAGGACAATTGCAAAGCATAAAAGCGCCTGCGGGTAAGAAAAATCATCTACGACATGAAAACGGGAAAACATGAAATAGATCCCTAAGAATACCGTAAAGGAAACAAGGAACTGCCCGATGGCTGTAAGAAAAAATGATAACTTATATTGCATTTGGCTTTTTAAATGCATGGCAAAAAACTTTAAGTATAATCCCATTCCTAGCCCCCCTGCACTATAACTTTTTTCAATGCCTTCTTCATGGAAATATGTCCGATTAAAACAAGCGTCAAAAGCCAGAAGAGTTGAAGGGCAATGCCTCTTATTGCATCCCCTCCCATTATATTCCCTGCATAAATGCGTAGGGGCATATTTTGCATAGCCGCGAATGGCAGAAGTTCTACCACTCTTCGAATATTATCAGGGAAAAATGGCAGGGGCAGAATCGCTCCTGCAAGAAAGTCAGAAAGGACTGCAACGATAATCCTAACACCCATTGGGGAAAGGGTATAAAAAAGAGAAATATAAATAAGCATTGAGAAGGCTGCAACAACAGAAAGGGAAAGCATACTCGATAAAAGGAACATGAGCAATTGCGTGATGTTAGGAGGAAGGGACATGCGGTAGGGCTGGGGCACAATAAAGGCCACGAGTAAAATCGGGGAGCATCGCAGAAGGGCCCTTGCAAGACGATTCGCACAGATTTGGGTAAACCAGCGCTTATAAAGGTCGACAGGGCGTACCATTTCGTAGGCAACCCCGCCTTCCATAATCGAAGCAATAATATCATTTTCCCAAAACCACATCATGAAAAGAGCAAGGAAGGCCTGCTGCATCCATATATAAGAAACAGTATGCGAAAACTCCATAGGGAAGGCTGCAGGGTTCGACCTATAGAAGGCAGAGAAGGCAAAGATCTCCATGAAGCCCCAGGCAAACTGTGTAGCCATGCCTGCAAGGGCCGCAGCCCTATACTGGAGTGCATTCGTAAAACGAAGACGGAAGATCGCAAGGTAGACTATCATTTAAATTTTATACTCTCTATACATTGCTGCAACCATTTCTTCAGCGCTAAAGGACTGAACCAATTCCACAGTCTTGGTTTTTGAAAAACGTTCTTTTAGCTCGGCAAAACTCCCGTCAAGTAAAATCCTCCCCCTGCCTATCAGCAGAATACGCTCGGTCAATGCCTCGATGTCCTGCATGTCATGGGTAGTAAGAATTACCGTGGTGCCCCTCTCTGCATTTAGAGTCTTAATAAACTGCCGCACTGCAATCTTGGAAACAGCATCAAGGCCGATGGTCGGCTCATCGAGGAATAGGGTTTTGGGACCATGTAAAAGGGAGGCCGCAATTTCACAGCGCATCCTCTGACCAAGGCTCAAGTTTCGGGTGGGAGTTTTAAGGAGTTCACCGAGGTCAAGTAGCTCTGTTAAGTCATCGAGATTCTTCTTATAGCCTTTCTCATCGACCTTATAGATATCCCTAATAAGCTCAAAGCTGTCAATAACGGGGGTATCCCACCAGAGCTGACTGCGTTGACCAAAGACAACACCAATTTCGCGCACATGGGCAATGCGCTGCTTCCAAGGATTCCTCCCGTCAATATCGCAGAGCCCGCTATCCGGGGTCAAAATCCCGCACATGATCTTTATCGTGGTACTCTTCCCCGCCCCATTCGGCCCGATATAGCCCACCATTTCGCCGCTATTAATTGCAAAGCTGACATCGTTTAGAGCATGAATATAATCGTAATCGCGTGAGAACAGGGCCTTAACGGCATTGCCAAAACCCGCTCTGCGCTTTGCAACACGAAAGGTTTTATTTATATTTTCAAGGGTTATCATTGTTTCTGCAAATGATCCGCCATTAATAAGCCGCATTCAAGCTGTATGGCCACAAGTTTCTTAATTGGGACCACAGAATAGTTAAGATTCTCTTCAAGGAATGCGCTAAGCTCATTTAACTTTTCTTCTGCTCGAGCCTTGGCCTTTTCGAGGGCTTCCTTTTTAGCAGGATTATTCTCGTTTCTTTCTTTCATTAAAAAGAGCTCTGATTCGTTTGCGCGAACAAGAAGGCCGTATGAAAGATTCAGGTAAAACTTGATAATCAATGCATTGTCAAATAACTCTGCTACCGTAGCCTTTTTTAAAAAGTCAGGGTTTTCATTCACCATCTTTCTTGTAGCTTCATTGCCCTCACTTCTTGTAAAGGATTCAATTGCAAGCTTAAAAGGGTTTTCCTTATCCAAATAATCATTGGAAATTTCCTTAATTTCTTTTATGATTGCATGGCACTCATCAACAAATTGCAATTTATCCAGTACTGCATCTTTTCTTATTACATCAGAATCGGAAGTATCATCTATGCGGGGATCATAAAAGTAAGGCAGCTCTGTTAAAAAGGTAAGTGCATTGCATACATCATTTGCATAATCGGCACTGCATGTACCTGTTTGCAACACTTCCTGTAAATTTCTAATCCCGTGCTTTTCCAAGTAATCATAGCTGTCTTTTGTGTTAATCATCTTATATACGGCAGGGCTATAGGTTATACCATAGGGAACTTCAGGCTCCCCAAGCGCCAGAGGTATCTTTTGCTTCAAAGCAGCGTTGCGGAGGTCATTATAAATCTCAGGCGTATCCTTACTTGTATACCAGTAAACTCCTCCGAATCCTGCATTATGAAGGGAATAAATAAATACAGGCTTTATCTCATCTATGAGTTTCATCATGGCTTGGGTTTCGGGTATAGGTTGATCAAAGACATAGTCTTTATACTTTATCGGGAAGGTCCATTCGACCTGCTTATTGCCTGCGGGGCGGAAAAAGTTTCTGGTATAGTTATAAATTGTAAACGGGCCCTTAAACCATTTTTCGTTTAGCTTTGTACCGTCGGCATCCCAGGCTTTGACTATATACCAGGTATAATCAAGAGAATCGCGGAACTCCTTATCTGTAGCTAACTGCTCGGTAAAATACTCAAGCATCATGGCCCCTATCGGTTCATTGGGATGGGGACAGCCGAACATCAAAGCATTTTTACTTCCTGTGCCAATTTTCAAGCAGTAAAGGGGATGATCGGCTCTTGTTTTGCCAATTACAGAAATTTTCACAAGATCGGGATACTTTTCTGAGAGCTTTTTGGAGCTTTCGTCCATCTCATCTACTGTCAAAAATGCCTTATAATCCGGAATGCCGTTTATAATTCTGTCGATTATCGCTCTCATTAATATCTCCTTTAATTTACATAAAAAACAAAGGGGGACATCGTCCCCCTTTAAGCATAGATTAAAAAGACCTATCTAAAATAGGTATGTGTATACTCCTGCCATCCCCATTGACCTGCTCCATCAATTGGAAGGTTAACAAGCCTTGCATCAAAGAAATCGTAGGCTGCATAGTCAATAATGGGTATATATGGCAGCTCATCAGCCATTATTCTTTGAGCCTCGTGGTAGAACCTTGCTCTTTGATTCTGGTCAAGGACTTCCCCGCCTCTTCTTAAGAGATCGTCAACTTGCGGGTTACTGTAATTACCGTAATTCCTTGCCCCTCCCGTTCCAAAGATAGGTATCATTGCTGCAGGATCGGGGCCCATAAAGCCGCCCTGCATTTGAATCATGAAATCCCTTTCAATACCAACTTTCGTTGACCATGCGGCAATGTCAAGAATTTCAAGCACAATTCCTATACCGGCTTGGGCTGCTGAAGCTTGGATAAGCATTGCGATGTCAGGACTGGGTTCCAGGTTGAAAAGAGTCAAGGTAAGGCCCTGCACAAAAAAGCCGCTGGCATTTCTTGTATATCCTGCTTGCTCAAGGAGCCTTACAGCTCCGGGAATGTCAAAGCGCGGGGCAGTATTAACAGAATTGGAAGCCCAAGGATAATAAGACGGGTACATATTGTACTCAGGAGTTTGTACACCCTGAGACACCTTCATTGCGATATCTTCCCTGTCAATTGTCATTGCGATTGCTCTTCTCAATACCGGATCACGAATAGCCTCTACTTCAAAATTAAAATGGAGTCTAATCGGTGAAGGATACTTGTTCAATCTATTCTGAAGACTAGCATTTGCCCTAAGCTCATCTAAATTTGCAGCGGGAGCACCTTCAAATACATCAATTTCACCGTTGATAATTGCCTGTACAGCTGTAGCATCATCGGGGATGATCTGGAAAATAAGCCTGTCTACAGGGGGCCTGCCTTCATGATAGTTATCGTAGGCAAGGAGAGTGGTGCTAATGCCGGGCCTGTATTCGCCAAACCTGAAAGGACCTGAGCCAATCGGGTTATTTGCGATCGGATTATCTTCCCATCTCATACCATTATCATAAATATGTCTTGGAAGGATAAAAGTGGCATACCAGCCAATCTGGGCAATAAAGCCAACGTCGGCTGTATTCATGTTGAATACCACTGTATAAGCGTTGGGGGCATCGATGGAATCCACAATGGACATATTCGGGCTGAAGAAATAAGTGGGCTCCGCTTTGATGGTATCAAATGTATACTTGACATCCGCACTCGTAACAGGTCGACCGTCATGCCAAGTGACATTGTTCTTTAAATTGAACGTGATTGTTAAGCCGTTATTTGTCACATTCCAGCTATGAGCGAGGTCTCCTATCGGGCCCTTGTCTGCGTCAAGCTTTGTAAGCCTGTGGAACATGTTCTGCTGGATGGCATATGATCCATCATCGGCCCTCCAATTGGGAGTGAAACTGATTGGGTCACCGAAAGATCGGATTACAATGGTATCAGTTACCTGTGCTGCTCTCTGGCGGCCTCCTCCGGCGAAAATTGTGCCTGCAATTAAGAGACACAAAAACAATGTTAATGCAATTTTCTTCATTCTTCTCTCCTTAGAAAAAATATTATCATTCCGTCTTAAAACAGGCGGCATAATGATTCTCAGTAATATTGACAAAGTCAGGGTACTCGGTAAAACATTTATCACTTGCAATATGACAACGAGGTGCGAAGTAACAACCCGGGCCGGGGTTTACAGGTGTTGGAGGCTCACCTTGAATGTCTATCGGAACAGTATCGTCATCCGGGTCAATCGAGCCGCAATTTGAAATAAGGGCTTGAGCGTAGGGATGTTTTGGGTTTGATATTACTTCATCTGTAAGGCCGTATTCAACAACCCTGCCCAGATATAAAACCGCAATTTTGTCCGATATATACCTTGTAAGAGAAATATCATGGCTAATAAATACAATGGAAGCGCCTTTTTCTTCCCTTAACAATAAAAGCATGTTGATGATATCCGAGCGCACAGATACATCGAGCATTGAAACAGGCTCGTCTGCAATAACAAAGCGAGGATTCATAAACATTGAGCGAATAATTGAAATGCGCTGGAGCTGACCTCCTGAGAGTTCATGAGGGTGTCTTTCCATAATGTCTTCGGCAGGGCGGAGGCCATAAGAATCAAGGGCGTTAAGACACATTTCAATACGCTGCGCATTGTTCTCTCCGATTGAATGATTCTTTAATGGGCGAAGGAGTATCTGAGCTATAGTGTCTCTTGGAGTGAAGGTGTCAAAGGGATTCTGAAAAATGATCTGGACATTGCGGCGGAACTCCTTCTGGTTTTTGCTAAGCATTTTACTTGTGGATACTCCGTCAATAAATACATCTCCACTTGTGGGGTTTTCAAGGCGGGCAAGAGCTCTGCCTAGGGTAGACTTACCGCAGCCTGATTCTCCTATTACACCGAGTATCTCCCTTTCTTCGATATTGAAGGAAACACCGTCAACTGCTTTAACCCATTTTCTTTTACTTGGAGGAGTGAGAAAGGGAACTCCTTTTTTATACGGGTACCACATTCTTATATTGTCGATTTGGATGAAGGGCTTAGTATTCATGGGCTTTGCTCCCTGTTGTATAAGGTACAGGCAACCATACGACCGTCACTCATTTTTAGGGGTTCGGGCCTTGTCAACCGGCATTTATCGTGGACAGCTTCGCAGCGAGGGGAAAATATACACCCTTCATGCCGGATCGAAAGATCGGGAAGAAAGCCTTTTATTGCCTTTAGAGCCTTCTTCTCTCCCCTTAGGGCAGGGAAGGAAGCAAGAAGGCCTTTTGTATATGGATGCATCGGATTTTTTAATACATCCTTTGACATTCCTTCTTCCATTATCTCTCCTGCGTACATAACAGCTATCTTTTTACATGAAGAGGCTACAACAGAAATATCATGGGTTATCATAATCCTTGACATATTAAGGTCTTTCTCCATTGCAGTTATTTCTTTCAGTATTTGTCTTTGAGTAATAACGTCAAGGGCCGTTGTTGCTTCGTCGAAAATCAAAAGATCGGGGTCATGGAGCAGGCTTACCGCAATTGATACTCTTTGTATCATTCCCCCTGACATTTCATGCGGATATAGGTTATAAACCTGGTCCCCTAAGTTTACTAGTTTAAGCAGGGAAGATACCCTATTGAATACTTCTGCCTTTGTTGCACCCGGATTATGCACTCTATAGATATCTTCCACCTGCTCTCCAATCCGATGTACAGGGGAGAATGAGTTCATTGCCTTCTGAAAAACAACCGAAAGATTATTCCATCTGATACTTTTAAGCCGGTCCCGGTCTAATGAGAGCAAATCTTGTCCCATAAAATTAACTTCGCCGGTGACTCTGGCAACCCGTTCCGGTAAAAGTCTTAAAACTGCAAGTGCAAGAGTTGATTTCCCCGAACCTGACTCTCCGACTATACCAAGGGAATCTCCTCTATAGACTGTAAGGTCTGTGTTTTTAACTGCATGGACCTGTTTAGTTTTACCCTGATAACTTACACAGAGATTTTTTAATTCGAGCAAGACTTCCCGGTTATTTGGGGTATTGTTACTCATCATTTATCACCTCTGCTTGTATGCTTTGGGTTTATCACATGATTCAAACCATCCCCAAGCAGATTGAAGACAACAATTGTAAATATTATTGCTATTCCTCCAAAGGTTGTAGTCCACCAAGCTGTTGTAAGAAACATTCTCCCCTGTTGAACCATTTGCCCCCAGCTTATTGCTGTCGGGTCTCCAAGGCCTAAAAAGCTCAAAGAGGCTTCGGAAAGTACAGCGTTTGCCATTCCAAGGGTGGTATTTGCCACTACAGGAAATAGGCCATTAGGAATTATATACTTAAAAAGCAATTGGCTGTTATTTTCACCCATTGCTACTGCGCTTTTTACAAATGTTCTCTGTCTGATTGACATTGCCTGGGCTCGCATAAGCTTTGCATTGGCAGGCCAGGTGGTAAGTCCTATTACTATCATGATGTTCGCAAGGCCGCCGCCATAGATTGCAACAATAAGAATGATTAAAAATAGGGTTGGTATCATCATAAAAACATTGATAATTTCCGATAGTACTCTGTCAACAACACCGCCAAAGAATCCTGCAATTCCGCCAACTATAATGCCAAGGCCGCCTGAGATTAAACCTGAAATAACTGCAACCATCAGGGATGTTCTTGCTCCGTAGATAATCATTGCAAAAACATCCTGTCCCATATGATTCGTTCCAAGAATATGACCATTAGTCATAAGGGGATTTAAGGAATTTGGGCCAAAGTGTCGTGGATCAAAACTTGTAATAACCGGAGCGAAGACAACTGCAAAAAGAAGAATGGAGAGACCTATAACCCCCATAAAAAGATGTCTGTCACTGATTATGGTATTTCCTGCACTTTTTAACTTTCGTATTAGTTTATTCATAATTCTTATTCCAACCGAATGCGCGGATCGAGCAAGGCATAAATCCAGTCTACAATCAACATTACCACAGCTACGGATATGGAAAGTACAATGTAAATTCCCAATATAGTCGGATAATCCCTTTGCATAATGGCAGAAAGTACAAGCCTTCCCATACCGGGCCATGCAAAAACCATTTCGATAAGTGCAACTCCTGTAATAACATAAGCCATACTCAAACCAAAAATTGTAATAGTTGGCAGTATGGCATTTCTAAAGATATACTTTGAAAAAATTCTGCGCTCACTCATTCCTGTGGCACGGAAAGTTGTAACAAAATCTTCGTTCACCACTTGCAGCACAGATGTCTTTGCTATACGGAAATAATACGGCATTACAATTATCATTAATGTGACAGAAGGTAAAAACATGTGACGGGCCACATCAAGGAAATATGCAAAGCCGGTATATGCTACCCTTGCCGTATACATTCCGGATGTCGGGAAAAGCCCGAGGCGTGTTGCAAAGAAAATTATCATTACAAGTCCAAGAAAGAAGGATGGGAGAGAATTAAAAATATAAAGGACGAAAGAAGCAATTGAGTCAAGCAGCTTTCCTTCATGTCGGGCACAATATATTCCTATGAGCGTTCCAAAGATGGCCCCAAGTAAGATACCGGTCATTCCAAGCAGGATGGTAGCACCGACACGCTCTGCAATCATTTCAGAAACAGGACGGTTCTGAAATATAGATATTCCAAGGTCTCCCCTGATAAGAGAATTGGTTAAAAAGGTCATCAACTGCCTGTGTATTGGTTGGTCAAGGCCGTATCTTTCCATAAGAGCAGCCCTTAACACGGGGTTATCCAAATCGGGTCCCATAAGAGTTTGAATCGGATCGCCCGGCGCAGCTCTTATAAGGATAAAGTTAAAAATCAAAACAAGAACGACTGTCATCATTCCTGTTAAAAGACGTTTGCCAAAATACTTCTTCATGTTACCTCTGTTTCGGGCCTGTTTTCATCAGCCTGTTCTGCCTTTCCCGGTTAAATGATCGATACTGATCTTTAATACATGACATTTATCAATGTCTTCCTTAATGTGCTCAATGCCGCTTTCTTCAAAACCGGGTGAATACTTTTTTATTAATAGATATAGAGCATCATACTTTTGTTGTCCATGAAGTTCTACTGCCCTTCCATACACCATTACACTTTCGTAGTTTGTAACGAACTCACTCGGCACCACATCCGAGCGGGTAACTACGGTGAAGCCGACCTTGGGGTGTTTTGTCGCGCTTTCAAGAGCATTGCCTTTAGCAAAGTGGACGTATATGCTTCCGACATCACTTACGTAATTAAGGGGCGTTCCTGCGGGGTAACCGTTCTCACCTAAGGTACAGAGTATACCATAACTGCCTTTGGCAAGAATATCAAGGGCCTCTTCTTTGGTCTTTTCTCTATCATTCCTTCTCATAGGATGAAACATCTTTATCCCCTATTGTTAATATAATATATACTGAATCAGGCTTTTTTTCAAAGCCGGTATTCTCGTTTCTACATCGGGCCTGTATACCCTTTCAGATGCCCTGTGGTAATCCTTTCCCCAAGGCCCGAAAAGTATGCCGGGAATATTGATGCTTTCAATTGCATCAAAATTTATTTCGTAAATCTCCCCCCAAAGGGGAGTATTTTTACCGAAGCTCTCAAAATCAAAGCTACGGTCAAGTGCACAATAGCTTAGGTCAGTCATTGCGCTAAAGCATTCTACACTTCCAATTTTCATTCCGAATAGTTTATCGGCAGTCTCTCTTACCTGCTCGAAATACTCACTTACTTTGTTTTCCTTATCCTTAATATTATTGCTTATTAAAGGCGAGTAATAAGGCGGGGCAAATGCAAGAAGGACTAAGGGCTTTGTGATACTTGAAAAGTCAAGGGTTCTCGCCATGAATTCCAGAGTAGCAAGGGGAAGGTTCAATTCATTTGAGTCAATTTTATTCTTTATGTCGCTGTATAAGGAATTAAAAAATTCTTCCCAGCCGGCCAGTGTCTTGCAGTATTCAAGCAGTTCTGCAAATTCCATTACAGTTGTTTCTATTTCAATAGGCTTAACTGTAATAGATTCCTGACCCTGCAAGAATTTGCTGTAAACATCCTTCATATGATCCATATAACCTAAAAAGCAATCATTGCATATCTTCTTTAATTTTGCCATTGTTTCATCCGGTGTGGAGAAGAAACTTAGTACGCTAAAATAACCGCTTGCACGTATGGGTAAAGACACATCGTATTCGTACTTCATGTCTTTAAGATAGTTCCAGCTTGGCGGCATGGTCTTTAGCCCTGAATACTCATCAGAAAAATCAAGGTTAAGCTCTGTTGCACGGAAAATATCGGAAAGGATGCCAAGGGGATTTAAGCCGTCAAAGCACATTGAAATATGGGCCTTTTCTCCCTGTACCATTACAACAGGCATACACTTACCCACTGTCCCAAGGGACATGATAAGCTCACCATCAACAGATTGGCCAGGCTCACCGTCGATACAAAGCTCATATTCAAATCCATACCTGTCTTTTAAATCTTTTAATAATGGCACTGCCGCCCTCATCCCAACAGAAAAACTCTCTTCATCCGGCACTGCTAAAAATACAAGGTTGCCGTTTAAAGGCATTTTGGAAAACTCATACATAAGGCAAATGTCTATAGCTATGCTGGCCTTCATATCGGCTGATCCTCTACCAAAAATCCATTCCCCACTTTCAAGGTCTTTTTTAGCATCATCATCCAAATTGAAGTTTTTTAGTTTTTCGGGTAAATTATCGATATCGAATGCAAAGTCTTTTATATTGCCATAATCTTCTATTCCAACCACATCATAATGACCCATAAGAACGATAGTTTTACTTGAAGTACCCTTAATAATTCCACAAATTACATCCCGCTTAAATCCGTCTCCCCTGCACGGATACTTAAATAAATATTCTTTGTTTTGTTTGAAGTAATCGATGCAGGACATAATTTCATAAATTACATCGCCTGCATTTTTTTCAGAGTTTGTTGAACTTATCCCGGGGACAGCAATAAGTTTTCGTAAGACCTCTATCGGTTTCATGCGCCACCCTCTCCTTCAAACCATACATCGAAAAGGAAATCGATATATGCAAAGACCGGGGTAATATCATACATTTTACTTTTTGGATTACGGGTTAGATCAAAATAGACGAAGTCATCACATAAGCCAACATAGGGGTTTAACTTTGAGTCTGTTAGAGTAACAATCTTGCACCCGCGGCTTTTTGCAGCCTTCGCACTGTTTATTGTATGCAGATAATGAGGTGCAAACGAAACAAGGAATACAACGGTTCCGGGCTGTAATAAGCCTAATATATCATCCCAGCCGGGCAAAAATCTGGCAAAATGCACATTATCTCGGAGGGGGAAAAGACGATGTAACATTTCCGCAGCACTGCCGAAGGCATCCATGTATCCTAAAATATAGACAATATTGGCGCTTTTTAGCATATCACAGATTTTCTCTGCTTGAATCCTGTCAAATCCATTATTGTTGATTAAATCTCTGCTTGATTTTTGCATTATCGATAAAGACTTGCTTTCGGCTTGAAAGCTTTTAAGCATATCGGAATAACCGGAATATCCAATTAAATGCGAAAAGCGTACAATTGATGCAGTACTGACACCAATATGCCCTGCCAGTTCTGCAAGTGTGCAGAAAAGAATATCGCCAAAGTTATTATAAATATAATCCGCTATTTTTTTGTTTCCGGGAGACATGTGGGCATATTTATTTTCAATTATTTCAGGGAAGATACAGGCCCTCTCACTGCCTTCTAAGCTTTGTACTAAATAATTCATACTTGTCATAAATGTATTATTTGCATTATAATGGTCTTTAGTTTAAGTTGTCAACAAATTTTTTTTATTTTATAGGAGACTACAATGCTGAAGAAAGCCTCTAGAGAACTGTTAAACAGTATCCCCGATTATAAGGATTTCCCCACCCTGGAAGAACTGGATGAAAGCTCCAAAAAACTGGCCGAGCAGTACCCGGATATTGCCTCTATAAAAGAAGTGGGGCGCAGCCGCGAAAACCGGCCCCTGCTCTGCCTAAAAATTGGTTCCGGGAGCAAGAATGCCCTCGTTTTCGGCCTCCCCCATCCGAATGAGCCAATCGGTTTGATGCTGATGGAGCACTTGAGTTGGGAGCTTGCCCGCAATAAGGAGCTGCGTGACGAGTTGGACTATACTTGGTACTTTTTAAAAGCCTGGGATGCAGACGGCTATAAGCTAAACGAGGGTTGGATTAAAGGGCCCTTTACGATTACGAACTATATGCGCCATTTTTACCGTCCTGCAGGTTTCGAGCAGGTAGACTGGACCTTTCCTATTTCTTATAAAGAAAAGCATTTTGATAAACCCCTTCCTGAAACCGTTGTAATGATGAAGTTAATTGATGATATTAAACCCCGCTTTATCTACTCACTCCATAATGCAGGCATTGGCGGAACCTATTGGTATATGTCTGAGCCCACCCCTGAAATTTTCGAAGAGTTGCATGCAGTACCTAAAAAGGAAAAGATACCCATACATCTGGGCGAACCTGAAAGCCCCTTGGTGCCCGTTTACTACCCGGCAATTTACGGAGCCCTCGGAGTAAAAGGTGCCTACGATGCTCTTGAAAAGATGGGCAGGAATATGAAGGAGTTTGCAAGTGAGCATAAGGCAGGAGACAATAGCGCATCCTATGCCAAGGAGAAGTACAATACCTTTACCCTTCTAACAGAACTGCCATACTTTTACGACCCCCGCATCGACGATCAAAGCGAAGCCGACATGATACGCAGGGATGCTGTTATACAAAAAACCGAGGAAAATCATAAACTCTCTCTTGAACTAATCGAAATAATGAAGGTATCCGAAGAGCACTTCTCACCCGATAATCACTTTTATCTTGCTTGTAAGAATTTCTCCGAGATTAGACCCGACTATATGGAAAGAGCTCTAATGATTATGGAAGGGAAGGAAGAGTACAACAGGAAGGCAACTGTTGCAGAAAAGTTCGACAATCTGCTTGGCTCAAAGTTTTATCAGGCGATTACCTTTGCCATGATTGTGCGTGCAAACGAGAGTGAGCTGGAACTAATGAAAAAAGCAGGTGAAGATAATCCGGCAAAAAAGGCCGCCCTGGAAAAGGGCCTTGAAAAAGCCATGGCAGGATACAAGAAAATCACTGACTTCCTTGAGGCTGAAATGAACTATAAGGTTATACCGATAAAGAGCCTTGTAGCCATTCAGCTCGAATGTGGTTTGATTGTAGCCGATTATCTGCACAAGCACCCGGATTTGTAGGAAATCAAAGGCTTAGGCTTCAAGCTACTGATTTAGTATAGTTTATAATTGAAACTTCGGATCCAATAGAAAGAGAAGTTACCGCTTTATCAACTATCTTTTCAAGCTGAGCTGCAACCGTACCGCTATACCAGGTATTACCGCATTCTGTACACACTTGTGCAGGCACATGTCTAATGACAATTACTCCCTGCTCAATATCCTCTGTGTAGCTAACAGTAGCCTCTTCCATTTCAGCTTTGCAAATTCCACACTTCATCATGTCTTCTCCTTGCGTTTCCTGCCTCCATCTTCCCATTGTATAATTCATTATATAGAACCATTTTTCTAATGTAAAGGAGCCATGTATGGCCGCCATACATGGCTTTACGATTTTCTTATTATAGTGTACATTGTATCCCATGGAAATAAGAGTACGCTATGCTCCGTCCCCTACAGGGAATCAGCACATTGGGGGGATAAGAACTGCCCTCTACAATTATCTTTACGCACGCTCGAAGGGCGGCAAGTTTATCCTTCGACTTGAAGACACTGATCAAACAAGGTGTGAAGAGCGTTATACGAAAAACCTCTACGACTCGTTTGACTGGCTTGGCTTTCGCTGGGACGAGGGGCCGGATACCGGGGGGCCCCACGGGCCCTATGTCCAGTCTGAACGATTTGACTTATATAAAAAGCATGCGGCAGAGCTGGTTGAGAGAGGCCACGCGTATTATTGCTTCTGCTCAAGCGAGAGGCTGGAAGAAGTGCGCAGGGAGAGGGAGGCAAGCAAGTCATCTGAAACAGGGTATGACCGGTTTTGTCGTGAAATTCCACTCGAAGAGGCAGCGAGCCGGGTCGCTTCAGGGGAGGCTCATACAATAAGACTCAAAATTCCCCTCGGGAAAAGCACCACCTATACTGATCACGTCATAGGAAAGGTCGAGTGGAAAAACGAAGACATTAACAGCGACCCGGTATTGTTAAAGTCCGACGGCTTTCCCACTTACCATCTTGCGGTGATAATCGATGATCACATTATGGGAATTACCCACATACTTCGCGCACAGGAATGGCTTCCCTCAACGCCCATCCACGTGATCCTCTATGATAGCTTCGGCTGGCAGCACCCGGAGTTCTGCCACCTGCCCATGGTGATGGGCCTTGACGGAAAGAAGCTCTCAAAGCGCCACGGTTCAACATCGTTAAACGAGTTTATCGAACAGGGTTATTTACCCCAAGCTCTTATCAACTATATCGCTATGGTTGGAGCTTCCTTTGAAGAGGGTAAGGAAATTTATTCTCTTGATGAACTTATAACACATTTCAGCATTGATAAACTTTCAAAATCCCCTGCGATTTTTGACTATAAAAAGCTCGAGTGGTTTAACGGTCAATATATTAGGATGATGAGTGATGATGCGCTTGCTGCCGCAACCTTGCCCTTCGCGATTGCTCAAGGTCTTTTCGGCAAGCCGGGAGAAAAGCCGACCGGTGCACAAGAAGAACTTTTCAAGAAAAGCATGCCCCTTGTAAAAGAAAGGGTCGTCTTCCTTACGGAGATCCCGGGCAAAGTAGAATATCTCTTTAAAGATTTCGTTCTTCCCCCCAAGGAAGAGTTTATCCCGAAAAAGGCAGATTTAAACCAAACCTTGGATTCCCTTAAAAAGGGAAAAGATATAGTCAAGCAATTAATTGAAGCCAAAACCGATGAAGAAGCCGAAAACTTTATCAAGACCTATTGTGAAAAAGAAGGACTTAAACTTGGCGACCTGATGATGCCCCTGCGTGTCGCAATAACAGGTAGCAAGGTATCCCCGCCCCTCTTCCCCAGCCTCCGCCTCCTGGGAGAAGAGCAAACCTTAAAACGGATAGACTCGGCGATAATGCTCCTGGAAAATTAATCCACTTTGAATTTAATCACACAGAGCTCACAGAGGGCACAGAGCTCACAGAGAGTTTCTAGAGTGTGCCAAACTCTGTATCTTCTCTGTGTCCTCCGTGATCTCTGTGAGCTCCGTGTTAAATAAATTTAGAGAGGATTAAAATTCTAAAGAGAATCATCAAAATCTACGTCTTTACGAAAACCCATTCCTATGCTAAGCTTGACCGTCCGACAAAAAAATCATGATAAAGGAACGACTGAATTGAATGCTAAAGAATTTTTAATCAAATTAAGCAACGCGGTCGGTGTATCCGGGTATGAGACGGAGCGTGCCGAAATCATTCTGGACTTTTTCAAAAAACACTGTGATAAGGCCGAAATTGACAAATTCGGTAATGTCATAGGGCTGAAAAAGGGAGCAGGAAAGGGCAAACTTATGTTTAGTGCACACATGGACGAAATTGGTCTAATGGTTGCGCACATCGACAAACAGGGTTTTCTCGGGCTTACGCAGATAGGAGGTTTCGATCAAAGAACCCTGCCTGCACATGAAGTCATTATTCACGGGAAGAAAAAGATTTACGGTGTCATTGGCATAAAGCCGCCGCATATCACTTCCCCGGAAGATGCAAAGAAATCCATTAAACTGGAGCATTTGCTTGTGGATACCGGCTATGACGAGAAAGAAGTAAAAGAGATTGTTTCAATCGGAGACCTTGTAACAATCAACAGACAGGTCATTGAATTAAAAAACAATAGACTTGCAGGAAAGTGTATGGATGATGTTATCGCAGTAGCATCCTATGCAGTTGTTTTTGAGAAATTAAAAAACTTCACACATGACCTTGACATCTACTTTGTCGCCTCTGCTCAAGAGGAAGTCGGACTTAGGGGCGCAAGGACTGCAGCACAGACAATTCAACCTGACATGGCGATTGCTCTTGAAGTCGGCTTTGGAAGGTCTGCTGAAGGTGCAGATGACGGAAACTCCATGCTCGGAGAGGGTGTTGAAATTGTCTGCGGGCCTAACATAAACCGAAAGATGTTTGAAAGGCTTAAGGAAACGGCTAAGAAGAATGGTATAAAAAATCAGGTTATTGTTGCAGCGGGAATGACAGGAACGGATGCAAGGATAATCCAGATAACAGGCAAGGGTGTGGCAACAGCACTTATAACAGCCCCAACCAAGTACATGCATACAAGCGTTGAAACTGTATGTATGGACGATGTTGAAGCAATGGGCAGGCTGCTTGGCGAGTTCATTATAGGCTTTAACAGCTGTGACGTGGAGGAATTCTTATGCTTATAAAAAAGCTTACTGATATTAACGGACTTCCTTCCTGGGAAGATGATATCCGTGCAGCAATAAAAGAAGAGATAAAGGGGCATGTGGACAGCATGTTCACTGACAGACTCGGAAACCTGATAGCCGTTAAAAACGGAAAAGCTCAGGGCGCACATATCGGCCTTTCTGCCCACATGGACGAAACCGGAATGGTAGTAAAGCAGATAGAAAAGAGCGGCTTAATCAAGTTTGAGACCTGGGGCGTACTTCCCGGAATCCTGCTTTCAAAATCCGTAAAAATCGGCAAGAAAGGGGTGCCGGGTGTTATCGGCGCAAAACCTGTCCATTTACAGAAACCCCCCGAGCGCGAAACGGTGATGGAGCTTGATCGCATTTACATTGACATCGGAGCTACAAGCAAGGAAGATGCCGAAAAGTATGTGCAGATAGGGGATTATATTGCATTTGACAGTGAGTATAGAGAGCTTGGGAAGCATAAGATTAAGGCAAAGGCACTTGATGACAGGCTCGGCTGCGCTGCGATTATCGAAGTTCTAAAATCACCCGTTAAACGCAAGATTACCGCAATTTTCTGCGTGCAGGAAGAAGTCGGTCTTCGCGGCTCTGCAGTAGCTGCAAACCAGGTCTTCGCAGACATTTATGTAAACCTTGAAGGTACTGTTTGCGCAGATCCGGAAGAGGAAGAGCACTTGCGAATCACAAATCAGGGGAAGGGCCCTGCCCTTTCTCTTATAGACCGTTCATCAATCTATCTAAAGAAGTACTACGATATGATGATTAAGTGCGCTAAGGACAATAAGATCCCGCTGCAATTCAGGCGCACAAGCGCAGGCGGCACCGATTCGGCAAACTACCATGGAAGTCATGGCGGAACACCTGTTATCGGGCTTGCAGTTCCCTGCAGGTATATCCACACACCTGTTTCAATTTGTGATAAGAGAGACTATAAAAACCTGGTCGCTTTGGTAAAGGCGTTCGTTAACAATTATGAAGAGGAGACCAAAAAATAATGAACAAGGACTTACTTAAAAAGATTTGCTCGATTAAGGGTGCTTCAAGCGAAGAAGACAATATCTCAAAATTCATCCTGAATGAAATTAAGGGCCTAATCGACAAGCATTCGTTTGATAAAATGGGAAACCTTATCGCTCATAAGAAGGGCAGCGGCAAGAAGATGATGCTTGCAGGTCACATGGATCAGATAGGGATGATGGTCACCTTCATTGAAAAGGAAGGCTTTATTCGATTCACCAATATCGGAGGATTAACCCCGACTGTCATCCATTGCGCCCGCGTTATTTTCTCTAACGGTATAACAGGTATTGTTAACTGCGAACGACTCGAAGACCCCACTAAGATTACACTCGATAAGATGTTCATTGACATTGGAGCCGTAAGCAGGGAAGAAGCAGAAAAGCATGTCAAAATCGGTGATATCTGCGTATTCGCAAATGAGCCAATTATTGATGATCATAAGATAATGACTCCCTATCTTGATGACAGGATTGGCTGTTTTGTTATGATCGAGGCATTAAAGAAAATCAAGAAGCCTGCTTTCGATCTTTACTTTGTATTCACCGTCCAGGAAGAAGTCGGCCTTATCGGAGCGAAAACCTCGGTGTATACGGTTGACCCCGACTACGGCCTTTCCTTCGATGTTACAATCTCTGCAGATACTCCAAAGGCAAGGAAACTTCCGCAGAAGTTTGACGGCGGAGCCTGTATCAAGATAAAGGACTCTTCGCTATTATGTCATCCGCTTATGATAAAGCACATGGAGAAATGTGCGAAGGCAGCAAAGATCAAGTACCAATACGAGATTCTTGAAATGGGCGGAACAGACTCAGGGGCAATCCATGTTCATAAGGGCGGCGTACCCTCGGGTGTTCTCTCCATTCCGACACGTTATATCCACTCGATGAACGAGATGGCAAGACTTTCGGACATACAGGACAGCATAGACCTGACAGTGAAGATACTTGAGACTGCTATAGATTAGGTGCCGGTAGGCCGACCGTTTAATCGGCCGGCCTAAAGCCTACCTGAACTGATTCAAACTCGCAAACTCGTGAAGCAGACTGTAACGGTCTGCTTCACTTAGTTCTAGATACCGCCTGAAAGTATCAAGGCTGATTCTCCCCGCAGAGAATAAGAACTCCGTGTACTCTTTCTTATCAAAGCCGTAGAACTTCTCCCATTCGGCTACCTTTTTATAACCGTAATAATAAGTCGTAAAATAACCGTGCATATTCTCGTGGGCCTGCACTTGAGCACGCGCGGTCTTCCTATCAAAACCAAGCTCATTAATATATAACTCAATCACATCGCCTATGGTTTTCCCGAAATAACGCAGCCATAAATCCACCTTGATACGCACTGAAGTATGGTGGCGGCGATATGCCGTGAAAAGCGGGTAAAAAGGATCTTCAGCGAAGATATACTCTAAGAGCTTCTCGGTTCGTATACACATGCCCTCCGTAAGGCAGGTATGCTTTGCGCCTCGCTTAAAGGTTTCGGGCATCGGGTCGAGAAGGCTTCTTATGAACTGTGTATAGTGACCGGGATGCACTTCGTGGGTGCAGTTGATCTTTATCCAGCCGTCTGTTACAGCTTTATAATTTTCGTCATTTAACATGAAGCGTCCCTTAAAGGGCCTTGAGTAGGGACTCGCAGAGCCTCCTGCACCCCAGGGATAGGATGCCCTCATCTGCTTATACATGGGCATCGGAGGACAGTCGGCATCTTCAGGGAGCCAGACATACTCGCGGGCAGCGGCAGTTCCCCGGGTGACATACTCGTTCGCCCTCTTAAACATCTCCTCGGGGGAATCTGCAGGGCCTGCATACTTAAAGAGTATGTCGTTAACTTCCGTCATTGTTTTAACTGGCTTCTCGGGGATATCGAGCTTATTCGCAATGTCAAAACATTCACTGCGTGTCTTTTCTACTTCGGCTTCATGCCAGGAAATAATTTCATCCAGATCTACGCCGTGGTTTTTTAAGGCAGCGCGGTAAGCATCCTTATCAAGCGGGATGGTTTCCGATTCTTCCCTTGCTTTGCTTTTTGCAACCCCGCCCTTCTCTGCTATAAGTTTCTCGAGCTTACCCGCCCATTTCCCGAGTATGTTGTCGGAGAAGCTCTGCATTTTATCGGTAAGGTCTTTAACTTGGTCCTTGCTTAGCTGAACGAAGAAGCCGGGAGCCTCTTCCTTTTCTATACCGATGGTCTCTCGCAGAAAGCCGATGCGGGTAAGCGTGCTATTGAGATCGTTTACAGGGAGGTCACCAATCCACTCGAAAATGGCCGAGAGCTGATCCTCGTATTGGGCCATGCGTGTTTCTATTATTTCCTTGCGCAAGGGCTCAGGCCTTGTATCCCTGCGCAAAAGGCTTGAAAAGTTAAACCCCGAAAAGCCGAATGGCGCCAATGGGGACTTATAAGTATTATTCAGGTTTTGCTGTAAGCCTTCAAGGAAATCCCCGTAGTGATCTTTAATAAGGGAGAAAACAGGGTCGGGGGCATCAAGGGCCTTTTGACGGGCAATAAGCGAGTCAAGGTCTGCCTGCATCATCTTTTTATTAGCAAGGGTTGGAATAAAAGCCCTTGTCTCACAACTTCTAACACCGGTTAGCTTATCATCCCAGGCAGCTATATCCTGATCCAATACGCGGTACTTCCTTACCAATTTCGGGTCTTTCATCTTAAACACTCCTTTTTATTGTGTAGCTTGATTGTATCATAGCTCAAACAAATTCCTGTCAAACTTCGTTAACGACTCACAACCTGTCTCGGTTATAAGCACCATATCCTCGCACCTTAAATAACAGAGCCCGGGCCACATGATCTTGGGCTCTATGCAAACGACCATGTTCGGAAGGAAGACCCCCTCGACATCGGCTCGAAGCCAGGGGCGCTCATGAATGTCTATGCCTATCTGGTGGCCCATAATCAGGTGATCTTCTGCCCTGCGCAGGTATTTCCCAAGGCCCCTCTTTTCGAGTTTCTCATAAAGCACGTCATAACAATAGTTTAAGGGCTCCCCCGGCTTAATCTTATCCAATAGATATAGTTGAGCCTCGTGCAGGGCTTCATACGCATCCTTTGCCTGCTCATTTTTACCGACATAAAAAGAACGCCCGTAATCCGAGCAATAGCCGTCAAGCACATAGCCGTAGTCAAAACCGATGGCAGTCCCTTCCTCGATTGGCCTGTCCTCGGGGTAATTAAAAAGCTCTTCGGAGCCCGGCTTCCCCGACTGCACGCAGATTACCGCCGCACTAAAGGAGATGCTCTGTGCGCCTGAGCTTAGGCCGATTGCTGCAATCAACTCCCTTACCTCGGCGGGTGTAATGCCGGGTTTCAGGGCCTTTGCGACTATCCCCATCGCCCTGTCAGTAAACTCGGCAGCTGCGCGGAGCTTTGCAATTTCGCCCGAATCCTTTATCATCCTTAACCTTTCCCCGTATATTTCGCCGGGAATCACTTCTATCGTATTATCAGCATTTAAAACATGCTTTTTTAATGCACCGGCACAGCTCTCCCCGATTGCGATTCGCTTCTTTCCTTTAAGATAGGGCTTAATCCTATTGCCCAGCATTGCAAAATAGCTCGGAATCCCCTTAATCGAAAGATAGCGCATGCTGTCCAGTTTATCGTAGGTTAGAAAAAGAACCGGCTCATCATTCAATGGAATATAAAGGATGCAATCAGGCTTATTTAAGAAATACCCGTCAGTACCCCCGTCAGCGGCAGAAAGGCCGTAATTTGTTTCGCTTAAGCGATGCCAGTAATATGACCCGTCCCCAAGGAAATACTGCATATTACCGCCTGTGGCATAAAGAACTGCATCAACGCCGTCCTTTTCCATCATCACTTTCAGTTTATTAATTCTTTCGGTATTCATTAGCCCATTATAACATAAAAACTGGATTGTGCATGGAATTGTGCATGGAAATATGATAAAATCGAAAAAGATGATAGCGATATTTAAGAGATATTTCGCAAAAAAGGATCTAAAAAATTTCCTTATCGGAGCAGGGATTGCAGTTTTTTACACGGTTTTGCATAGAGGGCCCTATTTCATTTTTAATCTTGTTAACTTTCTCTTTATAATCGGGCTCTATCACTTAGTCCTTGGCCTATGCGTCATAATCGGGAACTCGGGCCTATTTAAAATCTTCACCTACCAAAACTATAAAAGAAAGTTCAGGCTCTCGGCGAGGGATAACCCCACGATTAGGCCCATGGATTTGGGAGAATACACAAAAGAACTGCATAAAAATCGCCGCAGTGTGAAAAATTACTTTATCGTGGGCCTTCCTTTTTTTCTTCTTTCCTATTTGATAGCGATAATCGGCTCAAGGTTATAATAAACCGGGGGCGAAAATAAGTTTGACAGCAGCACCGGCTCATGTTAAAGTAAAGAACTATTGTCAATCCACGAAAGAATAGGAGAAAAACATGAAGAAGATTGTTAAATTAAGCTTGATTTTCATGCTGCTTACAGTCCTGCTTATTTTGAGTGCCTGCGGAGACAGGCAGCAGGCAACCACTGCGGCCGTTACTGAGGAAAGGCATGTGCGCTTTGCCATAGCGGACATACCAACTAATTTTAACCCGCATACCCAACCCGGTATTTATGAGTTATTGGAGCTCTTTAACCTTGGCATGTATACAAGGTGGATCAACCCCGAAACGGGTACCTGGCAGACCATTCCTGAGCTGGCAGTGGGACTCCCCGAAATGGTGACCCCGGGGGATTTTACAAGGTGGAGACATACTGCCCGAAGAGGCATGACCTTTGAAGACGGCACCCCGATTGATGCCCGCACCGTGGTGGAATCATATAAATGGCTGAGTGACCCATTACTGCTTAACAGGAATGTGGGGTATGCACTTATCGGCCTTCAGGAATACTTTGCAGGGGAAGGCGCATGGGAAGATGTGGGCATAGAGCTGGTTGACGACTATACCATCATCGTGACCTATAGGGAAGAAATGGCTCCGGTAAATGCCCGCGAAGCGATGACTGTCTTCGGGTGGATGGGCCCCTCAATTGTGCATGTCCCGACATACGTTGCAAACCTTTCTGCCGACGGCACCACCACACTCTACGGCACGAGCATGGACACCTTTGTGGCATCCGGCCTGTATAGAATTTCAGCCTATATTCCGGGCCAGTACTGGGAACTTGAAAAATGGAATACAAACCATCCCCTCTACGACTATTATACGGCCGACCGTGTATCCTGGGTCTGGGCACCTGAGCTTGCAACCCAGCATACCCTCTTTGAAACAGGGCAGATCGACATAGTAAACGCTAATGACCGCCGCTTTGACGATTATCCGGGCCTTTTCCCCGCATTCAATTCCTTTACTGCAGGCCTTTTCTTAAATCCCTTCAGCACCACAAACCCAATCCTCCAAGACGTGGATTTCCGCCATGCAATTTACTGGGCAATAGACAGGCAGACTATCATTGATACGATCCACAGAACCAGCGCAGTAAGCCCGAGGATCGCCCCGCTTGCATCGACTGTCTGGCATCCGGATGATGAATCCCTTGCAGTCAGCTTCTTTGACTGGCCGGGCAATACAATGACTGTTGCAGGTCGTCCAATCACTGCAACAGGATATGACGCTGCATTTGCGCGGGAACTCTTTGACAGGGCCTATGCAAGAAACGGCTCAAGACCCATTACAATGGAAGTTTCATTCAGTGATCTGACCGAGGCAGGCCGCCTCTTTGGCGAGTTCATGCAGTTCCATTTGCAAAATGTCTTTGGAGTCGATCGCTTCAGGGTAACCCTAAGGGCACTCCCGACAGGTACAATCGTGCAGGAGAACCTCCGCCGCGATGTCATGGACTATGAAATAATGGCAGCATCCAGTATCTGGAGAAATGTTGCTGAACCCTGGAACGATACCAACTTCATCTATACTCCCCCCAGAACCTTCCCCACCCAATACTGTGTTTTAACTCCTGCAGCCGCAAGAGAATGGGACAGGATGTTCCTGGAGAACGCAGAGGGGGACAATAAGTTTGACCAGAGAGCAAGGATTGAAAACTCGATCCGCATGGAACAGGTTAAGATGACCGACATGACCTTTGTACCCACACATAACCTTGGCAGCCGCTTCCTTATTGCCGACCACCTTGAGCCTATAATGGATCAGGGTGATCCTGAGCTTGGAACCTACCTGTTCATGGCCATTTGGCATAGATAAACAAATAAATCCGGGGAGCAATCCCCGGATTTAACTCTACTCCAAAACCCCGGTAAGGTGGTGACCCTATGGTGAAGTATATTTTTCAAAGGCTTGGCATGGGATTTTTAACCTTTCTGGTTATTATCTGTGTGGTATTCTTCGTGGTCTACTCGATGCCGGGCAGCCCCTTCCACCCTGAAAGATCGGATGTCAGCCCCCGCTATCTTGAACTTATTACAGCCCGTTATCATCTGGACAGATCTTTACCCGAACGCTTCATGTTCTTCATGGCAGACTATATAAGGTTTGACTTCGGCTATTCTCTCGTTTTAAATCATGGTTTCCCTGTGGGAATGATGATTAGGGAGAGGGTTCTTATTACGATTCAATTGAATCTTTTTACTGCATTTTTCGTAATTCCCATGGGCCTAATCTTCGGAATAAGCATGGCAATAAAGAAGGATAAGTTTTACGACCATGCGGCATCGACTGTGGTAATGTTCTTTATTGCAGCACCCGCCTTTGTAATGGCATCCCTAATGCAGTACTTCCTTGCATACAGGCTCGGCTGGTTCCCGATTCTGCTCTCCCCTGAAGTTAACCTGACCTGGACAAAGTTCTATTCGATGATCCTTCCCATCCTGGCCCTTTCCTTCGGTCCCATTGCAAGTATTTCAAGGCTCTTAAGAGCGGAAATGGCAGAGATTCTGACAGGGGACTTCATGTTACTCGCAAAGGCAAAGGGCCTAAGCTTCCGCCAATGCATTTTAAGGCATGCACTCAGGAACGCAATGGTACCCATAACAATCAGCTTCGTTTGGCTCTTCCTCGGTATTGTCGGCATCTCTGTTGTAATCGAGCGCATTTTCGGAATCCCGGGCCTTAGCATAGTCATGATTAGGGCAATTAGCGCAAACGACTTCCCGGTAATAGTTGCAACAATTTACTTCTATGCGATTATCGGTTTATCGGGGGCCATAGTTGCAGACATGAGTGTCGGTGTCGTAGACCCCCGCATAAGAATGGGAGGCAGGAAAGGTGAGTAGCATAAATATTGATAGTATAGACAAATCCGATCTTGAACTTGTCCCGTATAGGGAAAAGATTGAGGATGTTGCCTTCAAAACAGAATCCATCTCCTATATAAGGGATGTGTGGAAACGCTTCAAGAGGGATAGAGTAACCCAGGTTGCAGGAAGTGCAATACTTGTAATACTGATAATGGCAATAATCGGCCCCTTCCTAAATGATCACGATCCCCTTCATCAAATTCCCCATTGGCAATTTTTACCTCCAAGAATTCCCGGTATTGAGAATATTGGAATTTTTAACGGTACAAGGGTGATGAATATTCAGGAATCGAGCTTAGCTGATTTCGGAGATTCTATTATTGCTATAGTGTCGGAGTTTGAGATAGCCGTAAGAGGCGGCAATGTCAGGATGCTTGAAGTAAGGGTTAATATGTATAACCACATCGGCGCAAATGACACCTACTTCTGGTTCGGCTCCGATGCCCTAGGGAGGGATGTCTTCACCCGCCTCTGGAATGGTGCGAGGATATCACTATTAATGGCATTTTCTGTATCAATGATCACCTTATCCATCGGTTTTGTCGTAGGTTCAATCTGCGGATATTACGGAGGTTGGGTGGATATGATAATACAGAGATGTATGGAGATAATCGGTTATATTCCCCAGATACCCTTATTTATTTTATTGATACTGCGATTCGGCGCAAGCATACAGACAATGATTATGGTCTTTGTCTTAACCGGCTGGCTTGGCATTGCAAACGGGGTACGCATACAGTTCTATCGTTTTAAGAATAGGGAATATGTACTTGCTTCCCGTACCATGGGTGCAAGTGACCCGCGCCTTATGTTCAAACACATTGCGCCTAACGCAATCGGTACAATAATAACCCAGGTAATTTTAGTAATCCCCTTTGTGGTCTTTGCAGAGGCGGGCCTCTCCTATCTGGGCCTCGGCGTACAGCCTCCCGCAACATCAATCGGGCTCCTCCTTGTTGACGGCCAGAATAACTTAAGGGACAATGCCTTCCTTATAGGTCCTCCGTCGGTGGTAATAATCACCTTGATGCTTGCATTCAACCTCTTTGGTAACGGCCTCAGGGACGCATTTAACCCCAGTTTAAGGCAGTAGGGGGGAATATGAGCGCAAATACAAACGAAAACATACTTGAAGTAAAAGATTTAACTATTTCCTTTAATACCTACGCAGGAAGAGTACAGGCAGTACGGGGGGTAAGCTTCGACCTACAGAAGGGCGAGACCTTCGCGATAGTCGGAGAGAGCGGCTCCGGAAAGTCTGTTTCAACAAGGTCCCTTATGGGTCTTTTAGCAAGGACTGCTGTAATCGAAAAGGGTACAGCCTTTTATAAGGGAAGGGACATATTAAAATACACCGAGGAGGAATGGGAGAAAACCCGGGGAAGGGAGATCTCGATGATCTTCCAGGACCCGATGGCTTCTCTAAATCCGATAAAAAAAATCGGAAAGCAAATATCGGAGATTTTTACGATTCACCACGGGATAAGCTCTGCCGAGGCAAAAATGAAAAGCATCGAGCTGATGAGAGCTGTCGGTATCCCCGAAGCGGAAAAACGCTTTAATCAATATCCCTTTCACTTTTCGGGCGGAATGAGGCAGCGCGTTGTAATTGCAATATCCCTTGCCCTTAACCCCGAGATCTTAATTTGTGATGAGCCCACAACTGCACTTGATGTTACGATTCAGGCCCAGGTATTAAAACTTATTACAGACCTAAAAAATGAGAGGAACCTTACAACGATCTTTATTACCCACGACCTTGGGGTTGTAGCCCATGTTGCAGACAGGGTTGCTGTAATGTATGCGGGGAGAATCGTTGAATACGGTACAGCGCAGGAAGTCTACTATAACCCTGCACACCCGTATACCTGGAGTCTTATGGCATCTATGCCGGACATGGACGTTGTGGCAGGGGAGGAACTGGCCGTAATTCAGGGCACTCCCCCGAACATGCTCACCCCACCCGAAGGCGATGCCTTTGCAGAAAGAAACCCCTACGCCTTAAAAATCGACTTTAAAACACATCCGCCCTTCTTTAAAATCACCGACACCCACTATGCTGCAACCTGGCTCCTGCATCCGGATAGTCCAAAGGTGGAAATGCCCACTGCTCTGAAACGCAGAATTGAGACAAGCCGTAACAGGCAAAGGAGCAGCCGGTGACAAACGAACAAGCTGCAAACGAACAAGTCGTTCTGGATGTAAAGGATTTAAGGCAGTACTTCTCCAGCGGCTGGGGCAGGAATAAGGTTATTGTAAGAGCCGTTGACGGAATAAGCTTTACGATTAAAAGGGGGCAGACCTTCGGACTTGTAGGCGAGTCAGGCTGCGGGAAAACCACAACAGGCAGGTCAATAATCCGCCTCTATAATCCGACAGGGGGCGAAGTTTACTTTAACGGGGAATTGATTTCAGGAAAGCTCGATGCAAAGGCCCGCTTCAAGGTGACTCAAGGAATACAGATGATCTTCCAGGACCCGATATCATCATTAAACCCGAGGATGACAATAAAGGAGATAGTCGGGGAAGGTTTAATCATAAATAAACTCGTTAAGGATGAAGAAGAGCTTTCAATGCGAGTGATACAGGCGATACGAATGGTGGGCCTTCAGGAAGACCATATTTCAAGATACCCGCATGAGTTTTCAGGAGGTCAGCGTCAACGGATCGGCATTGCGCGTGTTCTTGTTTCAAAGCCAAATCTTATAATAGCAGATGAGCCTATAAGTGCACTCGATGTTTCAATACAGGCTCAAGTTTTAAACCTCCTTAATAATCTAAAGAAGGAACTTGGACTTACGATTCTTTTTATAGCCCATGACCTTTCTGTTGTAAAATACTTCAGCGATTATGTCGGGGTTATGTATAATGGCAAGATTGTAGAATCGGGGGACCCAAAGACCTTGTATGCAAATCCGGTACATCCTTATACAAAGGCTCTTCTTTCTGCAATACCGATTCCCGATCCGGATTATGAAAAGGGGAGGAGTTATGTTTACTATAATCCTAATAGTCACGATTATAGAAACGAGAAACCTGAGATGCACGATCTTGGGGGAGGACATTTTGTTTATCTTTCAAAAACTGAGTTAAGCACGTATACATAAGGAGTGATTAAATGATAATAACAGGGAAACGGATAATTACGGGAGACGGAAAAACCATAATGGAAGGCGGAGCCCTCTATTTAAAAAACGGCCTTATTGAAGACATAGGCCCCGTTAACGATCTCGTTGCGAAGCACCCGGAAGATGAAATTGCTGATTATGGCGAATCTAGTATACTTCCCGGTTTAATTGATATGCATGTGCATATAAGCGCATCTCAAGCCCATATTGATAGGGATGCAGCAACACCGTATACAATCGGATATAATGCACTTGACTTCGCTCAGAGGGCCTTAAAAAGCGGCGTCACAACCCTTAGGGATGTCTCAAGTGCAGACTCTGTCTGTCAGAGTATAATTTATTCAAAGCTGCGAGGCCTTGTAGATAATGTCCCAAGGATTCTCCACAGCAACCTGGCAGTATGTGCAACAGGCGGACACGGCTGGTTCGGAATGGGATGCAGGCAGGCAGACGGAGAAGATGAAATAAGAAAGGCTGTCCGCGAGCAGATTAGAGCAGGAGCACATTGGATAAAGATAATGAGCTCGCATAGGACTGACGGAGTTTCAGAGTATACACAGGAAGAACTAAACGCTGCAACAGACGAGGCCAGGCGGCATAAAAAGAAAACAGCAGTACATGCATCTATACAGCCTTCTTTAGAGTTTGCAATAAATGCAGGCTTTGATACCATCGAGCACGGCACAGACCTTACCCTCGCTCAGATTAAGCGCATGAAGGAGAAGGGTATTGCATGGGTTCCCACTCTGCTTGTTCATCACACCACCCTCGAACGCACTCAGAAGGTTCTTGATGAAAAGGGCAAATTAAACGAGAGACAGCAGGAAACTTATGACCTTTATAAGCATTCTGTGGCAGTCTTCAAGAAGAATTTTAAACCTTATGCAGAAACCGGGGTTATGATAGTCTCGGGTACTGACATGATCTACGACAATGGCGCCCTTGTTGCAGGGGAGCTTGCCCTTATGTCCGATTACGGAATGGATAATCTTTCTGTTATAGCATCAGGGACTTCTGTCTGCGCAAAGGTTCTTGGTATGGAGGGGCAGATCGGAATTTTAGCAAAGGGAGCTGCGGCAGATATTCTTATAGTGGAAGGAAACCCGGCAGAGAATATAAAGGCCCTTTCAGATGTAAGGGCCGTTTATTTTGACGGCAAGTTAGTAAATTAATCTTGTATACTAGTATACTAGTATACAAGATCAGCAAAGGAGACCAATGTGAAAGACTTAAAAGCAAGACATGTATCAAAGCGGGAGCTTGTTATTGACGATTACCACGGATTAAAGGTGGCTGACCCCTACCGCTGGCTTGAAGACGATACTTCACCGGAAGTCCAAAAGTGGATGGAAGAGCAGAACAGGGATTTTCAGAACTTTGCTTCTACCTACCCTAAGCGCGATGAAGTAAAGAACCGCATCACAAAACTATGGACTTATCCAAAGGCAGGAGTTCCAAGAATTGAAGGGGACTACTACTATACCTGGAGGAATGACGGCCTTCAAAACCAGTCGGTATTATATCGCTCGAAGGACCCTAAAGAGAAGGGAGAAGTAATCCTAGACCCGAATACCTTTAGCGATGACGGTACGGTTGCAGTCCTAACCCAGTCCTATAGTCATGCCGGGAAATACCTCGGTTACGGGCGCTCAAAAAGCGGCTCGGACTGGGAGACCATTTATGTGATGGATCTCGAAAGCAAAAAAGATACAGGCGATGTCCTGCATCACATGAAGTTTTCAGGCCTTACCTGGCTTCCCGATGACTCGGGTTTTTTCTATACCCGCTTCCCCGAACCAAAGGCAGACTTAGCTGTTGCAAAGGATGCAAGGAATGCAATGGTATACCTCCACCTCCTTGGCACGGACCAGAAAGAGGATAAGTTAATTTATAAAGATGATGAGCACCCGGACTGGGACAGTAATTTATATTCAGATGAAGAGGGGAAATGGGCCTTTCTTAGAATAAGCTTTGGAACCCTCTTTAAGAATAAGCTTTTTTATAGACCCCTAAATAAAATAGACTCCCCCTGGCTTACAATCTCGGATACCTTTGAAGAGGGGTATAGGGTGATAGGCGTCGTAGATGATACAGCTTATATCTTTACTCAAAAAGAAGCGCCTTTCGGAAAATTAATGAGCATTAAGCTAAGCGAGGGGGGCCCCGGACAATGGAACACTGTGATCCCCGACAAGGGCGAAATGATGGAAAGCGCCCGCATCGTAAATAATGAAATAATTTGTACTTTCCTCCACCATGCAAGCCATCAACTAAAACGTTTTGACCTCTCGGGGAAGGAGCTTGGAATAATAGATCTGCCGACTGTTGGTTCAATTTTTGACCTAAGCTGCAAGCAGGACTCAAAAGAATTTTTAATCCAGTTCAGCAGTTACCTTTATCCTGCTGCCATTATGCGCTATTGCTTTACATCAAAAAAGTTAGAAACAATTTATTCACCCGAAATCGATTTTAAGTTCGATGACTATGAAACAATCCAGGAGTTCTATAACTCTAAAGACGGCACTAAAGTGCCTATGTTCATTACAAGGAAGAAGGGCATAAAGAAGGACGGGAGCCACCCCACCCTCCTATACGGTTATGGCGGATATAATATCAATATGACCCCCGGCTTTTCCATCCGCACCCTTGCATGGATTGAGAGGGGCGGGATTTACGCAGTGGCCTGTATAAGGGGCGGTGCAGAATACGGGGAGGCCTGGCATAGGGCGGGGATGCTCGAAAGTAAGCAGAACTGCTTTGACGATTTCATTGCGGCAGGAGAATACCTTATTTCCGAGAAGTATACTGCCAAGGAAAGGCTTGCAATAATCGGAGGCTCCAACGGGGGTCTTTTAACGGGGGCCTGTGTAACACAGAGGCCGGATTTATTCGGTGCAGTTATAATTGCAGTTCCCGTCCTTGACATGCTGCGGTACCATCATTTTACTGCAGGGCGTTATTGGACAGGCGAGTTCGGCTGTGCTGATGATCCCGAGCAGTTTAAGTTCCTCTATAAGTATTCGCCGCTGCACAATGTAAAGATGAGCACTGTATACCCTCCGATTCTTGTTATGACAGCGGATACTGATGACAGGGTAGTACCGAGTCAGGCAAGGAAGTTCACTGCGACAATCCAGGCGGCAGACGGCGGTGAGAATCCGATTTTAATACGCATTGAAAAGTCAGCAGGGCACGGGCACGGTAAGCCAATTTCCAAAATGATAGCAGAGATGACAGACCTTTTCTCGTTCCTCTCCCTGACTATTTGCAAGGCTTAACTTATTGGAATGGCACCCCGAAGGTGGCGCCTGCCGAGAAGGCTCTATTACTGTCAAGTGCGTCGGTCAAAACTAAATCGACAACGAGCTTGATTCTGCTGAAGGCAGGCACTATCGAGAAATCGAAGCGGAACCCTGAATTGATTACGCCCCTATGAGTTGCATTAGCACCAAAGGGTTCTGCGCTATAGGAAAAGTTCGCAAAGTCTGTTATCCAGTGGACTAAGCCTCCAAACTGCCTTGGTAATACTGCAACGCTGAAACCCATACCAAAGTCTACACTTGAATCGGTAGTGGTATTATCGTTAAAACTCTTTCCCACTACGACTGTGGTTCTTGCAGGACTGTTAAAAAAGAGCCCCGAATAATTATAGGCCATATAAACCTGCCCCGCATTGTATGCAAAGCCGTCATTATTTATAAAGTTTAAACGCTGAAAATTCCCGCCAATTGCAAGTGAAGTATTGGCAAGGGGGATCCGGAGCTTAGCGTTTATAATCATATCGGTTCCCCTGTCAGGCGTGTAATGATATGCGGGCTGGATGTCAAATGCTGCACCCAACTCTATCCAGTTAAAAAGGCTTACAGCTATCTTTGGGATATGGGTTGAGTCTCCTCCGCTGAAAATAGCATGGTAGCCGATATCGACGCCGTTGCTCCTCTCCCAGCCAATGTTTGCAGACGGGATTGAATAGAGCCCTGTGGCCCCGTTAAAACTCATCTGTGCTTCAAGGTTTGGTCCCATAGCAAAGCCAAGAAAAATCATCATGCAAATAAATAATAAAAACTTTTTGCTTCTGTGGTCGCTCATAATTATCACCTTCTTTCTAAAATTGAATTTAGTGAATTAAAAATAGTTTCAAGGTCATCATAATGGAGAGCCGCTCTGTCGTGCAAGGGAGTAATATCATTATTTATGATGATGATTTCCCCCCCGCCTTCGAGGGTATAAAGGGGCATTGAGGCCGCAGGATAAACAGTAAGGCTGGTGCCAAGGACCAGCATTAAGTCAGATTTACGGGCCTCCATTACTGCCTCGTTAAGTGCATTCATCGGAAGACTTTCACCAAAGAATGTAATTGCAGGCTTTAGTACCCTCTTGCATTTTGGGCATTCGGGGAGGCCCCCTGCCTCTATAATTTTGACAACCTCGTTAAAGCTAATATTCACACCTGAACAGTTTAAGCAATAATGTGTTTCGGGCGAGCCGTGAATTTCGATTACTCGTGTTGAGCCCGCTCTCTCGTGGAGGAGATCGATGTTTTGGGTAATTAGAGCTTTTAGAAAGCCCTGCTTTTCAAGCTCTGCCAGAACTAAATGGACTATAGAAGGTTTTTTTTCGTTTACATCGTAGATAAGGGAGCGTGAGGCCTTATAGTAGAAAGAGGGATCCATATGGAAGTAGTCTATGTCAAAGATTTTTTCGGCATCAATATCGTTATAAAGACCGTTCTTCCCGCGGAAATCCCTGATCCCGGAAAGGGTTGATACCCCTGCACCTGTAAAGGCTGTCAGGTATTTTGCAGAAGAGATTTTCTTGTAAAGCTCATCGGCAATCTGCACTCTGATTAATGTTCCTTAAGATGCGGATACTCTTCGAAAATATGATCAAGGGCCTTATTGTGGAAAAGTGTCGCATACTTTCTTGCGCTTACTCCAAGATTATCCGTGACGTCAGGGTCGGCTCCTGCTTCAAGGAGGGCCTGCACGGTTGTGGAGTCGCCTGCGCCGACTGCAATGATCAAAGCCGACTGCCCGTCCTTACTGCGAATATTTACATCGGCCCCTGCTTTAATAAGGTCCTTTGAAATACTCTTGGATTTCCCCATTACGCTGTCAATAAGGGCGGAGCTGCCTCTGTCATGGGAGAGGAGGTTCAATTGCGCTCCTGCATGGACTAGGAGCCTTATGGTCTCCCTGGAGCCCTTCCTTGCCGCAATATTGAGGAGGGGAATCCCTGCATTGCTCAAAGTGTCCGGTGAGAAACCTGCCGCCAAAAATAAGGAAATCTCGTGTATAAGGCCCTCTCCTACACACCTGACAAGAGAGTCAACATTTACTGAAATTCCCATCTGTAAGAGGGTATTCCTTGCCCTCTGAGATGATCTTTCGGCCTCATTTTTAGAATGGGCGATTTTTTCTTTCTTTAAGAAGCTCGTCAACTCTGCATCGGTCTTTATTGGCAAGAAGCAGGAGGAATACGGTTTTGGGATGCCTGCTGCAGCCTCCTTGCCAAAGACAGGAAAGTGCGTGTTTAAGGCGCAGGAGATTCCTGCAAGGAAATCGAAGCAGCGCTTAGGGAGCCTTGAGAGGATCAGCATGTGGGAGGGCGCATACTCCTGTTTAAGTTCTCCGACCTTGGAAACAATGGGGGCAGAAAAGGAAGCCATTTTTATATTAAAGCTTTCCCCTTCATCTTCGGGTTTCGCAAGAACCAATGGATTGAAGGTAAAATCCTTTTTGTCGAATAGGGCCTTGACTGAGTTTGCCTTGGCCTTTTCTCCTTCCAAATAGATGAGTAAAATTTTCATACCTACTCCAATTAACGGCTTTTTTCCATTATACCTTGACGAAGTTGTAAAAGCATAGTAGGCATATATATAAGGAGATTTAAATGAGTGTAAGAGTTACAGCAAGGCTGATTGGTGATGTGGTTATTGCATCCGGCCTTCCAAAGAGTCCATTGATGATCGTTCAGTCTATTGACGAAGAGGCTAAAATGGTTCACACGACCTGGTTTTCTGACAGCAATGAGTGTCAGGAAGGTATATTCCCGGGCAGTGCCCTGGACAGGGCAGAGCCCAAGGCAGCGAAGGCCCCTGCAGCGAAGAAGGCTTCGCCTAAGGCGGGGAAGCCGGCTAAACCCGCGAAGAAGGGCGCGAAGAGGAAGTAGGCGCGGATTTTGGTCGCTGTGGTTTAGTTCTCACGGAGGACACAGCGGGCACGGAGAGCACGGAGTGGTTCTCACAGAGCATAATTTTGTGTAAAAAAAAGCAGGCGGCCGTCCGGCTGCCTGCTTTTTTGTTTTATGCGAGATGGTTAACTAACAATCACAATCACAGTCACAGTCAAATTTACCACAGGTACAATCGCAATCACAGTCTCCGGGATCACCACAGTCTCCAGGATCACAGGCGAAACAATCGTTATCAGTACACGTACAGGTACAGTCGTTGCTACAGCCGTCTTCGTCAACGCATTCGCAGCCACCAGCACCTTCAAAGTCGCATTCACAGGGGCCGGGGGTTTGTGCGGCATTTACTATGAGTGTGTAACTTGCATAAACTCGTGCGTGGGTTTGGGTTGCAGGCCTATTTGCCGTTACAGTTACAGTTCCGGGACCTTGTAGGGTGATAGCACCGGTGCTGCTATTAATTGTGGCAATTTGTGCTGCATTAGTCCCGGTAATTGTATAAGCAAGTGTACCTGCACCGGTTAGATTAGCTCCACCGTCTGTTAAGTTGTTGGTCGGTATTGTTGAAGGCATTGTTGCGGTTATTGATGCTTGGGCAAAGGACATTGTGAATCCGATTAAACATTCGCTACATGTGGGTCCGCAGTCTACATCTACACAGTCACCTGTGCAAGAACATTTATCCGGATCACAACCGCCACAAATACAACCGGTTGGAGCAAGGCTAAACTGATTGAAGTTTATAGTTGGATTTGCTGTGCTGAATGTATATGCTGCAGGGCTTGCTCCACCTGCTGTGTAGTTATATGCTGTCCCATTTTGTAAACCTAATCGAATATAAACAGGGCCGTTGCCTGTCCACGGGTTCTGTGCATTCCAATCTGCATATTCAACCATAGTAAAGGTCACCCTGCCATCTGTCGGGTTACGATCCGGAGCACTATCTGCATTGGCAGCAACTCGAGTACCCAAAGCAAAATTATTACTGGTAAAAAAGTAGATAGACGCTATGGCATCTTCGCCAATAGCCGCTCCAAGACCAACATTAATGGTCAAAGTCTTTGCCTCAGTGTTGGTTTGGTTGCCCTGGGGGCGGGAGCCGCCGCCGGAGGGGCGGTCGGGTGCGTTGGGGCGGACGATATTGGTGATTGTTTCACCGTCGGAGGTGTTAATGGAGGACACGCTCATTGTATTGCCGGTAAGACTGCCGTAGAAGGGGGCTGCACCGTCAGAGGGGGTGAAGGCAATGTACTGGCCTGTAACGGTAATGCGGCCGCGGGAAATTACAGGGCCGTCCACTCTATCACGGCGAATTTCGTAGCTGTCACCGCTTTGAGGGGTCAGAATCTGCCTCTCAATCTTCCTATCCGTGGTGACAATGACAAAAAGAGTAGTATCACCTGACCTCATCTGGGTAACAAGCGGCTCATAAGTCTCACCCGAGTCGCCGGAACACCCGATTGCGAAAGTCACTGTCAGCATAACTGCCAGCAAACCCATAAACAAGCGTTTTTTCATAAAAACTCCTTAATTTTTCCAATACCGGTTATCCGGTACCTGTTCTTGAGCGAATTTTACCTCTCCTCCATCAATATGTCATGAGTAATCACGCACGATTTTCTTCTTTTTTCACAGTTTTTGCAGTTCGAGACGAGAGCGGACTCCGGTTTTGTCGTAGATGCAGGAGAGGATATTCTCGATGGTTCGGCGGCTTAGGCTCAAGTTTTCAGCGATTTCGAGGTTAGAGAGCCCTGAGATTACAAGGGAGAGTATCTCCCTTTCCCTTTTGGTTAAGAGGTCGCGGATATCCGAGACTGTTTGGAGTTTCAACCTTGCCCCGTCATCAATATAAACTTCCCCTTTAAGGGCCTTGAGCAGGGCCTTTTCAAGATCATCTTCACTGCTCCTCTTGGTGACATAGGCCCTAACCCCCATTGAAAGGGCGGTGCTTACATAGGCATAGGTATCGAATGCCGAATATACGGCAATAATCGGGAGGGGGTTTTGAGGAAGGGAGGGAATTATGTCGAGTCCCCAGCCGTCTTCAAGCTGTATGTCAAGGAGCACTAGATCGAAAGAACTTTCTGCAAGCAGGGCCTTTGCCTGCACAAGATTGGAAGCTATCCCCTTAACATTCCACTTCTTTGACTTCTTAAAATACTCGTTAAGGCCCCTGAGCATAAGGGGATGATCTTCGATTATCATCATATTCTTTTTAGCCATCGAATTTACCTTTATTAATTTTGCCCTTCAGGAACCAGGATTCTGACCATTAGGCCATTGCCGCTCTCGCTTATAAAATCAAGCTCCGCTCCGATGATTGCTGCCCTCTGTTTGAGGCTCCGCATGCCAAAGGTTTCCTTCCTCTCGGCAGGCGCATCAATATCGCCGGGGCGAGTTAATCCAATGCCGTCATCGGAGACACAAACAAGTATAAACCCGGTTGAATCTCTAACATGACGCCTGACAACAAGCACAGCCTCGCCTGCCTTCGAGTGTTTTTCGATATTCGTAAGGGATTCCTGCACCATGCGGTATAAATGCAGTTGGTTTTCACTTCCAAGGCCTGTGAAGCTGCTATCATCATCTATTTTATAACTGAAATTAATATTTGAGCGTTTAGTGAACTTCTGACAAAGGTCTGCAAGAGACTCTTTTAAGGAAAGGCGGGAGAAATCAGGGGGCGTTAATTCCATGCAAATCCCTCGAATAAGGTCTGAAACTTCAGTTTCCTTTAAAAGGGGAAGCACAACATCGTGGAGTTCCCTTGAAACGCGGCGACGTTCAATTTCAATCCCCTCGATTGCGAGATGGGAAAAAGAAAGACTATCATTTTCTCTTTGCAGGGAGCGGCGCATCGAAAGATAGAGATAGCATAGGAAAAGCATTAAAACCGTAATTAAGATAATAAAAAGCCAAATTAAAATGATAAATTGCTCGTATTCAAAGGGAGTGGCAGTGCTTCCGCTAATCATAAATACATTGTATACTTTTTTATGCTTTACATGTATAGCCGGCAAAAACTGATGCCGGTCATCTGTTTAGTCGGAGTTTTGCTTAATTTCCTAACCGGCATAGCGCTGACCGATAGGGTTTTTTACTTTCCTCTCTACCTTGATACGATTTTTACGGTTAGTGTCACTTTAATTGGCGGCCCGGTTTGGGGCATGCTCTGCGGTGCTTTAAGCAATATAGTGTCACATACATATATTTTTTGGGGCTTTGAAGGCTATCTTTTTGCCATCTGTAATATGACAACTGCCCTTATTACCCATGCATTTGTCCGATTTTTCTCAAAAGAGCTTGCCCTTCCCTACCTGCCTGATGCAAGCAGAAGAAGCAGGCATCTTGAAGGAATAATGAACAGGATTGTGGTTCTTGTCCTTCTCTCCTTTACCCTTTGTCTTGCTATGAGCATCTTGGGCGGAATTATAACAGTAATTATTGTTCAGATTGGGGGTTATGCAAGGGATACAGAGCGATTACACTCATTCCTTGGCCCAATACTATTCAGCGAAGACTCTCCAATGCTCCTTGCAGAAATACTCTCGCGAATACCGGTGAACATAGTTGACCGCCATATCACAGCCTTTCTCGGGTACGGTGCTGCGCTTCTCTGCGTGAAGGGTCTCAGGAGACGGGGGTAGGCCGCAGTTCAAACCCAAGCGAGGTCAAAACTTTCATTATGGTCTCGAATGATGGATTGCCGCCATGAGAAAGTGACTTATAAAGACTTTCCCTGCCTCTATTAGTGTTATCAGCTATTTTCGTCATTCCCCTGGCACGAGCCACATCACCGATTGCGGCAATGATAAGATCAGGTTCACCAATTTTAAACACTTCTTCCAAATAAATTGCTGCATCTTCTTCTGTTTCGATGTATTTAGCCGGGTCCCAGACTGTCGTTTTAATAGGTTTCATATCATGCCTCCTCTAGGTTTTTCACGATTTGTTTCGCAGTTTCAATATCTCTGCTTTGGGAAGACTTATCGCCGCCACATAGTAAAATGATTATTTCCAGGCCTTTTTGTGTGAAGTAAACCCTATAACCGGGACCATAATCAATAATTAGTTCAGAGACATTGTCACCTACCGATTTTGAATCTCCAAAGTTACCATTGGAAACGCGGCGTATCCTTGCATTGATAATAAGACGGGTTTTTCTGTCCTTAAGAGCACGCATCCATTGTTGAAATTTATCTGTTTCCCGTACTGTTATCATATTTTAACTGTATCTCACAGGATACAGGTTGTCAACTGTTTAAATAAGAGGGGGTTTTGTCAATTATTTCATCAACACTTTGATTTTCGATTCTGTAATTCCTTATAATATAAAGACTTACAAAATAGTTCAATGCCACCTCGGAGAATTGAACTCCAGACACGTAGATTTTCAGTCTACTGCTCTACCAACTGAGCTAAGGTGGCCTGCGTATTTCTTTACGGCGGCAAACGCCTCCTATAACATGATAAAATAGAGTAGCATAAGGGGGTAAATCGTGTCAACGCCTCCAACCTCAATACAGCGAGCAACTCACCATGTGGCCGCCGCCAAGGTCCTTATACTCGAGCTCCTTTGAGCACTTATCGTTTGCATGGGAGCAACGCTTGATGAAGCGGCAACCGGGGGCCGGCTTAATCGGGCTTGTTACTTCCCCGGGGAGTACTTCCCTCTTTCGGTGTCTTGATGTAAGAGTGGGGCGCGGTATTGCGTCAAGGAGGGCCTTGGAATAAGGATGAAGAGGGTTTTTGAAAAGCTCATCGGAGGCTGCATACTCAACACATTCTCCAAGGTACATGACCATTATATTTGTACTTATATGCTTAACAACGCTTAAATCGTGGGTAATAAACATATAGGTAAGGTCCATATTCTCCTGCAGATCCATCATTAAATTCAATATTTGGGCCTGAATGGATACGTCCAGGGCCGAAACAGGCTCATCGCAAACTATAAACTCAGGGTCAAGGGCCAAAGCACGGGCAATTCCAATCCTCTGGCGGCGGCCACCGTCCATTTCGTGGGGGTAAGCATTTAAAAAGCGATCTGCAAGCCCTACTATGTCCATAAGCTCTTCGATTTTTGCTTCGAGTTTACGGGGGTCTGTAATGGTTTTGCATACAATAATGGGCTCTGCAATGATTTCAGAGACGGTCATCCTCGGGTTTAGGGATGAGTATGGGTCTTGAAATATAATCTGCATTTTTTGCCGCATTTTTGCCATTTCGGCCTTATTACACTTAAAAATATTTGTGCCGCTATAGAGCACTTCCCCTGCCGTTGGCTCGTAAAGCCGTAAGATGGCCCTTCCAAGGGTGGTCTTGCCGCAGCCGGATTCACCGACAACGCCAAGGGTTTGACCCTTCTCGATTTTCAGATTAATTCTGTCAACGGCATGGAGGGGTCCCCTTGGGGTACTAAAGTACTTCTTGAGTTCTTTTGTTTCGATTAAGGCTTGATTCACAGACATTATCGTGCCCCCTTATTGTAAAGATGACACTTTATAAGATGTCCGTTTTTATCTATTGTATCAGGTATTACACTCGAACAGTGATCCAAGCGCTTGGGGCAGCGAGGATGGAAGGGGCAGCCCGGAGGCATATTACTCGGGTCAGGCATTAAGCCGTCTATTGCATTAAGGCGCTTTGATCTTGTGTCAAGGTCAGGGATTGAGCCAAAAAGGCCAATAGTATAAGGATGATGATCATCACCTGAATAAATATCTTCCATCGTACCCATTTCGATAATTTCACCTGCATACATAATGGCTACACGGTCACAGGTTTCTGCAACAACTCCAAGGTCGTGGGTAATAAGTATCATTGCCATATTAAAGGTCTTCTTTAAATCGGCCATTATCTCCAGCACCTGGGCCTGAATGGTCACATCCAGGGCGGTTGTGGGCTCATCTGCAAGGAGCAGTTGAGGCTCACAGGCAAGGGCTATTGCGATGACTATGCGCTGCTTCATCCCGCCGGAAAACTGATGCGGGTACTCGTCCTTGCGCTCAGGCGGCAGATTAACAAGGCCCATTAACTCATCCACTCGTTTTGAAATATCAGCCTTATTATCAAACTTCTTATGGAACTCAAGAACCTCTTCAATCTGACGGCCCACAGTCAGGATGGGATTTAAACTTGTCATCGGGTCTTGAAAGATCATTGATACAAGGTTACCCCTCAGGGCTCTCATATCACCTTCTTTGGCATCGTGAATGTTAATCTCATCAAGGTAGATTTCACCCTTGGTAATCTTACCGACCCTCTCGGGCAATAGGCGGAGTACGCTAAGAGCAGTGGTTGTCTTGCCTGCACCGGTTTCTCCGACAAGGCCAAGGGTTTCACCCTTTCTTACGGCCAAATTAAGGCCGTTTACCGCATAAAATACTGCCTCGTCGGTAGTATAGTTAACATGAAGATCCTTAATTTCAAGTATATTGGCGTTGTTCAAGATTCACACCTCAATTTTTAAGTCTTGGGTCAAGCGCATCCCTTAGACCGTCGCCCATAAGGTTTAAGCTCATTACGGCAATGACTATAGCAATGCCCGGCACTACTACAAGGTGGGGGAATTGGCGCATATGCACCCTGCCCTCGTTGATCATGGCACCCCATTCGGGTCTTGGCGGTGCAACACCGAGTCCGATGAAACTAAGGCCCGAAATTGCAATAATGGTTGCTGCAAGGTTCAGGGTTGCCTGAACTATTATTGGACCTATGGCATTTGGTATAATATGCCGTGCGATTATTCTTCTATCAGATGTGGCACAGGCACGGGCCGCTTCAACAAACTCCATGCTTGAAACAGTTAAAATGCTGGAGCGTATAATACGCGCAAAACGCGGAATTGCAGCGATACTCATAGCAATAACCAAATTAAATAAAGAATTACCCAGAGCTGCCACTATGGAGATAGCCAAAAGAGTCTGCGGAATGGCAAGGAAGACATCCATAATACGCATAAGCACATTATCGATAGCTCCCCCATAATATCCGGCAGTCGATCCGATTACAGCTCCAACAGACATGGAAAGCATGATGGATATAAAGCCGATTGACAGGGAGATAAAAGCTCCATGCAGGATGCGTGCAAACATATCTCTTCCGAAGCGGTCTGTGCCAAAAATAAGAAAGCGTTCGGATACCACGGTGACGGGGTTATCAAATACATCAAAGCCGGGCCATTCCCTGCTTATGAGCTGCGGCTTAAGAAGCCTCTCGGCCATGACCTGTTCGGTTGCAGAGGTATACGGAATAATTAGGGGTGCGCTCATTCCAAGAACAAGCAGTACACCAAACATGATAAAGCCGAACATGGCTAAGCGGTTTTTCTTGAAACGCCCCCAGATCATTTTTATTTGACTGCGCTTCTTGGATTTGGTTGGTCGTTTTGAATCACTCACAGAAAGCCCCTTAAGTAGAAGACTTGGCGTATTTAGATTTTATACGCGGGTCTACAAAGGCATAAATAATATCAACAATAAGGTTGATAACACCACCCAAAATAGCAATAAAAAGGATAGTAGCCATTACTACAGGCAGATCCTTCTCGCGTATTGCCCCTATGGTTCTGGTTCCAAGCCCGGGCATGGCAAAACAACTCTCGATGATCATGGTTCCGCCAAGAAGACCGCCAAAATTAAGGCCGATTATAGTAATTACGGGAAGTAATGCGTTCCTTAGTGCATGTCTGTAAATGACAATCCGCTCGCTGGCACCCTTTGCCTTGGCTGTCCTTATATAGTCCTGTCTTACTACTTCGAGCATATTTGAACGGGTCATACGTATTAACGATGCCATCATGGCAGCGGCAAGTGTCACACAGGGCAGTATAAAGTGCCGTAAGGATTCAACCCCGATAGCAGGGAGCCAGTTAAGCCTAAGGGCGAATAATAGGGTAAGCATCGGGCCAAGCCAAAATGCAGGCATGGATGTCAAAAGTAATGCGGATACAAGGCTTATATTGTCTATGACTGAATATTGCTTAACTGCTGAAATGATTCCTACAGGTACGCCAATCATAACCATAAGGAGAGTTGAACCAAAAGCCAGCATAAGGGTATAGGGGAAACGGGCTTGTATCTCGTTTATTACAGGCACATTGTTTACATAGCTCCTGCCAAAATCAAGCCGTAGGGCATTCGCTACATAGCGGACATAGCGTACAAGGAAGGGTTGATCCAGGCCAAGCTCTGCCCGCAGAGCATCTACCTGATCATAAGTTGCATCCGGCCCAAGAATCATACGGGCAGCGTCACCCGGCGTTAAACTCATTATGCTGAAGATAATGAAAGAGATACCCAAAATAACAGGCACCATCATAAGGATACGCCGAAAAATATATCGAATCATTATTCTACCCCAATAGATCAAGGTAGGGCGTGTAATGATTCATTACACGCCCGGGAGATTCCTACCAGGAGAAATCGTGAACAAACATCCTATTATGAGCGTTAATTATAACTCCATTAAGGTTCCTGTTATGGGCAATATTCGTATAGTAGGTATAAAGCGGGAAGGAATAAACCTGATCCCTGAAAATTTCGCTAATCTCGTCATAGATTCTCTGGCGCACTGCCTGGTTTGTTTCCCTGCGCCCCGCATCAAGCAGGCGGTCAAGGTTGGGGTCGTTCACATTATAGTAATTGCGTCCTGTCGCAAGCTGATTTGAGTGGAAGGTAGCATAAATTTGGTCCGGATCGGGGATTGGCGTAGTTGCTGCCATTACACAGACATCGTAGTTTCTGTCATCCATAACAGCACTGAAATATGCTGTACGTTCAAGTCTCTCGATGGATGCAATAACGCCAACTCTCTCAAGCTGTCCCTGAATTACTTCGGTCGGAGCAAGATAGGTGATGGAGTCGGTTGTCATCATGTTAACCCTTAAAGGATTATTTGGGCCATAACCTGCCTGTGCAAGAAGCTGTCTTGCACCGTCAGGGTTATACTGAACGTTACGGAAGTTCGGGTTCCATAGATTAACAGAATTTGGCCAAGGTGTTTCAATGGCTGTTCCAAGGCCTTCTCTTGCGCCAAGGATCAGGTTCGGCTTGTCAATTGCCATTGCGAAAGCCCTGCGAAGTCTTACATCACTGAAGAGTCTGCCCGGTTCGTTATTAAAGGCAAGGAATACCCATGCTGCAATTTCTGTTTCAAGGTATGTGATATTCGGGTCTGCTCTTAGGTTTGTGCGCTCGGTTACAGGCGGTGTGTCAATAATGTCGATCTCACCATTCTGAAGAGCCATTACCGCTACGTTACCGTCAAGGATTATCCTATACCTTATATCTTTGATCGGGGCAGGGCCTTTCCAGTAAGCGTCGTGGCGAGTCAGGTTAATTTCGTTACCTGCTCTCCAGTCAACATAGCGATACGGGCCTGATCCGATAGGATTTCTGGCAAACCCATCCGGATCACGCTCGTAGTGAGCTTTAGAAATGATTCCCATTTGAGCACCTGAAATACAGAACTCAATGGGGCCATAGGCAAAGTGCAGATAGAGTCTTACAGTATAATCATCAATAACATCCATTCTGTCCATCATATTTGTGGACCCTGATGTAAATGCAGATGCAATTGCGCGATTAAAGGAGAAAGCGACATCCTCGGCCTTCATTTCTGTACCGTCATGGAATAAAACGCCTCTGCGCAAATGAAAAGTAATCTGAGTGCCGTCGGGGCTATATTCCCATCTCGTGGCAAGGCCCGGCTGCATTGTATCATTAGCTTCCCTACGAATTAGAAAATCGTAGATTTGAAAAAATATGCTAAATGAAACAAGGTCGCTGACCATTACCGGATCCATCGTTCTGGGTTCTCCAACGAGCCCAAAATTCAGGTTATCCCTTCCTGCAGTTGGTGCCTGAGTGCGGCCCCCTGCAAAGAGAGACCCGACAATTGTCAGACACAGTAAAATTACAAGTACTTTCTTTCCCATTCTTTCCTCCAAGCAAACAAGAAATTTTGATAATGGTCCTTGAAGTTATGCAAAGACCCCGATTAATCTTAAAATTATACAGGACATTCCGGGAATTGACAAGCAAGGAAAAATTACATTTTTAATTTTGACAGGAGCAGGGTCCTGAATTTCAGTGCTGCTTCAAAGGGCTCAAGAGAAATTGCCGATTCGCAGTCGGCAAGGGCCTTTGGGATGTCTTCGAGATGGAAATAGGCCTGGCCCCTTCGAAAGAGGCAGTAGGGTTGGTAGGGATTAATTTCGAGGGAGCTGTTAAAACTGTCAAGGGCCTTTGAGTACTTCTGTAAAACAGAGTGGACAATGCCCTCGTAATAGGCTGCCTTATAGGATTTTGGGTCAAGTTTCAGGGATTTTGAAAAATCTTCGATAGCCTCTTTATAGTAGGAGCGGGCGAAATAGGCCATCCCCCTATGCTTAAAAATAAGTGCACTTACTGCATCATCGGGCTTCATATCAAGGATCTGAGAGTAAATCGCAATGGCTTCATCAAATTGGTTCTCGTTATGAAGGGACAGGGCTTCAAGGAGGAGATCGTCCATGGAAAGGCCGAGGCCTTCATCCCTTTTAGCTCTTGTCTGCTTTTTTTTCTTTTTACTGTCCTTGAATAAGACAGCATCGGTGGATTCTTCGATTTTTTGGAAGAAGGAGTCACGGCGTTTGCCCATTTCACCGTTGAGCCTGCGCTGGTAACTGCGTATATCCTGAAAGAGGATGTCTGCCATTGATAGGGATGCATTTATTGCGGCGAGCTTTCTTCTTAGGGGGGCGTCAAAGGGGGTGAATTCGACCTTATAGATGAGTTCATGCTCAACTTCGGCCCATACATCTTGTAATATGGTCCTAACCTGAATCTCTGCAATATCACACTTTAGCTTTTTTGACTTGGCCATTTTCTCGGGGATTTCGATTAAGAGATGGGTGGATTCATAGCCAAACTCAATGGTATGTCCCCAGCCCTTTCTTTCAATTTCTATCACCTTAAAATGCTTCTTTATTAGCTCTTCTGCAGCACTTAAGTCCTCGAGAAAGGAGCAGATTACCCTAACGCCAATCAGATCATTTATTCGGTCAAAATCGCCGGCTTTTAACAGGCGGACATACTTTTTAAAATAGCTCTCGAAGGATTTTACCCTGCCCTTTACCCTCGGCTCGGAAGGCAGAACTTGTAAAAGTTCATGAACTTCCTTTTCCAATGTAAGGGCGGTCAAAGACCATAGGGGAAGATGCTTTTGGTAATCAGCATGGAGAGATTTTCGATTCGGAAGAACTTTGCTCATCTTTTGGTATCAAAAAAAGGCCGCCGGAATCAAGATACCACGTAGTGGCAAACTTGGTTCAGGCAGCCATAAAATGAACTACTTCAGCAAAGTATTATTCATTAACAGGTGTCGGCGTAAAGCCATAGTCCCTGCTCAAAGGATCAAAATGCTGTCTGGCCTGTCTCTGGAGATCCATGTATCTGAGGATCTGGTCATGTCCAAACCTTTCCATTTCGAATACCTTTCTTGCAGTTTCCCTGTGGTTGATTATGCCCCAGAGTTCTTCATCGTTGATGTCTCTGTCGGTATCGAGCATTGCCCTATCGTAGATGATTTTTACGTCTTTGAAATAGGTAACAAAATCACCGCCAATCCTGTCGGCATCCCTGTCAATACGGAAGCCTGCGAATTTCACGAAGGGGGTATTAAACGGATAAAGGGGGAGGAGCCTTAAGTCGCGGTTCCTGACCTCGAAGATATACTGGGGGTTATTCCAGGTGAGCTCTGCCCAACCATCGAAGTTGAGGTAACCCATGAAGGCTACGCTTTCTTCGCCGTCCTGGTCAATAAGAAGGACATTGAGGCCGTGGGGGAAGTTAAGACCGTAGACATTTACTGCTACCGATCTGATGGTTCCTACGTTCTTAAGTACGCCAAACTCATCTTCGAAACGGCTCGGGCCGGTGATGCCGTTGGAGGCAGTCGGCATGATATTCCCGTCATCATCTACGTCTGCGAGAGGCTCAAATGCCGGAATTTCAAAGGGTGGTCTGACATACGCCTTTGCATGATGCGGTTCCAGGGGGAAATGGATCCTTACACCCATTACTGTGCCCCACTGTCTTGAGGGAGCTTCCCTGGTAAATGAATTGGCAACATTGGGTATTGTACGGGCAGAAGAGTTGAGCACTATGTCCCAGTTCTCAATGGCCAATGATGTTCTCATTACAGCCCTTTGAGCGGGGGTGAAAGTACCACCTGCGATCTGACCATAATCCATAACTGTGCGCCGGTTCTGATTCGGACTGGTGTCCTGTTCTCCGGGGAAACGCGGTACATAAATATCCGCTGTTAATCTTGAGAAGTCAATCAGGGTGGCTTCCTCGGCATACAGCATCCCAGCCGTTACCAACGCGATAGTGACAAGAATGATAATCCTTTTCATTCAAAACTCCTTTCCATAAGCTAACTAAAGACAAGTATCCTTTATACTTAGAGTATACACTATACCCTTAAATTGTCAACGCCCTAAGGCGAAGTTCTCCTATTATCGGCAGAAATTTAAAAAATCCTGCGAAAATCCTCATAAAAAGCTTCATTTCCTCCGATAAATATCCGCACATCATTTACGTAGGAAAAGTTCCTTTTTATTCCCTCGTTCAAGGTTAAAACACTGCGAAACAGATCCCTGCTCCCCTGAAAGGGTAAAACTGCCGTTTCAGACAGATTTACATAAACCACACCTTCCCTCAGCATCAGGGTGATAAGGCTTGCCTCCCTATGAAAAAGGAGTATTGCCCCGGGTGATTTCGGCCCGAGAAGTGCCTCTTCCACATATCGGCGGACATTTGCCTCACGGTCAGATGACCAATGAAGCATGCGGTCTTCTACGACAATATTGTCCCCTATATGAGAATAAAACACAAAAGTTCTCCTTGCAAGCCCTGAATATAAAAAATTTCCCAAAGCAAGGAAAAAAATGATAATTATATATACAAGACGGCGGTTCTTTTTTTTGCTGAAAAATCTGTCAATTGCTTTCCAAATTTTCTTAAATACATCTTTCATCGTAAAGTGGTGAACCCTCCGGAGCGTTCAAAAAAGGCAACAAAATCGCTTATACCTTTATATACCGCTTCCGAAAGGTTCTTCAAGTATGCTTCATCACTCATCAATATAGCCTCTGCTTCATTGGAAAGAAAACCAAGTTCCACAAGCACCGAGGGCATCCTGGCATTTCTTACAACAAACCACTCTGCTGCCTTAAGCCCCCTATTCGGGCTATGTCTTCCTGCCGTATCGACCATGCGCCTTAGAATCGAGTTTGCAAGCAAAATACTTTCTGTGGTGAGCTCTTCTTCAAGCATGGAATTAAGTATTGGGATAACTTCATTATTGGAGCCTGCAAACCTTGATCTGTCAATCAGGTCGCGGCGATAATTCGGGCTTAAGTACCATACTTCAAAGCCTCTTGCATTCCTGTTTAGGGATGAATTTGCATGAATAGATATGTAGATAACTGCTTCATTTGAGGCCAGGGGCATGGTATTTGCCAGCTCCACCCTCTCGTCAAGGCTTAAAAATATATCGGTATCCCTTGTCAGCAGAACCTGCTTATCCGGGAAGGAGGCGGAGAGCATTGAATGGACCTGCTTTGCCACATCAAGAACTATGTCCTTTTCTACAACCTTTATGTCTCTGCCATTCACCCTATAATCCCAGACTGTCCCGGGATCCCTGCCTCCGTGACCGGGATCTATTACAATTCCGGCTATCCTATAACGATTTGAGTCTTCTTCTGCATAGCGCCTAAAGGAATTCCGTATCTGATTAATAAAATTTTCAGGGAATCTTAGGTTTCCATCCTCCAAATACGGAAGGGGAAGGTTCATTATCTCCCTGTGATCAAGGAGAACCATGCCGCTCTCCCCGCTTTGCCCCGAGATAAAGGCTGCCTCATAGCCTTCAGAGACAAGGGTGCCCGAGGCGAAAAAGGGATCCCAACGCAGTTCAGCCCTATTCCCGCCGCCAAGCCTGTCCAGGGCCTCATCGATGCTTAAGATCTGGGCAAATACAGAGAAACAGAGGGAAAAGAGGAAGAATGATAAGGAAAAGATGAAAGCTGCTTTTTTGATATACCCTGTGGGAGCGGATCTCGCTGTGGTTTTAGTTCTCTGTGAGCTCCGTGGCCTCTGTGAACTCCGTGTGATCTTATCCCCCTGTGGTTTCTGTGTTGCAGAGAAAACGTTTTGCCTCTTGCTGACCTCTTGCTCAAATCCTTTAATCATTGCCTCGCCTCTAGTGAATCGATGTAATATGCCGCACCCTGATACCCGCCGCGTATTAGGGCCTTCCAGAAGGGACGGCCGAGGGTACCCTCGCAGGTCTTGTCGGCGGCCACAGGCAGGGGAAGACCGGTGAGGGCTCTTACTGCCTCTAAAGACTCTTCCACACTGCGCCCCACATAATCTTTTAAACCCGACTCTGTTAAGCCGGGGAAGGGGCAAAAGCTCTGCGGGTCGCGATGCCCCGGGTCAGGCAGTGCATCAAGGGCTGAAAGAAGTGTGGGGCTCAAAGCAAATGCATCCGGAGGGAAGCTTACTTTGCCGGGCTCCGGGGAAAGGAACTCGTCCGTTGCCGTATTATTCGGCTCAAGGCGGATAAGGATGGACCTTGCGGCCATCTCTGCGGATTTTATTGAGTCTTCCCTTTCGGGGGCCACACTTAGGATATTTCCGCACTTACTCACATTATTTTCAGGGAAGTTTACGGTATCACCCGGCCCTCCTCGCAGTAATACATCCCTTACATAGGGCATGACCCTAGCCGATTCAAGCCCGAGAACGGACCTTATCTTACCCGGAATTGAAATAAATGCCCTTTCTGCGCAGATCATGTTCCATTTTGGTTCAAGATCAACAGGTTTTTTGCCAATGGCAATTTCTATCGCCCCTTTGGTAACAAGTACTCCGCTTGAATAGGGAAAGGTCCAGCCGGACATATATCCGCCCGAAAGCCTTGCAGCAATTTCTCCGATCATAGGCCCTTTGGGGGTCAGTTTTACATCGCCTTTGGCGGCCCCGTTTTCTATACCGAGGGCCTTTACGCCCTGCTTGAAGGCCTGCAATAGCGGCTCGGCTTCAATTGCATTTAATTTTGAGGGTATTGTATGTCCCATTTCAATAAAATAAGGCGGAAAGAAGATATGCCTGTCTGCAAAACCGCAAATCGTTATTTCACCCTTGTATACAAGTGCATCAATGGAAAACTCGGGGCCTTCCATGAACTCTTCGACTATTACACGGCCCGAACGCGAAAAAGCAAGGGCCTCTTTGACGGCCGGCCCAAGTTCATCCCCGTTAAGTACTGCTCTGCAGCCCCTTGAGCCCATATTATCAACGGGTTTTACCACTACGGGCAGGGAAATCGGAAGGGAAAAACCCTTATCAGGGACCTTATTTAGGATGATAAATTCGGGTGATGGGACTCCGCATGCCTTAAACCTCCCCCTCATCCTCTCCTTATCGGATGCATCGAGTGCAACTTCGTAGGGTATGGAGCTAAGACCCAGCTTGGAAGCGGCCCAGGCCACAGTTGCGGAGAAGTCTGTCCCTGCGGTCATTATGCCCCCAAGGCCGCCTGCAGGGCTTTCGGTCAGGGAACGGGCAAGGGCCTCAATGCCTTCCTTGTTTTTTAAGTCTATATTTTCAAAGCGGCCGGCATCAGCTATGCAAGCGGCATTCGGATCAGCATCTGCAGCGACGGTTTTAAGTCCCATTTCAGCAGCTATTCTGAGGGCAGGCCCCTGCATAATACCCGCTCCAAGGACGAGAAGCACAGATTTTTCGGGTGAATTTCCGCTTTTTTTCATCTAGATAATAGTCCTCTGCTTCGATTATCGACATATGGGGAGAGAATTGTTATTGACTTGCGGAAATGAATTTTTTATAATTTCTTTCTAAATCTTCAGCTGCAGCCTATTTTTTGATCATAAGGAAAATATTTGTTTGTTATCTATCTTATTATATGGTTAATTATTTCGATGCGGCTCAGCATCGAGGTTGTGACGGCGGGGGCAATCATTTCAATTGCCGTATACTGGTTTGCACGCAGTCATCTTAGATATAGGTCCGACTTTGACCTAAAAATGCTGCGAAACACCCTTCGCGGGATAAAGTATGCATTCATCCTTGTAAAAGAGACTGCAAAGGCAAATATTTCGGTTTTCAGGATAGTATTCAGCAAGGATATTGAAGTTGAACCGCGCCTTGTCTATTTCCGTACTTATTTAAAAACAAATACAGCAAGGGTGGTCCTTGCAAATTCCATCACCCTTACCCCGGGAACCATAACAGTTGCGTTAAACGATAATTTATTCTGTGTCTACTGCCTTGACAGTAAAATAGCAGAGGGAGTCGATGATTCCATCTTTTCGCGCAAGCTTAGAGAATTTGAGGAGTAATATGGAAACTATTGAAAGAGCATATGAGGTACTCCTTTGGATCAGCACGGCCTGCCTTTCGATCTTTGTCTGTGCCTGTATGCTGCGCGCAATACTCGGGCCGCTCTTTACCGATCGGGTTGTTGCAATAAACGTGATTATCACACAGACAATAATAATAATTGCCATTCTTTCAGTCCTGTTTCGTGACAGTAATCTTTTAGACATTGCCATTGTCTATTCCATGGTAGGCTTCCTTGCTGTAGTGGTTCTTTCCAAATGCTATATAATGCCGCATCATGCGAACCCTCTTGACATTGGAATAAAGTATGAGCAGGAGATAAATGAATGATTATTTTGCATTGGGCGCGGTTTATTTTAGCTGCATTATTAATGGGGGCAGGTCTTTTAACCTTACTTGCTACGGCTGTAGGGCTTTTCCGCTTTCACTATGTGCTTAATCGAATAAATGTCGCTGCCAAATGCGATACCTTTGGTGTTTTGCTAACATTCTCTTCATTAATATTGATCCTTGGCTGGGACATTGCTTCATTAAAGCTTTTTTTGATAATGGTTTTTCTCTGGCTTGCAAATCCGGTTTCAGGTCATCTTATGGCCCATCTGGAAGTTGCTACAAACCCAGATATCATGAAGGAATGTGAGATTATACGTTATGATGCCGATTGAACTGGTTCTGCTAAGCTGTTTAATAATTGCCGCTGTTGCTGTCTGTGCAATGAAGCGCCTTCTCTCGGCTGTTATTATTTTCGCATCCTATGGCGTAATACTGTCCGTGCTCTGGATCATGCTTGCGGCCCCTGACCTTGCAATTACTGAGTCGGCAGTGGGTACCGGCATTTCGGGAGTGCTTCTTTTCATTGTCATAAAGAGAATAAGGGTAATGGAAGACGAAGAAGAGAGGAGGAGAAATGTCAGGCGAAGGACATAAAAATTACCATAACATTACAATTGCAGAACGCTGGCATGACTGGAAGGATGAAAATGGCGAAAAGGCCTTCAGCTATTTTTACAATACGGTTTCGATCATTGTCTGTCTGGGGCTTGCTGCAGTTCTGCTTTTTACGGTAATTCACCTGCCCTCCTTCGGGGATCCCTCTAACCCTGCCAACAATGAAGTTCCGCAAAGGTATATCGAAGCAGGCATCCGGGAAACAGGCGCAGTGAACGTGGTGGCTGCAATGATTCTTGACTACCGCGCCTTTGACACCTTCGGCGAAGCCTGCGTTCTCTTTGTTGCAGCTTGCGCAATACTGCTTCTGCTTCGCCGCAGCGGTCCTCCCGATATATTTGACACCCTGCTCCACGAGATGCGCGAGCCGAGGCAAAATGTAATTCTAAAAACAACTTCATTTTTATTGGTAGCCATGATAATGATTTTCGGAGTCTATGTAATTATTAACGGTCACCTTAGCCCGGGGGGAGGGTTTTCAGGAGGTGCCATTTTGGGAGCCTCCCTTGTTCTTTATGCAAGTGCTTACGGTACGGAGAGGGCCTTGCATTTTATCAATTTTAAACTGTACTGCCGTATAGTTCCTGCCTGTCTCCTCTTTTATGCCTTTGCTAAGGGGTATTCTTTTTATACAGGGGCCAACAACCTGACTTCTTTAATTCCGCTTGGTACACCGGGGAATATTCTCAGCGGGGGCCTTATCCTTCCGCTAAATATTGCAGTGGGCCTTGTAGTTGCGTGTACCTTGTATGCGATTTATATTCTGCTAAGCACAGGGGAGTTCACTTAAGATGCGAGACATTTTATTTACAAATTATTATGAAATAGTTTCTATACTCCTCTTTTGCATAGGCTTTGCAACCCTTTTTCTTAATCGTAATCTTGTAAAGAAGATTCTTGGCCTTGGCATTGCAGAATCCGGGGTATACCTTCTGCTTGCTTCAAAGGGATATATAGCAGGCCGATCTCCCCCAATCATAACTGAAGGTATTCAAGACCCTTCCCTTTATATAAACCCGATTCCCACAGGCCTTATTCTTACCGGCATAGTTATTTCAGTGAGCATTTTGGCATTTGCTCTTTCAATTATAGTAAGTCTTTACAAACGATATGAAACCCTTGACCTTGATGAAATAATGAGGAGGGTTCGGAGTGAAGAATAAAAATGCCATATTAATAATACTCTTTACAACCCTTGCGTGGGTATTTTTAAGTGAAGATATATCATTAATAACTATCGGAATTGGCATAGCAATAAGCATAGGCTGTGTAATTTATTGCTATAAATTTCTACCTTTAAGCAAAATTACCGGTGTAAAGGCTATTCGTCTTATAGGTTACCCATTATTTCTTATTGGACAAATATATCTTGCAGGGGTGCAGGCGATAAAACTCATTTTATCGAAGTCGGAAGTTGCCATAGTGGAAGTAAATACTAAAATTACAAACGATCTAATAAAGGTAATACTTGCAAACTCAATAACGCTAATCCCCGGTACTGTATCTCTTGACACAAAGGAAGAATCAATAACGGTTTTATGGCTTAAAGAAGCAGGAGGCAAAAGCCCCACAGATGAAGAAGCTGAAGAAATAATAAAAGGCAGTCTTGAGAGAAGACTTATTAAGGCCCAAGGGTAGGTTTATGTACATACTTTGGATATTACTTTTCTACTTATTTTTATACCTTATAAGGGTGATAATGGGTCCGTCCATTTGGGACAGACTTTTAGGGATGAATCTTATATCCGTGAAAATTATATTAATCATTATTGTTTTCGCATCTATTAACAATACAGCCTATATTCTTGATTTTGCAATTATTTATACACTCTTTGGTTTTATTGGTGTTATTTTTACCGCAAACTTCCTTCTTGAAAGGGTTAAAGAGAGGGGCAGATAGTTGATAATCCTTGGTAATATAGTGGTAATAATCGGGATACTGTTCATGTTCTTTGGCGTTATAGGTCTATTTAAGTTCAAGAATTTTTATCCGAGAATACTCGTTACTGCAAAAATAGATACTGTCGGAACTATTACAATATTGACGGGCCTAATCCTTAAACATGGCTTTGGACCATTCTCACTAAAGCTTCTTTTATTACTTGTCATAATGCTTATACTAAACCCCCTTGCAGCCCACATGGTGGCCCGTTCGGCATATCTTAGCGGGTATACGACAGAAGACGAAACAAAAAAGGCAGGGAAAGAGAGCAGGAGAAAAGATGACTGAAGTTTTTCTTTTTTTCTGGGTTTTAAGCGGCTTATTAATCCTTTTAGAGCGCAGAATTATCATTATAGTTATATATCTTGGCATATTTTCACTTGTTACATCCCTTTGCTTTTTATTATTCGCTGCCCCCGATGTTGCAATGGCAGAGGCTGCAATAAGCACTTTCTCAACAATTTTCTTCATTGTTGCATTTGAAAAATATTATGGCCTCGGAGCTGAGGCCGGCTTGAGTTCAACCGCAAGAGAAAACCCGCAAGAAAAAAAACCGTCATTACGAATTAAAAAGCATATACTTCCTTTGAGTTTTACTGTCCTATTGTTTCTCCTTTTTATTTATTTTTTACCAAGCGGCAATGTTAATCCGTATCTTAGAGATCAGTACCTTGCAATGTTCACCCGCGATATTGGAGGTGAGAATGCAGTAACCGCCATTTATCTGGGGTATAGAATGTACGACACCTTATTCGAAGCCCTAATGCTTTTAGTCAGCGTAGTAGCAGTTGTTCATCTTTCTCATTATAAGGACGTCACTGTAAGCGACGGAGTTAGAAGCGATATTAACAGGTCTGTAATAGGTTCAATTACAATAAGGGCAATTTGTCCGCTTATTTTAGTCTTTGGGATATATCTTATAACGAACGGCCATATTACGCCGGGAGGAGGCTTTCAGGGAGGAGTTGCCCTTGCGGCATTCTTTGTCTGCAGATACTTTATTTACGATATTTATGACACTCAGGCAGGGAGGATAATCTTGATGGAAAAGACAGTATTTGCGGCTATCATTTTAATACCCATATTCTTCATCTTCTTTGGTGCATACCAAGTTTTTCCTCAATGGAGGCATGTATACCTTATTGCGATGAACTCTCTAATCGGAATGAAAGTGGCTTGCGGATTTATCGTTATATTCTATAGATATATTGCTTTTGAAAAGAGATAATTATGAGATATAACTTTATAGAAATTGCAACAATTATAATGTTCTTTATAAGCTTCTACGGTCTAATAACCACTAAAAACGCAATAAAATCAATTATATATATTAGCTTAATAGAAATAGCTGTAATAATGTTCTTCCTTGGCCTTGGCTATTTTAGAGGTGTAGAGCCGCCTATTGGCGCTGAGCTTGAAAACGCCATTGATCCTCTGCCCCAGGCCCTTATGATAACTGCAATTGTAATCGGAGTTGCAGTAACAGCAGTTAATCTGACTATGCTTATTTCCTTATTACGCCAAAGCAAAAGCGCCGACTGGGAAACGGTGCAAAATAAGAGCATGGAGTCCTAGATGCTTACATACCTTGTGATAATTCCGATCTTAATAGCAGTTTCACTCTATCTTTTTCCATCATCTAAAGTTGTTCGATTTATCGTAATCCTTACCCAGGCATCCCTGGTCCTTTATGCTGTCTTTCTGTTTTCTGCAACAAGGGAGACTGACATCATTACAGGGATAGGTAATTTTAACAGTGTTCTTGGAATCCTTTTAAAGGTGGACAGTCTTTCATCGGTTTTTATAGTTCTTACCACATTTGTATTCTTTATTGCTACAATTTACAGCTTTAACGAAAATAACGATAAGCTTTTCTGGTTTCTGCTATTTATATGGGAAGGCTTATTACTCGGTGTATTTCTAACATGCGACCTTTTCAACATTTTTGTTTTAATTGAAGTTGCGACCGTCTGTGTTTCAATCTTAATTATGTTTCACAGAGGTAACCGCTCAATGTATGACGGAATGATCTATCTTATGATAAATGTAGTTGTCATACAGTTCTTCCTTTTTGGCATTGGCTATGTTTATAAACTTACAGGCACTCTGGACATGAATCGGGCAGCCGCTGCCCTTGAAAACATTAACAGATCTTCTCAAATTTTACCCTATGCGCTAATAATGACAGCGGTCAGCCTTAAATGCGCCTTCATTCCCCTTTCAAGCTGGCTGCCCAAGGCTCACGGAACCCCGGGTGCGCCATCTTCAGTATCGGCAATACTTTCGGGCCTTCATATAAAAAGCGGTGTCTATCTTTTCATACGAGTGCAGGATATTTTTTCAAGTGTAGCAATGCCTGAATTCTTCCTTGCAATCGGAATTATAACAGGGATTATCGGTTTCCTTAACGCCCTTGCCCAGACTGATATTAAGCTAATCCTTGCCTATCACACAATCTCTCAAATTGGTCTTATCGTAATAGGCCTGAATATCAGCGATACTTATACCTTTACAGGCGGCCTTTATCATATAATTAATCATACCTTTTTTAAATCTGCCCTATTTCTTAGCGCAGGTATGATTGCTCATATTTATGGAACAAGGGATATAAATAAAATCCGCGGAGTTTTCAGGCGCAGTCCTTTAATTGGAGCTGTAACCGTTATGGCTGTATTCGGAATTACCGGCGCACCTCTTTTTAATGGAAGTATTTCAAAGTATTTTATTGTATCGGGTGCAAATTGGCTTGTTACAGGTGCAATTATTATTATAAACCTTGGAACCATTATTTCTTTCATAAAATACTCTGCAATACTTTTTGGAACGGCACAGGAAGATGCAGTTAAGGAAACAAAAAACATAAAAATCGATAAATTCCAACAGGCTGCCATTTTAATTCTTGGTATGCTTTGCTTTCTTGGTGGTATTTTTGGAGAAGATTTTATAAGACTTCTTTTTAATATGAATGTAAGCGTGGATACTGCAGGCTATCTGGAAAAGGTAGGCCTTTTCGCAGGAAGCGGAATTGCCGGATACTTTATTTATAAGTACTATGTAAAGACAAGCGTCTTATTAAAACGCCTATATCATGCACAGATAAGCTTTAGGGCTATGTGTGTTTATATAGGAGTATTCTTTGCATTGATTTTAATAAGCTCATTCACATTTTCAATGCCCTTGTACAGGGTTTTATTTTCATAAAAGAGAAGGAGGAGTCTAATTTCTTTTATACATAATTTTCCGTTTTTTAGCATATTCCTCCCCATAATTTGTGCAATCCTCTGCCTGCCCTTATCAGAAAGAGCCGCAAAGAGACTAACCTTTTTTTGCCATATTGCACTTACATCCCTCTCAGGTGTTCTCCTTGCATACACCATGAGTACAGGCAATGCTTTTACTTTTTCAATGGGCCATTTCCCTGCGCCATTCGGCAATGAAATCCGTTCAGGAAGCCTTGAAGCCTTTATGGCCCTGCTGTTTTCGGCGGTAAGTCTTCTTTCTGTTTCAGGGGGCCTTGAGGAAATCTACGAAGATGTACCTGACGGTAAGGTTAATTTTTATTACCTTATGCAGAATATGCTCATAGGGTCAATGCTCGCAATTGTCTATACAAACGACATTTTTACAGGATTCGTTTTTGTGGAAATCATAACAATCGGGGCCTGCTCCATTGTTTCGATAAAACCGGGGGGGCGAAGCCTTGCCGCAACGATGATCTACCTAATCATGAGTCTTATGGGTTCTGCTTTGCTGCTTCTTTCGATTGCCATGATCTACGGTGTGACGGGTCATCTTTTAATGCCTAATTTACAAACAGCAATTGAAGCACTTGCACGGAGCGGTGAATATACGGTTCCCTTATTCGTACTTATTGCATTAATGTTTTCTGGCCTTACAATAAAGAGCGCCTTATTTCCCTTTCATGGCTGGCTGCCGGAAGCTCATTCAAGTACCACAACTGCAGCATCCTCTCTTTTATCGGGTCTAATAATAAAGTGCTATCTCCTTCTTATCATAAAAATATCATATCGCGTATTCAGTCTTGAAACCTTACAGATGCTTCGAATATCAAATATCATGCTTGTCTTTGGAGTACTTGGCATACTCTACGGCTCCTGGAAGGCAATTCGTCAAAAAGATATAAAGCTAATGTTAAGCTATTCCTCCATTGCTCAAGTAGGGTATATTGCAGTTGCAATAGGTCTTAATACAAATACCGGGATGGCAGTCGCCTGTTTTCATATTGCAGCCCACGCAATAGCAAAGGCAATGCTCTTTACTACTGCAGGCGGATTAGCAGGAGTATCCGGCCATAGAAAGGATTTTGAATCTCTTCGCGGAGCGGCTCACAGGGATATGTTTTCAGGCCTTGCCTTCATTATAGGAACCCTTTCAATGATAGGAATCCCCTTCTTCCCCGGCTTTGCCTCAAAGCTCTATCTTACACTTGCGGCTCTTGGCACACCTTTTGCGTCATGGGTAATTCCTTTTGTTGTTGTTGCAGGAACAATACTTGCAACCCTTTACTATATCCCTGCGATAGCCTACATTTTCTCAAGGCAAAGTGAGCAGGACAATATAAACGAAAACCCCCGAGAAGGAGTACGCAAATCTTTTGCCTATAGGGCAGCACTTGCCGGCTTTATTGCTCTGACATTCTTCCTTGGTCTCTTTTTTAGGCCTATTCTGGGACTAATTGAACAGGGACTATCGGTGCTGGGATAGGGGGAATATGAATATATCATTCTTGCTTTTACTCCCAATATTACTTCCAATTGTTTTTGGCTTTATGATTGGCTTTGTAAAACTATTCCTTAATCCCATAATACAGAGATTTTTCTTTTTAACTGCATTACTACTGAATGCTGTCATTATTATCATTATAAGCTTAAGTGCCGATATGACAATTATTGTTTTCACCTTCAGTGAACGCCTGCCAATCCTTTTTAAAACCGACGATCTTGCAAGATTTTTCTGCATTCTCTCTTCAATAATGTTTTTTATTGCAGGGATATACTGCCCCGGATACTTTAACCGGAAAAAAGATACACATAGATTCTACATGTTCTTTCTCTTCGTTCTTGGAATGATGATGGGCTTCGCCCTTTCAGGGAACCTTTTAACCCTATTCTTCTTTCTTGAAATACTAACATTTGTATCCATCCCGCTGGTGCTTCACTCAATGGAGAAGGATGCTGTTGATGCGGCATATAAATATCTCTATTACTCTGTTGCAGGCGCCGCATTTGCACTTATAAGCTTCTTCTTTATATACACCTATGGAACTACTTTGAGCTTTACACAGGGCGGAGTAATGGACATGGAATTATTAACAGGGCGAGAAAATCAAATACTTGTCTTTACACTAATTGCAATAATAGGCTTTGGTGCAAAGGCAGGTATGTATCCCTTACATGCCTGGCTCCCCGTTGCACATCCTGTCGCACCTGCTCCCGCGAGTGCACTACTTTCAGGCATAATCACAAAAATCGGGGTTTTCGCAATTATACGCTTTGTTTATTTTCTTATAGGACCCGACCTTATCCGCGGAACCTGGATGCAATTAACATGGATTTCTCTTGCCCTTTTCACAGGTATCATGGGTTCCCTTCTTGCCGTTCGCGAGCAGATACTAAAAACAAGACTCGCCTATTCAACTATAGGACAAATAGGATATATACTCTTTGGCCTTGCCATATTAACAGAAGCAGGTTTCACAGGCGCCCTGATCCAAACGATTTTCCATTCAATCTCAAAAAACACGCTCTTCTTAGTATCAGGGATAATAATCCTAAAAACAAATAAAATCCGTATATCAGAACTTGAAGGCATCGGGAAAAAAATGCCCGCTCTTTTATGTTGTTTTGGAATATCGGCCTTGACTTTGGCAGGGATTCCTCCAACCGGAGGTTTTATGGGCAAGTGGCATTTGATCTCAGGTGCCCTTGAAAGCAATTTGGAAGTTTTTGCAGTGCTTGGTCCAATTATACTTTTAGCCGGCGCATTACTTGCATCTTTATACCTCTTTCCAATTGTAATAAACGGCTTTTTAAAAGAAAGCAAACCGGGTTTTAATGAAGGAACCGGAGCAGGGCCGTATCTTTCCATGTTGATTCCTGTAATTCTATTAACACTAATTGCGACAATGCTCGCTCTATTCCCGCAGCACTTAATATCTTTTATAAGACAAATTGCAGGGGGATTATTATGAACATAAACCTCCTTGACTATGGAGCTTTGGCCCTATGCTTTCGCATTGACGGCTTTCGCCTAATTTTCGGCTCCATCACCATCTTCCTCTGGCTCATAACAGCAGTCTTCTCCCCGGGATACTTTGCATCACACCCAAAAAAATTAAGGCGTTATATTTTCTTCAACCTGCTAACCCTGCTTTCAACCCTTGGGGTATTTTTCTCATCGGATTTTAGGACCACCTTTTTATTTTTTGAGATAATGTCTTTTTCATCTTACCCGCTTATAATCCATGACGAGAACCCTGAAGCCCTTAGGGCAGGTGAAACCTACCTCGCTATCGCTATAATCGGCGGACTTTCCATTCTTTTTGGAATGTTAATGATACAGAACCTGCTCGGCACCCTTGAGTTTACTTCACTTTTTATGCAGACAGAAATTGACAGGCAAGACCTCTATCTTCCCGGAGTGCTAATGCTGATAGGCTTCGGGGCAAAGGCGGGAATGTTCCCCCTGCACTTCTGGCTCCCGAAGGCCCACCCGGTAGCACCCGCTCCTGCGAGCGCATTACTTTCGGGCATTCTTATAAAGACAGGCATTTTCGGAACAGCCATCCTTAGCGGAAGCCTCTTCTACGGGGACTATACCTGGAGCATGATACTGCTAATCCCCGCTGTCATTACCATGGTCCTTGGGGCATTGCTTGCCCTTTTTTCAGACGATCTGAAAAAAATAATCGCCTGTTCATCTGTCTCGCAGATGGGTTTAATTTTCATAGGAATCGCTATGCAGGGATTACCTATTGACGGCAGTAATTTTGCGGCAGGGGGCGTTTTGCTCCATATACTAAACCATTCCCTTATAAAGCTAAGTCTCTTTCTTGCTGCAGGTATTGTCTACATGAACTTGGGCGAGCTAAGTCTTGAAAAAATCCGCGGTTTCGGAAGGGGTAAGCCCCTATTCCTCATCATTTTCCTCATATCTGCTTTGAGCATTTCGGGACTCCCCTTATTCAGCGGCTATTTAAGTAAAACCTTATTACATGAAAGCATAGTGGATGCAGTATATTGGTATCAAAACCCCCTTGGCCTCCTTGGATTCACCGATATTGCCTTTATTTTTACAGGAGCTCTAACCCTTGCATATATGGCGAAACTCTTCACGGTGCTTTTCACAGGGGAGGGAGGAAAAGCAGCGGCAAGGCCTTATATAGGCCCCGCTCCTGCATTCGCCCTTGGGTTTACGGCACTCATAGTTCTAGCCTTAGGCCTATTCCCCTCCCTTATGAACAGCATTGCAGAAACGGGAAGCGGCTTCTTTCAGGGTCATGGAGACCCCTTAAGACCTGACTATTTCTCGGCAAAAAACTTACAAAGTGCCCTTATTTCGGTATTAATTGGAGCAGGCATATACCTTTTGGTTGTGCGCAGGATCATAAGACACAGTATTAGGTGGCCCAATGTACTTGACATTGAAAACCTGCTCATAAGACCGGGCCTAAAGCTCATCATACAAATTGCATGCTTCTGTGCTGCCTTTTTAGCAGCCCTTCCCTCTCTCCCCTTGAGAAAGCCAAGCCCCGAAGAACCTGCCAGAATAGGGGGCTTTTCCCTTGGCCTCTTGCTTGCAGGTGCAGGCATTTGTATTGCTCTTATTTACGTTTTCATAAACGCATTATGGATTTAGAACCTTGAATAATCCATTAATTTGATCAATAATTAAATTGCATTCGCTACAGGAGGCAGAGAGCATGCAGATCAAAAGCAAGTTTGATCACTTTAATATCAATGTATTTGATCTTGAAAAAAGCCTTGAATTCTATAAAAAGGCATTAAACCTAAAGGAGAAGAAAAGGCGTGAGCCTGAAGACGGTTCTTTTAAACTGGTTTATCTTGGAGATGATTATATCGACTTTACCCTTGAACTGACCTGGTTGCGAGACCGAAAAGAACCTTATAATCTTGGCGATAATGAAATTCACCTTTGCATTAGGGTGGATAATGACTATGATGAAACACGGGCCTTTCACAGGGAAATGGGCTGTATTTGCTACGAGAACCAAGATATGGGTTTATACTTTATCGAAGATCCTGACGGCTATTGGATAGAGATACTAAAAAAATCATGATAAATTTTCTTACAAATTCTAATCAGAACCCGATTGTGACTCCCGCATTTCTGGTTATTGTCATATTGGTACTCATTTCTGCCACCGTTATAATTAATCTGATCTTTAATAGAAGATTCGTAATATCTGACCAGACCAAATTGATGATGGACACGACCCCCCTATGCTGCCAGCTATGGGACAGCAATCTAAGAACAGTCGATTGCAATGAAGCGGCCGTGAGACTCTACGGCTTTCAAGATAAAAAAGAATATGTCGAAAGGTTCTTTGAATGCTCGCCCGAGTTCCAGCCTGACGGACAGCGTTCAGATGAGAAGGCAATAAAGCTCGTAAAAAAGGCCTTCGAAGACGGTTACTGTAATTTTGAGTGGATGCATCAAATGCCTGTTGATAAGGCCCCATTACCTGCCGAGGTTACCCTTGTTCGGGTAAACTATAAGGGCGGTTATGTAGTGGCAGGTTATACAAGAGATCTAAGAGATATTGCAAGCCTTGAGCGGCAAATATCCTGGCTCAGGACTGAAGCAGAGAAGATTTACTTTGACCCCCTAACCGGCATCTATAATCGCAGGTTTTTCGATGAAAACATGAACCATCTTATTAAACTGCTTTCCCGCTCGGGCGGCGTACTATCAATGTTGATGATCGATATAGACTGCTTTAAAAAGTATAATGATAAATATGGTCATATTGGAGGCGATGACTGCTTGAAACTTATTGCCGAAACCCTTTCAAAGAACTTGATAAGGTCAGATGACTTTGTTGCGCGCTATGGAGGTGAGGAATTTGTGGTGGTCCTTCCAAATACCGATGAAAAGGGAGCGCGCCTAATTGCGGAGAAACTGCTCCTTGCCATATTTGAAAAAAATGTTCCCCACGAGGAAAACTTAGCCTCTGACAGGGTAACAATTTCCATAGGCGTTACGACAGGAAAGGCGAACTATACGCAGAACAGCAACGATTATATTAAGCGCGCAGACGAAATGATGTATATATCAAAGAATAACGGGCGTAATCAGTTCACCTTCGGCCATCTTTAATTCTTCGTGCAATAAACTTCAAAAGTATCTCCAAGACGGAAAAACCTGCTTATTGAAAGCAGAGGCCTGTATAGTTTAGTGAAGCGGCCAAAGAAGGGAAATCTTGAAGGGTGATGGCCGGAAACCACGATCTTGCGTACCTTAAAGCCGTATTTCTGCAATATTTTCCCTGTAATCCCGGGGCTCCAGACGGTTAAATGGTCGGCAGGGCTGTTTTTAAGGAATGCCCCAAGGCCTTTTCTGCCTGAAATCCCTTTAAACGAGGGTGTAGAGAAGGCAAGCACTCCTCCCGGAACCAAAACCCTGTTAATCTCGGCAAGTATCTTCCCGGGGTCTCTGAAGTGCTCGAGTACAAACCATAGGGTCACAGCATCGAAGGGGCCGTCTTCAGCCTTAGCCCCTGATGGGAAGAAGCCCTGCCATGCCTTAAGGCCAAGTTCCTCGTTAACATAGCGCACTGCGTCTTCAATCGGGTCAACTCCGCAGGGGGAAAATCCCATTTCCTCTGAGGCAGCCATGAAGGGGCCGTAGGCACAGCCAATATCAAGGACTTTGGGCTTTACTTCCGGATCGTTTACGGTAAAGTTTTTAATTATTTTAAGCCGTCTTTTTGCCATTTGAATCAGGTTTGGGAAGTCTTCAAGATAGGTTTTACCATACTGCTTTTTGTAGAAATCGAAGAAATACTCTTCATCATAACCAAAGGGAGGGGGTTTTAAGCGATTAAGATAGATAACCCCGCACCGCTCACAGCGCCTATAGGTTTCCTCGGGGAAACGGGCAAGTACCTGATTATCGGTGCCTGCACTCTCCCCGCAGGCAGGGCAAGTTTTCGAAGAATCGGGACTAAGATCACCAAAGAAGCTGCCAAGGTCTTCCTCTTGCTCTCCTTCAAGCCCATAACGCAGAGCAATCCTCTCTGTCCTCTTTTGCAGCTCCGCTAAAAACCCGGCTTTAAAAATCTTGTTAAATTCTCTGCGAACTCCCAGCCTCTGTGCTTCTGTAAGAAATAAATCCCTGCCCATCCCTATCGAATAAAACCCTGCATTCCGGCTTAGCTTATAATGATAATCAGTCGGAGAAACAAGCAGGACAGGCACCCTTGCATAGACAGCCTCAAAGGCTCCTATCCCGAAATGGGTAATAAATAAATCATATTCAGCAAGCATTTCCTTTAGGTCTGCAATAAGGCCTGTGACATGTACTCCGGGTATCTCTTCTCCTGAATTAGAAATAAGAGTTAATATTGGGGAAGATGAATGGGAGGCAAGCAGTCTTGCCGTGGAAGGACCAAGACCCTTGGAATCTTCGGCTCCAAAACTAATAAGAATATTTAAGGGTTTATTTTTTGCCTGCCTGCCCGTGGGTTTCCTATTCTTTGGCAGGGGGAGAAGGCCGGGTGCGCTGAGATTTGCAGTATGCCCTTTAAGGCCGGGTAAAAGGTCAATAAGGAAGTCAAAACGCTTACGACAAGGGCCTCCCTCATCAATCCCGATTATTGGTGCAAGGCTTGCCCAAAAGGCAAAGTCTTTTTCGGAAGTTCTGAAACGGTCAAGAATTATATAGTCCCATTTTTTCGCATTTATCTCTTCTATTCTTGAAATGAGGCGTGCATGAAAGCCTTTACCAAAGCCGGTATTCTCAAAAAATTTCTTAAAGCGAAGAAAGACATCATCCTTATGATGCTCCGAAATCCAGATATAACTGTCCCCGCCCCCCTCTTCTAGTGCCCGCAATAGGAATAAAGAGCGTCTTAAATGTCCCCCTCCCCTGTCTCTCTCGCAACTTGGAACAATTAGGACAGTTTTTGCTTCGCTCATAACATTCTCGCTGCCTCAATTATATGCTCACCCTTGCTCCTTTGCTCACCGGGGAGGCTCCGGAGCTTTTCAAATAATTTTTGAGCCTTCTCATAATCGGCAGGAGTATCAATTGTAATCCTTAAATCCCCTGCCTGCCAGACCCTGGGTGCAAGAGGCCTGTGAAGACTAAAAAGCTCCGCGTTATTATATAGATACGGGCAAACATGCTCCCTTTCAGTCTTTTCCCTTGCATGCCATTCTGCCCTTAAAAGGGCCTCTGAAGACACCGATTCAACACCTGCTCCATAGGGCATGCCGCCATAGGAGGCATAATCTGCTCCAAGAGCCGAAGCTTCGGTATTTATAGCCGCAGCTGCATCAACAAAGACAAAGGGATTATCGCCTGTTGCCCTTATTATCCTTTCTGCCCCTGATTGCCTTATTGCAATGCAATAACGGGCAAGGACATCATCCTTAGGACCAGTAATAAGGGTAAATCCTGCCTCTTCGGCAAGAGGCGCAAAGGCCGAAAGACAGTCATCGGGGCAGGCAATGATCTTCTGCTCGACAGGTAGAAGGGAAAGAGCTTCCATCACCCTGAAAATCATGTGCCTTCTGCCCAGGGGGAGCATTGTTTTATTGGGGAGGCGGCTTGAATCAAGCCTGGCTTGCAGAATAAGGGCCGTCATGGTTTTCCTCCCGCTCGGCATAGGGGAAACGCTCAGCAATGGTTCTTGCATCGGAAGTAAAGCGGTAACAATTGGTCTTAACCCAGATACGGGCTGCAGAAAATTCTTCCCATGCCGACATAAGAGAGCCCCTCTTTTTTAGATATGACGGAAAGCGTCCAAGGGGAATATGGGCATAATCCCTTCTGAAAACAGGGGCAAGATTCTTAAGATAGAACCAGCGCCAGGATTCTCCGATTGTCCTATCCTCAGGCGGGATACTTCCTTCAAACCCGAGCTTAATCAATTGAGTTCCTGCAATTTCCTCCCCCCAAAGATGGGAGCGAAAGCCAAAATCCATAAGCTGCCAATAAAAGCTCTTTATCATCGGGTCAAAGCCGCCAAGGCGGATAAACCTCTCCCTATCATAAATCCCAATTCCATCAAAGGGATAAAGGGAGGGAAGGCCCTCTTTCTCGGAAATAAAGGGGATGGTCCTAATGCTTGATTTTCCGCCTGATTTTTCGGGAACCAATGCAGGTGCAATCAAGGTGGGAATGGTATCGGAACGCCCGTCCTGAATCATGGGCACTGTACAGAGTCTTTTATAGGGTTTGGACTTGTCTTCACTCCCCGACTGAAGCCTCTCTGCCATTCGCTCTGCCCCGCCTCCCCTTAGAACTTTTATATCATTCCAGAGCACAAAAAACAGGGGACTTGAAAGCTCAGAGGCCGCAAGATTGATCTCCTCCCCTGAGCTTACTGCATCCTTTAAAAGAACAAAACGTACAAAGGGAAAACTCCCTGAAAGAGACTCAAGGTCATAGCGGTTTGCGGAGCTCTCCATTGAAAGGACATAATCAAAGCCAATCTTTTCAAGCTCTTCAAAGAGGGTAAAACGGGGATAGCGCCCTCCCCTATTAAGGATTACAGCTGAAAGTCCGGTGGAAGCCCGCCTTTCGGTTCCTCCTACAGCAGTATAAGAGGGGAGCAGATCGTTAAAAGTTGTAGGTATAGTACTCATCACAGTTTGAGCAAATTCCTTCATGAATAGCATTGCAGTGTTTCATATAAAGTGAAGCACCTCTTTCCCAAATAAGTCCCGGATCTTCAGTGAAAATATTCCCGAGTATGCCTCTGTCCGCATTCCCCTTAAGGGCGCCAAGGTCTTCCCTGCAAACAGGCACATTACCATCGATGAGTATTACCATGTCCCGTATTATATGCCAACAGGGCCTTCTTTTTAAGGGTGAAAGGTCAGATGCCTGTAATTTCGGAAGGGCCCCACAGAAGTCATTATACTTCTGGATAATAATATGGTTAGTACTCCCGCCTGCTTCCTCCTTCCAATAGCGGAAGAAATGTTCAATATCATCTTCAGAACCCTTTACCCTAAGGGCCTGGACATAGGTATTCCCGGGGAACAGATCCATTAGAGTTTTTGCGCAAGTCCTTGCCTCCGCAAAGCCCGGTCCCCTAATTTCCTTATAGCGGTCAGGGTCATGGGCATCTAGAGAAACGATCCAGGATAGGGGTGCCATATAATTATGACGAGGAGCTGCAGGATATTGAGAGAGGGCCTTTAGGTCTTCATTATTCCAGCCAATGCCTGAAGTTTCTACAATAAGTGATAATTCCGGCCTTTCAAGAACCATCTCTATTAGCTTTATCTTTTCAGGATGCAGGGCAGGTTCCCCCCATAGTGAAAGATCGATTACAGCATCCCCTGCAAAGGCGATAATTTTATCGAGCAAATTAGAAAAGTCTTCGGCAGCGATGAATCTTTTTTCCCCGTTTGAGCCGTATTTGGGCAGGGGGCAAAATGAACAGCTTTGAGGACAGCTATCCAGTATCTGTATCGAGAAAAAGCAGGGCAGAGTTCTTAAAAGGCCCGGATTCTCAATTAAAATTTTTTCTGCATCTTTTACGGATTTAAGCCCTGCTTCCATTAAGTTTTTTACTAAAAGAAGGTTTCGTTTCGAATCTGCTGCGAGTGTCAACCTATAATGCCTTAAATCCACTGAAGAAATTTCAGTTTCAATGTCGAAAGCATTTATATCCTTCTGAATTACCTTAAAAATGGCATCCCGTTCCACCTGCGAATCATCCTTTTCGGATATTTTTGCAAGAATTCCTATAGTCTGCTTTGAAAGAAGCTCAGGAGCAAAGCCGTAGGGCCAGCCGTCGGCATAGGTATACTCTGCGGCATAACGAATATGCCTGTCAGCCATGCTCCCTGCAAGTTCAGAGTCCATTAGAGGGCAATCTGCCCAAAAATAATAGATAAAATCGTAATCTGCACAGGAAATAGAGAGCTCGTTTAGAAGGGAGGACACAGTCCAAGAGCTTTTTAGTACAGTTTCAATATTTCCGGGATACTCTTTACCTTCAAGACCAAAAAGAACAGTCTTTTCGACTCTCGGGAACCTGCTTGCAGCTTCCAATGCAAGAGAAAAAGCACTTTTTTTTCCCGGAAGAACCTCATCGGAGGCCGGCTCAGCAAGCCGGCCTCCGTAAATTACACATAGGGCTTTCATACTACTTTACTATCGGCAGAAATTAATGTATTTCTCCTCCAACTCCCTGTATATCCTCCTTGTTTTTAACAATAGCTTCTATTGCATATTCAAGGCCCTTTGAAATTGTTGCATAAGGCATGCTTGGAGTACCTGCAGGCTTATTTAAAACTTGAGCAGTATCAAAGGGAACATGGATGAAGCCGCCCCGCATTGCAGGGTACTTCAACTCTATCATGTGCAGGAGCCGGTACATTATATCGTTGCATACAAAGGTGCCTGCGGAGTATGAGACACTCGAGGGAATATCATGATCTCTGACATTCTTAATCATTGCCTTAATGGGCAGGTTCGTGAAATAGGCTGCAGGCCCTCCTTCCACAGTCGGAACCCCTGAAGGCTGCTGTTTGTCATTATCAGGGATTCTTGCCTCAGACAGGTTTATTGCAATTTTCTCGATGGAAATTACCGAGCGGCCCCCTGCCTGCCCGACACAGAGTACTGCATCAGGGTTATGCTTTTGAATTGCCTTCTCCAAGACATCTCCGCATTTTCCATAAACTGTGGGGAGCTCTTCTTTTACAATCTCCGCACCCGCAATCTGCGCGGGCAGCAGCTTTACCGCTTCATAAGCGGGATTAATCTTATCGCCCCCAAAGGGATCGAAGCCTGTTACAAGTATTTTCATGTTAATATCAAATCCTCCAATTTGCGTGAGTATTCTGTCACTTTGCGATTACTTCCATATTTAAGATTCTTCCTCCAATAAAACACCCTTGTTCATTATTTGACGGTTGTCAACATAAATATTTGGCTCAAGAAAAACAATGTCAAAATGACCGTTAGCTTCGTAATGTCCGCCAAGTGCTATATTTCGCCCGAAACCGATATGGAATGTTCCGTAAGCAGACTCATCTTCGATATAGCATCTGCCTTCGCATTTTGCATAAGTATTGAGTCCTATGCCAAACTCGCTTGCATAAAACATGCGCTCGTCATTAAAACCTTCCATGTACTTTTTTAACTTTTGCCCGTCAGGGGTCTGCTCTATTTCAAGGAGCTTGCCGTTTTCAATTTTTATTCGGAACTTTTCGTTGACCTTTCCTAAATATCCTAAAGATCCGTCTACAATACCGCTTCCCTGTGTTCGATCTTCTTCTATCGGTATATAAACTTCGAAACTGGAAGAGGTAAATCCCCTATTCTCCTTTGGACGACCATTCAAAAAGGATCCCTGTCTCCCTGCCTTACGAAAGCTGAAATCGGTTTCTCCGTTTTTAGCCGTTACTCTTAGATGTGTTGCGTCATTAATATACTTGAGCATGGTCTTAGCCATATAACTGCTTATATCCGGATCCATTTTTAAAAATTCGTATTCCAAAAGTGAACGCCCGTCATTTGTCGCCATTGGAAGAGATAAATAATGGGAACCGTTACGTACAGCCCTCTTTACAATTTCGGTAGTGACAAGGGAATAATGTGTTGCACCAATAATAATCCGGTGCTCCAGCATCAGAGTGGCAAGTTCTTCAAAATAGCCGGAAAGATTCTGTGAGTCTTCAGGTATAACACGGATCAGCACATTTGCACCACGGTCAACGGCATAGCTTTCCACTTGAAGCATTTCTTGGCGGTGGAGAAGGTCTGTAATAATAAGCACCGAGTCGCCGTGATGAACATTCATCCAATTGTCAACGACTGTTCTAATGCCTCTTTGAAAATGCTCCCTGTTAATTATATTCCCTTGAAAATAATCATGTAAATGATCTGGAAAATCAACATTGGTATTGCAATATAAAACTGTTGTTTTATTACGCCGTACCTGCTCTTCATGTTAAGCATGGCAACAGGGACTATGTTAAAGTTGGCAGCCATTGGAGTCATAAGTGTGCCGCAGTAACCACAGGTTAGAGCAAGCATACCTATAACAACCGGGTTAGCGCCGAAAGCAAGAACAAAGGGATAACCTATACCCACGGTCATGACGGTAATAGCGGCAAAAGCATTCCCCATGATCATCGTAAAGAGGGCCATGCTTATTGCATAAACTATAATGCCCACATTTACATTGCCCATTGGAATTATGTTTCCAACAATTCCTGCTATTACATTTCCTACACCTGCGGCAGTGAAGATTGCTCCAAGTGATGCGAGTAACATTGGAAGCATCGAAAATGGGCCTACCATGCTAAGGAACCTTTCGGAATCCTTCATGAACACGTTCGGAGTGTTTTCTTTTTCATAGATAATAAGAAGAATAATTGCAACAACTACACCAACACTTACACCAATCAAAGCTGCATTTGCAAGGGCAGTAAAAAAGATTGCAAATATGATTGCGCAAATACCCATCGAGAAGGCAGGGATAAATATCTTCATGCCAATTCTTTGAGCCTGACTCTTTGTATGCTCCGCTGTCGGTGCATTTGATTTACCAATCTTAACCTTCTTTAGGATTGCAGGAATCGCCATTATGAAAATTAAAATTCCTGAAATAAGGGGAGGCAGAAACCTGCCGATGCCGATTACTATGCCAAGGGTGCCCCAGAAAACAGCAGTACCTGCTCTTGAAGGGTTATCCTTATCTGTTGCATTTTTAATTGCAGCATAAATACAGATAAGCCCAATAATAAGATAGACAATTTCCATTATCTTAACCCCGGCATTAAAAGCGGGGCTGGCAAAAAACTCTATAGGATTTACAAAATTCATTATTTCCCTCCTCCATAGAATTTCTTCATCATATTGCGATCTCTTATGAAATAAAGGACTATTGCAAGACCCACTGCAGTTACAGCCACAGGAATTTCTGCAATGACAAGATCGACTAATTCAACTGCTATACCAAGATCGCGAAGTGTGCCTTGAACAAGAAGGGCACCTGCACTGCCAAGGAAGAGAACCTGACAAAAGAAGTTACCGACATTTTCCATTCCTGAAGACATGCCCTTAAGTGCCTCAACATGCTCTTCGTTCGGCTTATAACCTTTCGCTTCAATTGAGCCTTCAGCCATCGGCATGATAACAGGACGTACAAAGCCGGCAACGCCACCAAAGCTGACGTTAAAGGCAGCGAAAACACCCCTCATAATGCCGTAAGCGCCGATTGCCATTCCCGGGGACGAGCCCTTAACCTTCGAAATAAGCTTCGCCGCCGATTCCTTAAGGCCATTCCTTTCAAGGGTTCCAATTACCAGCATTATAAGTATGAAAATTGCCATAACCCTGTTTGCCACAAAGCTGTTTCCCAAGGTTACCAACATCCTTTCAATGCCAAGACCGCCGACAAGAGCGGTTACTACAGCTGCCGACATAATAATCAGAATCGGCTCCAGCTTTAGAGCAAAGCCGATAATGACTATTAGAACTCCTACCAGTTTAATTAATTCAGAAAATTCCATGTTTTTATCTACCTCCTATTGATAGTTAAACAAGTAAACTAATGCAAAGCCTATCACTATTTACTAAATAGCAATGATTGGTCTTTGCCTAAAGTATGTTTGGCTGCTACCTCCTTCCCTTTCAGTATTAGAATCGATAAAAATACTTTTACTCCTTCTCATCATATTTATAACTTCTATGTCATGCATCATGTGAACACGCGCAACAAGATTCAAAAAACTGCCCTGTGCCGTTTCGTCAATAACTTCGCTTGTATATGCAACCGTAGTGATCCAGGGATAACGGACAGAAGGGTATCTATGGTTAATATCAAAGTTAAATGGCACCCAGACATTGACCATATCTTTAAAATAATTTGCAGGAAAAAGACGAGGCATCCACTTTGTTGCGTATTTTGCAAAACGCTCCTGCCACTCAAGGTTCCAGCCCCTAATCTCTGGATCGGCTGCCATTACATCGGCAATTAAATCCTCCATCTTTTTTGCAACGGGGATATTACTGCTCCACTCTTCTTCCTTAATTGTCCAGAAACAGCCGTAAAGAAGGGAGCGGGGCAGCCAGAAACCCTTATAAGAGGGAGAAGTATAACCCGAGAATTGCTGGGCCCATTCGTGGGTCGGCACTCCGTGATTGTCAACGATTATGTCAGGCAGCCAATTACGCCAAACCCTTGTGGCGCAGAGGGCTTCGGTGTGAAGGGTCTCATCTTTAAAGTACTCGTGATAAAATTCCCTGCCGATTGCATTAAAGCGTGCTATATGGAAGATCCAGGTGGGGTTATCCTTTTGCAGCTCGTAGTGTATTGCTCCGCCGTCTGCATTTGCAAAAGGTACGACAATAAGGTTTAGATCTTTTGTCAGGCCTTTATAGCTTTCCCGTGTCAGCAGCTCCTTTATAAGCATGAAAGCTGCATTAGTGCTTGACACTTCGTTTGCATGGTGCCTTGCATTAATAAAAAGCACGGGATTATTATTTATAAGCTTTGTGCGGGAAACATAACCGCGATAATCTGTAAGGAATTCGATTGCATGAATATCCCTTCCAAGATAGGACTCTGCTGCCGTATAGACGTTTAAACCGGGCACACGTTTTAACTGTTCGAATATTTTAACATACTCGTCATAACCGATTAGGGTATCTTCGAGTATGTCAATTTTATCAATGCTTAGATCTTTTGGAATATCCGGAGCAGGCTGCACTTTTACCGTGAAGAACTCTTGCTTCTCGTCTTCAACATCTTCAAAAACTTCAAAATGCATTTCTTCGATTCCCGTTAGCCGCTTCTCCACATTCAGCTTTCTCTCTTGTAATAACCTGACATAGCTCTTAAAGGGTCCGGTTAAGCCTGCCGGGCCTTCGCCCCGGATTACAGGGCTTAACTTGCCTGCATTATAGCGCAGAGAAGAAATTGTAATATCAATGTCTTCCTTTTTAAACATTGACTTAACAGATTCACTTCCAAAATCGATTCTCGGCTCAAGGCCATATTGATCGTAAAGGGTGAACTTAAAGTATGGTTTCCCGGGCCTCTTTATGATTACAGGCAATATAAGACCCGGAGCATCAAAAATAGCACCTGCTGTACTATTCCCGTATAACTTAAAAAAGTCTAACCCTGTAAAGTAGAGATCCTCGTGGAAGGTGTCAAGGGAAGAAATTAAATCCTCCCTGCAAGATAGTTTCTCGTTCGGCTCGCTTATCATTAAATCAAGGCGCATTTGGGCAAAGAAAGGCTGATGCCCAAGACCGGGCTTCCCGCCTGTCTTCTCTTGGCAGTAGGAGTGACAGTACGGAAGAATATCCTCCTGATAAATCTGCCAGACCAGTTCCAGATCTGTCGGAATACGTTCTGAAATGATCTCCTTGCCGTTAACGCTCACCCGGATATGCCCCGTACTCGGGTGAACCTTCCCCATGCCGGGATAGAAATCCATATAGTTGCGCTCGCTGTGGACGGCCTTATATTTCTCTTCGCAAATTACACCTTCCTTACTATATGCCTTAACAAGATATGTAATATCCTCACTGCCCGAATATTCTACGAAAGTAATATTATCCCTTTCAATTCCAAGCCCTGAAGAAAGTATGTCGTCAATCGGATAGAGCTCTTGCAGATAACGAATGGGTAAGTCATACCATTTATTCGGGTCATTTGCACTCAAATTATTATAGGAGGGCATTGCCCCATCCTCATCCGCCCAATCTGTTACGCCGGGTGCAAGGAAAGGTTTAAAGGCAATTTCTATTTTTTCTGTTTTGCCCTTATTGGCAATGCCGGGCATCACTTCTTCTTCAAGCCAGCTAAACCCCTGCTTATATGCACAGATAACGCTCACCCCTGTGAGTTCTGCCCCCTTCCCTTCTGCCAAGGCCCTGAACTCCCGGCTAAGCTGCCCCCGAATATCCTTGTCTTCACTCAAAACAGCCCTAATTTCCAGCTTATCCCCTGCCTTAACCATAGGCCATAACTTCTCATCAAGCAGGGCCTTACAGACATCAACCTCCCAGGGGATGTCGTACTCCTTTTCGTGAACCTTTTTTAGATCTTTATACCCGGAGAATTTCGCAGGTGCATAGCTTTTAAGAACATCTTCGCTTACTTCTCTAATTTTTGGAGAAAAATAGCAGGCGGTGTCGGGGCTGATTTTTTCTTTCATCATTTCCAGATACGCAAGCTGCCCGTCTACAGTCTGCATGCAAAGGCCGTCTCTAATGTCGTTTAGTATATCCACCCAACGGCTTCCCGGCTTCTGCAAGGGAAAGGTTTCGCATAACACTGAAGAAAATTCCACAAGTTCACTGCCATTGCCTGCGCAAATAAAACGCCGCTTCCCGCTATTCAAAATACTGCTGTCTTCTAAGATCAAACTGCATTGAGAAGCATCACGGAACGCAAACACATTCCAGGCCGTCTCTTCTGTGCAGGTTATGGGGTAGACTATTGCAGTGGTTTCAAGCCCGAGCCTTGCAGCAATATGACAGGCGGCAGCCACCTGCTCCCTGCTATAGCTTTCTCGCATTAAAATTTTTGCATCGAGCCTGTCAGAAAGCAAATCATTATTATCGTCAAATAGGATGAAGTCCCTGTCAAAGAGGCTCTCAAGTCCTTTGGAATAACGCTTGTCAAAGGTTTCTATGGCAATGGTCTTTGCAGATGTAAATCCTTCCGGTCTTGCCTGCTCATGGCCGCTCCTCCCGAAGTCCTTTGCAAGTTCATTAAAATGCTCTACCACATGATTATAAGCCGCATCGACCGCTTCTTCCGTTGGGGCAATGGTGATATTAACGGTATTGCCCTCCACAGAGTACCCTTCTTCCCTGCCTTCATTCATGCCCTCTTTAATTACAAAGAGAAGAGAGTCAGATGCAGCGCTCTTATCAAAAACAATGAGCGGAAACTCCATGGCCACCGACTTAAAACCAATCAGATGCGCGAGTTCAACAGCCAATTTCCCCGAGAAATACCCCGAGGTACCTATCATCAATTGAATTCTATCAGCCATTTTACCTTCCCCATATTATCAACCTAAATCGCCCTTGTCTCCTCTTTTAACCAAGCCTTCTCTTCATCATTCATAAAGGGACTTAAAACCTTATAGGTTTCCGCATGATAATCATTAAGCCACTTAACTTCGCAATCAGAAAGCAGAGATTTATCTACAGCCTTTAAGTCAATCGGGCAGAAGGAGATGGTATCGAACCTCATAAAGGTGCCGTCAGTATTTGTAAACTCCTTTACAACCAGAATGGTATTTTCTGTCCTGACCCCCCATTTCCCTTCCTTATAAACCCCGGGCTCATTTGTAATTGTCATGCCCTCTTCGAGTTTTACAAGACCTGCCGGGGTTGGGTTGTAGCGAATGCCCGGAGGGGACTCGTGTACATTCAAGGCATAACCCACACCGTGGCCTGTGCCGGACTTAAAGTCCATTCCGACATCCCACATCGGCTTCCTTGCAAGAACGTCAAGGCAGGGCCCTGTCGCCCCGTAAAGAAACTTTGCCATTGAAAGCCCTATATGAGACTTTAGGGTAAGAGTGAAATCCCTCTTCATTTCATCGTTGATATTTCCCAAAACGAAGGTTCTTGTTATATCAGTTGTGCCGTCATAGTAAAGCCCCCCCGTATCAACAAGCAGAAAACCTTCCGGCTTCAGCTTCGCACACTTCCCCTCTTCAGGGCGATAATGCATTTGTGCCCCATTCTCCATATAAGCTGCAATTGTGGGAAACGATGCCTTCATATAATTTTCAAGGTCTTTTCGCAGCTCATCGAGCTTACCCTGCACATCAGTCTCGTAAATGTCTTGGCTTTTCACAGCCTCCTTCACCCATTTTATGAACTTGGTAACAGCTGAACATTCCCTTGCATGACACTTCTTCAAATTCTCAATTTCCACCGGATTCTTCTGGGATTTCAGCCAGGCTACAATGTCAGCTCCCTCAAAAATGGTCAGATTTTCAGGGACATTGTCCAAAATACCGGCGCAGAGTTTATTTGTATCGATAAAAAGATTGCCTTTATCCTTAAAATTCTTTAAAAAATCGAAAATTTCATCATAATTTTTGATGATAATTCCGTCTTTTATAAGATTTGCCTTTATATCAACAAGTTTTGAATCGTCTGCAAAGAGGATGGCCTCTGTTTTTGAGATAAATGCATAGGCGTAGATCGTAGGCATGCCCGGGGTATCGGTTCCCCTATAATTAAAAAGCCAGGCATTACCGTCAAGGGGGGAAACAAGATAGTAATCTGCTCCCTCTTTCACCATTCTTTCCCTAACTGCTGCAAGTTTTTCAGGGCGGGTCTTCCCTGCGAACTTGATATCGTGTTCAAAGGCCTTCCCCTTCGGGAATGCAGGGCGATCCTTCCAGATTTCACCCACAAGGTCCAGGTCAAGACGGGTTTTCAATTTTTTCTTCTTAAACTCTTTCTGATAATTCCTGTATAACTCAACCGGCATGGTCCTCCCGTCAACTCCAACTACAGCATTTTCCTTTAAATTATCCTTAACCCACTCTTGAAGGGGTAAAACCCCGTCAGAACCCATTTTCTGCATATTTATGGTAGTACCCCTTAGCTCCTCTTCCCCCGATATCCAATAGCGGCCGTCAATCCAGAGATGGGCCTCACTCTCGGTAACCACCATTGCCCCCGCAGACCCGGTAAAACCGGAAATCCATTTTCGGCACTGCCAATAATCGGGCAGGTATTCAGTTACATGTGCATCAGATGTAAGAATGATATAGGCATCAACGCCTTCTCTTTTCATGCATTCTCTAAGAGCAGCCAGCTTTTCTACCGTGGTCATAAAAATTCCTCCATAAATAGAACCTAGATTCTAGGGTACACGCACATATCATATCTTGCAAGATGTATAAATTGTAAAATTTAGCTTCCTAATAATGAATAGTTAAAGTAGTATTATCTTAAGAAACACATAGGAGGATTATATGGGTTTTCTAGATCAAATAATGGAGTGGAATGATGCATTAAACAGCCTGGTGTGGGGGCCGCCAATGCTGTTCCTGATTGTAGGATCAGGGATATTCCTTACACTAATTCTTAAATTTATTCAGGTTTCCCGTTTTAAAATTTGGTGGAAAGAAACTTTTGGGCAGATCATAAAAAAGCAGGATAAGGTTGATGATCACAATATTTCCCCGTTTCAGGCATTAACCACAGCGATGGCCTCAACCGTGGGCACGGGCAATATTGCAGGTGTAGCAACGGCCATCTTCCTCGGGGGACCCGGGGCGATTTTCTGGATGTGGGTATCGGGCTTCTTCGGAATGGCCACAAAGTATGCAGAGATAGTCCTTGCTTTAAAGTTCCGTATACAGGATGAAAAAGGCGCATACCATGGCGGCCCGATGTACTATATCGAAAAGGGCCTAAAGATGAAATGGCTTGCTGTAATCTTCGCGTTCTTTGGGGCAATAGCGGCATTCGGCATAGGCAACCTTGTTCAGGCAAATGCCGTTGCAGGGGCACTTAATAGGAGCTTCGGTATCCCGAATATTGCAACAGGTATTGTACTTGCAGCCCTCGTTGGAATAGTTATAATTGGCGGGATCAAGAGAATTGCAAATGTAACAGAAAAGCTCGTTCCCTTTATGGCAGTTTTCTACATAATCGGCGGTCTTATTATTCTGATAATGAACATAACGAGGATCCCGGCTGTATTCGGTCTGATTTTTTCAAACGCATTTTCCTTCCAATCGGTGGGGGGCGGGATCATGGGTTATGCCATAATGAGGGCGATGCGCTTCGGCATTGCAAGGGGCGTATTCTCAAATGAAGCAGGTCTGGGCTCTGCCCCAATTGCACATGCAGCATCAAGAAACCAAAGCCCGGTAACCCAGGGCTTCTACGGTATTTTTGAAGTTTTTGTTGACACCTTAATTATTTGTAATATAACTGCCTTAGTGATATTGGTATCGGGTCTATATACCGGGAATGTATCGGGTATTATTCTTGTTCAAGACTCTTTCTCAAACTCTTTCGGTGCCTTCGGCGGCGTTTTTGTCGCTATTGCTATTTTAAGCTTTGCAGGAAGCACAATTCTGGGCTGGTCATACTACGGGATGCAATGCCTCGGCTATCTTACAAAGAAAAATCCGGGCGTGGAACTCGGTTATAAGATTCTCTTCTCCCTTTTAGTCATAGTCGGCGCAATTGGCGGATTAACCTGGGTCTGGGACGTTGCGGATACCCTTAACGGCCTAATGGCCATCCCGAACCTTATTGCCCTCGTTCTTCTAAGCAAGGTCGTAATCGAGGCCACAAAGCAGTATTTTGCAGACAAGAAATAAGTTTCTTTTAGGTGAAAACGGCCCCGGATGCGGGGCTGTTTATTTTTTAGAGAAAATAAGGTAAAAATAATGATAAATGGAAGTCTCGAACCTAAATGACCGCAAACTCACAGTATCTGAGCTCACAGAGTTAATCCGCCGAAGCCTTGAAGGGGGCTTCCCGCAGCTACTCGTTGAGGGGGAACTCTCAAACTATAGGCCCTCAAGCTCGGGGCATCTATACTTTACGCTAAAAGATCAGAATGCCTCCATTTCTGCAATAATGTTTAAAAACCGTATTCGCTCCCTCGGCTTTGAGCCAAAGGACGGGATGCTCCTTAGGGTAAGGGGAAGTCTTTCAGTTTATGCCCAGAGGGGAAGTTACTCGATAGTGGTAGAAGAGATGGAGAGAGCAGGAGAGGGTGATATCCTTGCAATGCTCGAAGAGCGCAAGCGCAAGCTCGCCTCCGAGGGGCTGTTTGATGAGGAGAGGAAGAAGCCGATACCGAGATTCCCTGAAACAGTAGGGGTCATAAGCTCCCCCACAGGAGCAGCCCTGCGCGATATCCTCAATATTCTTAAAAGACGTGCAAGGGGTGTCCGGGTCATAATAATCCCCGCACCTGTTCAGGGTGCAGAGGCAGGTGAGATAATTGCAAGGCGCATCCGACAGGCAAATAAATGGAAGCTCTGTGATGTTCTAATCGTTGGCAGAGGAGGAGGCTCACTTGAAGACCTCCTTCCCTTCTCTGAAGAAAATGTTGTGCGCGCCGCCTCATCATCAGAAATACCAATAATAAGTGCAGTCGGGCACGAAATCGATTGGGCCCTGCTTGACTTCGCAGCAGACCTTAGAGCCCCTACCCCGTCGGCAGCCGCAGAGCTTGTAAGTGCAGATTGGGAGGAAACCCTGGAAAATGTGCAGAATCTGGAAAACTCTCTTTATTCTTTTATCAAGAATCGAATAGAGCGGGTCAAACTTCTTGCAAAGCCCTTTAGCGCAGGCGACCTTGAATACCGCTTTAGGAGTATACTTCAGCCTGCCCTGATGCGCTTCGATGATGCAAGAGATAATTTATCGGGAAATATGACAGAGAAGATATCTGCTCTGCGCAGGCGTTTAGACCTTGCAGGTGCGGTCCTTGAAGCGGCAAGCCCCCTTGCAATATTATCGAAGGGATATTCAGTTGTGATGCCCCTGCGAGACGGAAAACCCGGACCTGTTATACGCAATGCCAAGGAGATAAAACCCGGGGAAAGGCTCGTAATCAGGCCCCTTGAAGGTCTTATCACCGCAATGGTGGAAAAAAGTGAAAATACTTAAGGAGGCCTCGTGGCAAAAATAAATAAACCTGAAAAAAACGAAAGCGGGAAGAAAAGTTTTGAGGAAAGACTTGAACGCCTTGAACTTTTAGGGGAAGAGATAAGAAAGAGTGATATCCCCCTGGATGAAGCAGTTAAGGCCTTTGAAGAGGGCATAGTTCTTGCGCGGGCCTTGCAGAAAGACCTTGAAAAGCTCGAAGGGCGCATCGAAGTGCTAATGAACGGCACGGGGAGCGAAACCGAAGAATCTTCTGCAAAACCTGAACTGGGCCTTTTTGACGAAGATGATTGAGATTCTCCCTCCCCCCGAGGCAAGGAAGATTGCCGCAGGAGAGGTAATTGACAGGCCATCTGCACTTATAAGGGAGTTTCTGGACAATGCAATAGATGCAGGGGGACAAAATATTGAAGTTTATATTGATGAGGGGGGCATAGGCAGGGTTGAAGTTGCAGATGATGGAAGCGGAATGGAAAGGGAAGACCTTGAAATCTGCTATTACCCCCATGCAACAAGCAAGATACGCTCGATTGATGATCTAAAAAAAATAAACAGCCTTGGCTTTAGGGGGGAGGCCCTTGCTGCAGCTGCGGCGGTATCCAGGTTTGAAGTCCTTACAAGCAGTCAAGGAGATAGGGCATGGAAGCTGACCGTGGGGCCTGCAGAAAAGAATACAGCCCTAATCGAAGGGGCCCTGCGCGTAAAGGGCACGAGTGTTCGCTCCTTTGGTCTTTTTGATAATATCCCGGCAAGAAAACGCTTCTTGAAGCGCCCGGGGAGCGAGGCATTATCTTGTCGTCAGGTTTTTAATGAAAAGGCCCTTGCCTTCCCCGCTCTTGCCTTTAAGTTTACTCAAGACGGGGTCTTAAAGTGCTTTCTCCCCCCCGTTTCTTCCTTTCGTGAGCGTTTCGCTCAAGTCTTCCTTGAAGAAAGGGAGGCCCAATTCTTACACGAAATTAATTCTATGGGCAGCGGTTTTACTGTATCTATTATTGTAGGAGGCCCTGAGCTCTATAGGAGGGATAGGCGCCTTCAATTTGTCTTTGCAAACAGAAGACGTATCAATAATTTCGCCCTGCTCCAGGCCCTGGAATACGGCCTGCAGGGGCTTTTCCCGGGGGGCACACAACCTATCGGTGCAATCTTTCTTGAAATAGACCCGGCCCTTGCTGATTTTAACATCCACCCTGCAAAAAGAGAGGCCCGCTTTACAGACCCCGGCGCGATACATCACGCGGTTAGCTCCTCTTTAAGAAACTTTGCTCGTTTCCTTTCGCATGGAAGACACGGTGAATTTGATCACACAGAGCTCACAGAGAGCACGGAGCTCACAGAGGGAAGATTAGAGTTGGCCATACCTTTGAATTCCGCCGCTACGCGGCTCTTCGAATCTGTGTCCTCTGTGTCTCTGTGTCCTCCGTGTGATCAAATTCACATTGATGAAAAAGCTCCGGAATACACAGTTTCAAGAGATATTAAATTTATAGGCAGACTTTTTGGGTTATTTATTATAATCGAGAGAGGAGAGCAGCTGTTTATTATCGATCAGCATGCGGCGCATGAGAGGGTGCTTTTTGATAGATATCAAAAAGCACCCGTGCCGGTACAGGAACTCCTTGTGCCCATTCCGTTTTCAACCGAGAGCCCTGAGGAGGATGCTTTTCTTGAGGGAAGGATAGATGAACTCCAAGGCCTTGGGATAATTATAAAGAAAAGTGAGGGGGAGTGGCAGATTGAAGGACTCCCTGCAGGCCTTGGCGGCTCCGACACGGAAATAGTTGAGGAAATCCTAAAATTAAAGGATGCAGGTGCAAAACTCACCGAGCACTGGTTAACATGTCTCTCCTGCCGTAAGGCGGTAAAGGACGGAGACTTCCTTGATGAAGGCAGCGCCTTAGCCCTTATCGAAGAACTCTTCACCCTGCCCTCCCGGCGCTGCCCCCATGGAAGGCCCATCTACTTCGAGATGAGCCGGGATGAACTTTTAAAATTCGTAAAAAGGAAGGTATAGTGTCCCTTAACTGGAAGGAAATCAACCTGATACTCGAAGAGCTTGACCTTATTGGCTCTCAGATCCAAAAGGCAGTACAGAGCGCCTTCGATTTATTATCACTTAAAATATACGGAAAGACAGGAGCAAAAACCCTGCTTATTTCCCTGAGCCCTGCCGCATGCAGATTGCACGAGACTTTTAGCTCGGTGCCGAAGAGCAATAAGCCCCTGCGCTTTGCCGAATTCCTTAATTCACGGCTCGTGAACGGGCGCATTGAGGAGGCTCTGCAATTAGGAGAGGATAGGATCATAAGGCTCAAAGTTCGTTGCAGTGCAGAGGATAATGGGCATCATCACTATTATCTATATATAAGACTCTGGTCAAATGCAGCAAATGTGATTGTTACCGACCTTGAAGGGCTGGTTCTGGATGCAATGAAGAGGCTGCCAAAGAAGAAAGAGGTCACAGGGGGCTGCTATAAGCCTGAAGCTGAAAATCGCGTAATATATGACAGCATATATGCGTCATATATTACGTCAAATTCAACATCAAAAAAAGAATACCAATTCCGCGAATTTTCAGATGAACTTCTTGCAGGCCTCCCGCCCGAATCATCATTTAATCAAAAAATAGACGCATTTTACCGAATGGAAGGGGGCTCTCTTTCCCTTGATTCACTGCAGATACAGGCAAGGAAGAAATTCGAAGAGAGGATAAACCGTCTTGGCTCATCAATCGAAAGGCTGAAGGAAAAGTATGTCGAATTTGAGGGGGCGGATCAGTATAGGGAATACGGAGATTTGATCCTGTCGAACTTGAGCAAGATAGGGCCCGGGGAGAATTGGCTTGAAGCAATGGCTTATTCAGGGGAAGAGAGAGTTTTGAGGATTAAGCTTGACCCTGTGAAGGGGCCTAAGGCCTCTGCCGAGGGTTATTATGAGCAGTACCGTAAGGCTAAGAGCGGGATAGAAGAGTTAAGGATTAGTATCGAAAGGGAAGAAGAGCAGAAAAGGAAGCTTGAAGAGACCCTTTTTTCCCTATTATCAGAAACAAATCCGCTTATCCTGAATAAGCTGCTTAAAACAGACGGAAAGAAATCCTCGCCCACCCAAAAAGAAGATGATAAGAGGCCGGGCCTTAGCTTTCGGAGGAAGGATTGGCTCATAATCGTGGGGCGAAGTGCCGCAGAAAATGATGCACTTTTGAGAAAGCATGTTAAGGGTAACGATCTTTGGCTCCATGCAAGGGATTATGCGGGCTCATACGTCTTTATAAGGCAGAGGCCGGGCAAGTCGGTGCCCCTGGACATTCTCCTTGATGCGGGGAATCTTGCGATTTTTTACTCGAAGGGGAGGAATAACGGGGCAGGCGACCTTTTTTATACTCCTGTGAAAAACCTAAAGCGGGTAAAGGGGGGGCCTGCGGGCCTTGTAATTCCGACAAACGAAAAAAACCTCCACGTCAAAGTCGATGAAAAAAGGTTAGTTGAGCTCGACGAATGTAAGGTGGATAAATCGACATAAAAGTACAAAAAACCTTGCAGAGCGCCTTATGAAATCTTAGACTTAATATATGGAAAGAAGAGGGTTCCAGGGAGTAAAACGGCGTGCATCGGTGGTAAATGGGATATTTTACCCCGAAAATCAAGATACTCTAAAGGAAGAACTCTCTTCCTGGGGCCTTAAGGAAGGCTCAAGCAGCTCAAGGTCAAGGACTCAGGCAATAATTGCACCACACGGGGCCTGGAACCTTACGGGAAGCATTGCAGCGACGGCATTTTCTGCAGTTCAGAAAAAACGGGGGAAAAAGTCAGCCCCTGTAAGCAGGGTGCTGCTTTTAGGAACACATCATCATTTTGTAGAAGACGGAATATATCTTTCGGAATCTGCTTCCTTTGAAACTCCTCTTGGAGACATACAAGTCGACCAAAAAATGAATAGGGAGCTTGCATCCTGCTCGACAGGTATCAGAATAAATGATATCCCCCATCTTTCAGAACATTCAATTGAAGTACTGCTTCCAATGGTAAAATACTGCTTCCCTAATGCGAAAATAGTGCCGCTCCTAATGAAAAGCGGAAATAAGGCCTTGATTTCCAGCCTTGGAGGTGCCCTGAAAGTTGTTTTTGAAAGGCATTTGGAAGAGAGTTTAATCGTAATAAGTTCGAGCGTTTCACAGGCTGCCGACCCGGCTATTGCCCGAAATATGGCGGAGGAGTTTCGCACACATCTGGAAAAAATGGATACGGCAGGATATAAGGAGAGCCTTGCATCGGGCAGTATAAGCGCATGCGGGGGTGCACTTATCGGCGCTGTTATGGAAAGCGGGATTTTTAAGGGGAGGAAATTTTCTTCGGTTTGTCCTTTCTCCCATGACCATGAGGAAAACAGCGAAACCGTTTATTACGGGGCCTTTGTTTTAAGCGATTAACCTGCTAGGCTGTCAGAGCAGCGACTGCAGCACCGAGAAGGGAGGCCTGTTCTACAGGGACTATCGAATAATCATACGCATAAGATGTCGGGGTTACCGGCCTTGAAAGTAGTCGAAGATGTGACTCAAGAGCCCTTCTCATCCCCTTAAAAAGCATGAATGTAGAGCCTTCTACTGCTATTATAGACTTTCTTCCGGTTCTATAAACTGTGGCCGCAAGAACCCCTGCAGAAAGAAATGCTCCTCTTTCGGTTATTATTGAAGAAAGAAAGCAAAGGGTATCTATTGCATCCCTTTCCTCTTTATTAAAATAACTGCCGACAGGGCCCTTTTGTGAATAGGGGTCATGGAGAAAATCATTTAAGTCCTTTGTATCCAAATGGGACATAGAGAAAAACTCTTTGGCCCTTTCAAAGTTTAAAAGGCCGTCTTTGTTTGCCTGTCTTAATATATGCAGGGTTAAGGGGCCAAGATATGCACCTGATACGGTTTTTTCAAGGGTATATTTCCCGGGGGACTTGGTAGTGCTATCGAACTCCTTGTCAAGGATTCCCATGTACTTATGTGCAAAATTGCCGGATTCACAGACTACAATCTGAGGGTTTTCGGGTGAATTAAAGCCGATTTTGGGAATTTTACTCTCAGGGTAAGCTGTATTAAAGCCTGTCCCAAGGATGAAGCCTATGGTTGTAGTTTCTTTAGAAGCTCCCTGCCCCGCCAGCAGGGTTGCGGCTGTATCGTTAAGCAGGATTATCCTGCCGGGGGCTTTGATACTTTGCCTTGCAAGGGCATCTCTAAGGCCTGCACCGATGGCTTTGCCGATTACTTCATTTGCTTCAACTTCCTTGCTGAAGGCAAGGGCTATTCCGTCGGCATCCTTATTTATTTCCATCGGATAGGAAAAGCAAATGCCAATCCCTTCGATTTCGTCCTTGGCTTCTGTGATGAGCGGTCCTGTCAGGGCGGCAAATTCGTCAAAAAAGGCGTCTGCACTAAGAGGGCCCCTTGTTCCGGGCATGTGGGTCTTACGACTATCCTCGATTATGGCCTTGCCGCTTTTATCGAATCTGATAAGTGCCGCTCTAAGATTGGTTCCCCCTGCATCAAGGGCAATTACCGATTTTAAGGGGGTTATTTTTGAAACAGGTCTAATATAGGCGGGGATCATGGCAAGACTTGATGGTTTACCCTCAAGACCCATTTGCATTTCCGATATAACATCTCCAACTAACCCCGGTCCATCAATCGAATCATAGTGGAAACCATATTCACGAGCGAAATTTGTTAGTTCTGCCGGGTCAAATCGCTTGGCCATTATGAGACACGAGGGACTCGAACCCCCCACCCTCAGCTTAGAAGGCTGATGCTCTATCCGGATGAGCTAGTGTCTCAAGTAAAAAGCGCATCACAAAAAGTGTGTTATACTTTTATAGCATAAATGCTTTTTTTGTGTAAGTGGGTCTCTTAGGGATATTGCCTATAAAACTGCAAAGGCCTCATCGGCTATTTCGATCGTAGTTTTTATGTCCTGTTCGCTCATTGCTGAATTAAGGAAATGATTATGGTGGTTCGTAAAATAAACCCCCCGTTTAACCATTTCGGCAATCCATCTCTGATGAATCATAAGGGAATCATCGGGGCCATTACTATCCCCTGCAATGCGCAGATAGAATAGGGCAGGCATCCCTGTAAAGCGAAGATCATATCCGTGTTTCTTTGCACTAGAGAGCAGCCCGTCCCTTAGCATTATCCCCTTATCGTTTAGGAGCTTTGGAAGGTCCAAGCGCTTCATTTTTTCGATAGTGGCAATGCCTGCTGCGAAGGGGACTGCCGAAAGCCAATAACTCCCCGTATAAAAGATACTGCTTACTGTATTGCGAAGGAACTCCTTGCCGCAAAGGGCACTGACATTATAGCCGTTTGCAATTGCCTTACAGAAGCAGATAAGGTCTGCCTCAAAGCCAAAGAAATGATCACTTCCTGCCAGGTCAAGCCTGAAACCTGCCCTTACATCATCTATGATAAGCATCGCTTCCTTTTCAGTACAGAGCTTCCTCACCTTTTGCCAAAAGCCTTCCAGAGGCAACTCGTTGTCTGTAAAATTACCATGCTGGTACGGCTGGGAAATTACTGCGGCAATTTCTCCCTTATTTTCTTCAAAGACTTGAGCAAGCTTTTCATAATCGTTCCATGGTACATAGATATTATTTACCACTTCCTCTTCGATAATACCGGGATAATCTATTTTTTGAGCCCAAGGTGCAACTCCATGATAATAACGCTTAAAAAAGACAATTTTTTTACGGCGGGTAAAGGCCCTCGCAGTAAGAATTGCTAAAGTAGTAACATCTCCTCCGTTCTTTGCAAAAAAAGCCCAGTCCGCACTTGCAACTGTATCGACTAAAACTTCGGCAAAGTCAATCATCCTTGTAGAAGGGGAAGTAACGCAATCTCCAAGCTTGCTTTGTCTTGCTGCTGCCTCGTCCACTTCCTCATCATTATAACCAAGTACGTTTGGCCCATAGGCACACATATAATCGATAAAACGGTTGCCATCCACATCCCAGAAATAGGTGCCCTTTGCACGTTCCGAGAAAAAGGGAAATGCAGAAACAGGCACAAAGCAGCCTTCAGCAGGCCCGAGATGACCATATATTCCTGAAGGTATAACTTTTAAAGCACGGTTATACTCTTCTGCGCTTTTTTTATAACTGTTAATTGGAAATCCCATATACTTCTCCTAAAACTAACCCAGATATATAGCTACCCTATCGAGAATACGATTAACATTATCCAGCATGCTAAGGTTTCCGCGCATTGTAATTAGACCGGTTCCGACACAGGCGAGGGTGCTTACCTTCCCTTCAAAAAGGTTTCGGGCAAGGTGCATGTCTGCAAACTCCATTATCGCTTCATAACGATCAGGTATCTTACGAGTGGTGGTTAAAATATGATCTTTAACTGTAATGGCAGCTTTCGGCCCGCCGCCTATGGAAAGTACTACGGTTCCGTTAACAATATTCGATGCAGAAAAACGTCCTATTTTATCATTATTACCGATTTGAGATACTGCGCGGGCAATCAAATGAAACATGATGGTGGTACTTGCATCAAAGAAATTGTTATTAGAAAGATCATCGGGATTAGCCTTTAAATAAGTCTCAAGTATTTTTGTTAAGCCTACAAAATTTTTGGTTAGAAACTTTAGCCTCGTAAAACCCTTGCTCGGGAAGGGCGTTACGGTTCCGTCTATCATGCCATTAAACTTTTCGCAGCTTGAAAATGGAAGCCGTATATCGCAGGGGCCGCTCCCTTCTTCAAAAGAGCACGCCCCGGCATTAAAGCTTAAAAGTGCCGAAGGGCCGTCATTAACAGCAAATAAAATCGCTGTAGGTTTTCCGGTAGCAAGTTCTTTTGCCTCGGGCGAAAAATTACAAAGGTCTGCAAGAGCGCCCAATATGCCATGCATGTTTACATAGGCCATTGTTCTTGAATCTTTCATAGCATTAATGATATTCCTTAATTCCCGATATTGCAACTAAAAAGATTAGTCTTATTTTAAGAACATGCGTATCATCTTTAGATTTCCTTCAGTATATGGATGATAACGCATCTTTAAGTCTATCCAGGTTGATTTTCGGACTATACTTCGATAATGGGTAAAGGTGTCAAAGCTCCTCTTCCCGTGATAACCTCCCATCCCGGACTCGCCAACTCCGCCGAAGCCCATATACGGGGTTGCCAGGTGTATAACAGTGTCGTTTATACAGCCGCCGCCGAAGGAGCAGTTATTTAGGACGAGCTGTTCAGTCGACTTATCCGAGGTAAAGAGATATAGTGCGAGAGGTTTTGGCCGGGAGCGAATAAAGTTGATACATTCATCGATCTTTTTATAGGTCATAACAGGAAGGACAGGCCCGAAAATTTCTTCGTTCATTATGGGGGAACCGGGCGGAACATCGATGAGTACAGTCGGCTCGATAAAAAGACGCTTTGAATCCGAGTTCCCTCCAATTGCAATCTTTTGACCCTGAATTAAACCTGTAACACGTCTAAAATGCTTCTCGTTTACCATTAAAGGCATACTTGACATATCCCCTCCGGGGAAAAACTCATTTAAAGCATTCTTAAACTCATCAATAAATTTCTCGAGCTTACTCTCTTCGATGAATAGGTAATCAGGCCCGACACAGGTCTGCCCCGCATTAAGCACCTTTCCGAAAGCAATGCGCTTTGCTGCAAGTTTAAGATCCGATGTTGAATCTACGATAACAGGACTCTTTCCGCCAAGCTCTAAGGTAATGGGGGTTAGGTTTTTGGATGCAGCTTCCATCACTGTCTTACCTACTGCTATTCCGCCTGTAAAGAAAATATAATCGAAGGTCTGTTTTAGGAGTTCTTGATTTTCCTCGCGGCCGCCTTCGATTACGGCAATATGCTCAGGTCTAAAGGCTTCTCCAATGATCTTCGCTATCGCACTGCTCGTATTTGGTGCATAAGCTGAAGGTTTAAGAACAACACAGTTCCCTGCAGAAATCGCACCGACAAGGGGAGAAAGGCTTAATTGAACAGGATAGTTCCAGGGTGTCATAATAAGTGCGATACCGTAGGGCTCAGGCGATATAAAACTCTTTGCGTGGAATTGGGCCATTGGTGTTTTAACCTTTTTGGCGCGCATCCAGGTTTTTAAATGTTTTAGGTGATAACGTATCTCGTCGAGCACCATGCCGCTCTCGCACATATAGGTTTCCATCGGGTGCTTGCCAAGGTCTTTTTTTAATGCACTGAAGATCAAATCTTCATTTTTATTTAAGGCATCACGAAGAGAGTTAAGAGCATTAATGCGAAATGCATGGGAACGTGTTGCACCTGTGTCATAGAATTCGCGCTGTCGTAAAATAATATCGTGTATACTCATTCTGTCCTCTATTTACAATCAATGACTATCTTTATAACCTCGGGCGGGTTTTCCATTGCAAGCCTCATTGCCTGTTTATAATCGTCGAGCTTAAAATAATGTGTTACAAAGCCTTCGGTTTTATAAATGCCGTCTCTTATCCATTCCTGTGCAAGATCAAAGGTGTAGAGCTTCTTTCCTTTCCAGGTTTCCATGCCGTGTGCATTGATTCCGATAAGACGCAGTTCCTGCCACCAAATCGGGCTCTCGTCAAATGCAACAGCATTCATGTGGTGGCCAATTTTGATAAAGGTACCCTTTGCCCTTAGAAGGCGGAGCCCTGTATGATTTGCCCAATTACCGCCAATACAGTCATATACCTTATCAAAGCCGCCAAAGAAATACTTATTATTGCTCATACCGGTGAATACTTCACTTCCGCCTGTTGCCTTTGATGCCTGTTCGTATGGATTTCCTTGAAGCACATGGTCAGCTCCAAGCTTCTTTGCAAATTCCTGCTTTGTTTTAACCCTCTCCATTACCCAAACTTCGCAGTCCTTTTCCAGAATCTTTATTGCCTGCACAAGGCCAAGACCGATTGTGCCGCAGCCCATAACGAGAATCTTGTCTCCCTTTTCGGGCGGGACACAGAGGGCCGCATGAATGGACACACAGGAGGGCTCTACCATTACAGCCTGCTCATCATTTAACTCATCGTAAATGCGCGCTAAGCCCCTTGCAGGGTAAATGAAGCTGTCGCTCCAGCCCCCGCCGGTATCGAGCATTCCATGGGGGCCCTTTGCACCGTAATTAATACAGAAATTATAGTTCCCCTCTTCGCAGAAGTGACAGCGTTCTTTAATGCCTTTTGTGTCACAGCCTGACATATAGGCGCGGATGGTAACTCTATCGCCTGTTTTAAACTCTTTTACACTGCTTCCAACTTCGGTAACAATGCCTACATTTTCATGTCCGAGGAAGGTTCGTTTAGAACCCGGTATCGGTTCAAAGGCCGAGTTTGTACTTGTTGTTGCCTTAAAGAAGCTTATATCTGTTCCGCAAAGACCGCAGGCAATATTCCTTACCCTAACCCAGTCATCTGCAGGGAGAGGCGGGTCAGGCAATTTTTTATTATATTTAACTGCGTTAATCCCCGTGTATAATAAGCCGGGGCAGCACTTGGCTGCCGCCTTGCTTGCGAGTATGCGCGGGATATCCTTTTCAAAGTAAACTGCCTTCATAAATAGCTCCCTTGGTTAGTTCTTTCCGGATGTAATTTTAAGTGAGCATTCCCTGGAGCACCGCCATATAATCATTTAAATACATGGCATATTCGGGGCTTCCAAGTGTCTCGACAAAACCTTTCTCAACGCCTTCGACAAACTCAACTTCCTTATCGAGAATCTTTAATGCACCATCCACCGATGTAAAACGGAAAAGCACAAAGGGAGAGCGGCGTTCATAAACGCCGTGGCCTGACTTTGACTTACCTGCTTTTATTCTTAAGTATGCTGCGATGTGTGCAGGATTGCCGTCCTGCTCAACTCGGAATTGATAAATACGGTCAGGCTGTCTAAGGCAGAATTCCTGCATGCTCGGGTCACCCTGTTTATTGTACTGGCTTAGGGCACGGGTAACCATATAAAGGCTGCACTTTACTTTAAGGGACTTTTCGGCCAAGTCCTTTAGCTTATTATTGGGTTTTGTCATTATCTTTAAACCCATAAGCAATGCAAGCACATTCGGAAGGAGTCCCAATTTGCCTTTAATGGAAGGAAGCGCAAGACCGCCTTTTAAAAGTGCATTCATTTTTGCGATTGCAGAAAAGGTAAGAGCAAGATCATATTTCTCTGCCTTTCCCTGCACAATCTTGACCTTCCCGTTATCGAAAATCAAATGACAGAATAGGGGCTGTGAATCATCAAGAGCTCCAAACTGTACTGTTGCGCGAAAAGCGGAAAACTTAGCTTTTATTTTCGGATCATCGTCTAAAAGCACCTGCATGACGGGGAAAGCTGCATTAAAGAAGAGCTTCGCCGTCATCAGATCTTTGTCGGTAGCGGTCATGGTCTCCTCCTAATCATCGTCCCAATTTTCGTCAGCTTCGAATTCGAGCCCCATCATCTTTCTTACTCTCTCTATAATGCCGTTTGAATCAAGGCCGTAATGTGCATAAAGGTCTTCGGCATATCCTATGGTAGAAAATAAGTCATTGATTCCGTGCTTTTGGAAAACACATCCCTTCCCGGATTCTGCAATAACAGATGCAACAGCATCACCAAGCCCGCCTTCAATATTATGCTCTTCAATTGTCAGAATACGGCGTGTATCATTTACTGCCTTAAGAATAGCATCTTTATCAATCGGCTTAATCGTATGCATATTGATAACCCGCACTGAAAGCTTATCGTTTTCCGCAAGGGTCTTCGCGGCATTAAGGGATTGAAGCACCGCGATACCGCAGCAAATAATGGTAAGGTCAGTACCCTCGCGCATTGTAACAGCCTTCCCTACTTCAAAAGCATAATTATCAGACTCGTAGCAGGGCGGTTCAAATCCGCGGCCGATTCGTATATAGACAGGTCCCGGAATATCAACACATGCCTGAACAGCCTTCGATGTTTCAATGCCGTCGGCAGGAGCAATTACCGTCATATTTGCAATCGAGCGCATGATTGCGAAGTCCTCGGTGCAATGATGCGTAGTCCCTGCATGCCCGAAGGAGATGCCTGAGTGGGTGGCAATAATCTTTACCGGCAGATTCTGATATGCGATGTCCGTGCGTACCTGCTCACCTGCCCTAAGACAGGCGAAAACAGCCATAGTCGAAGCGAAGGGAATAAGGCCCGCCTTTGCAAGCCCCGCGGCAACTCCCATCATATTCTGCTCAGCTATTCCTACATTGAAAAATCTCTCGGGGTGCGCTTTTTTGAAATGGACTATCGAAGTTGTATTTTCAAGGTCTGCAGTGAGTCCTACGATTTTTTTATTATGATTTCCAAGCTCGGCAAGAGTACGCCCGTATATTTCCCTCGCTGTCATGGTTGCAGCATCATAAGCATTCCAGTTTGTCCCTGTAATAATAGACATAGTACTCCTCCTTAACCTTTCATGATTGAAGCTTTGGCTTTCTCGCAGACTGCCGAGTCACCTGAAGCATAATGCCATACAACATTGTTTTCCATGAAGTCAACGCCCTTACCCTTAACGGTATTTGCAAGAATTAAGACCGGCTTATCTTTTGCAGCCCAGGCCTTCTCCATCGCCGTGTTTAACTCGTCAAAGTCATGGCCGTTAATTTCGATGACTTCCCAACCGAAGGCACGCCACTTTGCTGCAAAGGGCTCCAAGGCCATTACATCCTCTGTAGTGCCGTCAATCATAAGTCTGTTGCGGTCTACTATTCCGATGACGTTCCCCAGTTTGAAATGGGATGCAGACATTGCAGATTCCCATACGCTGCCCTCACAGCACTCCCCGTCTCCCATGAGGCAGACTGTCTTCCAATCTTCGTTCTTTGCTTTTGCGCCAAGCCCAAGCCCCACAGCCATTGAAAGGCCGTGCCCGAGGGATCCCGCTGAGGCATCGCAGCCAAGTACCTTATTCCCATCCGGGTGCATCGCAAAGGGAGAACCGAAACGGTTAAAACTTTTCAGCGTTTCCTCGGGGAAAAAGCCCCGCTTTGCCAGCACAGGAATATAACCTGCTGCTGCATGCCCTTTCGAGAGAATAAAGCGGTCTCTGCCGTCCCACTGCGGCTCTTCAGGTTTGATGTTCAAATACTTAAAATAAAGGATCGTAAGGATATCTATGATGCTAAGTGATCCACCCACATGCGCGCCGCCCGACCAGGCCATTACGTCAATTACCAAAAGGCGTATCTGCTGCGCAATTTTTATTAAATTTTGCTTTTCATCAGCCATAAGTGACATGAATATACCTCTCTTGAATTTTATGTTATTCTATTATACACGGTAATATTGAATTAACAAGGAGAAATATTATGAGTATCATTGATATGGCAGAAAAGGTCAGGAAGGGTGAGTTAAGGTCGCAGGATCTTGTTTCAGGTGACTTGGCAAAAATCGAGGAAAACAAGCGCTTTAATGCAGTGATCGAATTAAACCCGGAGGCTGCCGATATTGCAAAGGCACTTGACTCGTCTCCCGAAAAGAAGGGAGCTCTATACGGAGTGCCTATTTTAATTAAAGATAATATAAGTACAGGTGATAAAATGCGCACAAGCGCAGGCTCCGTTGCCCTGTCTGAAAATATTGCGAAGGAAGATGCCGAGGCAGCCCGCCTTTTAAGGGAAGCAGGGGCTGTGATCCTTGGAAAGGCCAATCTAACCGAGTTTGCTAACTATATGTCAGACTGGCAGACTTCTCCAATGCCAAACGGATATAGCTCCCGCGGGGGGCAGACCATGCATCCAACCCATCCTGAAGCTGATGCTTCAGGCTCTTCGACCGGCTCTGCCGTAGCAGTGGCACTCGGTCTTTGCGTTGCCGCAATAGGCTCAGAGACCTACGGTTCGATCATCTCCCCGGCCCAGCGCTGCGGTGTCGTTGGAATAAAGCCCACTGACGGCCTAATCAGCAAGAAGGGCGTGCTCCCGATTTCCTTCACCCTTGATACCCTGGGGCCCATGGCCCGCACAGTGGAAGATGCGGCGGCAGTCCTTGGGGTCCTTGCAGGGAAGCAGTACGATCTTTCGGGCAAAGCCGCTGTTAAAGTGGGTATATGCAGGCAGGGCCGTAAGGATAAAAAAGACAACAGCGAATGGTTAAAGGGAAATGAGGCGATGATTGAGAAACTAAAGGACCTTGGGATTATCCTTGTTGATATGCCGGATCACAATATAGAAGATAACTTTGTATTCCCGATTATGAAATACGAGTTCAGGTATGCAATAAACTCATACCTCGATGCCTATAGGAAAAACCCTTCAACCCCAAAGGATCTGTCTGCAATTATCAAGTATAACGAAGAACATGCAGATATTGCCCTGAAATACGGACAGGGTAACCTCGTTGCGGCTAACAATGTACAGGAAGATTGGAAAAATGCTGATGAATACGTTAAAGGCATCGCCGCAAGGGAAGAAGCAAAAGTTACCCTCGATAAGTATTTTGATGATAACGGCGTTGACCTGCTTTATATGGCTTATTCCGGTTTAGGCATTGCAGCAGCAACAGGCTTTCCGAGCATGACTCTGCCCATCGGCAAGACCGAAGAGGGCCTCCCGATTCCTTGCACAATGATCGGAAAGCGTCTTGGGGAAGAGACGTTGATGCGTGTGATGAAGGTGGTTGAGGGAGCGGTCTAGGGGGTTTAAACTCCATACTCGCTATAGCCTTCCTCTCCCTTAAGAATCCTCAATGCACCCAGAGAGAGTGCTTCCATTTCATTCTCTCCCGGCATTACAACGACTTTGCCAAGGTATCCTACAAGCCTGGTCACTTCTTTCGTGATATACTCAGAGTGAGCCATTCCACCTGTAAGAATAACTGCGTCGACTATGCCGCATAAGGGCGGTGTCATTTCCCCTATTCCCTTGGCAATCTGATAGGCTTGAGCATCATAGACTGCTTTGGCTTTTTTATCGCGACTTGCAATGCGACGTTCGATCTCTCGACAGTCGTTTGTTCCAAGGAGACCTTTAAGACCACTGTTTTTATTAAGCTTAGTCATTAGTTCTTTTTTTGTTTTATATTCACCGCTATAACATATGTCTACGATATACCCAAGGGGCACACTGCCGCTTCGCTCGGGCGAAAATGGCCCTGCATCTGCTGTTATTACGTCGATTATTCGTCCCTTTTCATGTGCAGAAATTGATATGCCACCTCCAATATGTGCAACAATGAAATTCATTGATTCATACGTGCTGCCAAGCTTTTCTGCGACCTTACGAGAAGTTGCCTTTGTATTTAATACATGACAGAAGCTTTCTCTTATAATTTCAGGGATGCCGGTAATTCTTGCAACATCGTTTAGTTCATCAGACCCAACAGCATCGTAAATATATGCAGGAATCCCAAGGGGCCGTGCAATGCTATAGGCTATAGGTGCCCCCAGATTTGATTCATGTGCTCTTGTGTCGGGGGAGCCCAATGCATCTACCATGGCCTGATTCACTAAATATCCGCCCGGTTTCAATGGTGAAAGTAATCCGCCGCGTCCCACTACAGCTGAAAGCTCTATAGGTTTAACACCATTTTCTTCTATTGCTTGCAGAACATACTTCATCCGTATATCAAACTGCTCAAAAAGAGAATTAAATTTGGAAAGTTCATCAATCGGGTGTTCTATTGACTTAACAAATGCAGGGTTTTCATCATTATAAACGGCAATTTTAGTTGACGTTGAACCGGGATTAATCGCAAGGATTTTAAAGCTCATTATGCAGCCTCCTTAAAGCATATTTTTTCTATTATGTTCTTTATAGGTTTTTGAATAAATTTAATTACCTGCCCAACAAGGATCGCGCTAATGATTGTACCTTCTCGTACACCATATAGCCTGCCAAACACCAGAAGCGATATCGCTATTGCAATTAATACACCTGTGCTGTCCACCACGATTTTCATCTGATAAAATGCTCGTTTAGGGAATTTCTGTACCAGTGCATTTGCCAGCCCCTCAGGAGGCATATTAACGAGTTTAGTATTCGCATATATGACTACACCTATAGCTACAAGTATAGTTGCAATTGCAATCATAAGGAGCCTTCCGGGATAACCGGGGATTACAAAATCACCAACTACAATTCTTGCAAAATCAACAAAAAATCCAAACATAGTTGAAAAGAGAATCTGGGTTATATTAATCCATTTAAACTCTTTTCGTAAAATAAAAATCTGAATTAGAATATATGATGAAAGAACTAATGTAACACATACACCAAGGTCGATTCCGCTGACCTGTGATACCACATAGGGCAGTGAGCCTACCGGGGTTACTCCAAGGTCAGAGTTTATGGAAATGGCAGTTCCAAAGGCTATGAACATTAAGCCCAGGGCATAGAAAAACAAGCGAAAGAAGAACTTCTGCCATTTCATAATTTCGGTAACCCTAACCCACTAACTCTCTGCCGCGATGCAGTGCTTTTATATTAATATCAATAAAATCCGACTTTACATTCTGCTTTATTATATTATCCCAGTCGATACTTTCAAGACCCATGAGCTTGATGGTTGCACCAAGGAGTATGATATTCATTACCCTTGCATCCCCAAGTTTTATTGCTTCTCCAGCTGCATCGAATATGGAAGAGGGTATCTTCGATTCAATTTCCTTAATCAACCCATCCGGATATTCAGCCTTCCCTGAGATAACAGGCATAGGGTTAATTCGATAATCGTTAAGAATGAGTTTCCCGTCGGGCTTTAGATATTCCAGCCAGCGCAGCGCTTCCATTTGCTCAAAGCTTACAAGTATATCTGCACCACCTAGCTCAATCACGGGAGAAAATACTTTTTCACCATAACGTACCTGAGAAGATACTGAGCCTCCCCTCTGACTCATTCCGTGAATCTCACTCATCTTTACATCAAAGCCTGCTTCCATTAGACCAATGGTCAGGATCTTACTTGCCAAGATCGTACCCTGTCCTCCAACACCTACAAGAAGAATATTCTTTGTCATTTTATTTACCCTCCTTTTCGATTGCCTGCTTTGGGCAGATCTGATTACAAACGGTACAACCTACACATTGAACAGATGCAATCTTAGCTTTTTTCGATGCAGTTTCAAAGGATAAGGCAGGGCAGCCGGACCTTAAACACAATTTACAGCCGACACATTTCTCTGTGTTCACCTTACTTTTTGAGGTGAAGGGATTATTAAACTCAACTTTCTCTTCTTTGGTAATTCTTTTTAGAACACAGGGAAAGCGAGTAATTATAACAGACGGCTCATCCAGGGAAAGCGCCCAATCCATTGCTTCTTTCATTTTTGTAAGATCATTTGGGTCAACAGTGGTCACATTCTTAATTCCAAGCGCACGAACTACAGCCTCTATGGACGTAACATTGGCAGGTTCACCTCTGGCATTAAGACCATTCCCCGGAGTATTTTGATGGCCTGTCATTCCGGTTATGGCATTATCCAGGATTACACAGATGGTCTTAGAATTATTGTAGACCACTTCAAGTAAAGAGTTCATACCTGTATGAAAGAAAGTTGAGTCTCCCATAACGCCGACTACACGCTTTTCATTTTTACCTGGACCGGAAAATATTTTTTGGGTTCCATGGGCTGCGGAGAAAGCTGCACCCATGCAGACATTGGAATCCATTGCATTGTATGGCTCGGCATAGCCTAAAGAATAGCAACCAATGTCTCCTGTAATTACAATATTCTTTCTACGGCCAATATCATAGAAAAAGCCCCTATGTGGACAACCTGCACAAAGCGTAGGTGGACGAGGTAAAATTTTACTACGATCATAGTCAATAGTTTTATTATTCTTACCATAGATTGACTTACGCAGTACATCAGGCATAAGTTCACCGTACTTGGGCAGTACATTCTTTCCCTTAAGCTTTGCCTCAAAGCCCAGCATTAAAACTGTTTCCTCTATATACGGGTCATTCTCTTCAATAACATACACGGTCTTTACTTGCTCACAGAATTCTTTAATTTTCTGTTTCGGCAATGGAGAAGTAAAGCCCAACTTTAGGTATGAAGCTTCATCTCCAAAAATTTCTTTTGCATATTGATAACAGACCCCGCAAGCTATAACGCCTATTTCCCCATTCCCTTTCTCTATACGATTTAGAGGAGTACTTTCGGAGTACTTAAGCAGCTCTTCCATCCGGTTTTCAACGATTACCCTGCGTTTACGTGCAAATAAGGGAACAGTGACATACTTTTCTGTTTGCTTTACATATTCCTTGACACCTACTTCAGTCCTGTCTCCGCACTCGACTATACTTTTTGAATGACAAATGCGTGTTGTTACACGAAAAAATACCGGAGTGTCATATTTTTCGCTAATCTCAAAGCCAATGCCCATCATGTCTTTACATTCCTGACTGTCAGATGGCTCAAGCATCGGAATCTTCGCCATTTTTGCTACCCAGCGGTTATCCTGCTCGTTTTGACTTGAATGTTGACCCGGCTCATCGGCACCGACAAGCACCATTCCGCCGTTAACTCCGGTATAAGAAAAAGTATGTAAAGGATCGGATGCAACATTCACACCTACATGCTTCATTGAAGCCATGGCTCTTGCGCCGCCGATGGAAGCACCAATTGCAGCTTCCATTGCAACCTTTTCATTCGGAGCCCACTCTGCATCGATTTCTTTATAAGTGGTTAGATTTTGCAATATCTCCGTACTGGGTGTGCCGGGGTATGCAGAAGCGAAAAAGACGCCTGCTTCCCATGCTCCTCGGGCAATGGCTTCATTGCCTGTCATTAGTTGTTTCATAAAATCTCCTATTATTAATGTTCAATTGCTTGCAGCAGCCGAAATCATAATCGAAAGCAGTTTTTCTTCGGTAGATGAGCCTCGGGATGTCAGCACAATAGGGCACTTTGCACCGACAATAATACCCGCCATCTTGGCTCCACATGTGCAGGTAAGCATTTTGCCCATAAAGTTACCTGCATGAATGTTAGGGGCAATTAAGATGTCCGCATCTCCCGCAGTCTCAGCTATGTAGCCTTTTAGGTCAGCGATTTCTTTGTTTACAGCGCAATCATACGAAATTGGACCGTTCACAATGCAGTTTTTTTATTTCACCACGCTGGTTCATCTGTGTCAGCTCATCAGCCTCCACGGTCTCCGGCATTTTGGGATTAATTTTTTCCACACATGCCAAAACTCCCACCTTTGGGCAGGTATACCCAAGGTCAAGTAAAGTTGTAACGGTGTTTTCTATGATATGCTTTTTCTGCTCAAGTGTGGGGTAAGGAACCATTCCACCGTCAACAATGGTTAGGAGCTTATGGTAGGACGGTATTTCAAATATGGTAAAATGGCTCATCAAGGCGCCTTTGGCAAGACCTGTTTCTTTATTTACAACAGACTTTAGCAAGACTGAGGTGTCAATATTACCCTTCATCAGAAAGTCGGCCTTGCCTTCACGAATAAGTTTTACTGCCAGTTCGCAGGCTTCAACACCATCGCTTGCATTAATAACATCATCGCCAGGTACAGATTCTCCAAGTTCTTTTAAAATCGTAAGTATTTCCTGTGTATTTCCTATCAAAACCGGCTGCGCAAGCCCTGTTTTACGTGCATCGATAACTGCCTCAAGAATGTGTCGATAACCTGCAGCAGCCACTGCCATACGTTTAACTGTTTTTGCGCTTTTTACTTTTTTAATAATTTGCGCAAAGCTGTTATAATAAATACTATTCATGTGCAGTCATCCTCAGGAATGGAGATTAATGCTGTCTTTTTAACAGATAGTTGAAAAGCAGTTGGTGCACCGCTTAAACCTTCTCATCTGAAATAATGCCGTAATCATGCTGAACGGCACAAGAAACAGTGGACTCCTCCCCAGGTGGTTATTCCAGAAAAACCTGCATGGACGTTAACAAAGCCTCGGTTGTGTCCCGGAGGTGTCGGCACTGCCGCAAATTTCACAAAATTAAATTTTTAGACGCAAAATATACAATCCGTCATGAAAACAATCCATGAAGATATTACCGCGATCATCAACAACACAGTCTTCTGTAGTTCCAAGAAGCGGCCCAGGCATGTTGACTTCAAAGTATTTACGTTCTGGGTTGGGCGGGATGAAGTAGGCGATCTCCTTTACATAGTAGGGATCACTCACGTCATAGATACGCATACCTGCATGAAAGTAACAGCAGTATACTCTGTTTGGATTGTCTTCAAGCCAGGGTTTGCCCATGGGCTCGTGGAGATTGTGCGGGCCAAATGGGCCTTGGCAGCCTATACCACAATCGTTAAAGTTCGGCCAAGGAAAATCTTTTGGTACTTCCGGATAGGGAAATCCTGCCACCAGTACCGGATCGGCCTTGTTTGTCACATCGATCATGTGGATGTTATTCATAGGCTGGGCGCCGGGATGAGCACTCTTACCAATAACCTCCGGGCTCCAAGAGGCGAAGCGCTCGCCTTCATTGGTCAACACTGCGAAATTCCTTCCCCGTAGCGGCAGGAAGGTGTGACAGCGGGCGCCGGCAAGTTTTCCGGAGAACGGCGGCGTCATTTTAATCTGTCCCAGTTTTTTTGGGCGGGTAATATCTTTGACATCCACTAGGATACCGCCGCCTGCCCAGTAGCCGCAGTAGGCAATATCATCCTGTACATAAGGCGGGCCGTGCAACTGGGGCCAGTCTTTTTCATCACGATGCCCGACGGGGTATGTACCTACTTCCATACCATCGCTGAACTGCTCAGGCATCCACCAGCGACCCACCTCTATGGGACTGGAAGGATCCTCAATGTCCAAAATTCGGTATATCTGACCGATATATCCCGGACAGTCCGAAGACAAATGAACGTAACGACCGCCATTGTACATGAAGCGGTGCACACCCATGCCGTCACGGACCCCGGTTTCCCAGTGCGACAGTAATTTAGGATGTTCTGGGTCTTCCTTTAGACTAAAGATTTGCAGACCGCCAATGTTTTTTTCCTCGTATGATACCCCATGCAGATATGGGATACCTCCACCCAGTGCAACAATTAGCAAATCGTCTGCTGCCTGTATCTTGGGTGTCGATTGTTTAGTATACAATTTAGGATCGCAGACTTCCTGAAAGCGAACCAACCTTGGCTTTGAGGGATCAGTTACCTCAAGAATATTGAAGCCCGCTCCCTTAAATGAGCCATTGTACAGATAGTAGCGGCCTTTTGCAGTCTTGTAGAGTGCCATCTGAAAGGCCATAATGCCATTCAGATCGTGGTACGCTATAACTTCCATATTTTTTATGTAACCCTCATTTCCCGGGCTTTTTGCATAAAAAGGCAGTGACATTGCATCCTCCTGTCTATAAATTTACATAACCATTGTGTCAAAATCCTCATCTGCTGTGTAAAAACAGAGATGCTTGGTTCCATATTCCTTCTAATATTTTTTATCCAGCTGATCGATGCCTTGCATTCATGCCAAGCCTGGGAACAAAATCAACAATAACGTTACCACTATGGTAGCTGTTGTATTCATTACGGTGCAAACTCCAACAAATTTGTAAGTCTCTTTTGCAGGAAGTTTTGCGAGACCGGTAGCAGCAATAAATCCGGCGTTTGTCGGCAATGTATCAAACGTAGTCCCACAGAAAGCGGCTACACGGTGTAAAGCAGACATATGGACACCCATAGCAGCAAAAGGGCCGGAAAAAATCGGAAGCCCGGCGCCAAGAGCTGCGGGACCGGAACCGCAGATGGCAGTGATAATCATAAAGGCAAACATTGCCATCAGCAGTGGCGGTCCAGGTATAGATGAAAGTGACGTACTTAATTGGCCAAACGTTTCAGTACGACCTACGACGCCTCCAAATCCGGCGAGCGAGGAGCTAGCCAACACTAAAAATGCTGCCTGTGGGATACTGGTTTCTAACATTTTTTTTATTGCATTGATATTCAATAATTTTTATTAAAAAGCACCAATCCGCTGATAATACCGCAAACTATGGCATATGGAACGTATAGCTTAAACCCATTGAATAGTACAAACACCAAAACAAGGGGAATCAATGCAACGATTGGGTTTGGCAAATCGGTTTTGTCTGTTTTCTCGAATGTCATGTCGTCAGTATACGCGTTTCCAAGCGCAATCTCTTTTTTTGCTACTTTGGTTAGAAATGCGAGATTTAAACTTATTACCACCAAGCCGCCTATCAGGCCGGGGATCAGAGCAGCGGTTCCCGGTGTACCCAACATATTCATGGGAGCCACATTTTGTATTTGCGGGCTTCCCGGCATACAGAGACCAGCGGTTGCGATTCCTGCCAACAAGACGCCAGGGGCAAGCTTTCGGGGAATGTTGTTTTCCTTGAGGATTTCCAGTGTCATCGGCATCATCACGAACATAAGTACAATTCCGCTTATTCCGCCGTAGGACATTAATATACCTGCCACAGTAATAATCAAAATACAAGTAAAAATGCTAGCTTTTTCCTTGTTGCCCTTGAAGATTCGTGAGATAAATTGGGCAATCGATGTTGCACCGCCGCTTCGATTGTAAATCTCACCGAATATCGCACCCCACAGGTAAATTGGGAATTGAGCCGTAACAAACCCACCCAGTGAGGTCATATAGAATTCTCTATATCCTGTAATAACACCCAACTGACTGGTTATTATAACAATCATGGTTGCTATCGGTGCAGCTACTAATACATTTAGCCCTTTATAAACAAGAAAAATGAGTAATGCGAGGCTAACTAATATTCCGAAAATTCCAACTATATTCATTGTTTTTTCCTTTCTCTAAATACTTTAGTTATTAATTATTTATATCATGAGCGATGAAAAAGTGGAAATAAAAAGTTATTGACCCCCATATAACAATATGATTATAACCAAATATGGTTATAATCAATTGATTTATTTTTTTACGTATGGTAAAATGATCATATCAGCCATTTCAGCTTAGACCCGATTTCATAGTGCGTAATTGATTAGAGAGCAAGGAAATATATGAACTCAATACAAATTCAGTATTTTATTAAAGTCGCGGAAACTCTAAATTTTACCGCTGCTGCCAATATGCTGTATGTGTCTCAACCAGCTGTCAGCCGTCAAGTTGCTCTGCTTGAGAAAGAGCTTAGTGTTATCCTGTTTAAGCGAACAACGCATGGCATCAAGCTCACCCGCGCAGGTGAACTTATTTACGATTACTTTGTAAGCAGCTGTAAACAGCTTGACGAGATCCTGAAGGAAGTGCACACTGAGCAGCAATACAATATTTACGTTGGTATACATGAAGGTTTACCTATCGAAGACATAGATAAGATAAACCAGGCTGTATTTACTTTTACTGAGGACATCATATCGACTGTTGATATCACGATGAGAAGCATGAACTTTTTTCTTCTGGATCAAATGCTTGAAAACGGAATCGACAATGTTATTATTTCTCCCGAGTACACCATAAGACGCGACAACGACATCGTTACTGTTCCACTGAAGCCGAACCAGAGAGCACTGATTTATTCCAAAGCGCTTTTTGCCGAGCTAAAAAAAGAACCAGTATTGAGCGATTTCGAGCGAAAGACACTGTCATTTTTTGATTCGAGCACAACAACGCCAGAACATCGAAAAGCGTTAATCAGAGTACTAAAAAGCTTGGGTATAAAGCCCTGCATACGCGAGGTTTCAAACCGCGAAGACATTACTTATGACATTATCAGCGGACGCTGTTATACTATAGGAACCGTATCTACTCGAGAACTACAGGAAAATTCACGATTAGAAATGTTCCTGTTAGATTCATATTCGGTTTTGTGCGCAGCTTATAGAAAGAAAAGTGCATCGGTTATTGAAAAATTTACAAAAGTCTTAAAAACCCATTTTAATACGGCATCAAACGAATAAGCCCAAGACACAGATTATGTTCTTTGTGTGTATAACTTGAAAGAAAGGCGCCTCTCAAAATTACCAGTCGCCTAAAATGGTGAAGTGGGTAACTTCCTGCTGATTTTATCACACTTTCCTAATTTTTAGACACCTGTGTGTTGGATAAATAAGTTGTACCAAAATAACCTATTTGTTATTAAGTTATGAAAAATATGTTATATCACTCTTGTGTTCTAAGCTTTACACAGCAATGCCCAACGCTTCCTTGATTGCAGATTCAAGCAACCGGGAATAATTAAGACCCTCTGCTTCTGCTGTAACTTTAAGCCAATGTGGGATTGTGACAGTGGTCTTTTCCCGACGATTATTTATCTCGTCCTTTACTATATCCGGATAAATTGTGACCGGAACTATCATATCACCTGCACCCGGTTGTGGGATATTATCTGTGCGCTTTGGAAGCTCATCCCCGTCTTTTTCCATACCGTAGATATGCAAGGACAAAGCTTCTTTTGCCATTTGCAAAGCATGGTCAAAATTATCACCACACGAAGCGCAACCGGGAACATCCGGGAAGTATACACTGATCCCTGAGTCCTCATCTTTTTCGAAAACTGCAAGATATGTTAGTTTACGCATTTCAATCTCCTATTTCAGCCCGGCTTGAGTAAAAATACTATTTATTGTACCTTTCTTTAAATCTCCTTTATGATTTGGGACCGTCACACGACCTTTTTTAACCGGGTGCTTTAACTGGATATGTGAACCGTTCTGCTCATATACAAACCAGCCGTCTTTATATAAGATTCTAAGCATTTCCCGTGCCGTCATATTTTAAGTATACGTGTGTTTTATACGTATGTCAATGGCAAAATGCACCTTGATTAGCTTGCGGTTTAGAGGTCAACCCTCTCCCCCTCAATAACCCCTCTCGAAATCCTCGATTGCTTGATAATTCCGGACGCTAATATTTAACCTTTTATACAACTTAAGATACTCCTCCATTCCCTTATCAAAACATTCCGCTGCAGCCTTCAAGTCCGCAGGGTTGAAATTCTTTGTAATATCGATTGGTTTAATATTAAACTTACCGGACATCATATTATAGAAATACTGGCATGACGATATTGTCTGAAAAGAAAGGTAAGGGCTGTTAATGTCAATACTATGGAACATTTTGCTCCTCCAGTTTGAGACAATTTCTTCGTAAGTTCCTTCGAGATCCCCTGCAGTAATATCTTTTTTCTCATTCGTTTTACTTTCAAAGCCCTTAAAGAATTTTCTCATTATCCCAAGTAATTCTGTGCAAGATTTTTTTATATCAGAGACAGACCCTGAACAAACTACCCTTTTATGAAGGCCCATAAAACCCTCAGGCAAAATAGACATACTCTCAATCTCTTCCGGAATACGCTTTATACCGCCTCTGACTATTTTTTTATTTAGCATATATATCGAAAATTCCAGATAATAAAGAAACATTGCGGATGAGTACCTGCATAGTGAAATATCATTATTTATCATAATCTCAATATACTCAGATTCTGCCTTTTGGAGAAAAGCTTTCGCTTTTTCAATGTCTTGTTCTGATAAAGGTGAACTCAATATTTCCTGCAGCTTCTTTTGCAATAGAAAATAACGCTCTTCAGCCTTTTTATCAAGGAAATATAGTATCTTTAAATCGATAAGCTTGCCGCTATATGGGTCTTTATACTCGACCATATTTTCAAGACTATCCCATTTCGAGCAATAAAGATCAAAACCTACACCGTCAAGAATAAAACAAGAGGAAAGACATTTCGCCCTATCATCATTAATAATTATAAGCAAATCAAGGTCCGACTTCTCGTGAATATCGCCTGAGAAAAAAGAGCCGCCAATTCCTATTAAATCAACAGAACCGGGGCATTCTCTTTTCATCTTTGCCAAGATTGCATTGATAATTCGCGTATTACGTTCTTCAAGTTTTTGTCTAATACCGGTATCCATATTAATCCTTAGTATAATAAACCTTGATAATACTACCTTTATAATGATAAAATGCCAAGAAGACTCGGCCGGGAGGCCTTGGCTAAAAAAGGAGCAATAAAATGAAAAAGGTCGTTTTGCTATTTTGCATCTTGATAATTACTGCCCGGATGGGGTTCGCTGTGGATTTTACCCGTGGGCCTGATTCTGTACAGCCGGGGAATATCCTTATAAGCGGCGGCTTGGCTGTTGGGGCTGCAAGTTACGATTTTACAAGGGTATATTTTACGGGGAGGCCCTGGAATGAATCGGGAAATGTCTTCCTATTGGGCGGTACGGTTGCCGTTGATTTTGCACTTCCTTTCTATGCTTTGACAGTTGGGGGAGAAATCAGTTATTTAAGCGGAGATGATATTTTTCTTGAAGTAAGTATTCTACCCATTATGGCCAGATTGGCTATTCACCCTGATTTTGGAGTTGATAATCTTAATGCATACGGCCTATTAAAGTTAGGATTTGGGAGAGGAGTTAATAAAAGAAGCGTTAGTTCACCGTCCGGTTCGGGATTTGGTTTTGGCTTGGGTATTGGAGGCAGGTACTTCTTTACAGATAATCTTGGAGCATTTGCAGAGCTCGGACTTGATTCATTCTCCTATAGGACAAGTGAAGGCAGGGCAGAACCGATAACGATAGAGACTACAGGCCGCAGGTTTGTTACAATCGGAGTTACATACAAGCTGAGCCTATAGAAGCGTCGGCACTCCCCTACTTCCGCCCCACGGCGATCAAAACATCCGCGTTCGAATCGTAGGGCCGCTCGTCCCAGCCACCGTAGAGTTCCACTGCACTAAAGCCCGCCTTAAAAAGCAGGGCCCGGAGTTCCGTAGCAGCATAGAGCCTCTGGGTGAAGGTCTTTTCTATCCTCGCAGGCCCACCGGCTTCAGAGCCGGGCCCCGTGGGGTTGCGAATCAGAATCCAGCGGTTTTTAAGGGCGGCCCATGAATCTACTGCCTCATACTCGGTTAAAACAGTAAAACCCGCCCTTTCAAACCACTCTGCAGGGGTAAAATCCCTTACCGCAATCTCCTTTCCAAGGGTTTCGATGATAAAGGTCCCCCCCGGTTTAAGGGATTCGTATACATTCCGGGTCATAAGAAAGTCGTCTTCCGGGTCTTCAAAATAGCCGAAGGAAATATAGAGATTTATCGCAATATCAAAAAAATCCCGTTTTTTATACAAACGGGCATCAGAATGGACATACTCAATGCTTAAATCCTCATATCCGGCATCTTCCCTTGCAGCAGCAAGCAGATCCTCCGAAAGATCGACCCCGGTTACGGCAAAACCCCTCCGTGCAAGCTCAGAGCTTATCCGACCCATGCCGCAGCAGAGGTCCAACACCCGAGGTGCGCTCTCCACGGCGTTGCCCGAGTAAAGCTTCAAGGCTCCAAGGCGGGTTATCCCGTCTGCTACCTCGGGAACCTCCCTCCAGCGCTTATCATCAAACATTATCGGGGCGTAAAATCTCCAAAAACTCTTATCATTAAACCATTCTTCTTTAAATTCCATAGAAAGTACTATATCACAAATCTTCCATTATATTCTGCTCGAAATATACCGATGATAAAAAAACGGAGGACAGCATGAAGCGTTACTGCATAAAATGCCGGAGCGGCAGGATAGAGTATTTTGACATCATTGGCGACACCGACGATGAGTATACAATACGCCTTACGCGCGTAAGCGATGGAAGCGAAAAAACCATGGTTGAATCCATGTCAAAAAGCCTTTTTCAAATGTGCCTAAAAACCGGCTATGTTTTTGAATTGGAGCAGGCAGTCGCAACAGTGGCTTAATGAAAATTCGCTTAAGGATCATTTTAGTTGTTCTGCCTGTGGTGATAGTAGCACTTACCCTCGCCCAGGCAGCCTCATACTTTTCTGCAAGAAGCGGCATCACACGCATTGCCCAAGTCTTTTTTAACTATAAAAGCTCTGAACTCGAAAAATATGCAATAGGTCAATGGGCCCTGCTCACCGAATACGATCTTACAGACCGCCCTGAAATGGTTGAAGCGGCAAAAAACTCGGTATTACTATATGCAGAAGGTATTATCCTAAGCGATACCGAAATCATTTTATCACTCGATAATGAAGGCAATATAGACATGGCCACTTCTCCTCTTATTTTCCTTCCCGGTGAAGTCGACCGAATAATGGAAATTCTACACGAAGGAATGGAGGGGATTTTCCGCGCAAACTTCTCAGGGAGGGAGCGGGTATTTACCTTCTTCTATTTTAGCCCCTTTGACCGGTATATCTTAGTAACAGAAGATGCAATCACCTTTTATAGGGAAGCAAACAGAATAACGTATCAGACAATTATAAGTCTTTTGATCTCTTCAGCTGCTGCAGTTTTTTTACTTATAGTTTTTGCACGCCATTTAATAAAGCCCCTTGAGAGGGTTGCAAGAGCAATGGACGGCATCAGCAGAGGAGGAGAGCTCTCTTCAAGGGTTGAAGTTGAATACCCTGATGAGACCGGCGAACTCTCCACAAGCTTTAATATGATGGTTTCCGAGCTTGAAACCGCATATTCGAAGATAAAACGTTATGCCTTTGATGCCGTGCTTGCAGGGAAAAAAGAGCAGAGGATAAGAAGGATATTCCAGAAATATGTACCAAAGGAAGTAATTGACAGATTCTTTGCTTCTCCCGATTCCATGCTTGTGGGCGAAAACAGAGAACTTGCTGTTTTATTTTCAGACATAAGAAGCTTTACAACCATATCCGAAAGAATGGCCCCCGATGATCTTGTATCCTCGCTTAACAGATACTTCTCGGGCCAGGTTGATATCATAATGAACCGTAACGGCATTATAGATAAATATATCGGGGATGCAATTATGGCGTTTTGGGGAGCACCTGTTATGCATTCCGATGATGCCTTACAATCCCTGCTCTCGGGCCTTGAAATGGTGGAATCGATAAATGGTTTTAACGAAAAGCAGAGACAATTGGATAAGCCGGAATTTCATGTGGGAATAGGAATAAGTTACGGAACTGTAACCGTCGGTAATATCGGGAGCGAGAGGAAGATGGATTATACGGTTATCGGAGATATGGTAAATCTGGCTTCACGCATGGAAGGGCTTACGAAAATATACAACTCTGATCTTTTAATTTCAGAAAGTCTATATGAAAAAGTTAAAAATGAATTAGGTGATAATAAAACTCATAACCTTTCTTTCCGCCTGCTTGATACTGTTGCAGTAAAGGGAAAGACTAAGGGTGTTAAAATTTACACAGTTAAAAGCAGATCGAGTTTTACAGAAAACGAAGAAAAAGCCTGGGCATATCATAATAAAGGGATGGAACTCTACTATAAAAAGAACTTTAACGAAGCCCTTAGATATTTTAACGAAGTAATAAAACTATTGCCCGGAGATTTTAACGGGACCACCCTTTTAGAGCGATGCAAAAAATATTCTTCTTCACCGCCGCCGCCCGACTGGATTGGCGTAGAAAAAATGGAAACAAAATAGCTCACAAAAATCATTCGTTTAATCAACTAATAAGGCTCTTATGGCATCAATCTGATTTTGTAGTTCTGTATTCTGGCGAAGCAGCTCTTCCCTTTGAGAATTATTTTCAAGAATTTGTTGATCTCGCTCTCTCATCTCATTTGTAAGCCGGGAAAGCAAGGTCTGCTGATTCTGTCTTTCGTTTTCAAGTATAGTATTGCGCTCTGTAAGTTCAGAAATAATATCTTCAAGGGCTGAGCTTCCAATCATAGAAGGATCATTCTTAATTAAATCCAGTGCCTCTTCCATTGCAGCAATGACAGAAAGATGCGTCTGCCTCCTTGCATTGAAGGCACCGAGCTGCAGGACTAAGGGCAGGTTAAGAAACTCCCTCATACCTGCTATTGTAGCTGATGCTTCATCGAATAAAAGAAAACTTATACGGCTATTTAATGTTATATATAACCCGCTCAAATGATCTTCAATTCTATTAATCTGATCCCTGTCACTCGAAAGCCTGCTAAGCTCCTCCATTGCAAGCAGGCGTGCTCTCTCTTCATCACCTATAATTCTGTCTGTTTCAAGACGTATTTCTCTAATAAGATGTCCGTAGGGAGTAAGCATGGAAGAATCACGTATACTCTGCTCCTCCCTTAAATGGAAGTTATAAAGCAATAGGAATCCGAGGCCAAGTATAAAGAAGAATACTGCATTTATTATTAAAGGGAAAAAATAACCCTTTTTCTTTGCACTTATCTCAGGGACATCTTGAATAATTCTGCTGCCTGTACCTGACATTGCATTTATTTCTGCCGCAATCTCCTGCTGCTCTTCCAAGGAAATTCCGGGGGTAGTGTCAAACTGTATTCCCTCTATCATTTTACCTCAATTCAATGGAAGCAGCTTCTCTTGCAGCAAGCCTTACACCGCCCGTCTTATGTCCTCTGACATTATAGTCTTGGGCCTTGAAGTTCTCCTTTAGAATTTTGAGCCTCGGCTTTGGCTTATAATGGACAGTAAAACTAAACTTAGGCCGAGTATCAACGTGGAGCACATCCGCCCCCTGCGGAACAAGGGAATAATCCTTATTCATGATCCACCCTTCAATGTTGCAGCGTTTAATGCAGGGGAATCCTGTTTTAGCTTCCTTATAAATTATCGTAAATACTGTTTTGGAGAGGACTTCCTTGTCGGCAACATCAATCCACCAGGCACCGGGGCCGATAAAGGCCTTTTCGGGGATATCAGTCACAGACCAGGCGCCGTTCTTTTTTAAAACAAGAATTCTGTCAAAGGTGGAAACTTCTGCTACTGTTTCGCCTGTAACAGAAGTGCCTATATAACCTGTCTTCGAATCGTACTTTATCGAAAGGTCCTTCTTAACAACCTCTTTTACATCAACCTTATCGAAATTACCGTAGAGGGTTTTTCTCTCTCCCCTTCCAAACTCCTCGTTTGCCTTTATTTTTTCAATGATGCCGTCAAGCCAGGAAATAGCATAAGCAGTGATCTTCTTTAACAGACCTGCAATTTCCTTAATCCGCCCCTCAATAGTTTCCATTTCTTTTTTTGCGCGGTTTATATCATATAAAGAAATTCTCCGTATCGGTATTCTTAATAAATGCTCAACATCCTCGCTGCTTACTCCCCTCGGGCCAACTTCCTTCAGAAAGGGTTTAAACCCGGCAATCACAGCCTTCTCCACAGCCTCTGCTGTTTTCATTTTTTCGATATGTTTATAGATTCTCTCTTCGATAAAGATTCTCTCCAAGGTGCGCAGGTGGAGCTTGTCAAGAAGTTCCTGCCTTTCAAGTTCCAGCTCCTTTGTAAGGATTTTTACCAATTGCTTTGAGTGATACTTAATAACTTCAGTAACAGTCATTATGGTCGGAAAACCGTTCTTAATTACGAGGAGATTGGCGGAAATCGACTGCTCACATTCAGTGAAGGCAAAAAGGGCATCGACTGTTTCTTGAGAATATACTCCGCGGGCAAGTTTTATTTCTATTTCTACCTGCCCTGTAGTATAATCACTTATTCCCTGTATTTTAATTCGCCCTGCCCTGGCAGCCCCCTCAATACTGGCTATAATACTCTCGGTTGTTGAGCCATAGGGTAGTTCCTTAATAAGTATACGTTTGGGGTCTGTTATATCAAGTTTTGCCCGAACTAAAACCTTGCCGTTCCCGTCCCTATAATCGGATACATCGACAAGGCCTCCTGTTGGAAAGTCAGGGTAAAGTTCAAACTTCTTCCCCTGAAGGCAGGATTTAACTGCTTCCATAACCTCCAAAATATTATGGGGAAGAATTTTCGTTGACATTCCTACAGCAATTCCTTCTGCACCAATTACAAGGACTGCCGGAATTTTTGCAGGATATAGCAGGGGCTCCTTATTTCTCCCGTCATAGGATTCGGTATAGGGGGTGAGCTTTGGATTATAGAAGATATCGTTTGCAAGGGGAGTTACCCTGCATTCAAGATACCTTGGGGCGGATGCTCCGTCCCCTGTATAGATATTTCCGAAGTTCCCCTGCCTGTCAATAAAATAATTCTTATTCGCAAGCACCACGAGGGCAGGGCCTATGCTTGCCTCCCCGTGCGGATGGTACTGCATACAGCGGCCAATTACGTTTGCAACTTTATGCAGTTTCCCGTCATCCATTTCAAAAAGGGTATGAAGTATTCGCCTCTGCACCGGTTTTAAGCCATCTTCAAGGTCAGGTATGGCCCTGTCTTTAATAACGTAGGAAGCGTATTCTAGAAAGTTTCTGTCGAAGAGGTTTTTAATGTATGCCATTTTACTTTGATCATTATATACAAAAAAAATAAAAATGTATATAATCGGGAACGGAAGGTGAAAATGGCAATTTTGTCGATACAGTCACATGTGGTATATGGATATGCGGGAAACACTGCAGCTGTTTTTCCGATGCAGAGGCTTGGCCGCGAGGTTTGGGCAATTAATACCGTAGAGTTTTCAAACCATACGGGCTATGGCTCATGGAAAGGAAAGGTACTTGGCGGAGAGCTCGCAGAAGAGCTGATTGAAGGCCTCCAAGAAAGAGATGCCCTCGGGAACTGCGAAGCCGTTCTTTCAGGTTATATGGGCGATGCAGGGGTCGGAAAGGCAATTAGGACGGCAGTTGAGAAGGTTCGACTCGCCTCCCCAAGGGCCCTCTACTGCTGTGATCCTGTGATGGGAGATATTGGCAGGGGTTTTTATGTAAAGCCCGATATCCCTGAGATCTTTAAGAATGAGCTTGTTCCCTTGGCAGACATTGTAACCCCGAATCGCTTTGAGCTTGAGGCTCTTACAGATATCAAGATTATTGATAATGATAACGCCCGAAAGGCAATTGACATACTTCATTCAAAGGGGCCCGGTGTAGTGCTTGTTACGAGCTATAGCAGCGATGGGAAGAATATTGGCATGATTGCCTCAGACAGGGGTAATGTCTACTCAATTACGACACCTGAACTCCCAATTGGTACCATGGCAGGCTCGGGCGATATAACAACTTCGATATTTCTTTCAAGATATCTTGAAACAGGAGACATAAAAAGGACCTTAGAGCTTTGTGCCGCATCGGTCTTCGGAATCCTTGAAAAAAGCTGGCAGGCCTTTAATTCTCTTGAAGAAAAGCCAAAATTAATGGAGCTGAAAATTATCGCATCTCAGAAAGAGCTTGACAGCCCGACCAATTATTTTGAAGCAAAGAAGCTTTAACTTACGTCTTCAATAAGGTTCTTCATTATATATTCACGGCGTTCAGGGGTATTCTTGCCCATATAGAAGTTTAGTACCTGGGGTACCTGCTTCAAAGTATTTACCGAAACAGGCACTAGGCGCATATCCTTACCAATGAACTGCCCGAACTCTTTCGGGTTAATTTCCCCGAGTCCCTTAAAGCGCGTAATTTCTGCCGGGCTCCCAAGTGCGGATACTGCCTCATCCCTTTCGGTAACATTATAACAATAACGGGTTTCTTTTTTATTTCGCACCCTAAACAGAGGAGTTTCAAGGATAAAGACCCTCCCTCCTGTTACAAGCTCTTCAAAGTATGAAAGAAAAAATGTAAGAAGCAGATTCCTAATATGAAAGCCGTCAAAGTCTGCATCGGTTGCAAGAACTATTCGGGCATAACGGAGGCCCGATACATCATTTTCTATTCCAAGGGCCATCATCATATTGTAGAGCTGCTCGTTCTTATAAATTGCAACGCGTTTTTTCCCGTAAACATTTTCAACCTTACCCCTAAGGCCGAAGATGGCCTGGGTCATAACATCCCTGCTTGACACCATTGAGCCTGAAGCAGAATCCCCTTCGGTTATAAAGATGGTAGACTCTTCCCCCTGCTTTCCGTCTTCAAGGTGATACTTACAGTCTTTTAACTTTGGGATATTAAGGGCGATCTTCTTTGCAGCTTCTCTAGCCTCTTTTTTAACCTGGTTTAATTCAGTCCTTAGTGATTCGTTTGCAAGAATCTTCTGCTCGAGTTTTTTTGCGGCGGCAGAGTTTTTATGAAGCCAGTCCTCTGTTGCGTCCTTTACTTCCTGCACAATCCAGCTTCGGATATCTGTATTACCTAGCTTATTTTTAGTCTGGCTTTCAAAAATCGGGTTTTTTAACTTTACCGCAACTGCTGCGATTGTACCTTCTCTGATATCCTCGCTGCGGTAATCCTTCTTAAAAAAGGTCTGTATGCCTTTAAGAAAACCTTCCTTGAATGCAGAAAGATGAGAGCCCCCGTCCCCTGTAAACTGCCCGTTCACAAAAGAGAAGTAAATCTCCCCGTAATTATTTGTGTGAGTAAAGGCAAACTCTATATGATTCCCCTTATAATAACCCAGCGGATATAGACCTGCATCTCCGCATTCTTCACCAAGGAGATCATAAAGGCCTCTCTTTGAAACAAAGGGCTTACCGTTATACGATAGGGTAAGACCGGTATTGAGGTATGCGTAGTTCTGAATCCTTTTTTCTACGAACTCATGGTTAAAATCGTAATTACCGAAGATTTCTTTATCCGGAGTAAACTCCACGTATGTACCATTCTTTTGCGCACCTGCCTTGGATTTTTCCTTCGGATTATCCTTGATACGGGCCTTGCGTTCGGTTTTTAAGACCCCCCTCTCGAAGATGGCCTCGGCAAAAACCCCATCCCTTATTGACACAACTCTAAAATAGGAAGAGAGGGCATTAACTGCCTTTGTTCCAACCCCGTTTAGTCCCACGGAGAATTGGAAAACATCATCATTATACTTTGCACCTGTATTAATAATCGACACACATTCTACGAGTTTGCCCAGAGGAATACCCCTGCCATAATCCCTGATCTTGGCAGTGCCATCCTTTATGACAACTTCAATATGTTTACCGTTACCCATGATAAATTCATCAATGCCGTTATCAATAACTTCTTTTAGAAGCACATAAATACCGTCATCCGGATTCGAACCATCTCCGAGTCTGCCAATATACATTCCCGTGCGAAGACGTATATGCTCTAAAGATGATAGAGTTTTTATTTTTGATTCATCATAAGCTTCTTTTGCTTTTGGTGCTTTTGGAAGCTCTGCTTTAGTTTTTCCCCTCATAAACTAAACTTAAATCTCTCCTTTATGCTTTGAGCTGTAATTCCAATTCTGATATTCGATCCACACATTCATTAATCTGTTTTTCATGCTCGGATATTGCAGACTCGGCAGTTATTATCTTTTGCCTTTGATTCTGTATTGACTTCTTTATTTTTTCGATTTCAGCTTTTTCCCTATCTATATTGATGGCAGCCTTAACCTTACCGATTTCTACATCCACGTCAGCTATCTGGGATTTAATCTGATCGGCATTCTCGAAGATAGAATTATCTTCTTTCTTTAGAAGAGACGAGAATTGCTCCTTCCCGCCTTCCTCATCGGTAAGCGAGCCAAGGCGAAGATGTATGTCAGGGAACTCTCCCTTGACATGGGTTATATGTTTTTCAAGCCTCTGTATGCGGCGGGTGGGAGTCCCATCGGAGCCGAAGGACTCGGCGATTTTTCGCCTCTCTCCCTTAAGTATCGAAAGGTCAGCAGTAAGGGATGATAAACTGCCGTTCAGCCTATGGGCCGTTTCAGCTGCTTCCCCGTCAAGAGTTTCACATTGGCCCGACGAAAGGAGCTTCTCTCCCGCACTATGATGCAGGCGCTTTAGATTTGAGCGGTACTTTGAAAGAAGTGTTTTAGACACCGCCATCTGGGCATTTTTGCCGAGCCAGGCAAAAATGCCCCCTTCCCTTTCTTCAAGGTCCTCGAGTTTCCTCTCCTGCTCCTCTATCTTCGCAAGAAGGCCCTCTTCCTGTGCGCTGAAGGGCTCTGCGAGCTCTTCAAAATCGGGATTTGCGAGCATTGCCTTCCCGAGGCGAACAAAGATTTCCTCAAGCTCCCCCGTTACCTGAAACTTTTCGGTCTCTTTTAGGGCAATTTCATCATCAAGGGTCTTAAACCTCTGACCATCAATTTCGAGGGTCTTGATGATTTCGACGGATTCTGAAATTTCACTCAAGTGTTTGCGATACTCGGTCAGGATTACCCCGGCCCTATCGTCTGCTTCCTTGGTAAAATACTCTCCGTCTCCTATCCTCTGAAGCAAAGTCTCCCCAAGCTGCCGGAAAAGGTTGTTACGAGTTTCTGCCAGAGTCCGCTTTTTTTCTTCTAATTCTTTAATGGTATTTCTTCTCTCGTCCATGGGGATATTATACACTATAAGTTAAATTATTCAAATACCCCCGGCTTAGATGGGACAATTGCGGAGAGGTAAGTGCGCCTTGAATCCGTTAGAGAAACCAGTTCAGCGAGCATTACATTGTCAACTTCCTTTGCAATGGGGAAAATATAACGCTCTGTTTCTTCAATATAACGCTGTATGAACTCTGTCTGTACAACAAAGCCGAGGGAAATCATATTGGAAATTCGGTCTGCCACCTTTAGGATCTTGGCTTTTTCCGAGCCTTTTTCGAGAATTCTCCTTAAAAACTCAGGTTTTGGTTCCATACTGTGGCGGGTCACTTCAAGCACAAGGTCATAGACTGCCGGACTCTCAAAATCGATATCGAGGAGCAGATTTCGGCTAAAATCAGGCACATCCTCGAAAAGATCATGGACTATGGAAGCCTTTAGAAGAACCGAATCAATATATCCATAGTCAATCAGGGTGGCCATTGTATCCAGTTGATGGCGGAACATATTTCCCCCGCCTTCCCTGGTTTTTCCTATTAGTGCAGTGGCAAGCTGTATATAGGGGGCCAAAAATGTACTTTTAAGGAGGAGCATCTCCTCCTCAGACATTTTTCCTTTCATTAGACCATGTCCTTAATATAAGATACTAACTTTTCGGTTCTTTTCAAACTCGCATCAAGCTTAATTCTCTCACCTTCCACTAGTTCAGGCGGTGCATTCTTAACAAAATCTTCATTTGCCAGTTTTGCTGATAATGCCTTTGCATAATTCCGGTCTTTTTCCAGCTCCTTCTCGAATTTTCCCTTTAATTGCTTTAAATCTACGATGTCTGCAATAAATACAAAGGCCTCAAACCCTGTTCCCGCTAGGGCAATTGAGCCGGCAGGTTTTCCTTCCCTGCTTTCTGTGATTTCCAGCTCTCCTATTCCTGCAAGGAGCTTTAAGAGAGGGGCATTATCATTAAGGAAACCTCCCTTTTGGGTATTTGAAATTAGAACCTTTATCTTTTTATCGGGCGAGATCGTGCATTCGCTTCTTAGGGTGCGAATCTGCCGTACAAGCTCTTGTAAAAAGCCGAAGTCTTGCTCGGCATCCTCTGAATAATGTTTCACATCGTATGCAGGATAGGCGGCACTCATCAGCAGCTCGCTTGTATTGGGGAGCTTTGAGTAAATCTCCTCGGTTACAAAGGAAAGCATGGGGTGAAGGAGGCGAAGAGAGAGGGCAAGCACATCAAGGAGGACAGAGGTCGCCCTGTCCTTTTCGCCTTCTGAACCGTCTTTAATCGAAAGTTTCGTGGCCTCTACATACCAATCACAGAAATCGTTCCAGAAATACTCGTGCGCAGTATGGGCGGCATCATTAAAGCGGTAGGAAAGGAAGGCCTCTTCCATAAGGCGGGCACTGGTATTAAGACGTGAGTATATCCACTTATCTACGGGGAGAAGCTCCGGGTTTTCTATAAGTGTGCGCCCTTCAAGGTTCATAAGTATATAACGGCTTGCATTCCAGACCTTATTTGCAAACTTTGAGCCGAGCTTAAAGCTCTCCTTATCCATGAGTATGTCCTGGCCCTGTGCGCAGAGGTAGCAAAGGGTGAACTTTAGGGCATCTGCTCCGTATTCGTCTACAACTTCCATCGGGTCAAAGCCGTTGCCCTTACTCTTGCTCATCTTTTGACCCTTCTTATCCCGAATTAATTGGGTGATATACACATCCCTAAAGGGGGCCTTTCCGGTAAACTCTAAGCCTGCCATTATCATCCTTGCAACCCAGAAGAATATGATGTCATAGCCGGTAATAAGAACGGTTGTAGGATAATAATTCTTAAAATCTTCGGTATCGCAGTCTGAATTCTCCCAGCCCATCACACTGAACGGCCATAGCCAGCTTGAAAACCAGGTATCAAGCACGTCCGGGTCCTGCTCGATGTTCTTCGATTCACAGTGGATACATTTGTTTAAGTCTACTCTTGAAGCGGACATTTTACCGCAGTCACTGCAATACCAGACCGGGATTCTATGCCCCCACCAGAGCTGGCGGCTTATGCACCAGTCGCGTATGTTTTCCATCCAATGCCTATAAGTATTTTCCCAGCGTCTTGGATAGAAGATGATTTCGCCCCTTCTCCACGCACCAAGGGCCTTCTCGGCAAGGGGTTTCATTCTTACAAACCACTGCTCCGATAAGAAGGGCTCGATTATTGAATGGCAGCGATAGCAGTGGCCTATTGCATGTGTTATGTCTTCTTCATCGATGTAAAAATCTCCTGTTTTAAGGTCATTAAGCACTGCTTCCCTTGCCTTTTTCACGTTAAGGCCCCGGTATTTTTCCGGGACTTCATCATTTAAAAGACCTTGGGGGGTTAGGATATTAATTTCAGGGAGGGAATGACGCAGGGCAAGCTCCCTGTCGTTCGGATCATGGGCAGGGGTTATTTTCACAACCCCGGTTCCAAAGTCCTTACTCACGTAAGTATCTGCCACAACGGGAATCTTACGATTTGCGAGGGGGAGAATCACTGTCTTTCCGATGAGGCCGGTATAACGCTCGTCTTCCGGATGTACGGCAATGGCAGTGTCGCCAAGTATGGTTTCGGGCCTTGTAGTAGCAAGCTCCACAAAGTTTCCTTCTTCCCCGAAAATCGGATAACGGAGTTTATACATTTTCCCCCGGGTATCCTCATGCTCAACTTCATCATCGGAAAGGGCCGTGCCGCAGGTACAGCACCAGTTCACAAGATAATTACCTTTATATAGTAGGTCCCGCTCATAAAGGGTGACAAAGACATCGCGCACAGCTCTGCTAAGGCCCTCATCCAGGGTGAATCTCTCCCTGTCCCAGTCAACGCTTGCACCGACTCGGGCAATTTGCTTGGATATTATAGAGTGATGCTCATTTTTCACCTTCCAGGTCTCTTCGATGAACTTTTCCCTGCCAAGATCATGTTTACTCTTGCCTTTTTCCTTTAGCTGCTCTTCCACAACATGCTGGGTGGCAATGCCCGCATGATCGGTGCCCGGCACCCAGAGGGTTCTCTTCCCTGTCATACGATGGTAGCGGATAATCGTATCCATTATTGAAATTCCAAGGCCATGACCAAGGTGGAGTATTCCTGTAACATTTGGCGGAGGGATGGTAAGAATGTACTGCTCATCGGAGCTTTTTCCTTTAGCTCCCTGCTTGCAATTTTCGGGTTTAAAGGCGCCTGATTCCTTCCAGATTGCGTAAATTTTGTCCTCGAAGCCCCTCGGATCGTAGGCTTTTTCCAGTTCTATTGCTTTCATGTGTAGTTTAAATATAGTAAAATAATAAAAAATTGTTAATAGGGAATATATGATAAAAATAAATAATAGCATGGCACGCACCTTCCTGCTTTTGAAGCAGGGTTTGATTGGGGAGCACAGATTTAAGGGCAAGCAGGGGGCCTTCGACTATATAAAGCAGGCCGGATGCATACAATTTGACCCGGTTGATGTTTGCGGTAAAAATGCAGAGCTGACTCTTCAATCAAGGGTTAAGGATTTTAGGAAGGAGCATCTTTCAGATTTGCTTTATACTGACAGGAAGTTGTTTGATTATCCGGATAAAATGCTCAGTATAATACCTACAGAGTACTGGCCTTATTTCGAGCGCTTTAGGGAGGCAGCGCGTGAGCACCTTAAATCTCACCCTGAAATAGAAAAGCATATAAAAAAAATACGAGCCCATATAAAGGAAACCGGCGCTATCTGCTCGAGCGACATAGAGTTGGAAGGAAGTACTGCATGGTGGTCCAGTATCAACTGGAGTACCGGCGGCAATATGTTACGATCTGTGTTAGAGCAAATGTATTCAAGCGGAGACTTGATCGTTCATCATAAAAAAGGCACTCGCAGATTTTATGATATAACCGAAAGGCATATTCCGGGAAAATTACTCAATGTTCCGGAGCCGCTGCCCGATGATTATACTCATCAAAAATGGCGGGTACTGCGCAGGATAGGAGCAGTGGGTTTAATAAGGAATCGCCCCTCTCATGCCTTTCTTGGTATCAGAGATCTAAGCATCGATATCCGAAAGCGGATATTCTCTGAGCTGCTTGAAGAGGGCAGTGTTTCCTGCCTTACTATTACAGGTATGAAACCGGATATAAAAGACAGGTTTTACTATCAAAGCAAAGATGAGCACTTGGTTAAAGAAGTCTTGAACGGATTTAAACCCGCACCTCGCTGTGAGTTAATCGCTCCCTTAGACCCTTTTATGTGGGATAGAAAATTAATCGAAACGATCTTCGGCTTTCAATATACCTGGGAAATTTACACACCCCCGGGGAAAAGGAAATATGGCGCATACGTGCTTCCAATGATTTTTGGGGAGGATTTTATCGGGCGAGTTGAGGCTATTTGCGAGAGAAAGAGTAAATCTTTAATAGTGAAAAACATCTGGTATGAAGAGGGCATTAAGAGGGGGAAGAAGATTGATAATGCTGTATCAGCCTGTTTAAAAAGATTTGCGTTGTTTAACGACTGCCCAAATTTGGTCTTGCCAAATTAGGATATTTTTAATGACATTTGTCACTTTTTTTAAAGCTTATTTCATATCCGCGCAGTATATAGTAAACTGATAAAGCTGAAGGAGAAATTAGTATGGGAAATGTATATGCAGAAATTACTTTAAAAAATGCGGGTGATCTTGTGAGGGTAAAAGATGGTTATTTGGAAGAGAACAAAATCCGTGAAACTACAGTAAATGCCCTTGTGGACACCGGGGCAGGCACCCTTGTTATAAATGAGGCCATACGGGAAGAACTAGGCCTGGAAACTTCTGATAATTATTCGTTGGTCCTGGCAAACGGAGAAGAAATTATGGTGAAGCAGCTTGATGCTGTAGAAATTCACTGCATGAACCGTAAAATGATCTGTCAGCCTATACTTTTATCAGGAGCAGATGAAATCCTTTTAGGAGCAATTCCCCTTGAAGACATGGAACTGATCGTAGACCCAAAGAATGAAGAACTTGGGGATCGCTATACTCTTACAGGAAAGCGCAGGAGGATTTAAGTTTCTCCTTAAATATTGTAACACGCTACAAAATGCCCATTTCCCTGATCGATTAAATCCGGTGCTTTTTGGGTACAAATTTCGGTAGACATACCACACCTTGCTGCAAAACGGCAGCCGGGCTTTGGGTTAATTGGACTTGGGACATCGCCTGTTAACAGAGTTCGCTCCCTTTGAGCTTCGTAGTCCGGGTCCGCTGTAGGAATCGCTGCCAGAAGTCCCTTGGTATAGGGATGTATAGGATTATTATAGACTTCTGCTGCATTACCCTTTTCCACGATTACACCAAGGTACATAACGGCAATATCATCGGAAATATGACGTACCATAGCTAAATCGTGAGCAATAAAGAGATATGTAAGGCCAAGTTCATCTTGAAGACGCATCAATAAATTAATAATCTGCGCCTGTATGGATACATCAAGTGCGGAAATAGCTTCATCACAAACAACAAACTCAGGGTGAAGGGCCAAAGCGCGCGCTATTCCGATTCTTTGCCTTTGTCCCCCTGAGAATTCATGAGGGAAACGGTTTGCATGTTCCTTGGTTAGGCCGACCATATTGAGAAGCTCATAAATACGCTCAAGTCGTTCGTTTGCATTACTGTATGTCTTATGTATGTCAAACCCTTCGCCTACTATATCAGAAATTATTTTACGGGGATTAAGTGATGCATAAGGGTCCTGGAAGATCATCTGCATTCTGCGGGTAAGAGCTTTATACTCAGTCTTATTTGAGCCAAGAACATTTGTCCCGCCAAGATACACAGTGCCGCTGTCAGCATCATATAGCTTTAAAATTGTACGACCCACTGTAGTCTTGCCGCAGCCTGATTCACCTACAAGACCCATGATCTTGCCTTTTTCGATAGAAAAGCTAACATCGTCAACTGCTTTTAAAATACCGCGTCTTCCAACATTAAAGTATTTTTTTAAATTATTAACAGTCAGAAACGTACTTTCAAGGTTCATGCTATTTTTTCCTCCAGCTTTCTGCGAATTTTGGGAGGCTCAGGTTTTTTTGCTCTTGCGTCGTATAGCCAGCAGCGGCTTATGTGATTACCTTCAAAATTATATTCAGGTGGAGGAATCTTTTTACACACAGGCATGCAATGGGTGCAACGGGCAGCAAAGGCGCAGCCCGGAGGGGGCATGAACAGATCCGGTGGAGCACCGGGAATAGCTGTAAGCTCACGGCCCTTATGTTGAGTTGCATCGGGCATACTTGCAAGAAGGCACCAGGTATATGGATGCTTTGGAGAATAAAAAACATCACGCGAATTACCTGTCTCGATAATTTCACCTGCATACATGACTGCAATTCTATCTGCCATGCGTGCAACAACTCCAAGATCATGAGTTATAAGCAGGATGCCTGCGTCAGTTTGCTTTTTTAAACCATTCATTAGTTCTAGTATTTGTGCCTGCATTGTAACATCAAGAGCTGTTGTAGGCTCATCTGCAATGAGTATTTTTGGCTTGCAGCAAAGGGCCATGGAAATCATTATCCTCTGCCTCATGCCTCCTGAATAAGTATGAGGATAGCGATTAAAACTCTTTTCAGGGTCTGCTATTCCGCATATACGCATTGTATCCAGGGCTATTTCTTTTGCTTCGTAAAAAGATGTCTTTTGATGCTTAATGATCCCTTCAGTTATCTGCTTACCGACTTTCATTGTCGGGTTTAAACAGGTCATCGGGTCCTGGAAGATCATTGCGAATTCCTTGCCCCTAAAAGCCTGCATTTCCTTATTTGTTAGAGGCACTATATCGCTGTCATTATAAAGTATATTGCCTTCTTTTATTTTGAAAGGAGGCTCAGGATTAATTCTCATAATTGACTTGACAGTAACTGTTTTACCGCAGCCAGATTCACCTACTATTGCCAGGGTTTCATTTCTATTTAGATAGAATGAAACATTTCTGACAGCAAAAATTTCGCCGACGTGAATAAAGAAAGAGGCACTCAAATTTTCTACTTTAAGTAATAGGTCGTTAATATGCAGCCTCCTTTTATGTGTCTCTTAACCTTGGGTCTAAAGCATCACGGATTCCATCACCTAAAAGATTAAAGGCGAGCATATAAAAGCTGATAAACAGAGCAGGGATGACCAACTGAAGCGGGTATTCTCTGAAAACCATTGTACCAAGCTGGCAGAGCTGCCCCCATGAAGTCATTGGAGGTGCAACTCCAAGACCCATAAAACTTAGAAAGGCTTCCATAAAAATAACTGACGGAATGAACATGGTTATCCCAACAAGCATAATTCCTATAAAGTTTGGAAACATATGCTTGAAAATCAGCCTTGCTGGAGATGCTCCGAGTGCCTTCGATGCAAGTACGAATTCCAGGTTTTTCAAACGTAATACATGTATGCGTGAACCACGGGCGAATCCTGTCCATCCGGAAATTGCCACTGCAAGGACTATTGCAAAAGGACCGGAACCTAAATATAGCATAATTAAAATGATAAAGATCATTGAGGGTATACAGATCATAATATCAATAATACGAAGAACAATCATATCGAGTTTACCGCCGTAATAACCACATAGTCCACCGATAATTATGCCCATTAAGGCAGGAAGAATTGCACCGCAGAAACCCATAATTACAGAAATGCGTCCACCAACCCAAATACGCGTCCACATATCTCTGCCCATATTATCTGTTCCGAAGAAGTGCTCTACTGACATGCTTAGATTACTCCGATTGAAATCAATTGATGTAAATGCATAATTAGATATCATTGGTAAAAAAATAACACCTATACCAATAATAATAATATATGTAAGTCCTGCCATAGCCGGTTTATTTTTCCTAAGCCGTCTCCACACATCTTTCCAAAATGAAATGCTTGGTCTTACTTTTATATCTGTTTCAGTTTCGTTTACACCGACAGTAATAAAGTCAGCTTCGCAAAGATCGGCAATTGTAGAATTAATACTCATTTTCACGCTACATCCACCTATTGTATTGTTATACGCGGGTCAATCAACACATAAAGTAAATCAATAAAAAAGTTCATTGTAATAAGAATTGCACCATAAAATATTGTTATTCCCATAACCATTGTATAATCCAGAGCACGGATTGCCTGTGTATAGTAAAGTCCAAGCCCTGGAATCACGAAGATCTGCTCTATAACCATGGAGCCAAGGAATACACTTGCGATTTGCACTCCTAACCCAGTAATTACCGGTGCTATTGCATTCCTTAATTGATGCTTTAGAAGAATAGCAGGTTCTGACAGACCTTTAGCCTTTGCCGTTGTAGAATAATCCTGGGATATAACTTCCAGTACATTTGCCCTCATGCTTCGTGTGGTACCTGCAATTCCTGCAAGAGCCACAGCGAAAACGGGCATTATTGTATGCGAAAAAGTCCTCCAACCTGCAACAGGTAAAATTCCAAGTCTTACTCCAAAAACCCACTGAAGCATAGCAGCAAGAACAAAGCTAGGTATAGAAATTCCAATAATGGCGGCAAAAACACATGCAAAATCCAACGCCTTACCTCTCTTTTTTGCAGCAAGACAGCCAAGAAAAATCCCAACAGGGTAACTAATGGCTAAAGCTCTAAGACCTAAGCTTGCAGAAACCGGGAAGTTTCTTTGTATAATTGAATTAACTGTACGACCTGGAAATCTGAATGAATAACCTAAATCACCTCTAAGAAGATTGCCCATAAACGACAAGTACTGCTCAATTAAAGGTCTATCAAGACCATAATAACGGGTTAACCTTTCAACAGTCTGTGCATCAAGTACAGTTTCTGTCTGAAAAGGGTTACCTGGTAATGTTCGTAACAGGAAAAAACAGATTGTAATCAGTATAAAGAGTGTTAACAATGAAATAAAAATTCGTTTAATAATGTATTGACGCATAAATGCCCCTTAATTAAGGCTGTAGGTTTTAGTCTACAGCCTTATTGACATATTAATGTTTATCTTCTTTCACTGTCATATGCAATATTAGCGTATAAGAATTGAGACTCGGGATTATTAAATGTTGAAAATAAGTATCCGGTCATCTGTGAAGAATCACTAATTACATATATGCTTCCATAACTCCATAAAGGAATAATGAATCCATGCTGATCAAAAAACAATTCACATTGAAATAGCGCATCTTGGCGTTCCCTTGGGTCTACAATATAGTTTGTTGCCATTAGCATATCAGTAAATTCATGCATTCGTTCCCATGCACCCCAGTTCGCTGCCCCTCCAACACTTAGCAATTCATAAAATGTAAAAGGATCCTCTGTCCTTGTAAGGCCGGCAATATACATGTCAAATTGGCCGGACATTGCCCTCTGTATTGCCTGAGGCACAGGTAGTATTGTTAAACTGACACTGGTAATTCCAAGTATACTTTCCCAGGCATCGATAAAATGCTCGGCATATGCTCTGTATGTAGGTACATCAAAGAACAAGAAAGAAAACTCAGGAAGATCACTTGCAGAAGCAATACCCAATTCCCTAAGAGCAACATCCATGAATTGTCTTGCTCTTGCAGGGTCGGCTGTTGCCGGGGTTACAATATTTTGGTAGGCATCACCCCAGTTACCTCTGACAGAAGGTGTCCCGGGTTGAATTAGCCTTGTATCTGCTGCATACCCGGGGTTTGTAGCGTTGATGAGAGGCTGCCTATTTATTGAATAACTAAGAGCCATACGGAAATTCCTGTTTGCTAAAATCCTACTTGCTTGTGGGTTAGAAGCATTGCTAAAGTTGAATTGAAGAAAATTCCCGCCTGATTGGGGATAGGCACCTTTTTGGCTGTGAGCATACCTTTCCCAAACTCCGACATCCCTGGGTTGATAATAATCTGCCTCACCTGCATCAAAGAAATTTCGCTGGGCTGTTGGGTCACTAAATGTTAACCACCTTAGTTCTGTAATATGAACATTTGATGCATTCCAGAAAAGTGGGTTTTTTGTGAAAGTAATACTCTGATCATAGTCCCAGGCTGAAAGTATATATGGACCACTAGATAGAAATGTTTCCGGACTGGAACCATAGGATATACCAAAACTTTCTGCTATATCAGGGCGTATTGGTGTCATTGTCTGAAGACTCGAATATATTGTCGGCGAAGGTCGAGATAATTGTATAGTCAGGGTTAAATCATTCGGTACTAACACGGCTACATCTTCTTTTCTGCCTCTTCCCATATTAAATTCTTCTGCACCTCTAATGGGATAAAAAACATTGGCCCCGGCATTTGCACTTTCCGGTTCAAGAATTTTTAAAAATGCATATGCATAATGGTGAGCTGTAAGAGGCTGCCCATCTGCCCATACAAGGCCAGGCCTTAGATTGAAGGTAATAGTCATGCCATCTTGCGAAACATCCATGCTCAATGCCCCATCAGGTTCAAGTACATCTCCTATTGGGCGGAATAATTGGGTCTGTGAATAATAAAGAGCAATTGCACTCATATTATCTACTGATCTACCGCGATCTAAGGTGACAGGATCACCACCTCGAATAAATGTAAATGTTTTCGCACCTTCTTCAACATCCTGCGAACGAACACAACCGGCAATTACAAAAACCATCATCACTATAAAAGCGAAAAATAAAATCTTCTTCATCGTCTTTCTCCCTCTATTATTTATCTATGGTGTTTTTCTCAACAATACCATTTTTTATTACAAGCTTTACATTATCCTCATCTGCAAGGCAGGCTATATCCTTGATAGGGTCTCCTTGAACAATTACAATATCTGCAATTTTACCTTTAACTAAGCTCCCCAGCACTTCGTCGTTTTTCATTACACTTGCTGCATTAATAGTACCTGCCTTTATTGACTCCATTGGTGTCATTCCGGCTTTGGTCATTGAAATAAACTCTTTTCCATTGTTCTTATACGGTGAGTTCTGGGTATTGGAATAGTCTGTTCCAAGGGCAATTTTAATTCCAAGCTCTCTTGCGAATCCAATAGTCCTTATATTTGCCTCCGCACACATTTTTGCCTTTGCTGCAACAGCAGGATGCAGCCCCGGTATATTTGCAACACCAAGTGAAACGCTGAGTGTTGTAACAAGCGGTATACTACGCTCTGCCATCATTTTTACTGTATCTTTTTCTAACATGATGCCATGCTCTATGCACATAACGCCTGCAAGGATTGCCTGCTTTGTCCCTGCATCTCCTGTGCAATGTGCAGTTACATAAGTGTCATGTCGTTTTGCTTCGTCAGTTATTGCCTTAATTTCATCAAAAGAAAATTGCACATCATCCATTGCATCCACTGTGGACGATACACCGCCTGTTGCACAAATCTTAATGAACTTTGCTCCAAGTCTGAACTGCTCACGGACAGCCAATAGGCAATCATCTACGCCATCGCATAAACGCGCCATGCGGCTTGTTGCATTATAGTAATCCTTCGAAACACCGGGCTCAAGGTCTACATGCCCTGAGGTACAGCTTAAGACCCTGCCTCCCGGCATGATCCTGGGTCCCCTTAAATAGCCTCTTTCAACAGCTCTTGCAAGTGAAAAACCGTTAACGCTCATGTCGCGCAGTCCTGTAAATCCTGAATCAAGAAGAATGCCAATTTCATGTGCAGCAGACAGCAGTTTGTCATCGGATAATCCGCCCTTACCCGCAGTACTTTCTCCGACTAAGTGGGCATGGCAATCTATAAAGCCGGGCATTATTGTACCGTCTGCAAGTGAAAAGACATGAGCACCCTTTGGAACTTCATTCTCATTATATACACCTGAGTACTTTATTAACTCACCTGTAACAACTACAAGACCATCGGGGATTGCTTCATCAGAAACTGCGTCAATTAAGCGTCCCCTTAATGCATACTCCATATCATCCTTCCTTCTATAAGTGTTTAGTAAACCATTCAATCAGTTCGGAATAATGCGCAACCCTCAGTGTCATTAATCCATTCATTGTAAGACTATGGTTAGATTTCGGGAAAAGCACCATTCGGACAGGTAGATCCGGGTGGGTGTCTTTAACTGCTGTATACAGTTGATGCGCATGTTCCACAGGGCAGCGCATGTCGTTTTGCGGATGCAGAATCAATAATGGTATGTCGATCTTTTCTGCAAAGGCAACAGGTGATTTTTTGATATTATCTATCATAAAGTCCCTGAAACTTTCAAATTGTTTTGAGTTTCCTGCCATATCGCTTGAAGCATATTGTATCTGTGAGTTTGCAATACCTCTTTGAGTTACCGCTGCCTTAAACTTGCTTGTATGTGCAGCAATCCAGTTAGTCATGTAACCGCCATAGCTGCCACCTGTTATGCCAAGGCGTTTCCCGTCTATAAAGTCATTCCTTTTTACGGCTTCATCTGTGAATTGTAATAAGTCATACATTGCTGTGCCATCCATTGCTTTTGACATCCGGGCATGCATATCTCCATAACCGGTTGAACCTCTTGGATTGCAAAGGATTAATGCAAAACCTGCCCCTGTAATACATTGGTGCTCATAATTAAGACCATAGCCGTAAAATGGTGTTGGCCCTCCATGTATATAAAGTATCGCCGGGTATTTCTTGCCTTTCTCCATATTCTGCGGAGGAATAACCCAGCCCTGTATCCTTGTTTCTCCGTCAAGTGAATCTATCCACATCTCAAGCGGCTTGCTTAATAGTTTTTCTTTAAGCCATTTTGCAGTATCAGTAAGTTTATTTTCAGAAAAATCTTTTTCGTCAAGTAAATAAACCTGTGGTGTATCATGAAAATCACCTTTGAGTACTATCATTTTACCATTCTGTGGTCTTCCAATTTGTCTATAGCTATGTTCGCCTTTGGTAATTTTGGTGATACCCGGTTCACCATCGGCATTTGCTCTGAAAATATTTGCAGAACCATGCCATCCTGAAATAAAGTAAACATACTTCCCGCAGCTAGAGAGCTGGGCATTCTCATAATACCCGCCATAATTTTCGCTATTATAGAAAAAGCAGGTAGCTTCATGGCAAGGTGCATTTTCTGGCCATAGGTTTGCAACTTCACTGCCGTCAAGAGGGACACGGAAAAGCTTTGTTGAAGGGACACCATCTGCAAGGCTAGGAGTCATAGCACCCACAATGACACTCTTTCCATCCTTTGTGAAAAATGGCACGAACTTAGCCGGATAGTATGCAATCCACATTGTGCTGGTCAACTGTTTTAATTCTTTACCATCTTTATTGACAATGAACAAATCCATTCCTATGCTTTCATGTTTCGGGCGGCAGCGGTTGCTTGTGAAAAGCAGGGACTCACCATCTGGTGACCATACAGGCATTACATGCTCTGCACTTCCGTCACTAACCCTTATTGCCTTCTCTTCCCCTATCTTAATTATCCAAAGATGGGTATTCTCTTTAGCTGCAAAGCCCATTGAATCTTCTGATTTATAACCAAAATTGGTGATGACAATGGGCTCGCGCTCACGCATCACTTTAATATCTTCTTTCTCTTCTTTGGTTAATGGCTTCTGTAGTAAATCCGTATCCTCATCGGGCCTGCATAATGAAAGAAAGGCAATTCTGGAACCATCAGGAGACCAGACAGGATTAGAAACACCAAAGCGCATATTTGTACGACATATAATCTCATTGGTATCGAGATTTACGGTATATATTTGCTTTTCACCCGGAAAGTCTGAAATAAATAAAAGGCTCTTGCCGTCCTCGGTAAAACGGGGATTTGTTTCTGATTTACCTCCTGCTGTTATTATCCGTGATTCATTTGTTTTGATGTTTTGAACGATAATTTGCTGGTTATATTCACCCGAATCCTTGTCTGCCTTGCTTAGAGTATAAGCAAGAAGTCTGTTTGCCGCATTATAATCAGGTGTACCAATATAGGAGAAGTTATAATAATCATTTGTAGATGAAATATTTTTATCCATTATCATTCTCCTTTAGGTATAATTCAAACCAATCTGCCATTTCTTTCAGGTGAGCCTGTTGAAAATAAAGCTTCCCGCTCCTTGTAAGATTATGATTCTCACCGGGGAATGCAATTAGTTTTACAGGGACATCGGGGTTTCTGTCTTTCATTGCAATGAACATCTGCTCGGCTTGCTCAAAGGAGCATCTATAGTCATGGGTTCCATGAAGAATTAAAAGAGGCGTTTTTACCTTGTCTATGTCGATTAATGTAGTAGAGCGGGTCTTTGCCCTATCTGTTAACATTTTTAACATTGTTTTAAACTGCTTGTCACTTCGTACCGAACCCATATCACCTGTGCCGTAAGAGGTGGTAAGATTGCACAGAGTCCTCTGGGTTACAGCCGCTGCAAATCTGTCAGACTTGCTTACAAGCACGTTTGTCATTCTTCCGCCGTAACTGCCTCCGGTACATCCGAGTTTATTTTCATCAATAAACCCTTTCTCGATTGATGCATCAAGAAAGGTCATTAGATCGTCATAAGAATTCATTCCCCATGCATGTTCGTCAATCTGAAACTCAGGGCCATACCCTGAGCTTCCCCTTGGATCACAGTAAACTACTGCAAAGCCCCTTGCTGCAAGATATTGGAACTCGAACCAATAATCGTAAGAGTAAAAAGCTGTAGGACCCCCATGTATATCCAAAATGGCAGGGTACTTTGTTTCACTGTTATACTCGGCAGGGCGCAGGATATGTCCACGTATTTTCGCAGTTTTATCCTTGGATTCAACCCACATTTCTTCCGGCTCTGAGATAATTCTTTCACTAAGCCAAAGGTTTGTCCGTGTAAGTCTTGTTTCGGTTTTTTCTGTCATATCAAAGGCATATACTTCTGCCATAGTAACAGTATCAGCACGGACATAAATTATTTTATTATTAACTTGAGTACAGAACGAATGAATTGCAATTTTCCCATCGGTAATTTTTTCTGTTTTTCCATCAAGCAAACTGACATGATAAAGATTCATAGCGCCATTATCTGATGTGATAAAATAAAGAAAGTTCCCGCAGTCACTTAACTGATAAGAAGGATTCTCCCTTCCCATGGCTGTTCTTCCGATTGTTGCAGTATCTATACCATAACATTCGCAGTCTTGCGGCAGTATGGATTTTGCCTCCCCGTTTATAAGATTATGAAGAAGCGGTTTTAATGAATACTTACCACCTATGAAAGGCCCATTAGATTCAGTATTTTCCTCGACTACAACTGACAAATAAATTAAGCCTTCTTTTGAGAATACTATAGGGGATGTTGCAGTGGTTCTTAAATTATCTGTATGCTGTTTAAGTTCAGTCCCATCGATATTACAAGTAAAAATCTGGTTTAATCTTACTCTATGGTCATTATAAGGACAGCCGTAAAAGGATATTGTCTTACAATCGGGTGAAAAAACAGGCATTTTATAGTTTGTTTTCCCTGATGTCAGCATTTTGGCTTTCTTACTTGCAACATCAACTATCCCGATATTGGTATAACTTCCGTCTACAATACCGTAACTTTCATCGAACTTATACATTAGATCTTCAACGACTATTGGAGAGTTTTCTCTTCTTTGCAGCCATTCTGTTTTTTCAGTATTGCTTTGCACTTGAAAGGCAGTTTCTTTTTCTTCAGGCCATAACGATGCATCGAACGCAATAGTTGAGCCATCTTTGGACCAACTATACCAATTAACGCCATGTCGCAGGGTAGTGAGCTCAAGATTATCTTTTTTCTTCCTGTTATATAACCGGATTTGCTTTTCTCCGTTTATATCCGAAAGAAAAGAAATAAATTGTCCGCAGGGTGAATATTGAGGTAAATCTTCATGGGCATTATCATCTGTAATTCTTTTACATTCTCCACCACTAGCAGGTATCTCGTAAACATGGGATAAAAAGGTGCCGGTCTTTGTATCTGCTATTTGCTTGACAAACAGTGCATGCTCACCATCAGGAGAAACAGCGGGTGAAGATATATACTCAACCAAAGCCAGGTCTTCAATTTCAAGCGGCCTTTTTATATTTTGCTCTGCACTCTGCATTTATTTAACTCCTTCCCGGTTAATAATGCCTCTTTTTCTGCCTGCTTCAAGCAATAGTTCAAGGGATCTGTTAAGGTCTTTAAATGGTACTGCAATACTTAAACGGGTAAAACCTTCTTCAGAGCCGTATTCACTTCCTAAATCAGTATAAAGAGAGGCTTCTGTTTTAAGAAATTCCATAAGGGATTCATCGGTATTGAAATGCTTTCGCCAATCCAGCCATATTACATAAGTACCTTCAAGGGGGCTGATAATAACATCAGGTAAGTGTAAGTTGAAGAAATTTACAATGAGTCTAAAGCATTCTTCTACATGGCTTACCATCTCGTCTTTCCATTTTGCTCCTTCATCAGTATAAGCTCCGTTTATAGCTGCATAAAAAAATGGATCCACACTGCCATAATGATCAGCATTCCTTTGATTAATAAAGCATTTACGCAATTCATCATCTTTAATAATAACATTTGCATGATTAACACCTGTAAAATTAAATGTCTTGCCTAAAGAGGTACAGACTATCGCCTTCTCTCCTCCTTTTACGGTGCAAAATGGTATACAGGTATTTTTACCAAAGGTAACTTCTCCAAAAATTTCATCACTGAAAATAATAACACCATGCTTATTTGCAATTTCTGCAAGTCTCTCCAAATCTTCCTTATTCCAAACCTTGCTGATTGGATTATGAGGATTACAAAGGATGTATAGCTTATTTTCAGGTTTTGACATAAGCTCGTCTAAGTTTTCAAAATCAATACTGTACTTTCCACCATTGTTTTTTAAGTAATTATATACTGTTTTACGACCTAAACGGTTTGCTGCCTGTTCATAACGGTAGTATACAGGAGGAGAAACTATTATTCCTTCATTGGGTTTTGTTAGAAGACGGATTGTTGTTGCAACAGAAAATATTGTACCCAAAGTTGATATAATCCATTCCTTTTCAATCGAAAAGTTTCGCTGGGTTTTCATCCATTTTGCAACACAGCTTCTATACTTATCATCGCATAGTGTAAATCCGTAAGCACCTCTTGATACAAAGTCCGAAAGTGAAGCAATTATGGAAGGTGCTGTTTTAAACTCCATTTCTGCACCTGAATAGCTGACAATTCCGTCACGTTTTAAGGTATCGGGAGTAAGAAAATACTTTAGATTCCCTGTTTCAGCTTTATTGACACAATTATCAAAATTAAACAATCTTCTATCCTTTAACTTCAAATATTGCTTCTATTTCCACAGTCACATCCATTGGAAGTTGATTTGTCCCGACTGCGGTGCGCGCGTGGCGACCAATATCGCTGAATATATCAAATAAAAGCTGGCTTGCTGCATTTGCCACAATATGTTGTTTATCAAAACCAACTTCAGAGTTCACGAAGACCTGCAATTTAATAATATTTGCAACAAGGTCAAGGTCGCCAAGAAAATCTTTAACTGCTGCAAGCATATTCTCAACACAGATTCGTGCAGCATCTTGGGCATACTCTATACTTCTTTCAGTGCCAACCTTCCCTGTAAATAATGGTTTACCATCACGCATTGGAACCTGACCTGAAATAAATAGAGCATTTCCTAGTTTTCTGACCGGAATATACATTGCACCGGGAGGTGCCATTGGAGGCAATATTACGCCTAACTCATCAAGTTTCTTTTCTATCTGCATACTTTTCTCCTATTAATTAAATTTTTGCACCACTCTTGCCTGAAAGTTCCCATTTATAACCTTCAAGCTCAGGTCCTTCTGCTCTTTCAGGTTCAGAATGTGAAGTTATCCTGTTTAATGGCTCAAACATTGCAGGCACAGCCTTGAATGCCCCGCCAAAACATCCTTCAAGGGGAACTATTAATTTCCCTGCAGCCATGTCATTAAATTCAGGTGATGCATCCCTGCCAAGCTCACGACTTACCAGTTCCAGCCATTTTTCATTTGTTCCACTTTCCCTTCCTCCGCCCGGTATTTTGAGAATTTCAAGCATTACATCGTCAACACTTCGTTTTCCTCCGCTTGCTTCTCTTATCTGAGCATCAACATTTGCAATGTACAAAAGACCCCTTCCGTATGGGATGCGCTGGGTTCTCCTGTCTGTCCAAAAAATCTTGGCTGCTTCATCATTTGTTAAGGACCGTGTGGGGTTTGAGTAATAATTATCAGATTTTTTTTGCAGCTCCCTTAGAGCTTCTTCAAGCGTGAATATGCCTGCCTTATAGGTAAGAACTATACAATAAAACTCTGCCATTCCCTCCGAGTACCAGGTTGTGGTTCCATATGGTTCATCCCTTAGATGCGGCCAATTATGCACCATCTCGTGGGCAAAAAGAGCAACAAGGTCTTCTACGTCATTTTTCTGTTCTGTGCCATATCCGAATAAATAACTTCGTCTTGCTGCAGTTCCGCCATGCCCCTTAAAACCATTTCTCCTTGTAAATATCTTATAAGGCTCCTTCTCGTCCTGAAAGAAATCGGACATATACAGAAACATGTCCCTAATTTTCTCACCTGCAACTTCAACCGGAAAAGGTGGGTCAGAAAACCAGTAAAACCCAAAATTGCCTTTTTCTATGCTTTTTAGCATTCCAACTGCATAATAACTGAAGCAGACCTCCTGCCCTGTACATAGAGCAGAAATTTCCCCTTCTCCAAGGCACCAAATTCCCCTTGCACCGGCAGGCATTTCGCTTAAATCCCACTTTATTGTGAAGTCATATTCGGTTTTTTCGTTAAATAGGGGTAAGAAGGTAACCCCAGCACCATTTGCTCCGCCTTCTTCGTTCACAAAATCAAAATAAGGGCTTGAGGTATACCCTTCCGGCTGCACTCTTGGCAAAATTCTGTATTCAAGAGAAAGATCGCCTTCGGTATCTCTGTCTACTATATACTTTGCCTTTTTAATAAAGCCTTCTTCCGTTTCGGTTACATGGAAGGGAATTATTCCTTTGCCATCATTAATATTCAAAGCCCCACTGAACTCACAGAATGGGATATTCACTGTGCTAAGACTAAAGGCGAACATTTCCTCCCCGCCGGGGATTTTGGGCTCTTCAAGGTTAAATTTAATATCCATATAGCTTATATGGTCATTCTGCCAATGAGGTTTTAATAAAAGTTTCAAGTAAGGCTTCTTTTCATTCATGATAAAACTCCTTAATCTAGGTCATTCTATCATGAAAATAAATTTCTGTCAATACCAGTATACATAATACTGATATACTCAATCTTCTTTTTGATTAAGATCCTTTAATAAATATTCCTTGGCAGTTTGGATATCGTGAGCGACCAAAGCGTCAATTATCGCCTTATGATATCCTTGCCATATAGTATGCATCTGAGGTGAAATATGCTGCTCTATACGGGTAACCGACCCAAGAAGATTTTCAATTAGGTTTATCAGGGTCTTATCATTAGTTAATTTGGCTAAATTCATATGAAAAGTAAAATTACTGACTGCTGCGCTTGCTTCTACAGAAAATTCGTTGTTTATATTAGCATAAAGCGACTCAATTCCTGAATCATTTGCCTCTTCAAAGATAATTTCAAGGACAAGGGACTCAAGAGCTACCCTCATACGCTTGATATTGACCATTTCACGGCTAGAAAGTGAAGTAACCATATAGCCGCTACGAGGGTAACTGGTCAGATGCCCTTCGGAGCATAATCTATGCAAAGATGCACTGGCCGTCAGTTTGCTGATACTATATTTTTCTGATATTTGCTTCTCTGTGATAAGTTCATTGGGTTTATATTTTGCTTGAAATAGGTCCTGTTTTATACTCATATAGGCAGCAGTGGTTAGATTCATGAATTCCCCCTGATAGACTTACTGGGTATGCCAGTGAATTCATTGTACATTTAAAGGATGTATTGTCAATGCCCTCTCAATCTCGTCTATAAGATTGTCAGGTGTTGAGGCACCTGCACAGAGGCCTACACTACTATACCGGGAAATCTCTTTCGGTATATCTTCCGAGGACTCGATGAGCCATGCAGGTTTCCCAAGATTTTGAGCGAGGTTGAGGAGTCTTCTTGTATTGGCAGAATCCCTGCCCCCTGCGACAATAATGGCATCGACCTTTTCTGAAAGCTCAATCAAGGCCTCCTGCCTTTCTGAAGTAGCAGAGCAGATTGTATCGAATATTTTTAGTTCCGGGAAATACTCTAGAATAGCCTTTCCTATTGCATTGTACTCTTCCCTGCTGATTGTGGTTTGGCCAATCAGGGCTGTCTTTGGAGGGGCGCTTAGGAGCAAATCGGCTGCTGCTGCCCTTGCTTCGTTAGGGTTTGCGACAACAAAGCAGGCACTGCTTTCAACACAGCCTTTGATCCCTGCAATTTCCGCATGGTTTTCTTCTCCTGCAAGAAAAATGAAATTACCTTTATGCGAAAGCATCTTAACCATGTCCTGACTTGCTTTAACCCTTGGACAGGTTGCATCAATAATTCTTAAACCCTGATCATTTAAAGATTCTTCAACGGCAGGGGAAATTCCGTGAGCACGGATTATTATTTTAGATTCCATGGGGATGGTACCCGGTTGAAAGTTTTCTTCAAGACAAACCACTCCCCTGTCTTGGAGCATCTTTAAAATCGTTGGGTTATGAATTAATGGGCCAAGGGTAAATGCCGACTTACTGTATTCAGATACGTGCAGAGCTGTTTCTACAGCCCTGCGTACACCCATACAGAAACCAAGAACTCTTGCACGGACAACTTGCATTATTCCCTAAAAATTATGCCTTAACAAAAGTTGTTTGTCTTTTCTTCTCATTCCTATTTTTGGCTCTATTATCATAAAATAAAACAAAACTCGAAGCGATAAAGATAGTAGAATAAACACCAACAACCATTCCTACCATAAGGGCTAAAGCGAAATCCTTCATGCCTCCTGTGGTAAAAATATAAAGGCAGGCTACGGCAAGCATTGTTGATACAGTGGTAATTATAGTTCTGCTCAAGGTTTCACTTAGGGCCCTATTAAGAACATCTAAGAATGTATCATCAGGGTATATGCGTCTTGTTTCTTTTATACGATCAAAAACGACAACGGTATCATTAACTGTATAACCCAAGATTGTCATAATTGCTGCGATTGTAATAGTATTAAACTCCATCCCGCTCCAGATAATAAAACCGATAGTAATTATTCCGTTATGAATTAGAGAAATAACTGCACCAATAGCGAACTGCAATTTAAAACGGAAGGAGCAGTAGGCTAGAATAACAATAAGAGTCATACCAAGGAGCCCCAATGCCTGATTGCTCAAATCCCTTGCAAAGCGGGAGCCGACATAGTCTGAGCGTGTAATTACAACGCCGCCCCTGCCAAAATTACTTTCAAGGGCTTCCATAATCATCTCTGCCTGAGCACCGCCAAGTCCTCCTCCAAGCTCCGAATCTTCCATACGGATCATGAAGTGCCTTTCCTCAGGAATTCCAAGAACCTGAACAGCTACCTGCCCAAGGGGTTGAAGGGCTGCCCTGACATCTTCAATCCGAATCGGAGGAGACCCGGGGGGAAGATAGAAAAGCGTATAAGGATTTTCACTTTCAAGAAGGGCACTGCTTAGGGCGCTCTGAATAAGAGTGGCGGAGCCGGCTTGAGGAGCTGAGGGCTGTGTAGCCGAGAAGCCTTCGATAGTATTGAGTCCTCTTACAAGCTCTCCCTGACTTATATAAGAAGAAAAGGGAAATCTATAAGTTTGCTCATCTGCCGCAGCTCCTGAAACTACGATATCAAGGGATGTGCGGCTGAAAATAACGCTTGCATTTCCCGGGCCGTTATAGGTCATATTGAAAGCTGTCGGAGCAAATTGAACCTCCTGCAGAAGACCTGCCTGAAAGTCTATGCCCAGATTAAAGCCCCTTGAAAAATAACCTATGCTGCTCATTATAACAAGGCTTAGGGAAAAAAGAGATGCAATAAGAAAATATCTGGAAAAAGGAATAATCTGTTTCATCATAAACCTACTTTATACTCCAGCTTACGGAGAGCTTTTTGCTGCGTAATACATCTGTACCAAAATCGAAAATCAGCCTTGATACAAAAAGAGAGGTGAATACAGATGAGAAAACCCCGATTGCAAGCGCAACGGCAAAACCGCGAATTGGCCCTGAACCCAATTGGGAAAGGAAAATTGCTGCAATAAATGTGGTTATATTTGCATCCATAATTGCCCAGAAGGCCTTGCTGAATCCGGTTTCAATTACTGCTTTTCTGCTCTTTCCAAGACGAAGTTCCTCTTTCATACGCTCAAAGATAATAACGTTTGCGTCAGTGGCCATACCGATTGTCAGGATGAACCCTGCAATGCTTGGCAGAGTAAGGGTAAAGTTAAACGCAGAAAGCACGCTGAACATAATATAGAAATTGAGAAGCTGGGCAATTACTGCATTAATTCCTGCACCCTTATAGTAAATAAGCATGAAAACGAATACTGCAGCAATTCCGCCTATAAGTGCGTATAGTCCCTGTCTGATTGTATCCTCACCCATGGATGCACCGATGGATTGCTGGCTTACAACTTCAAGCTCAACAGGAAGAGCTGCCGTTCTAAGCATAAGGGCTATGCTGTTTG